>CAKULG010000020.1 GCA_934667105.1 uncultured Clostridia bacterium
ATTTGCTTCGCAAATCTCCACCTTTCCCTTGACTGTGCTCTCTGTGCTTTGTGTAACCTATGTTTGACGCGGATACAACGCGGTGCAGCCCCGGCGTCCGCCGCCTCTTTACAGAACGCGCGTTTTCCGCTATAATGCTACTTGCGGAAAAGCGTCTGCCTTGCGCGGAAAGGCCGCGCGGGGCGCTTTTTTCTTCTTTGATACAAAGGAAAGGTGGAATTTTCAGGTGTGGTACTGGTATGCCATTGCGGCGCTGCTGTTCTGGAGCGGCTCGGATATTTTTAGCAAGATCGGCTCCCGGCCGGACGATCGATTCAGCCATTGGAAAATGGTGATGGCGGTGGGCCTGGTGATGGGCCTGCACGCGGGGTATGAAATCTTCTTCCGGAAGGTGCCCATTTCCCTGGATATTATTATTGCGTATCTGCCCGCCTCGCTGCTGTATATCGTATCGATGCTGCTGGGCTATATTGCGCTAAGGTACATCGAGCTGTCCGTTTCCTCCCCCATTTGCAATTCCTCCGGGGCCATTGCCGCCATTTTCTGCCTGCTGGTGCTGGGCCAGCGCATGGAAGGGCTGCAGATGGCGGCGGTGGCCATGGTGTGCGTTGGCGTGATCGCCCTGGGCATTGTGGAATACCGCGAGGACGAGGAGGCGCGGCTGGAGCGCCAGAAGGCCTGCAACATTAAATACGCCAAATCCCTGGTGGCCATTCTGCTGCCCGTTCTGTATTGCCTGATCGATGCGGCGGGCACCGTGGCGGATGAGATTCTGCTGGACAGCCTGGATGAAAATTCCGCCAACGTGGCTTATGAGCTCACCTTCCTGTTCATGGGCGTGTGCGCCTTCATCTACACCGTGATTATCAAAAAGGATAAAATCACCATTCCCCGGGAGGGCCCCAAGCTGCTGGGCGGCCTGTGCGAAACCATTGGCCAGTTCTGCTACGTCCACGCCCTGGCCTCGGGCCAGGCGTCCATGGCCGCGCCCGTGGTGGCCTCCTATTGCGTGGTTTCCGTGCTGTGGGGCCGCATCTTCCTGAAGGAAAAGCTCTCCTGGAAGCACTACGCCGCCATCCTCTTTACCGCCGCCGGCATCGTGATTCTGGGCGTTTTCGACGGCTGACGGAGAAAAGAATAAGGGGAAATCATTCGGGGGAACCATTCTTTGTAAGCCAAAGAACGGTTCCCCCGAACCCCTTTCAAGAAAGCTGTATGGGTAAAAGCGAAATGCAAGCAGGCCGTCGGCTTTTGCCCAAATCATCCGGCTTTCTTGGAGGGGGAAACGTTTTTTGGCCTCCCAAGCCCCTCCTCCCGCATATTTTTTCCCCCGCTCTTCCCGCTTCGCGGGAAATATGCTATACTGAAATTGGATAAAAAAAGCCGCGGCGCGTTTTCCCGGGCGGCGGCAATCAGGAAGGGATGACCATATCGGCATGGATACCATTCGCCTGGGCCGGACAGGCCTGATCGTGAATAAGAACGGCTTTGGGGCGCTGCCGGTGCAGCGCGTGCCCATGGAAGCGGCCTGCCGCCTGCTGCGCCGGGCCTATGAAAACGGCGTGAATTATTTTGATTCCGCCCGGGCCTACACCGACAGCGAGGAAAAGCTGGGCCGCGCGCTGAGCGACGTGCGGGAGAAGATCGTCATTTCCACCAAGACCGCCGCCAAGACCGCGGAGGATTTCTGGAAGCAGCTGGAAACCAGCCTTTCCCTGCTCAAGACCGATTACATCGACATTTATCAATTCCACAATCCGGATTTCTGCCCCAAGCCGGGGGACGGCTCGGGCCTGTACGAGGCCATGGAGCAGGCCAAGGCCCAGGGCAAAATTCGCCACATCGGCATCACCAGCCACAAATGGCGTCTGGCCCGGGAGGCGGTGGAATCTGGCCTGTATGAAACGCTGCAATTTCCCTTTTCCTATCTGGCGGGAGAAAAGGAGGAGGCGCTGGTGCGCCTGTGCGCGGAGAGGGATGTGGGCTTTATCTGCATGAAGGCGCTGGCGGGCGGCCTGATTACCCATTCCGACGTGGCCTACGCCTACCTGATGCGCTTCCCCGTGGCCCCCATCTGGGGCATTCAGCGGGAAAACGAGCTGGACGAGTTTCTTTCCTATCAGGAGCACGCCCCCGTTTACACCCCGGAAATGGCCGCCTTCGTGGCCCGGGAGCGGCAGGAGCTGGTGGGCGAATTCTGCCGGGGCTGCGGCTATTGCATGCCCTGCCCCGCGGGCATTGAAATCAACACCTGCGCCCGAATGTCGCTGCTGCTGCGGCGCTCCCCCACGGCGGGGCATCTTTCCCCCGCCGGGCAGGCCATGATGAAGAAAATCGAGGGCTGCCTCCACTGCGGCCAGTGCAAGGCCCGCTGCCCCTACGGGCTGGATACCCCCGCCCTGCTGCAGCGGAACTATGAGGATTATAAAACCTTCCTGCCCAAGCAGCAGGCGGAGAAATAAAGGAGGCGCGTTTCTTATGGATTACGGCATTCAGCTCTACAGCGTGCGGGACAGCATTGCAAAGGACTACCGCGAAACCCTCCGGGCCATGGCGGCCCTGGGCTATCGCCAGGTGGAATTATTCGGCGGCATGGGCCCCGGGGCGGAAACGCTGAAGGCCTGGCTTTCGGAATGCGGCCTCGCCGCCTTCGGTACCCATACCGGCGCGGACGCGCTGGCCCCCCAGCGCCTGGCGCAGACCATCGCCGATCACCAGACCATCGGCTGCAAAAATCTCATCGTGCCAGGCCATGATTTTTCCACCCGGGGAAAGCTGGATGCGTTTATCACCCTGGCCAACGCCGTGCAGCCCGCGCTGGCGGCGGCGGGAATCACCCTGGGCTTCCATAACCATTCCAGCGAATTTATGCCCAATCAGGACGGCCAGATCCCCTATGACGAGCTGCGCCGCCGCACCCGGATCGGCCTGGAGTTGGATATTTACTGGGCCTATAACGCGGGGCAGGATCCCCTGGCCCTGATGGACGACCTGGGCGAGCGGCTTATGGCCGTGCACCTCAAGGACGGCCTGCCCGGCGGCGAGGGCAAGCCCCTGGGCCTGGGAACCGCCCCCGTGAAGGCTGTTTGGGAAAAGGCGCGGGAAAAGCGCGTCCCCATTATCGTGGAAAGCGAAACCCTCACCCCCGACGGCCCCACGGAAGCAAAAATCTGCATGGAGTATTTACGGGGGTTGGAGTAAGGGGTATACGAAAAAAACGCTCTGGTGAGCGCCTCCTCTAAGAAGGCCGTAGGAAGGGGAAATCATTCGGGGGAACCGTTCTTTGTAAGCCCAAGAACGGTTCCCCCGAACCTCTATATCATTTTATCAGGCTCAAAACGTACTTGCCCCAGGCGAGGACTTCGCGGCAGTGGTTTTTCAGCCAGAATTCGGGCTTGCAGGGGCTGCCGACGCCGTCGGCCTCCAGGCCGAGATCGCGGGCAATGCGCAGCGCGCGGGGCAGATGATAATCGCTGGTAATGATCGTGACGCGCCGGGCCCCGGCAGGCAGCAGCGCGCAGGCGTTCTGTAGGTTTTCCTGGGTGTTGCGGGAGGCGGTTTCCGCCTGCATATCCGCCTGGGGCACGCCCCGGGCCAGCAGCCAGCGGCGCATGGCCTCGCCCTCGGGCAGGGGCTCGTTAGCCCCCTGCGCGCCGCAGAGGATCAGCGGCCTGGGCTGAGCCTGATAGGCGGCCAGCGCGGCCTCCATGCGCAATTCCAGCTGCGGGCTCAATTCCCCGGAGGGGTACACCTGCGCGCCCAGGACGATCAGCGCGTCGCTGTTCCCGCTGGGGGCGGGCACATGCGTTTCCAGCAGATACAGCGCGCCCAGGGCCAGGCCGAAGCATACCGCCCCCAGCAGCGCGAGACGAAACAGAAGATGCATAAGCCCCCTCCCCAGGGATTTTTTTCTTTTTCTGCGCATAGGCGCTCCTTTTCGTTTGTGCGGTTTATTCGCTATTATCGCTATTATTTCTTCTTCCCGTTCCTCAGCGGGCGCTCCGCCGCGAGCTGCTGGGCGGGGGAGACGCCGGCGGGGGCGGGGGGCATTTGGGCGTGCAGCTTAAGGCTGTAGGTTTCCTGGCCGCCCACGATCACATGATCGTATAGCCGGATGCCCAGGGCCTGGAGCACGCGCTCCAATTCCGCGGTAAGGCGCAGATCCTCCGCCGAAGGGGAGGGATCGCCGCTGGGGTGATTATGGGTCAGCACGACGCTGACGGCGTGCCTGCGCAGCAGCGCCTGCACCACCGCCCGGGGCGCGACCGCCACATCCGCCGGGCCGCCCGCGGCCACCCGCTCCGCCCCCAGCAGCCCCAGCTTCGCATCAAAGCAGAGCACATACAGCGCCTCGTTCTGCACGCCCAGAAACAGGGATTTGCAATAGGCGGAAAGCTGGAACGCATTGGTCAGCACCAACTGCGGCGAAAGGCGTTCCCGCTCATAATAGCGCAGCAGGGGCAGCAGGCTGGAAACAAGCAGCGCCGAGCGCGGGCCCATGCCCTCCACCCGGGCCAGCTCCTCCGGCGCGGCCTCCAGCACGCCGGGCAGCGAGCCGAACCGTTCCAGCAGCCGGTGGGCCAGCGGGTTCACGTTCACCCGGGGAATGGCGAAGGTGAGCAGTAACTCCAGCACCTCGTGGGGCGCGAAGCCCTCGAAGCCGCTTTCGGCATAGCGCGCCCGCAGCCGTTCCCGATGGCCGCTATGCTCCATGCCCGTCCCTCCCCAGCGGGGCGGAAGGTTGCGCCGCGTCGAAGATTTCCTTCATTTCCTTCGCGTCCTCCGCCATGGTGCCCTTGCATTCGCAGATCACCCGGGGCGTATACCCACGGCCCTTGAGCAGGGGGGCCAGCAGCTCGAACCGGGGGCCGTATTCCTTTTCGGCAAAGGTGTGATGGCGTTTTTCCCCGGCGGCGGTATATTCGATGGTGGAAAAATGGATGTGCATTTGCCGGGCGCGTTCCAGGCCGATAACGGCCTCCATTTCATCCAGAATGCGGGCGAAATCCGTCTCCGTCTGAAGGGAGCCCCCCGTCAGGGCGTGGAGGTGGGCGAAATCCACGCAGGGGATCAGCCGCTTATCCAGCAGGCAGAAAGCCAGCGTTTCGGCCAGATCGCCGATCTGGCTTTTTTTGCCCATGGTTTCGGGGCAGAGATGCACCTGGGAAAGCCCCGCGTCGTCCAGCCGCCGATAGGCCTCCAGCAGCCCCGCCCGGCAGTTTTCCAGGGCCTGCGCCCGTTCCAGCTTCATTTCCGCCCCTACATGCACCACCACCCGGTCGCCCCCCAGGGCGCTGACCGCCTGGGCGCTTTCCAGAATATAGCGGAAGGAGGCCTCCCGCTTTTCGGGATCGGGATTGGCCAGGTTGATAAAATACGGGGCGTGGGCGCTGACGGCGATATCCTGAGCCCGGGCCTGGGCGGCGATTTTCTCCGCCGCCTCCGGGGACAGGCGCACCCCGCGCCCAAAGGGATATTCATAGGCGGAAAGGCCCATGCCCCGCAGCCAGGCCGGGGCCTGCCAGGTGCTTGTATAGCCCGCCGCGTAGAAGGAATCGGAATTGCCCGCAGGGCCGAAGCGAATCATAATTTCTTGCTCCTTTCAGGGAATGGCGCGCGGTTTTCAAAATGCACCCGGGCGTGTTTCCAAGCGCGCGTTAAAAGAACAGGCGGTTCTGATAATGGGTGGGCAGCCCCGATTCGTAAAGATGGGAATCGTTGGAAATTTGCAGCGCCCGGGGAATGCTCCAGCCCGGCTTTTCGGGAAATTCCAGCACCGTCATGCCGGAATGGCCCATATCAAAATGCGTGGAAAATTGGGGATAGGGAATATCCAGTACGCAGCTGAGGAAGGCCATGCCGAAGCCCTGATGGGCGAACAGCGCCACGCGCCGGGCGTTTTCCCCTTCGGAAAAATACATATTCTTTTCCAGGTCGTGGGCGTAGCCCAGGGCTGCCAGGAAAGCGTCCGCTTCCCGCTGAATGCGCAGAATGCCCGCCTGGGCCTGGGTATCCCGGAAGGCGGGATGCGTGTACCAGGCGCGGCCCAGGGCGCGCACCTCCTCGGATACGAAAAGCGCGCGCCATTTTTCCTGGGAAAACATCCAGTTCGTTTTTCCATCCGCCCCCGGCAGGGCCAGCTGCGCCCAGGCGTGAGCCTCGTTGCACCAATCCAGCACCGTCATTTCCTTTTTCATCATTTCGCAGGCGGGCTGGGCCGTTTCCATGGCGCGCTTGGAGCTGGAGGCGAAGATCTGGTCCACGCCGTAGCGGGCCAGCCGCCGGGCCAGGGCCTCCGCCTGGCGCCGCCCCAGGGGCGTGAGGGAATCGGGGCTATAGATGGGATCGCCGTGACGCAGAAAGAACAGCAGCATAGCTTTTCACCCGCTCCGGCGCGCCGCGGCCGGAGCCCTTCCTTCATGAAATCTATTTCTATTATAAGAAAAAACGCTTGAAAGCGCAAGGGCGGCAGGGCGGTTTGTGCTGAAAAAGGGTATACAAAAGGGCGGGATTTGTGTATCATAGAGGAAGAAAAAGGGGGTGAAGGGCGGCATGGAGCTGGAAAGCCTGTGGCGGCATGATTTCGAGGTGTCCGGGCTGTATACCATGCAGCAGACCTGGCGGGACGGAGAGGCGTTCACCTTCCGGCTCAACGCCCGGCCGGAGCACGGGCTGCTGTATTTTTCGGGGGCGGACGCGGTGTTCGAAACCCGCGACCGGCGGCAGATTCCCGCCAGCCGGGGGGATATTTTCTTCCTTTCCAAGCATTCGGGGTATTCCGTGCGCTTTTTCAATTGCGTCCCCTGCCCCTATTGCGATTTGCTTGTGAATTTTCAATTGCGGGATGAAGCGGGCCGGGATTTCGCCGCGCCCTACGAGGTGCTGAAGCTGGAGGGCATCGACGGCGAGGCCGCCGCCCGGGATATTCAGCGGATGAACGAAATCTACTACGGCATGACCTACCTGCCCGGGGAAATGAAGGGCATTCTCTATCAGCTGCTCACCTCCGTAAGCCGCCAGCTCAGCGGCCGCCAGGGGCGCTCCGCCGGGCGGCTGGAGCCCGCGCTGCAATGGCTGGAGCGCCATTTTTACGAGGAAACCTCCATCCGGGAGCTGGCCGCCCTGTGCTGCATGAGCGAAAGCGGCTTCCGCCGCCTGTTTACCGCCTATGCAGGCGTTTCCCCCGGCAAATACCGCCAGCTGCGCCGCATGGATCAGGCCAAGCGCCTGATGGACGCGGGGCTTACCGGCGTGGGGGAGATCGCCGCCGCCGTTGGCATTGACGATATGAATTATTTCTCCCGCCTTTTCCGCCGAACCGCGGGCATGACCCCCAGCGAGTATATGAAAAAATAGCGATTTGTGCTAATGAATGAGCGTTTTGTGCTTGCGGCCTGATGAAAAAAGCATTACAATACAGTATAGAAAAACCCATGAAAATAAGGAGGGAGCCCCATGAAGCAATTTAAGCCCGTAAAAACGGCCATCATCGGCTGCGGCATGATTAGCGAAATCTATCTGAAAAACACCGTGGAATATTTCCAGGTGCTGGACGTGGTGGGCTGCGCCGATCTGATCCGCGAGCGCGCCCAGGCCAAGGCGGAGAAATACGGCATCCGCTGCATGACCAACGAGGAAATCTATCAGGATCCCGAGATTGAGCTGGTCATCAATTTGACCTACCCCACCTCCCATTACGAGGTGACCAAGGCGGCGCTGCTGGCGGGCAAGAACGTGCACAGCGAGAAGATGTTCGCCATCACCCTGGACCAGGCCAAGGAGCTGCGCGCCATCGCGGAGGAAAAGGGCCTGTCCCTCACCGCCGCGCCGGATACCTTCCTGGGCGCGCGGGTGCAGACCGCCCGCCAGATCATCGACAGCGGCATTCTGGGCACGCCCATTTCGGCGGAGATTCTTTTGCAGCGCTGCTACACCCATCAAAACTGGAAAAAGGAATGCGAAAAGCGCTTCGCCTTCTGCCCCGGCGGCGGCTATATGAACGACCTGGGCGGCTATTATCTCACCGCCATGGTTTCCCTGCTGGGCAATATCAGCCGCGTCACCGGCTTCTACCGCACCTACAACCCCGACCGCGTGTTCCATCATCCCCAGAATCCGGAATACGGCAAGCCCATGATCGTGGATCACGCGCCCAACTGCTACGCCGCCGCGCTGCAATTTGAAAACGGCGTGCTCTGCGGCCTGAGCATGACCAGCGAGGTGCGCGGGGGCGGCAGCAATTACGCCATCCACGGCACCGAGGGCAGCCTGTATCTGGACGACCCCAACAATTTCGGCGGCCCCCTGATGATCGAGCTGGCCGCGGGCGGCGGCAAAATGGAAGTGCCCCTCACCCACGCCTTCAGCGATAACATGCGCGGCCTGGGCGCGGCGGACGCGGCCTACGCCCTCCGCAACGGCCGCAAGCCCCGCTGCGGAACCGATCTGATCTATCATGTGTTTGAAACCTGCCAGGGCATCGAGGCCAGCTGCGATACCGGCCGGGTCTACGAGCTGCAATCCCGCTGCGAGCGCCCCGCCCCCTTCGCCGCCGGTTATCTGGAATATCCCGAAATGGTGATGGATATGTAATAAATTGAGAAAAGGGCGGGAGAAGGTTCTTTGGAGGCCAAAGAATGATTTTCCCCCTTCCGCAGCCTCAATCGGCGCGGTGCTTCGCTGCCGCTTGTTTCGGTTGAATCGCGGGGCTTCCTGCGGCCTGAAGGCCGCTCCTGCCACTGGCAGGCCGGTCGTTTCTCTCCCCCTCCAAGAAAGCCGATTGTGGAAAGGCTGGAGGAAAGAACGCGGCTTGCTTCTCCGCCGAAGGGCGGGGAGCGGGAAGGCGAAGCCGCCCCGGGAAAACGTTAATCACCAACACCAAAACAAACATATTAGGAGGAAACAACAATGGCTACCATCGCTCTGCAAATGTACACCATGCGCAATTTCATGGGCAGCAAGGAACAGGTGAAGGACACCCTGGAAAAGGTCGCCAAGATTGGCTACACCAAGGTGCAGATGAGCGTGCCCGCCTTCATGACGGTGGAGGAAGTGAAGGAAATGCTGGACGCCTGCGGCCTGCAGGCCGATTCCGCCCTGGCCCACAGCATGAAGATCGACGAGGAATTCGATCAGATCATGCACGAAGCGCAGGTGCTGGGCACCCATGTGATCCGCCTGGACGGCATTCCCAAGGAACTGGCCCAGACCCCCGAAGGCTTCCGCGAATACGCCGCCATTCTGGAAAAGGCGGGCAAGCGCTTCCATGAGCTGGGCTATGCGATGTATTATCATTTCCATGCCTTCGAGTGGGTCAATTTCCCGGACGGCCAGCGGGGCATCGATATCCTTCTGAACGAAACCACCCCCGAATATGTGGGCTTCCAGCCCGATATTTACTGGCTCACCAGCGCCGGCACCGAGCCCTCCAGCAGCCTGCGCCTCTTTAAGGGCCGCGCCCGCTACATGCATGTGAAGGATTACGGCATCAAGGTGCGCACCGGCATTCTGGAAAGCGTGCCCCGCACCTTCGCCTCCGTGGGCAAGGGCAATCTGAACCTCCCCGCCATCGTGAAAACCGCCCTGGAAATCGGCATCGAGGAATTCGTTGTGGAGCAGGACGAGTGCGAGGGCGATGTGTTCCAGTGCATCACCGATAGCTTCAACGGCCTGAAAAAGCTGGGGTTGTAATATAAAAAATAATGCGGGGGAGGTATTCTTTGGAGGCCAAAGAATACCTCCCCCGCGCCCCCTCTAAGAAAGCCGATTGGGTAATGGCAGAAAACAAGAAATCCGCTTGCTTTTCCGCGAACAAAGGGCGGCGCTCATCAGAATACCGCCCCCTTCCGCAGCCTCAGTCGGCGCGGCGGTTCGCTGCCGCTTCCGCCGCTTGTTTTGGTTGACTCGCGGGGCTTCCTGCGGCCTGAAGGCCGCTCCTGCCGCAGGCAGGCCGGTCGTTTCGCCCCCCCAAGAAAGCCGCCTGGATAAAAGCGGGGCACAAAAAGCTGCTGGCGGAGAAGCCAGCAGAAAGCATAAAAACAACTTGACGCTTTTTTCCCATCGCGGGACGAGAGCGTTTTTTATTGACCGGCAAAGCGTCTCAGCCGAACAGCTTCTCGGCCTTTTTCAGGTTTTCCAGGTGCAGCGCGCGCTCATCGCCCAGGCGCGCGCCGTATTCGCCCGCCCGAATCGCGTCCGCCAGCCGGGCGCATTCCGCCCGCGCCCGTTCAGGCACAATCGCCCGGGGCCTTTCGCCCAGCCGTGCGGTAAAATTCTCCACATAAATCTTTTGAAGCGCCGCATCGGGCAGATGCAGCGGCGTGTAGGCGTAATTCTGGAAAACGAAGGGCTCGCTTTCCTCCAGGCTGCGGCGGCTCAGCAGCGCGGCGGACAGCCCCCAGGCCTTGAGGGTTCCGTCCGGCGCCAGGGGCACGTTATACATATCCGTGCCATAGAGAAGCCGGTCGGCAAAGCGAAGGAAAAATTCGCGCCAGGCCCGGGGGTCGCGAGAGGCGGCCTTGTAAACCGATGCGCTGGGCGTCAGGTCGTAGGCGGTGTTGGGGTAATCCGAAAGGAAGCGTGTCGCCGCCTCCACCGATTCCCCGTCACAGGAGAGATGCGCCAGGCATAGCCGAAGGCGCGGATGGCGGCGCATCACGCCCTCGATTTCCTGATAAATCTGATGCCGCGGAGGGAAGCTTTCATCGCAGAGCCAATTGCGGCTTCGGAAATACGTCGCATGGGGACCGTTCAGATCCCAGCATTCCAGGGGATCGGCGGCGTGGAGCGTGATGGGAACGCCCTGCTCCTCCGCATAGGCGAACAAGGGCTCGAACAGCGCGCTATCCAGCGCATAGCCCAGCTTCTTGCGCATCCCCGGCTTTTCCTCCCACATTTTCAGGCCGTCAAAGCCCATTTCCCAGGCGCGGCGCAGCTGTTCCCGGTAGCCCTGGGGGGTATCGCGCTGATCGCCGAAATGCTGCAGCCCCGCAAAGGCGTACACCCGCGGCTGAAGCGCCTGCTTTTCGTACAGGGCGCGCATGCTGTTGGTGGGATCGACGCAGCCGTCCTCCCGCATCCAATCGTGCAGCGCCAAAAGAAGGATTCGGTCGTAGCCGAAGAAATCCATGAGCTGGCGGAACGTTTCCGTTGTTTTTTCTATCGGCTCCACATCTTCGATATGGTGATGACTGTCATTTACCGGAAAAGGCTTGAATTGTTTAAATTGCTCGTTCACGCTGGGCGGCTCCTTTCGATGGCTGAGAAACGCGCCCCGTCCGGGGGCTCCCCGTGCAGAGGCGGGAAACGTCCAGGCGAAAAGCAAGCGTTTTTTCGCGACCATTATATCAAATGTTTGCCGGATTGTAAATATGGGCGTAAAACGGCATGGGTGTAAAACGCCAGCCTTTTCACTCTTTTCACTCTTAAATGTTACAATTTCTTTTCAAATGTGTGTGGATATTTGGAGAAATAAATGATATACTGAAGGCGGGCCGTCCCCAGGCGGGCGCGGCGAAGGGAGAAGCTATGAAGTACGACGTATTGATTATTGGCGGCGGCCCGGCGGGGTGCGCCGCGGCGCTGACGCTGCGGCTGCGGGGCAAAAGCGTGCTGCTGGCGGCCGCCGGGCCGGGGGCGCTGGCAAAAGCGCCGCTGGTGGATAATTACCCGGGGGTGCCCCATATCCCGGGGGCGGAGTTGACCGCCCGGCTGCAGGCCCAGGCCAGGGACGCGGGGGCGGAACTGCGGGAGGCGCTGGTGCAGCGGGTGCTGCCCATGGGCGGGGAATTTTCCGCGCTGCTGGGGCAGGAAATCGTGCAGGCCCGGGCCGTGCTGCTGGCCACGGGCGCGCCCCGGGCCCGGGCGCTTCCGGGGGAGGAGGCGCTGGTGGGCCGGGGGGTCAGCTATTGCGCCACCTGCGACGGCATGCTCTATCGCGGCAAGGAAATCGCGGTGATCGGCGGCTGGGCGGAGGCGGCGGAGGAGGCCAATTTTCTTGCCACCCTGGCGAAAACCGCCTATTACGCGGAGCGGCCGCACCCCCTTTCGGCCCTGGCTGCGGCGGTGGAGCGCGCCCCGGGCAAGCCCCTTTCTTTGGAGCGGGCGGGGGAGAAAATCCGCCTGACCACCGACGCGGGGGCCCGGGAATTCGACGGCGTATTTATTCTGCGCCCCGCGATGGCCCTCTCCCAGCTGCTGCCCGAGCTGCGCACGGAGCGGGGGCACATTCTGCGGGACGCGGCGGGGCAAACCAGCCTGCCCCTGGTCTGCGCCGCGGGGGACGCGGCGGGCATGCCCTATCAGGCGGCCAAGGCGGCGGGGGAGGGCAATGTGGCCGCCCTGACGCTGGCCCGGCTGCTGGATGAAAAAGACCGGCAGGAAAAGAAATAATAACTATAGGTAAAGGCACGCTAAAACCACACCCCACGGAATCCGCGGGGAACGGCCCGAACAAACCCCATTCTCGAAGAAGCGCCCCGCCTTCGCGCCGGGCGAAACAAAAGGAGGAAACAGAAGATGAAAAAATGCGTTGCGTGGCTGCTGAGCCTGTGCCTGCTGCTGACGGGGGCCGCTCCCGCTCTGGCCGCCCCCCTGCGGGACGCCCAGGCCATGGAGCTGACGGTGGATCTGGGCATGACGTCGCTGCTGGAAATGGTGCTGGGCGCGGCGGTGAACCGGGATGTGGATTCCCTGCCCGCGGGAGAGGCCCCCAGCCAGGCGCTGATGGAGGGCGTGCTCACCCTGGGGCTGTATCAGCTGGCCCTGCCCTATTCCGGCAACGAGCTTTTCCAGGGCGCGGCCACGCTTTCCCAGACGGAGATTGCTGAAATGTACGGCGATATTTTCACCAGCGGCGCGTATGCCGAAATCACCGCCCCCACCTGCCCCTGCATCACGGCGGAAAAGGGCGCGCTGCGCTTTGACTTATCCTCTCTGAAGGAAAACCCCGTGGTGGGCGTGTCCGTATATTCCACCCGCTTTGACGGAACGGACGCGGACGTGCTGTGCGATCTGTATCTCTATTACGGCGAAATGGGCCAGAGCGCCGAGGCCCTGCCCGAGGACGCGCTGACCTGGCTGTGCCAGGCCCGGGTTTCTCTGCGCAGCGCCCCCGAAACCCTCTACGGCTACACCGTGAACGGCTTTTCCCTCTCGCCCACCTATCAGGACGGCATGCTGGCCGATTGGCAGGAAACCGTGAACGAGGAATACGGCTATTCCTTTAATCTGCCCTCCATTATGGGCCTGGCCCAGGAGGACGCGGCCCACCGGGTCTGGCAGACGGCGGACGGCGCGGCCAGCCTGTCCATCGAGGCCGCGGTCCAGCCCGAAGGCGGCTTTGAGGCGCTGCTGATGGATTTCCGCGCCCAGGCCCGGCAGATGGATGTGCGGGTGATGGAGGATGTGCGCCGCTTCAGCGTGCTGGAGGAGGGGGCCTACACCCTCTGCGTGGCCCCCGAGGGCAGCGAATGGGCCTATTGGCTCATCCTCACCTTCCCGGCAGAGCGCCAGGCGGAATACGCGCTCTACGCCGAATTCCTGTATAATTCCTTCTCCGCCCAGGGGGAAGCCAATGGCTAAGCGGCTGACGGCGCTTTTCCTGGCGCTGCTGCTGTGCGCCGCCGGGGCCCGGGCGGAGACCGCCCTGGAAAGGAACGAGGGGGAGGCCTATTTCCCCGATGAGAAAAGCTGGACCTATCATTTCACCTACGCCTATCCCCATCTGACGGGGGAGGATTACGCCTCCCTTCTCATTGACGAAACCTACGCCATGGCGCTGGATGAAATGCTGCAATTGGTGCTGCCCATGTTCGCCGAGGAGCCCGCCATGCGCTATGACGGCCGCAACGAGGTGCGCCATGATTTCATCGTGACCTGCAACAACGATCGCTTTCTCTCCATTTTGCAGCAGAAAGCCCAGTCCCGGGGCGAAGCGGGCACGCTGCTGACCCTGGAAGCCCAGGTGTTCGATCTGGCGGGCGAATACCTGGGCGAGCCCCTCACCCTCCGGGGCCTCACCCTGCGGGACGGCGAATACCTGGGCGAATCCTCCGATCAGCTTGCCGCCGCCGTGCTGCCCGGGCTCTATGCCGAGTTTCAGCGCCTGCAGGCGGAGGGCGTCGCCCGCCCCGAAATCACCCGGGCCGAATTTGAGCAGGAATTTTCTCCCGCCCAGTGCTTTTTCGCGGATGAGGAAAACCGCGTTGTGTTCTTCTTTCCGCCCGCGCTGCTTGCCGCCCCCTCCTTCGACGTGCCCCTCTTCCCCTTCACCCTGGACGCCCTGGCCGCCGCGCTGGAGGGGGCCTGAGGGGGATTTCTGGAGCGGATAGGGGCGGGAGCAACGGGCTTGCTTCTCCATCGAGAAAACGAAAAATTTTGGGGCGCGAAAAACGTATCTCCGCAAAGGAAAAATTGAAAATACGGCGAGAAACTTGTTTCCTTTTGCTGGCGGAGAGGCCGGCAGATCGCTTGCTTCGGCCAAACCCATACGGCATTCTTGAAAGGGGTGCGGGGGAAGCCATTCTGGTGAGCGCCGCTCTTTTTTAGGGCGGCTGAGGGCGGGCAATTTTTAAATTGCCGCCCGCCCAAGAATGGTTCCCCCGCAGCTATTTTTATGTCCGCATGCTCTGTGCAAGATAAAAAATAAAAAAATTCATTTTTAAAAGTTTTTTTATTTTGATAGCAGGAGAAATGAAATTTGCATAGAATGTAATATGCGAAAAGCAGATTACGCGGCGGAGCCGCTGAAAGGGGCGGAATTTATTATGGCCTTAACCATCTCTCGTCTGTGCCAGGGGATTGCCCCCTCGGTAACGCTGAAGATAAACGCGCGGGCGGCGGAGCTGCGGGAAAGCGGGCAGGATATTATCGCCCTGGGCGCGGGGGAGCCGGATTTTGACACCCCGGCGTTCATCCGGGAAGCGGCGAAGCGCGCCATCGACGAGGGGGAAACGCGCTACACCGCCGCTGCGGGCACGCCGCGGCTGCGCCAGGCGGTATGCGATTTTCTGCTGCGGGAGAAGGAACTTTCCTATTCCGCAAGCCAGGTTTTAATCTGCAACGGCGCGAAGCAGGCGCTGGTGAACGCCCTGGCGGCCATGCTGGATCCCGGGGACGAAGTGATTCTGCCCGCGCCCTGCTGGGTGAGCTATCCCGAAATGATCGGCATGGCGGGGGGCAAGGCGGTATGGGTGTATGCGGACGAGGGGGAGGGCTTCATCCCGCCCATCGAGCGCATTCGCGCCGCCGTGACGGAGCGCACAAAGGCCATCATCCTCAATTCGCCCAGCAATCCCACCGGCGCGGTCTGGAGCCGGGAGCAGCTGCTGGCCGTGGGCGAGCTGGCGGTGGAAAAGGATTTTTATATCATCAGCGACGAGATTTATGATAAGCTGCTCTACGACGGGGCGGAGGCAACGTCCGTGCCCTCCCTTTCTCCGGCGATTTACGCCCGCACGGTGCTGATTAACGGCTGGAGCAAGGCCTACGCCATGACGGGCTGGCGGCTGGGCTACGCGGCGGGGCCCAAACGGCTGATCGCCGCCATGAGCGCCTATCAGAGCCACGCCACCGGCAACCCCAATTCCATCGCCCAGGCGGCGGGGCTGGCCGCGCTGACGGGGGATCAAAGCTGCGTTTCTCAGATGGCGGCGGCCTTTGCCCGGCGGCGGGAACTGGCCCTGGGCTTGATCGCCCGGATGCCCCAGGTATCCTGCTTTGTGCCCCGGGGCGCGTTCTATATCATGCTGAATGTGAAAAATCTTATCGGCAAGCAGTACGGCGGCCGGGAGATTCAAAGCGACGGCGATGTGGCCGAGCTGCTGCTGGAATACGCCCAGGTGGCGGTGGTTCCGGGCGGGCCCTTCGGCGCGCCGGGCTATTGCCGCATTTCCTACGCGGCGGCGGATAACCGCCTGGCCGAGGCCCTGCGGCGCATCAAGCTGTTCCTTTACAACCTGGAAACCGCCCAGGCCATGGAGGCGTGAAGGAAGCAATAATAACGCGAATAATGCGGGGGATCGCCTGAAAGCGCGGTTCACCCGCTTTTTTATTCCCCTAGAGCAAATCCATCCAAGCAGGCTTGCAGGAAGGGGCGTTTTCCTGTAAAATAGACGACGGAAAAGGCTGTTTGCGCCGACGGATGGCAAATACAAAAGAGGGAGGCCACGCATGTTTTCAAAGCGCGGTATCGTATTAAACCCCCAGGATCTTCACCCCGCCTGGCCCCAGCGGCTGCAGGCGGCAAAAATCAACGCCCTGGGCATTCATCCCGCCGGGGGCCCGGACGCGCGCCATTCCCTGGAATGGGCGCTTTATCACAGGCTGCTGCCCGAGACCAAGCGCCTGTTTCATCAATTGAATTGCATGGGAATCACGGTGGAATACGAAGCCCACGCCATGTCCTGGCTGCTGCCCCGGGCGCTGTTCCAAACGCATCCCCATTGGTTCCGCATGAACCGGGAGGGCGCGCGCACGCCGGACGCGAATTTCTGCCCCTCCCAGGCCGACGCGCTTTTCTTCGTGGAAAAGCGGGCGGAGGAATTGACCCGGCAGCTGGATACCGGCTCTGATCGCTATTTCTTCTGGCTGGATGATCAGAAGGACGCGGCCTGCCATTGCCCAGCCTGCCGGGGCCTATCCGCCGGCGATCAGCAAATGCTGATCGTCAACGCCATGCTGCGGGGCATTCGCAAATACAATCGCCAGGCCAGCCTTTCGTATCTGGCCTATCTGGACGCCATGGCCGGGCCGGAGAAAATTATGCCCCTGCCCGGCGTCACGCTGGAATATGCGCCCTTCCTGCGGGATCTCCACCGCCCGCTGCTGGACCCCGCCTGCGAAAAAAACGCGGCGGAGGCGCGTTCGCTTCAGCGGCTGCTGAAGCTGTTCGGCAGCAAGGGGGCGCAGGTGCTGGAATACTGGATGGATTGCTCGCTGTATTCCGATTGGCAGAAGCCCCCGAAAAAGCTGACGCTGGACGAGGCCATTATGCAGGCGGATTGTCAGGCCTACAAGGCCCTGGGCTTTGAGGCGGTCACCAGCTTCGGCTGTTTCCTGGGCGCGGATTACGACGCGCTTTACGGCGAGCCGCCCGTTCTTCGCTATGGCGAGTTGCTGGCGGCGGAGGAATAGGAGGAAGCTTATGCAAATCGCAGTGTTTCTGGGGGCGCGGCCGGGGAAGGATCCCCGTCTGGCCCAGGCGGCCCGGGCCCTGGGCCAATGGATCGGCGAAAACGGCCACGGGCTGGTTTACGGCGGCTCCAAATCCGGGCTGATGGGCGCGCTGGCCCAAAGCGCGCTGGCGGCGGGGGCCAGGGTTACGGGGGTGGAGCCGGAATTTTTCATGGAAGCGGGCCTTCAGCAGGAGGGCCTCTCCCAATTGATCGTCACCCGGGATATGGCGGAGCGCAAAAGCCGCATGATCGCCCTGGCAGACGCCTTTATCATTTTTCCCGGCGGTACGGGCACCCTGGAGGAGGCGGCGGAGGTGACGTCCCGCCTTTCCCTGGGCCAGCTGAACGCTCCCTGCGTGTTTTATAATCTGGACGGTTATTACGAGGGGCTGCGGGCGCTCTTCCAGGCTATGCTGGCCCAAGGCCTGGCCGACCCCGCTCAATTCAGCCGCGTCCATTTCGCCGCCTCGCTGGCGGAGATTGAGGAGTGTGTATAATTTAAGGCGCGGGAGGGGGTTCTTTGTCCCACAAAGAACCCCCTCCCGCATCATTATATATTATATCTAAAAATCACTTTCTCGCTTTAAGCAGGAACCAAAGCACGGTCAGGGCTTGAAGCACGCCCGCGATGATATAGATAAATTGCACGCCGGGCTGGCGCACGGTGAGGTGGACGCAGAGGGCGAGGGTCCACAGCAGGAGGGAGACGGCCCCGCCCTGAAGCCAGCGATTGCCCCACAGCGCGGAAAAGACCACCAGCACGATGGCGCACACGGGCAGCGCGTAAATAAAGCACATATACAGCCGGGGCAGCCCGGGGCACAGCAGCAGGCACGCGAAAAACGCCACCGCCGCCACCAGCCAGACCAGGCCCAGGGAAAGCAGCGTAATCAGCAGATAGGGAGGCCGACGGCGGGGCTGGGGCGGCTCCAGGCATACCAGGTCGTTCACCGTCACGCCGTACATTTCCGCCAGGCGGGCCAGAATGTAAATATCCGGCACACCCTCGCCCCGCTCCCATTTGGAGACGGATTTATCGGAATAATTTAATTGCTCCGCCAGTTCGGCCTGGGTTTGCCCCTGTTGGCGGCGATAAAAGGCGATGTTGCGGGCGATAGCGGCCCGCAGCGCTTCCTCCTGCATGCGCTTGCCTCCTTGGGGAGATTTTTTCGGGCCGCGCCTGGATCAATCCAGCAGCGAATCGCCGCCCTGTTCCACGTCGAATTGCTTCAGGAAGGGCAGCAGCGCCGCGCCCTGGGCGTCCTGGGTGGAAAAGCTGCCGGTGAAGGAGAGCCGGGCGGCGGCCAGGCTTTCAGGGAAGCAGCGGTCATCCAGCGTTTTTTGCAGGGCCTGGCAAAATTCCTGAGAGGCGGAAAGGCGGCCGGCCACGATAATCTCCGCCGGGTTGAGCAGCACGGTGGCGGCGGCCAGGGCGTCGCCCACGGCGCGGCCAGCCTTGGCCAGCACCTGGCGCGAGCCGTCGCATCCCTGCTGGGCGGCCAGGCATAGCGTTTCGATGCGCAGGCGGTGGCCCTCGGCCAGCAGCCGGTTCAGCACGGCGAACCGCGCGGGGTTCACCCGCCGCCCGCGCTCCGCCGCGGCGTAAATCGCATCGTTGGAGGCGATGGTTTCCAGGCAGCCCGTGCGCCCGCATTCGCAGGCGATGCCGTTATCCTCGGCATGGATATGGCCGATTTCGCCTGAAAGATAGCTGGAGCCGCTGTACACCTGCCCGTCGATCACCACGCACATGCTCAGGCCGCGATCGATTTTGAGATATAGCAGATCCCTGCAATCGGCGTATTCGGGCTGGGCCATGGCGGCGCGGGTGGCGCATTTCACGCTGTGCTCCACATAGGTGGGCAGGCCGAAGCGCTTTTCGATGAGCGCCTTGAGGGGCACATCCTTCCAATCGGGAATATGCACATAGCGGGCCACCACGCCGCGCACGGGGTCGATGGTGCCGGGCGCGCCGACGCCGATGCCCAGCAGGCGCTCCTTGCGCTGGCCCAATTGCGAAATCAGATCCTGAATGCAGCGCTCCAGCGCGTCCAGCATTTGCTGCTTGTTGGGGGCGGCGTTCAGTTCCTCCCCGCTGTGGCAGACCACCCGCTGGGAAAAATCCATGCACACCCCCGTCACCGAGGCGGCGTTATACCGCACGCCGATAAAATAGCCGCCGTCTCCCCGGATGCGCAGCAGCGTGGCCTTGCGGCCCACCTTGCCGTCGTCCATTTTGCCCACGCTTTCAATCAGGCCCTCGGAAAGCAACTCCTCCACCATGCTCAGGGTGGATTCCATGCTCAGACCGCTTAGGCGCTTAATCAGAATGCGGCTGGCATTGGGCTCGGTGCGCACGATTTCCAAAATTTTTCTTTTCCATCTGTTCCGGCGAATAGCGGTTTTTTCGCTGACGGCCACTGCTTCTCTCTCCTTGCTGGGGCGACGCTTGCATTTTTTTCGGGCGTATCGAGGCGTAGAAAAAACAGAGCCGCCCCCGGTACGGAACGCCGCGGATCAATTTTGTTTCCTTCTAATTGTATCATATTTCCGGAAAGGAAGCAAGGGCGAAGGGGGTAAGAGAATGCGGGGCGTTAGCGGAGGAACGGGGCGGCTGTTCAAAGCGCGGTTCGCCCCGCGGTATCACATCCGTTTTCTTTTCTGTAGGTTCTTCCATAGCTGCTCTGCGGCGGGGGGCGGAGAAGCGGGGGCGGCTTTGGGCTTGGGGGAAGGCTTAGGGGATGCGGACGGGGCGCGCGGCGCGGCCTTCCCGCCGGGCGGGGCCCAATCCAGGCGGCGCTGGGCGATATCCGCCAGCAGCAGCAGAAGGGCCAGGGCCGTGAGCCAGGGGGTCAGGGATACGCGGGCCCGGGCGGAGGAAGGGGGAAAGCGCAGCAGCTCCTGGGGGTTCTCCGTCAGGGAGCCTCCCGTTTCCCGGCACAGGCGCTCCAACGCGCCGCCCTCCGCCGTCCGCAGATCATATTCCCGGGCATAGGGAGTCGCCACGCCGCCCAGGCAGGAAAGCGCCGGGCTGTTTTCCTGGGTAAGCGTGATTTTCACCGCGTAGGCCCCGGGAGCGGGCGCTTCCCAGGCCGCTTCATATTCCCGCTGGGAAACGCGCTCCAGCGGCAGGGCTAGGGCGCTGCCGTCGGGGGCGAGAATCCGCGCCTCCGCCCGGCCCTCCGCCCCCTCCGGGGCGGTATAGCAAAGGCGGCCGTTTTCCTGGCGCACCTCCCCCGCCTGGGCCTCCTGGGGCAGCACAAAGGCCATCATGCCGCCGAAAAAGGCGGCGGCCTGCTCCCAGCGCAGGAAGCCTTCGCTCCAGGCCCCCTGGGTATCGCTGGTCCAGCACAGCACCCGGCCCGCCCCGTATTGCCACCAGGCCAGGATGGGCTCCTCCCGGTCGCTGGCCAGGGAAACGGTGGCTAGGGGCTTTTCCGTTGTGGCCAGATAGCCCGAAAGCGTGGGAAAGCCGGAAAAATCCGTCATGCTTTCATCCGTTACAACCGGGGTGAACACCCGGTTTTGCACATAGCGCCCCGAAATGAGCAGCGTTTCCTTGGCGAAGATTTTGGGCACGTTGTCGAATTCCCCGGCGACGTAGGCGCGCCCGCCGCCCGCCTGGGCCAGCAGGGCAAGGCCCTGGGCGTCCGCGCCCTCGCCCACCGCCACGGTGGTCAGCGTGACGCCCGATTGCGCCATTTCCTGCACAATTTTTTCATAGCCGGTATCCCCCGCTTCGCCGTCGGTGAGGAAAATGACGTGCTTATATTGGGCGGATACGCCCTTGAGCGCGTCGCATGCCATGCGCAGGGGGGTATAAAAGCTGGTGCCGCCATCCGCCCGGATAGCGCCCACGGCCTTCTGCATGGCGGCCGCGTCCGTTACGGGGGCGAGGGGAACCGCCCATTTTCCCGCGTCGTCAAAGGCGATCACCCCGGCGAAATCCTTTTCCGTCAGCGTTTCCAGGGCGCGGCAGGCGGCCTCCTTGGCCACATCCAGGCGGGTCACGCCGTATTGCCCGGCGGTCATGGAGCCCGATTTATCCAGCGCCAGCACCAGCGCGGCGGAGGGCAGCTCCATCTGGTTTTTCACGTCGATGGTAACGGGCAGCATGTCCTCCAGCGCGCTGCCCCGGTAATTGCCCAGGGCGTAGCTGGAATCGCCGCCGAACACCGCCACGCCGCGCCCCAGCTCCCGGGCCGCGCCCTCCAGGGCGGAAATCTGGGCGGCGGAAAGGCTGTCCGCATCCACGTTAGCCAGGGCCACGGCCTGATAGGGGGTGTAGCCCTCGGGCGCGTCCGGCAGCATGGCGGGCAGCACGGTTTCCACCTGCATGCCCGCCGCCGAAAGCAGCTTTTTCAGCTCCTCCCCTTCGCCCGGGGCCCCCTCCGCCAGCAAGATTCCCGGCACGCCCGAAACCCGGGCGTAGGCCCCCAGACGGTTGTTTTGCTCCACCGTATCCCCGGGGAAAACCACCTGGGCTTCGTAGGTGACGACGCCCGCGGCCTCCGCCGTGGCTTCAAAGGCGAAGGCGTTTTCCCCCGCCCGGAGCGTAACCTCCTTGACGGCGGCGACGGCGTGATTTTCATACAGCAGCAGCGTGGCCTCGCCCCCCTGGGAGGCGTGCACCGTGACGGTGATGGGAACGCGCTGGCCCTGATAGGCGTGGGCGGGTACGGAAACGCGGCTCACCTGCGCATCCCGGCTCAAGGGGGCGGAAAGGCGCAGGGCGTTCACCGCCACGCCCCGGGCGGCCAGGGCGGAGGAATCCACGGGGGAGAGCAAATCGTCGCTGATAACGGCTACGCCGCCGTCGGTATCCGAGGGAAGCAGCGCCGCCGCCAGGGCCAGCGCGCCGTTCAGATCGCTGGCGGAGGGATCCGCCTGGGCGGTGACGCCTGAAAAGACGGGGTTTTCCTGCAGGGCCTGCTCCACCATGGCGTTTTTGCCATAGACGATCACCCCCGCCCGCCGCCCCTCCAGGGCGGAAAGGGCCTGGGCGGCGGCCTCCTCCGCCCCCGGGGCCCGGGCCATGGAGGCGGATACGTCCAGCAGCAGCCAGGCGGTTTTTTGCCCCGCGCCGCCGGAAACGGAAACTCCCGCCAGCGCCAGCGCCAGCAGCGCCGCCACGGCCCCGTGCAGCCAAAGGGAAAGGCGCGCCTTCACGCCCTTGCCGGGCCTGCGCCGCCAGATCAGATACAGCAGCCCGCCGCAAACCGGCAGAAGCAGCAGCCAGCGGGGCGCGCTTAATTCAATCCACACGACGGCTGACCTCCCATTCCAGCAGCAAAAGCGCCAGCGCCAGCAGCAGGCAATAGGGCGTTAAATCCGCCCCCGCCGTCTGGGCCGCGCCCCCCGCCCGGCCGGAAACGCCGGGGGAAAGCCGCCGGGTATCGCTTTCATTTTCGGGCACGCGCAGGGAAAAATACCGGGTTCCCGCAGACGCGCCGCCCGTGATTTCCAGGGCGTACAGCCCTGCCTGACAGGTATCGGCAAAGGGCGCGCTTTCGCCCCAGGCCTCGGGGGAGGAGGCGGCGACGCGCCGCCCGCCGGGCAAGCGGATCGCCGCGCTTTCCATATCCCCCGGCAGGCGAACGATCACCTGCTGGCCGCATTCCCCGCCGCCCACATCCGCCGCCGCCGTGGGCAGCAGGATGGACAGCACCCCCTGCACCAGCAGGGGAAAATCGTATTTCAGGGGCAGATTGGTATCCGAAAGGCGAAAGCCCAGGGCCACGGCCCGGTCTGTTTCGATCATGACGGGCCGGCCCTTTACGATCATGAGGGTGAAGGCGTCCAGCTGGGAAAGCGGGCGATAGGCCCGCAGCGTCACCCCCTCCAGCGTAACGCCGGGGAAACGGAGGTCGGTCAGCTCCAGGGGGCCCTCCGGGGCTTGCTCGGGCTCGGCGTAAATTTCGGTATCCCGATCCAGGGAGAAAATCAGCGGGCTGTCGCCGTAGACGTATAGATCGGCCTGTACCGTTTCATCCCCCGCCGCCGCCCGCACCACCTGAATATCCTCCCGCAGGGCAAGGGCCCGCTCCAGAAACACGCTTTCCACCCCCAGCAGCGCCACCGTGTATTGCTTTTGCAGCCGGGGAATCCAATAGGCCCGGTTGTCGGCGGCAAGCGCATCCGCCCCTTCGGGGAAAATCTGGATCCAGGCATAGGCGCAATCGGGTACGGAAAGGGAAACGCCCGCCGTTTCCCCCTCGGCCAGAGAAAGCGTTCGCGCGTCGCATAATTCGCCCGCCGCATAGCAGGCCACCCGCACCGCCTGGGCCGGGCCGAAATTGGCGACGCGGGCGTATCCCGCCCCGTTTTCCACCGTGAAGGAAAGCGCCGCCGCGTTGGCGAGGGGCGTTTGAGCGTTCATCGCGCCCACCCCCTCGGGCGGCGCGTAATCATCCGAAAAGACGCGAATGTCCAGCGGCCCCAGCTCCTTTTCCATGGCCTGGGCCAGGGAAAGCGCGGCCGCAATGTCCGCGCCGCCGTCCTCCGCCCGCAGGCCGCTCAGGGCGCGATAGGCCGCCTCCCGATCCAGGGAACGGCTCAGGGGCTGGCCCACGGCGGTTCCCGCAGTCAGGATGGTGACGGCGTCCTCCTTGTTCAGGCCGGATATGACGCCCCGGGCCTGCTCCACCGCCTGCTCCAGCCGGGTTTTCTCCCCCTCCCGGGCCTGCATGCTGGCGGAAAGATCAAAAATCAATACCGCCTCGCCCCCTTGCCCTCCGCCCAGCGCGGGCCGCATCAGCCCCAGCACCAGCGCCGCCGCCAGCAGTAAATGCAGCGGCAGCAGCGCGTTTTTCCGCAGCCGCTGAAAGGGATGACTGGCGGAGGAATCCTGCCGGGCCTTGCGCCAAAGAAAGGTGCTGGGCACGGGAAAATCCTTGTATCGCCGCTTGAGCAGATAGAACGCCAGGATCGCGCCCAGGGCCAGAAACCCCAGGCCCCAGAGGGGGGCGAGAAAATGCATGCGAATCGCTCCTTTGTGGTTGGTTTGAAAAGTTGCGGAGAAGCAAGCCGGTTTCTTATATCCCTTTCCTATCCAATCGGCTTTCTTGGAGGGGGCGCGGGGGAACCATTCTTTGGCCTCCAAAGAATGGTTCCTCCGCATTACCTCCCCACATTACCTCCCTCGCATTTTCCCGTTCTCTACCCCATCAGCGCGCTTTGGGCCAGGGCGGAGGGGAAAGCCTGCTCGAAGGGCGCATCCCCCGTCAGCAGCAGATAGGGCGCGCCCCGCCGGGCGCAATCCCCCCGGGCGGAACGCAGAAAATCCTGAAGCGCGGCTTCGTAGGCCCGCAGGGCGGGGCCATCCGCGGATAATTCCAGATCGGGGCCGCCCTCGGCGTCCTTGAGCCGCAGCGCGCCCTCCGCCTGGGGGCGCATCTCCTGGGGGGACAGCACATGCACCACCGCGCACTCCTGCCGCCGGTAGCGCAGAAGATCCAGGGCGGGGCCCAGGCCCCCCTCCTGATAACCGTCGGTAATCAAGAGGCTCAGCCCCGGGGGACAGGGCTCCACGCGCTTTAAGCACTCCGCCAGCACAAGGGCCCCCGCCGGCGCTTCCCGGGCCAGGGCCTGGGCAAAACGGGGATAGGCGGCGCGGCCCGCGAAAAAGGGGGCGGGCCGGGGGCCTTCCTCGGAAAGAAAGCACAGCCGCGCCCGATCGCCGCCGATGAGGGCCAGATAGCTAAGGGCCTCCGCCGCCTTGCAGGCGGTTTCCCATTTGGCCGCCATGGAGCCGCTGCAATCCAGCAGCACGGTGACGGCCGCCTCCCGTTCCTCCTGGAATAATTTGAGAAACAGGCGGTCGAACCGGGCGTAGGCGTTCCAATCCAGGCGGCGAATGTCGTCCCCCGGGGCATACTCCCGGAAATCCGAAAACTCGGCGGAGGCGCCCAGCGCCCGGGAACGCCGCGCGCCCCCCGCCCCGCCCTGGGCCGCGCCGCGAACGGCCAGGCGCAGCGCGTCCAGCCGGGCTAAAAACGCATCGGTGAGCATGAAGGGCCTCCTTATTCCGCCTGGGCGGCGGTAAGCAGCCCGTCAATGAGCGCCTCCATGTCCACGCCCTCCGCCCGGGCCTCAAAATTCAGAGCCAGGCGATGACGCAGGCAGGCGGGGGCCACGAAGCGAATATCCTCAAAGGCCACGTTGTAGCGCCCCTGATGCAGCGCCCGCACCCGGGCGGCGGAAAGCATGGCCTGGGCGGCCCGGGGGCTGGCCCCAAAGCGCAGAAAGCGCCGGACGCTTTCGGGGGCCTGGGCATTCTCCGGATGGGAGAAAACCACCAGGCGCAGGGCGTAATCCTGCACCGCCGGGGCGATGGGCACCTGCCGGGCCACCGCCCGCAGGCGCAGCAACTCCGCCCCGTCGGCTGCCTGCTGGGCGGCGGCGGCGTGCTCCTTCACGGTGTAATCCATGATCTGGGAAAGCTCCTGAAGGGTGGGGAAGGGCACCAGCACCTTAAAGAGAAACCGGTCCAGCTGCGCCTCGGGCAGGGGATAGGTGCCCTCCTGCTCGATGGGGTTCTGCGTGGCCAGGACGAAATAGGGCTCGGGCAGGGGCCGCGTTTCCCCCGATACGGTGACGGCGTGCTCCTGCATGGCCTCCAGCAGGGCGGACTGGGTTTTGGGCGTGGCGCGGTTGATTTCATCCGCCAGCACCAGGGAAGCAAACAGCGGCCCTTCCTGAAAGCGGAAGGCGCTTCCCCCCTCGGTTTTTTCCAGGATGCTGGTGCCCGTAATATCGGCGGGCATCAGATCGGGGGTGAACTGGATGCGGGAGAAGGGCAGGGAAAGCACCTTGGACAGGGTGCGCACCAGGTGGGTTTTTCCCAGGCCCGGGGCCCCCTCCAGCAGCACGTTGCCCCCCGCGATCACCGCCAGCAGCAGATGCTCCACCACCGCCTCCTGGCCGACCATTTCCTTGGCGATTTCCCGGCGAATGGCCTCGTAGCGCTGGGCGAAGGATTCAATTTCCTGGGTGTTTATCATGGTCTGCATACCTCGCTTATGGATTGGTGAGGGCGGCGAAATAATCGTCCACCCATTTTTTTGCCTGGGCGGAAAGGGCCTGGCTGTCCGCAGCCAGGGCCGCGGCTTCGGCGTATTCCCCCAGCACCCGGTTATAGGGCACATAGCCCTCCGCGCTGCCCGCCCCGGGGCCCAGCTGCATCTGGGTGGATTCCCCTTCGCCCCTTTGCCCGGCGGCGGAAAGGGCGGTTTCTCCGGCGGATAAGCGGGTGGGATCGTAGATTTCCTCGAATTGCTCCTCCCGATAGCGGGGCTCCCGGCTGCCCCGGCCCCCCTGCTGATCGCCCTGAGCGGAGCCTTGGGCCTGGTTGGAGGAGCCCTGGCCCGCGCCGCCCGGCTGGCCCTGGGCCGGACCCTCCGCGCCCGATTGCCCGCTTTGGCCATTTTGGCCGTTCTGGCTGCTCTGGCCCGATTGTCCGGCCTGACCTGCCTGACTGCTCTGGCCGCTGGCACGCATGGCCGATTGCCCCCCTTGCAGGGCGCTTCGCAGGGCGTCCAGCGCCTGGCGGGCATTTTCCAGCGCCGATTGCTGTTGGCCGGAGGCTGCCTGCGCGCCCGAGAGGGCTTGGACCGCCTGGGCGGTCTGGCCCTGGGCGAGGGCCTGGGCGGCGGCGGAAAGGGCGGCCTGCACCGGCTGGGCTTGGCCCTCCCCCGCCTGTTCCAGGGCGGAAGCGTCCAGGCCGGAAAGCGCCTGGGTAAGGGCCTCCTGCTCCCCCGCCTCCAGGGCGGCGGCAGGGGCGTTCAGCCCCGCCTGGGCAAGGGCCTGCGAAAGGGCGGCAAGGTTCTGCGCCGCCCAAGCGTCTTGCAGCTGTTCCAGCCGCTTTTCCCCCGCGTCCAGCGCCAGCAGCGCGTCCAGGGAATCCCGCGCCCGGCCCGTTTCTCGGCGCAGCTCGTCCAGCAGGCGGCGCAGCTCCTCCCGCTCCGAGGGGGAGAGGGGATCGGCGGCCTTTTCCGTCGCCTGCTGCAGCTGCTCCTCCGCCTGCTCCATGCGCCGCTGAAAATCCTCTATGCGCTGAACGGCCGCCGCCTGGGGATTGGGCAGCGCCAGCAGCAGCGCGGCCAGGGCGACGGTTGCCGCCGCGGCGGCCAGCCAGCGCCCCAGCCGGGGCAGGGGCACCTGCCGGGGATTCAACTCCCGCAGGGCGCGCAGGGCGTCCGCCCGCTGCAGGCGCGTCATGGGGGAATCCTCTTGCAGGGAAAGGGCGGTCTGGGCGCGCTCCATCAGCCCCGCCGCATCCGCCGCCCGGGCGGCCCGCCCCGGCCCCACCGGCCACAGGGCGCAGGCCAGCGCCCCCGCCCCGGCGGGCAGCAGCAAAAGCGGCGGCAGCAGGCGGGCACGCCCCGGCAGGGGCAGCAGAAAGGCGGCGGCGTTCAGCGCCAGGCAAAGCGCCGCCCCTGCCAGCAGCCCCAGGCAGCCCCCTCGCAGCCCCCGGCCCAGCCGGATGCGCCGCCGGACGGGGCCCAGGGCGCGAATCAGCTCCTTCATGATTTTTTCCTCTTTCTATGGGGCGCGCGGGGCCGCAGCAGCAGCGCGCTGAACCCCGTCAGCGCCCCCGCCCCCAGCAGCAGGGCCCCCAGGGAAAGGAAGGCGGCGGCCTCCAGCCCGATTTTCTTCAGCAGCAGATAGGTGGCGTACAGCCGGCCCCAACCGTGATACAGCGAGGCATGGAGAATCTGGGTCTGGCTTTCCAGCAGGCAATACAGCCCGGCGGCGGGATTGAAAAACAGCAGGGGCGAAAGCCTCTCCAGCGCGCCCTGGGGGGTCAGCCGGGCGTACTGGACGGGATCATACAGAATATCCGTCACCCGCTGGGGATACCCCGCCGCTACGGGAAGCAGCGAGGCCGCCCCCAGGAGCAGCAGCAGCACATAGCTCAGCACCGCCGCCCCCACCGTGGTGCGGGCCAGGCAGGAGGAAAGCAGCCCAACGCTGGCCGCCGCCACGGCGCACGCCATCAAAAACAGAATGGCCTCCAATATCTGCGCAAGCCCCACGCCCCCCGCGATCAGGGGCAGGCACAGGGCCGGCAGCGAGGAAAAAACCAGCAGCAGCAAAAAGGCGCAGCTTTCCATCAGCTTGCCCGCCACAATGCGGAAGGAGCCCGTGTTCGTTACCAGCAGCAGCTCCAGCGTTTGCCGTTCCCGCTCCCCGGCCACGGCCCCGGCGGTCATGGCGGGGGCCACCAGCAGCAGCAGCGCCGCCTGGGCCGCCGTGAGAAACAGAAAGCTGGTTACCCCCTGCCCCATTTGCGAAAGCGTTATGCGGGGGGCGAAAAAATCCTTCATCAACAGGGCGGAGAGCAGCAAAAGCGCCGCGCCGTAGCCGCTTATCAGCGCCGCCGTCCGGGGCGAGCGCATGCGCCGCGTGGCCGAGGAAGCCAGAATGGGGTTAAGCATCCTGCGTCACCTCCATAAATACTTTTTCCAGGTTCATGGCCGCCCGGTGAAAATCGCTTACCGGCACGCCCCGGGCGATCAGCGCCCGCAGCAGGGCGGCCCGCGCGTCCTCCGCCCCTTCCAGGCGCACCCGCAGCAGCCGGGGCTCCTCCTGGGTGATTTCGGAAACGCCCGGCGTTTCCCGCAGGGCCTGCACCGCGCTTTCCACATCCCCTTCGCCGCAGCCCTCCGCCAGGCGAATATCCAGGGGCGCGTCCCCGTTCATTTTCCGGGCCAGGGCCTCCACCGTGCCGGTGAAGGCCAGATGACCGTGATCCAGAATGGTCAGGCAATCGCACAGCTCGGCCAGCTCCGGCAGGATATGGGAGGAAATCAGCACCGTTTTGCCCATCTCCTTCAGCGTGCGCAGAATGCCCTTCATTTCTGCCCGGGCCCGGGGGTCCATGCCCGAGGCGGGCTCGTCCAGAATCAGCAGCTTAGGATCATGCATCAGGGCGCGGGCCAGGCACAGGCGCTGCTTCATGCCCCGGGACAGGCTGTCCACATATGCGTCGCGCTTTTCCGAAAGGCTCACCAGCTCCAGCAGCTGCATGGCCGCGCGGCGGCGCGCCTCTGCGGAAAGGCCGTAGCACCGGCCGTAAAAATCCAGATATTCCGAAACCTTCAGATTGTCATACACCCCGAAAAAATCCGGCATATAGCCCACCAGCGCCCGGGCCCGGCGGCTGTGCCGGGCGATATCCACCCCGTCCAGCACCGCCCGGCCCGAGGTGGGGGAAAGCAGGGTGGCCAGGATGCGCAGGGTCGTTGTTTTTCCCGCGCCGTTGGGGCCCACGAAGCCGTGAAGCTCCCCCTCTCCCAGGGAAAGGGATACATGATCCAGGGCCAGGAAATTGCCGTATTTCTTGGTAAGGCCTTCTATTTGCAGCATATCAGCGCGCCCTCCCTTCCAGCAGCAGCGTGGGCGCGGTCACGGAAGCGTTTCCCGCGCCCCGGAACTGCACGAATAATTGCCCTTCCGCATCGATAAAGCGCCCGGGGTTCTCCACGCGCGTATTCAGCGCCTGCGAAATCCATTCTTTTCCGTCATACAGATACATTTCCAGGTTGCCGCCCCAGGAATCCGCCTGAAGCGTCAGGCTGGAAATCTGGATATTCGCCGTATCCAGGACAAACCGGAAGGCAGGCCATTCGGAGGCCTCGTAATAATAGCGACCGCTCTCCGGGTATGTCTCGGAAAGGGGGGCGTTTTCCTTCGTGGTCTGGCAGCGCACGGAGCGATCCTGGCCCGGCATGCGGCAGATCAGCCCCTGGGGGCTGACGCTCTGGAAGGGCAGCAGGGCGCACACCGCGCCCTCGCCCTGCTGGCGGGGGATCTCCACCCCGTCCAGCAGCAGCCCCGTGGGCTGAAGCGCCGGGCAGAAGGCCAGGTAATAAAAGCCCCGGTTCACGCTGCGCCAGCTTCCCTGGCCCCAGGAGGAACCGCCCCGCCCCGAGCCCACCAGATTATAGGCGATGGAGGCGCGCAGGCTGGTGACGGGATCGGCGCTGATCGTCCGCCCCGGCTTGAGATGCGTGGAATGATAGAAATATTCGCTGATAAAGGCGGAGTAGCTTTCGCTGCTCAGCAGGCGTTCGTACATCTCTCCCGGCTCGTACACGGGGTTATCCAGATCATTCAGGCTGGCCCAGAGCAGGGAAAATTCATAGCTTTCGCCGTTTTCCAGGGCGGGCACGGCGCAAAAGCCGTAGGGGGTGAAAACGGCCCCCTCGGTGAGGGGATAGCCCGTCCGGTTGGTCAGCGTTCCGTGGGCGCCGTCCGCTTCCATCCACACCGCGCCCTCCACCGCCCCGGCGGCCGCCCCCAGAGAGAGGGAAAAATACTGCCGCGTCCAGGGCGCGGACAGGTCCAGCGCCACGCCGCTTTGCGCCCCTGCAAGGAAGCGATAGCGCAGCTTCGTGGGGGAGGCGGGGGCGGAATCGTCATAATAATCATAATACGATTCCGAGGAGGGAAGCAATTCGCCCCGGGGGGAGGAAACGACGTGCATACCGGTCTGCCCCGCGGCCACGGCCAGGGAGGTTTCCTGCGTCCAGCCGCCGTTGGCGTCCTGACGCAGGGTGCTGACGCTCAGGGCCACGGGCTGATTCATTTCCGTATTCCGGGCCATGCCCCATACGCCCAGGGCGCAGGCCGCCGTCCACAGCGGCAGCGCCAGCCACAGCCATTGCCGCTTATCCAGCCGCCGCAGCAGGAAATAGAAAAGCAGCGCCCCCAGGGGCAGCGCCGCCGCGATGAGCAGGGCGGGGGCCAGCGCGCCGTCGTTTTCCAGGGGAATTTCCGCCGCCAGGTAAAACATGCTCTGGTCGGAGCCCGTGCCCGCATACAGCCGCTGATGATAAAAATCCAGGCAATCCATCAAAAGCAGCCGCTGCCAGAAGGAATGGGCGTAGCGCCAGGCGCGGAAGGGGGCCTCGCCCAGGGAAAAGGCGGCGGCGTAAACCAGGCCGCCGCCCGCCTGGGCCCGCTGAATCAAGGGCGTATCCCCCTGGGCGATCACGGTGGTTCCCCCGGAAAGGGAGGAAAGCAGAAAATCCTCTCCCGCGGCCTCGCCGCTGACGCCCAGAGCCTCCAGCAGGGCGGGGGTCGCATCCTCCGCCGGATGCGCCGCGCCGGCGGAAAGGCCGCACAGCGCCTCAAAATAGGGGAAGCTGGCCGCTCCCTGGCCGCCGCCCCCCAGCAGCACCAGCCCGCCCTCCAGCAGCCAATTTTCCAGCACGCTCTGCTGCGCCGGGGAAAGGGCGGCCAGGTCGAAGCCGTCTATCGCCAGGATGGAAAAGGACTGCATCAGCCGCGCCTCCGCCGGGAAGGTTTCCCGCGTCAGGGGCACGATCTGCCAGTATTCGGAGCGGTATAATTCGTCGCTGTCTCGGTCGATATTCATATAGGAAAGGCGCTGCGCGTCGTCGGACAGCACGCCGATAAGCCCCGCCGAGGGGCTGACCACCAGGACGGCCTCCACCGTGCGGGCGGCGATTTGCTTTCCGTCCTGCAGCAGCTCCGCCGTGAAGCGGGTTTGCCTGCTGTCAATGCGCACGGGAAAGCAGAATTCCTTCACCGCCCCCGCCGCCAGGAAAAATTCCTGCTCGTAGCGGTTGTATTCCGTGCGGCTGACGGCAATGTCAATGGCCGCCACGCCGGAAAAATCCTCGCCGTGGTTCTCCAGACGAATGGTCACGGGCAGGGCCTTGCCATAGGTAATCAGCCCGTCATACCCCACGGAAAGCGATATGTCCGTTTCGCCAAGCGCCCCCCAGGGCAGCAGCAGCGCCAGCAGCAGCGCGCAAAGGCGCGTCATTTTTCGCATATGCATCCTTACATCCTTCTTCGTTTTTTGCGCGGTTCCTCTATACGACGATTCAGCTGGCAATTTTGTTCCAATTTCTGCAATAGAAACGAAATAAAAATATCTGGGAAGCCCACTGGGGGAAAACGGGGCCCTAAGATAGCCGCTGGCTTTTCCGCCTGCAAAGGAATATTTAAAAAAGGCTTCCCCGGCGTTTCCTTCGGCGGGAGCCTTTTAGCGCTGCATTTCTATATTTATAGAAAAACAATTTGCAGAAAACCAAACGTTTTTCTCTTTCGTTTCCCTTTGCCAGCGGAGAAGCGAACCGATTTCTTGCCGCTCAATTTTACCCAATCGGCTTTCTGAAGGGGTGCGGGGGAGGTCTTCTTTGGCTCTCCAAAGAAAATCTCCCCCGAAAATTCCCAATTTCCTCGTTTTTGCCTTTACGGCCGCAGGCCCATGCCGCCCTCCAGGGTGATGGTTTCGCCGCTCATGTATTTGAAATCGGGCGAAGCCAGCTGCACGCATACCCGGCCGATCTCGGTTTCCGCGTTAGCGAAATGGCCCATCGGGGGCATTTTCACATTGGCCTTAAAGGCTTCGGGATACGCCTTTTCGAATTTCTCCAGCTGCGCCGTCCAGGCCAGGGGGCACACCACGTTCACATTGATGCCGTCCTTGCCCCACTCGGTGGCGGCCACGCGGCTCAGGCCGCGAATGCCCTCCTTGGCGGCGGCATAGGCGCATTGGCCGTAATTGCCGAACAGGCCCGCGCCGGAGGCGAAATTGATAACCGTGCCCTGGGTTTTCGCCAGGTGGGGATAGCAGGCCTTCATATAATAGAAAGCGGCGTACAGGCCGGAATAGACGGCCAGGTCGAACTGCTCGGTGGTGTGGTTTTCCAGCGTCACGCCGGAGGCGGAGGCCTGGGCGTTGTTAATCAGCACGTCGATGCGGCCGAAGGCGGCGATCGCCTCGTCCACCACCTTTTTTGTGACGGCCTCGTTATCCGCGCCGGAGGATATGTCCGCCTGCAGCGGCAGCACCTGAACGCCGTACAGGCGCTCCAGTTCCTCCTTCGCGTCCAGCAGCTTTTGCATGTTCCGCCCCGTCAGCACCAGATTCGCGCCCTCCTTGGCATAAGCCGTGGCGATGCCATAGCCAATGGAGCCGCACGCGCCGCTTTCCAGCACTGCGCGGCCGCCGCCTGTGATAATCGCGGTTTTTCCCTGCAGGAAGCCCATAAATAGCCCTCTCCTTTTATTTTGTTTTTCCCGGAACAGTACGCCCTGAGAGATGTTCCTTCCTATTCTATCTCCTTTTTCCCATTTTATCAAGCCCAGACGCGAGAATGCATTAAAAGCGTAACAAGATTGTAACAAATTTTCGCCCGTATCTTGCAATGAACTGGAAAATGGTGTATACTAGCCGGGTAAGCCGCAAGGCGGTTGATTCCGGCCGGCGCAGGCGCTCTGCGCGGCCCTGAAACAGCAACGGAGGAATAAAACATGCGAACGACAAAAAAATTGCTGCGTTTGGCGCTGATTTGCCTGGCATGCCTGAGCATGGCGCTGCCCGCCTTGGCGGTGGATGAATCGAAAAATCCGCTGGTGGACCCGAAGCCCGTGACGGAATATACGAAAACTGAGAAGGAATACCTGAACATCCTGCTGGCCGGTATCGATTATTATGGCGGCAGCCTGGGCCCGGGCGGCAGCGTTAAAAACAAGCTGGCGGCCTGCCACACCGACGCCGTGCTGGTGGCCTCCGTTAATCTGACGGATAAGCAGATCAACCTGATTTCCATCCCCCGGGACACGCTGGTTTATGTGCCCGGCGTGCATGGTATTTACAAGATCAACGCGGCGATGAACTGCGCCGATACGGTGGACGAGGGCCTGATGCACACCTGCGACGCGGCCTCCTGGCTGCTGGGCGGGGTGGAAATCAATAAATACATCGCTGTCACCCTGGGGGCCACCGTGGCCTTGGGCGACGTCATGGGCGGCGTGGAGCTGGAATCCGAAATGGCGTACACCGGCACCTTTGGCGGACGCTATGCCAAGGGGCTGCAGCATCTGGACGGCATGGGCATGATGGAATACGCCCGCGCCCGGAAGAACGCCACGGTGGACAGCGGCAAGGATCTGGGCCGCACCCGCCGCCAGCGCACCCTGGCCACCGCCGTGTATAAGAAGCTGCGGCAGAACCCCTCCCTGGTGAACGACCTGTGGGCCAAGGCCTTCAGCGGCGACGTGGATTTCTTCACCAACCTGGAGGGGGGCGATCTGGCCTCCCTGCTGCCCGTGTTCATGGAATTGGATCCTGAAAACGTCGGAAACTATGTGCTCACCGGCACATATCAGCTGGCGCTGCGGGATTGGAATTTCACCTTCACTGATCAGGCGGCCCGCCAGGAGATGATCAAGGCGGCGTTCGGGCTGGATGTGGAGAAGCTGCCTTATGTGGATCATGCCTACACCAGCTGGCTGATGGATTACGGCTTCCCCGTGTCCCGGCAGATTCATATCGCCCGTCAGATCATCGATTACGCGCATTCCCTCTCTTCCCTGACCAGCGCCCAGGAAAAGGCGCTGGAGGCGCTGGAGCTGTCCTATAACGCGGCGGTGAAGGCCTTCGACGAGGCGGCGGATCAGCGCACCGACGCGGCCAATAAGGCGCTCACCAGCGCCCGCATCGATCTGCGCAGCAAGGGCGAAGCTGCGGCGGCGAAATTCAATTTCAACCGCGATGCTTCCTGGAATACTGGCATGTACTGGTATCGCGATCCCCTCATTAACGAGTACACCGAAATCGACTGGCGCTAAGGCGGGGAAAATAACGAAATAAATAATGCGGGGAACCCTCTTTGAGCGGTCGCCCCGCATTATTTTTTCTCTCGTTTTTTGCCTTGAAGGAATCCTAATCCAATGAACACAGAAGGAATGCTTTGGCGTCAGCGGGCGCGGCCGGGATGTTTCGCGCTCCGCTTTCTGGATGAGCGGATTAGCGGAAGCGCGATTAAATCTGTTCGGGGGTATCCTCCGCCCAGGCGCGCTGCGCTTTTTTCAGAATGCGGCGATACTGTGAACGAACGGCGGCGTTGCTCATGTGCAGTTTTTCTGCGATTTCGGGGAAATCCTTTTTCTCGTGGATTCGCATGTTCAGAATTTCTTTTTCGGGGGATTTCAGCGCTTCAATCGCGGCGCGCAGCCGGGCGTTCTTCCGCGCCCGTATGGCGAGATATTGCGCCGCGCCGTTATACGGCGGCTTCCGGGGGCAGCGCTTGGCCCGCGTCCACCATGCGCGCAATGAAAAACGCTTATGATATGCATAGGCTTCGCTTTGCACAAGCTGTACCATCCAATAGAGGAGCCTGTTTTCACCATGCGGCGGATTGCGCCAAAGGGCCTTCACCAAAGCGCTGTCCAACACATCATAGGCCGCTTCTTCGTTGTGCAGAATGCCGTATGCTTCTCGAAACAGGATAGTCATTTCTTCAGTGCCCAGCTTATCCAGCAATTCCGGCCGGCGGATTTTGGTATCCTCTGACGGTACAACGAAGAAGAACATATCATTCCACCCTTAATTTGATCTCTTGTATTATGATTGTCAGCGTAACGCTTGCAGCGTCCCGCTGCCCCGGAAAACCGCGAAAGCGGTTTTCCTAATCATTATCGCCTGATTGTCAGCGTAACGCTTACAGCGTCCCGCTGCCCCGGAAAACCGCGAAAGCGGTTTTCCTAATCATTATCGCCTGATTGTCAGCGTAACGCTTACAGCGTCCCGCTGCCCCGGAAAACCGCGAAAGCGGTTTTCCTAATCATTATCGCCTGATTGTCAGCGTAACGCTTGCAGCGTCCCGCCGATCCGGAAAACCGCGAAAGCGGTTTTCCTAACCCCTCTCATTATACCATGATTTTTCTGATTTGAAAACCGCTGTTATCCGCGCAGCGGGGGAGGGAAATGCCGATTTTTTTCCATACGGCGGCATGAAAAGAAGAAGGCATTGGCAGGCGAACGGAATTACTTTAAGCAGCGTGAGCATTCTCCGCCATTCGTTATTTTTCCGCGCCCGTCTTTGATTGGCGCGCGCTTCCGCCTAAAGGCGCGTTTTTCTGCGGACGGTCAATCCTCCTGCTCAAAGGCAAAATCGTCCTCCGCCATTGGCGCATAAGGCGCTATCGTCTGCCCGTTTTCATCAATATAATAGCTCCCCTTATCACAATCGACAATCCACAGCTGATCGTATTCGGGGGCTTGTTCAATCCGGCCGATCACGGAAAGCACGACGTTTCCCGCCAAATCAATGAAATGTGTCTGCCCTTTTTTGACCGCGACGGCCCGCTGCTGATGATAATCCGTTGCGTCCTCCCAGGCGGGGCCGACTTGAACGCCGTTTTGATTGATGAAAAAGCAGGCGTTTTCTAATAGTACGCGGGCCCTTCCCGCATGAAACGAAAACGCATTATCAAAATAGGCGGGGATACGTAGCGTCCCGGTCGCGTCGATATAGCCCCATTTTCCCGTCGCCGTTTCTACCGCCGCCAGCCCTTCCGAAAAGACGGACGCTTCCTTCCAAAGAAACGGCAGGGCAATTTTCCCTTCCGGATTAAGATATCCCCATCCCGCCTCCGTTTCAACGGGGAGCAAACCCTCTGCAAAAAAGAGCGTTCGTAATGCGGCGATCTTTAAGGGATATGCGTTCCCCTGGGGATCGATCAGGCAGGAAGAGTAATTATCGTTCAGCAGCGCGAACGCCCGGTTTTCCTTCATTTCGGTGCAGAAAAGAATCTCCCTATCGCAAATATCCTGGCCGCGTATATCGGTAAATCCGGCTTCTTCTTCATCTTCATAGCGGAACACGCCGCAACTGCGGGGCCGAAGCTGCGCAGTCTCTTTGCGAAAGCAAACGTCTCCCTCGTCGTTTATCACCGTATACTGCATTCCTTTCGCGTGCCGAACCAGGCAGCAGCCTTCCTGAAAGCCAAGGAAGGTATCCCCGGCTTCGCCGCGATAGATAACCCGGTCTTCCGCCAGGCAATAAACGGCGCAGCTCTGCTCCCCGTAAAGAAACACCAGAGAATCCTGCTCAAACGCCGCACTCATCGCAATGTGTTTCCATTTCGCCGGAATGGCGGGCGTTCCGTCAGCGCGCATGATTCCGTACCGTTCATTCTTCTGAATAATGGCGTAACCGACCCGGAATGGAGAGACGGAATCAAAATACGGCTGCTGGACAAGCGCCTCCTGAAAACGCCAGCCATAAAGGCCGTCGCTTTCTACGATGCGTATTCCATCTTTTTCGAAATACGTTTCCTCGGCTTGCGTGGCTGTAAGGGCCGCCAGCAGGAAAAACGCCGCCAGGAGCAGAGCTGCTCTTTTCATGGTTATTCCTCCTCAACCGTCCAGTCGTAAGAAGCAACAATTATCTTCCGCATTTTTTCTAATAAGCGATCACTTGCAATCACACCTTTATGCCAGCCGCAAATATTCCAAGACCGGTTGCTAAAATCATCCAGGTAAAAGCCGTTTTTCGCGGTTTTTTTGTGACGGCGAGTAGAGTGGTAAATCTTGTGCGTATCTTTAACAATTCCTCCGTGGTTATAAGGCCTTCCGTCCTCATCGTCTGCATCATAAATTGCCACAATCATTCCTTCAATTAAGTTTTCCTGTCCTCCGATTGCTTCAATTGATAATTCTGTTCCTTCCAAAATATTCTTTTTGAACATGGACGTCATTCCGGTATAACTGGCGCCATGCTTCATAAGAATAGCGATTGAAGCGGCACATTGATAGGTTTCATAAGGATATTTACCAACATATTTTTTGCTTTTTTCTAAAAGTTCATCCGATGTAATGCATTTTGGATTTTTTTATTTGCAACAGAATAATTATATATTGCTTCTAAAGCATTAATGTATTCTTCTGGATATTCTGAAAAATTTCCTGTTTTATCGTTAAAAATAATAGGAGAATTCAAGCAATATGTAAACAGATTTTGCTGAATTAGGCTGTCCGCATTGACAAACCTACCCCAAATGGGGTTATAATATCTACTTCTGAGATAGTACAGCCCCGTTTCTTCGTCGAAGGCATACCCCCTATACCGGAACGGATTGCGTTTTCCCAGGGAAGCGGCCAAGGAGCCCGTCTTTGCGAGGGGCCGTCCCCATGCGTCGTACTTGTATTCTACCATCTTGCTTCGGGCGCTGTCAAGGCGGAGGACGGCCCTCCTGGAGATTGCTGCCCTACAAATTATTTTCCCCCGTTTTCGTCCGCGCTTCCCTTTTTTGCCGCCGTGTATTATAATAAACGTTGGAAAACCACGCCGTCAGAAAAAGCGCCGCGCTCCGCGCCGCTTAAAGAAAAAGGAGAACGCTTATGGATTCCTTTCAATCGCCCGCGGCCCTTTGCCGGGGCACGGATTTCTGGATGCTGAACGACGAGCTGAATGAAAATGAGCTGCGCCGCCAAATGCGCGCCATGCACGCCCAGGGCGTGGCCTCCCTTATCGCCCGGACGTATGTGGGCCTGCGCTCCGATTATCCCGGCCCCGATTGGATGCGCAAAATGCATGTGATCGTGGACGAGGCCCGGGCCCTGGGCATGACCATTTTTCTCCAGGCGGGGTATATGCCCGAGGCGGTGCTGGACCTGCCGGAGGAATACTCCCTGGGCGATCTGCATTGCCGCCCTGCGGGCCAGGAGGGGGAGGGGATAACGCTGCTTTCCCGCGGCGGCCTGGATTACTGCGTGAAGCCCTCCAAGATCGTGCTGGATATGCTTTCCCCCGAAGCCAGCGCCTTTTATGTGCGCCAGAGCTATGAAAATATGTGGCGGGAATTCCGCCAGGATTTCGGCAAGACCATTCTTTCCGTCTGGGTGGACGAGCCCAGCTACGCCCGGGTCGCCCTGCCCTGGACGGCGCGCCTGCCCGAGGCCTATGAGGCCCTCTGGGGCGAGCCCTTCCCCATGGAGAAAATTTATCTGCTCTTTGAGGATGGGGAGGGCGACGGCCTGCTGCGCCTGCGCTATTGGCGCACCGTGCTGCACCTGATGAAGCATTCCTATTTCCGGGCCATTCAGGCTTGGGGCAAAAAGAACGGCGTGTGGATCAGCGGCCATCTCATGGAGGAGGATTCCATGGAGCGCCAGATCCGCGCCACCTGCTTCACCATGCCCATGTATCAATATTTTGATATTCCCGGCGTCGATTATCTGACCACCTATATGGATTGGCGCTACGGCCGCATCAAGCCGGAAAACCCCATGGATCCCCAGCGCCCCCTCTACGCCCCCTGCAACACGCCCCTGCAATGCGCCTCCGCCGCCCATCAACGGGGGCAGCGGCTGGTGCTGGCCGAAATGTACGGCGTGACCACGGAAAACCTGAATTTCCGCGATCAGAAATATATCTTCGATCGCTTCGCCTCCATGGGCGTAAATCATCGCAGCGTCCACGGCCTGTTCTATTCCCTCCGGGGCCGGGGCAAGCGTGCCTATCCCCCCCATGTGAACGATTATCAGCCCTATTGGCCCCAGTATCATCTGCTTACCGACGCGGTGGCCCGGGAATCCCATTTCCTGCGCCAGGGCGCGCCCCTGCGGGATGTGGTGGTGCTGCATCCCATTGAAACGGCCTTCAGCCTCTATCACGGCAGGGACGCGGCGGGCAATCAGGCGCATCTCCGGCTTCAGCGGGCGGATACCGATTTTAACCAGCTGCTGCGCGGCCTGCTGGCCCAGCAGGTGAATTTTGAACTGGGGGACGAGGACGCGCTTTCTGAAATCGGCGCGGCGGAGGAAAACGGCGCGCTGCGCATCGGAGAAATGACCTATCAAACCGTGGTGCTCCCCGCCATGGAATACATCCGGGAATCCACCCGGGCGCTGCTTTTGCAGGTGATCGCCCGGGGCGGCCGGGTGCTCTGTTGGCAGCATGCGCCGAAATGGACGGATGCGGGCGCGCCCTGCGCCTTGCCCGGGGCGCGGGTGGTGTCCTCGATGCCCGCGCTGCTGGCGGCCCTTGCGCAGGCCCCCGCCGCCTTCCGCTTCCTGCCCCAGGGGGATTGCACCGGCGTGCAGATTCTCTGCCGCGGCCAGGGGGAGGAGCGCTTTGTTTTCCTCTTCAATGATCGCTGCGACCGCGAGGCCCAGGGCACGCTGACGCTGCCCGGGGAATACGCCTGCCAGCGCTGGCAGGAAATGGACGGCTCCGTTTCGCCCTACCCCTGCACGCATCGGAAGGGCGAAACGGAAATTTCCCTCTGCCTGCCCGAGGGCGGCGCGCTGCTGCTGCATCTGGAAAAGGGCCCCGCCCTGCCTCCCGTCGTTCCGGCGCCCCAGGCCAGCCTGGCCCTGACCGGCCCCTGGCGGCTGCGGCGGCTGGATCCCAACGCGCTGGTGCTGGAAATGTTCCGCTTTACCCGGGGGGAGGAGCCCCTTGGCGAAAAGACCTATCCCATCCTGGCGATTCATGATAAGCTGCTCAAGGAGGGCTATCGCGGCCCGGTCTGCCTGGAAACCACGTTCCGCCTGAACCGGCCCCTGACGGGGCTGAAGCTGGCGGTGGAGCGCCCCCGGCAGCAGGCCTTCTTCCTGGACGGCGCGCCCCTGGCCGGGAAGCCCGCGGGGTATTACCGCGCTTTCGGCTTTGAAATCATCGCGCTGCCGCCCCTGGAGGCGGGGGAGCATCATCTGCGCGTGGCGCGTGATTTCGCGCCCCAGCGCCGGGCGGTGAACCCCGTCACCTCGCTGTTTGAAAATCTGGGGGGCGTGGAACTGGAGCCCATGCTGCTGACGGGGGATTTCGGGGTGTATTCCGCCCTGGAGCCGCCCCTGGCTACCGGCTGCGTGCGCCTGAACGAGGATTTCACCCTGGACGCCGAGCCCGAGGCCGTGGGGGACGAGTTGGTTTCCGCTGGGTATCCCTTTTATTGCGGGCGGATGGAGCTGAGCCAGGAAATCACCCTGCCCCAGGGAGCGAAAAACCCGCGTCTGGCTCTGGACGGGCTGAACGCCGCTGCGGCGGAGGTGCTGGTGAACGGCCAGCCCTGCGGCGCGCTGTGCTGGCTGCCCTATGAAGCGCCGCTGACCGGCCTGCGCCCCGGGAAAAACACCGTCACCCTGCGGCTGTACGGCACCATGCGCAATTTACTGGGCCCCTGGCACCGCACCGTGGGCGAGATCGGCGCTTGCTGGGCGGGCTACGGCGCGCCCAATCAGCCCTGGCAGGGCAATTTCGCCAATGAAAACCGCCAGTATTACCCCGACTGGGCGGAGGACCGCAAGCCCGACCGCCTGGGCTGGACCGAATCCTATCTCCTCCTGCCCCTGGGCGTCGTTCACCCGCGCATCTGGTGGGAGTGAGAGAGGAATATAATGCGGGAGGGGGTTCTTTGTTGGCCCAAAAACTCCCTCCCTTCCGCAACCTCAATCGGCGCGGCGGTTCGCTGCCGCTTCCGCCGCTTGTTTCGGTGGACTCGTTCAACTCCCTGCGGCCTAAAGGCCGCTCCTGCCACTGGCAGGCCGGTCGCTTCGCTCCCCCTCCCAAGAAAGCCGATGGGGTAAAAACAAGCATAAAGAAAACAGCCTGTTTCTCCACAAACAAAACAGCCTGTTTTCCCGTCACATTTTCCTTTATTGGCGGAGAAACAGGCTGTTTTTTTATAATTCCGCTGGCGGAGAAGCAAGCCAATTTCTTATATTTCCATTTTACCCCATCGGCTTTCTTGGAGGGGGAACGGGGGAACCATTCTTTGGTCAACAAAGAATGGTTCCCCCGTATTATTTCCCGTATTATTCCCGTTTTCCTTTTCACCACGTTGCCGCCAGCGCGGCGTCGGTTTTTTCCGCGTCGGGGGAAACGACCAATACGATGACCGTGCCCTTGCGCTGCACCCGTGCCTTTTCCAGCTTGGGCATTTCATCGGGCTGATAATCGCGATAGGCTGTGCGCTGCTCCTCCAGGAAATCCTGCGCGGCCTGCTGCACCGCGTCGGCGTTTTTCTCATCCGCCGCGGCGAGCACCAGGATCATTTCCGGCGTGGCGCGGGTGGCGTCCTGGAGCATAACGGCCTGTGAAAGCTGATCGCCGTCCACCAGCAGATATTTTTCGATATACTTATCCGTCATGGCGGTGAGGGGCTGGAAATCGGCGGCGTCCTGAAGGGCCTGGGCGATTTGCTGGCAGGTGGCCTGGGGCCCTTGCGGGGCCGCGCCGCAGCCCGAGAGCGCCAGCGCCAGAAACAGCAGCAGCGAAACAAAGCAAATCTTTTTCATGGCAGTTCTTCCTTTCTCCGGTTCAGGGGTTGCCGTAGGGCACGGCGTGGGTTTTGATATAATCGGCCAGGGCCTGGCTGGTTTCCTGGCTCAGGTGATAGCCGTCGCCCGCGGCCATATCCCGGCGCAGATAGCCCTTTTCATCCGCCACCATGTGATACAGATCGATATAATACAGCCCGCGCTCCTGGGCGATCTGGCGCAGGCCCTCCTCAAAATTGGCGTAGCGCTTGGGGTTGGGCCCGCTCACCTTGGAAAAGGCCCGGGCGGTCATGGGCGGCGGGCTGAGGACGTAGATCACCGTGTCCGGCATCATTTCGATGATGGAATCCAGCATGGCATGGTAATCCTTAATGACAGCCTGGGAGGTGACCACATCCAGGCTGTTGGAGCCCAGAAGGATATAGAGCTTTTTGGGGCTGTACCGGGCCACGGCCTCGATGGCGGTATCCTTTTTGCTTTCGCCCTTCACCTTGAACTGGCGATAGCGGGTGGAATTAACGCTCATGCCCACCTTCCAGACGAATTCCGCCTCGGGGAACAGATTCAGCATTTCCAGATTGGAGGCCATGGAATCCCCCAGGAAAACGGCGTCGCTGAAATAGGAATCGGGCACGGGGCCGCATTCGGGGGGCGTGATTTCCGCATAGCCCTCCACCCGGGGGGCGGCGGAGCGCTCCTCCGCCGGGGCGGAGGGAACCGCCAGCAGCATCAAAGCCCCGGCAACAAGGCCAGCTGCCGCCCTTGCGAAAAGGTGCTTAAGCCGTAGAGACATAGAATCTGGCTCGCCTCGCTTTCTTTGCAGGTTGCAAGTATATCGCCGGTAAAATATCGGGGATCCACCGCCACCACCCGGCGGTAATGCCGGGCCAATTGCGGCAGCAGCAGATTGGCAAAGGAATCCTTAATCACCAGCAGCGCGCCCTGAGGGGCGGCGGGGTTTTCCAGCGTCAGCAGGCCGTGATTGCCGTAAAGCAGCGCGGCGTACTGATCGCGGCCCTGAAGGGCGGCCGCGTCGTACAGGGCGGGCATTTCCTCCCCGTCGATGAAAAGGCGCACCCCTTCGGGCTCGGAAAAGGAAAGGGTATCCCCCTTCAGCCAGGGCAGCGGCGCGCGGGCGTAAAAGCTGCCGTAAAAGCCCTGGCTTTCCCGGATGTTTTCAAAGGGCAGGGGAGAAAGCCGCAGGGCCTGGCACAATTCGCCATAGGCGGCCTGTGCGCCCGCAAGCGTCCAATGGTGATCGGTGCGGAAAAACGCGCCCGCGGCCTTCGCCGCCGTCAGCGCCTGGGCCACGGGGATCGTCCGCACCCCCTCGCCCGCCGCCGCGGCAAGCAGCGCCTCTTCATCCGCCACGGGGGCGTGGGCGGGCAGCGCCTCCTGATAGATCAGCCCCGCCGAGGGGGAAAGCAGCAGGTATACGGGCAGCCCCGTTTTCCGGGCCAGCGTTTCCAGGGCCTGGGCGTTGAGGCGCACGTTGCGCAGGCTCCAGCCGTCCGAGCGGTCGAACAGCCGTCCCCCCGCCCCCAGCAGCACGCCGTTTTGCAGCGCCTTGCCCTGGGCGGCGTTATACAGCGCGTTCACCGCGATCAGCGGATCCCGCAGAGGGGATTGATCGGCGGCGAAGGCCTCGAAATCCTCCGAAAAGCGGCCGCTTTCCAGCGCGCCCCAGGAAAAGGCCGGGGCCTGAGCCAGGGGGCGGTTTTCCATATCGCTCCGCTCCCGGGGAGGCGAAAGCAGCTGGCCCCCCGCCATCAAAAGCAGCAGCGCCAGGGAAAGCAGATACAGGGGCGCTTTGCGCACAGGTGCGCCCTCCTTTCGCGGATAAATTCGCGGGAAAAAATCAGAACCGGAAATACAGGAAGGGATTATAGGAGGAATTCATCAGCGCGGCCAGGCACAGCGCCAACAGCAGCAGCATCGCCGCCGTCCGCAGCCCGGGCCGCCGGGCGAAGAACGCCCCGCCCCAGGCCGTCAGCCGGGGAACCAGCCCCAGGCAGGCCGCCAGCAGCACCGCGCCGTATTGCCGCAGCCAGAACAGCGCCGCCCCCTCTCCCGAAAAGCGGAACAGCCCCGCCAGAAAGCCCGGCAGGCGGGATAAATCCTCCTGGGCGAAAAGGGCCCAGCCCAGGAAAACCGCCCCCAGGGCGTAGACGTGGGAAAGCGCCCGGTGCTTTTTCAGAAAGCCCCCCAGGCAGAATTTTTCCACCGTCAGCAGCAGGAAATAATAGCAGCCCCAGGCCACGAAATTCCAACTGGCCCCGTGCCACAGCCCCGTCAGCGCCCACACGATCAGCAGATTCAGCGCCGTGCGCGCCCTGCCCCGGCGGCTGCCGCCCAGGGGGATATACACATAATCCCGAAACCAGCCGCTCAGCGTGATATGCCAGCGCCGCCAGAAATCGGTGATGGAGGCGGCGGCGTAGGGATGATTAAAATTCCGGGGGATGGTGAAGCCCAGCATCGCGCCGACGCCCATGGCCATCAGGGAATAGCCGAAGAAATCATAATAGATCTGCAAGCCGTAGCCCGCAAGCGCCAGCAGCGAGCAGACCCCCTCCCCCTGGCCTCCGCCGAAGGCCGCCCAAAGCTCCCCCAGAGGGTTGGCCAGCAGCACCTTCAGCGACAGCCCGCCGATAAACAACGCCATGCCCCTTTCCAGCGCCGGGGCAGCGGGCCTGCGGCGGCTGTGCAACTCGTTTTTCAAATCGCTGTAGCGAATGATGGGTCCGGCGATCAATTGCGGAAAAAGCAGGATAAAGGCGGAAAAATCCACCGGGTTCTTTTCCGGCGCGATTTCCTTCCGGTATACGTCGATGAGATAGGCCAGGGTTTGGAACGTGAAAAAGCTGATGCCCAGCGGCAGCGTCGTTTGGGGGGCCAGGCGCGCCAGCCCCACCGTGCGGCAGAAAAAGCCCGCGTATTTATAAAAGCCCAGCACCCCGATATTCAGCGCGATTCCCAGCCCCATGGCCAGCCGCCTGCCCCGCCCCAGGCCCAGCCAAAGCCCCAGCGCCCAGTTCAGCAAAAGCAGCGCCGCGATCAGCGGCAGATATTTCGCCTCGCCCCAGGCATAGAAAACCAGGCTGGCCGCCAGCAGAAACAGGTTTTGCCACCCCCCGGGCAGCAGCCGGTGCAGAATCACCACCCCGGGCAGAAAATACAGCAGAAAGGTCAGCGAGGAAAAAAGCATGCGCATCCCCCTGAAGGCGTGATTCTCGGCGCGGCGCGTCCGCGCCAGGCCGGGCAGGAAAAGGACAAAATATCATTCTGTATTATACGTTTTTTGCCGTTCCCTGTCAACGCGCGGGAAAACCGGGCGGCGCTGTTGAGTTATAATACATAGGTAACACGGAAGCAAGCAAAAAGAGAACTCATGTGGTAAGATAGCAGTGTCACCAAA
>CAKULG010000021.1 GCA_934667105.1 uncultured Clostridia bacterium
CAGATCAAAACTCATTTCAGAATTAACTGTCGTTCTTTCTCTTCTCTCTGTATCGTTTTCAAGGTTCTCGCCGCTCCTCTCAAGCCGCCCTCTCGGGCCCCTCTCGCAGAGCGCTTGATAATAATACCACGCTTCCCTCTCCCTGTCAACCCCCTTTTTAAGGGTTTTTCGCTTTTTTTCGAAACTTTTTCGCATTTTATGCTTTGATTATCGCAAAAATGGCGATTTCCCCGGATTTTCAGCGCTTTCGCATGCGCAATTTCTCTTTGTCTGCATTAGAGAGAATACGAAGGAGGCGTTCTTGGTCTTCCCAAGAACGCCTCCCGCAAGCATTAACGTGCTCTTTCCATCCGCGCGGTTATTTCATTTCGTATTCCAGCACCACCGTAGCGCTGACGGACACATCGCCGGAAACGATAGCGCTTCCCGCAGAGGCTTCCTTGGCGTCATAGAAATTGCTGACGCCGTAATAATAATTGCCCTGGCTGGCGTCCATGAGCAGCAGATCGCCCAGCGTCTTGCCTGCGGCCCCAGCCAGCGTCTGGGCCTTAGCGGCGGCGTCCTCCACGGCGCGGGTGAGCGCCTTCAGATACGCCTCGTTTTCCTGGGTGGAGGAGAAGGAGATGCCGTAGGTGGAATTGGCGCCCGCCTGGACGGCGGCGTCCAGCACCGCGCCGATCCGGCTCAGATCCCGGACGGTGACGTTGAGCATATTATCCACTTCGTAATAAGGAACGCGAGTTTCCTTGCCCTGCGCGTCATAGGAGAAATCCGAGCCGCTGTAGACGTTAAAGGAACTGGTGATAATATCCTTTTCCCCAACGCCCGACTGCCGCAGGGCCTCGATGACGGCGTTGATCACCCGGGTATTTTCCTGCTGCGCTTCCACCACGTTATCCTTCTTAGTGTTCACGCCGATTTGCAGCGTGGCGGTATCCGCCGCCAGGGTGACGGCGGCGTTTCCCGTAACGCGAACGATCTTTTCCTCCGCCAGGGCGGATACGCAGCCCGCGCACAGCAGGGCCAGGGCCAGCAGGCAAATCAAAAACTTTTTCATTTTTCATTCCTTCCTTTCAATTATCAGTTACTTATTGCTCTTTTTCTTTTTCACGATCAGCCGCACCGCCGCAATCACCGCCGCGGCCGCCGCCAGCCAGGGCAGCGCGGAGAAGAGGAACACCAGCGCGTCCTGCAAAAACGCCACGCCCTTCGTCCAGGAATCGCGCAGGCCGCTCATCAGCTTTTCGCCCAGGCCGGCCTCCTCGCTTTCCTCCAGGCGGATTTCCCGCAGGGAAACCTGCACCGTGCTGTATTCCACCTGGCTGTCGTAATGCTGCAGCTGGCCGGTATAGCGATCCAGGGCATACTGGGTGTCGGCGATGGCGTTTTCAATCTCGATGAGATCGGAAACGTTTTCCGCCTGCTTGAGCAGCGCCTGAAGACGGTCCATTTTCTCCTGCTGGGTTTGCAGGCGGGTTTGCAGGTCGTAATAGTTTTCGCTCACATCCTCCTGCTCCTGATGCAGGGAGGTGATTCTGCCCAAAGCCTGGGAGCCCTCCAGGAACGCATCCAGCTTATCCGCCGGGATGCGCAGGGTGAGGGACGCGCGGCGCGCTTCGCCCGCCCCCGCGTCGCCGCTTTGATAGAAGGATTCCACCCGGCCCTCAAAGCGCCGCACCAGCTCCTCAAAGGCCTGAAGATCCGCGTCAAAGGCGGTGGTTTTCAGGGTGAAGCCAGCGGTGCGGATGATTTTATCCTGGGCCTGCGCGTCGTCGGAATATTGTTCCGCGCCCGCTTCTTCGTAGCTGCTTGCCATTTTGAGATTGGAGGCCGCGCCCAGGGCCGCCTGGCCGCTATAGCCCGAATCGCTGGCAGCGGAGCGATAGACTGTGGGCGCGTCGTAATCGTAATCCGCTTCCCGGTCTCTCAGGCCTTGCTGCAAAAGGGCGCCTCCCAGGATAAAGACCGCTGCCGCCGCCGCCGCGGCCCAAGCCTTCCAGCTCTTTTTTCTCTGCCGCTTTTCTTCCATTTTTCCCTCCTCCCGAATTCTTTGCCTCCAGCCCTGGGCGAAGCGATCGGACGTCTCGAGTTCTTCATCCAGCGCCTGGCAATCCATGCGCACCGCCAGCAGATGGGCGCATTCCGCGCATTGCGCGGCGTGGGCCCGCAGGCGCTCCGCATCCGCCGGGGCCAGACGGCCCGCCAGCAGATCATCGAGAAGATTTGAAAATTCTGTGCAATTCATGTTTTTCGCCTCCTCTCATTTTCTTAGACGGAAGTGGAAGAAAAAAGTTCCGAAGTTTCCGGCGCTTTTTTCAAAAGATCGCAAAGCTTTTCCCGGGCGCGGCTGATGCGGCTTTTCACCGTGCCAAGGGGCGTTTCCAATGCCTGGGCGATTTCCTCATAGCTCATTTTCTCCATATCCCGCAGCACGATCATCCGGCGCATCTCCTCGGGCAGCTGCTCCAGGGCCTCCCGGAGCAGGCGTTTTCTTTCTTTTTCCTCCAGCCGGGCGTAGGCCCCGGGGGCGCCGTCCGCTACGTCGAAGCCCTTTTCCTCCCGCAGCGTATCCAGCGACACCGTCTTTTTCCGCCGTCGCAGTTCATCCGTGCATACGTTCATGGCGATGCGAATCAGCCAGGTGGAAAAATCCGCTTCCCGGCGGAAGGAATCAAAGGCCCGGAAGGCGCGCACCATGGCCTCCTGGGCGCAATCTTCCGCGTCCTGGCGATTGCCCATCATATGGAAGCAGATGCGATAAATCCGATTTTCCTGCCCGGCCGCCAGGCGCTCGAACTCCGCCGCCTTTTTTCGCCGGGAAAACAGCGCGATTTCCATGCCATGCCTCCTTTGGGGCGTTTTTCGCGGGGCGAAATATCCCCGATCAAAAGAAGGAACGGAGAAAGCCCTCCATTCCATGCATGCCAATAAAATTATTCTTCCTTTTCCAGTGCAAAGCGCGGCGCGAGGCCGTTTTGCGTTTCCACCGTTTCAAGCCACATGGCGGCGGGCCGCACCCAAATTTCCCCCGCGCCGTAGAGCGCCTGGTAGATCACCATAGGCTCCAGCGTTTCGGAATGCAGCGCCAGGCCAAGCGCCCGGTATCGCCCGCCCTTATAATGGCGGTATTCCCCCTTGGGAATGCGGATACGCATGCTTTCCAGGCACAGATAGGGGTACACCCTTTCCAGATAACTCACATGCTGCATTTCCTGCCACAGCGCCGCGTCCTGCCGGATTTTTTCAGGCAGGATCCACATTGCGTCCTGCACCTCCTCGGGCTGCAGGCGCATGGCCGCCCGGGGAACATCCTGCCTAAACAGATACACATCCCGGATATAGGTTTTCCCCGTTTCGGTATAGAGCACCCGGCCGCGGCTGATATCGGGCGTGAAGCCCAATTCCTCCGCGCCCTCCCGGACGCAGCCCTGGGCCATCGTTTCTCCCGCCGTGACCGCGCCGCCGGTGAAGCTCCACACATCGGGGCAGATTTCCTTTTCCTTGGCCCGGCGCTGCAGCAGCGTTTCTCCCCGGCTGTTGAGAAACAGCAAATCCACCGTCAGGTGATACCTGCCCTCCGGCACGGCCTGGCCCCGGAGCATTATTTCCCCCGTGGGGCGGCGATTTTCATCGTACAGATCCCATCGTTCCATTTCCCGCTCCCCTTCAGGGCACGATCGCGCCCACGCCGTCCAGCACATAATGAGGCCGGTAGGGGAATGCGTCCAGTTCCTCCCGGGCGGTCACGCCGGACAGCACCAGCACCGTATCCAGGCCCGTTTCCACCCCCGCAACGATATCGGTATCCATCCGGTCGCCGATCATCACGGCTTCGGCGCTATGGCAGCCCAGCAGCTTCAGCCCCGTGCGCATCATCAGGGGGTTGGGCTTGCCCACATAATAGGCGTTTTTTCCGGTGGCCAGCTCGATGGGGGCCATCAGCGCCCGGCAGGCGGGAATAATCCCCCGTTCGGAGGGGCCGGTGAGGTCGGTATTGGTGCCGATCAGGCGCGCACCGCCCCGCACGAAATGCACCGCCTTAAGAATGCTTTCATAATTGTAATTGCTGGTCTCCCCTACGATCACATAATCGGGGTTCACATCGTTCATGGTGATGCCCGCCTCATACAGGGCGTTGAACAGCCCCGGCGCGCCGATAACAAAGGCGGTGCAGCGGGGGCTCTGGCTGGCGATAAATTTGGCCGTGGCCAGGGCGCTGGTATAAAAATGGCTCTCATCCACGTCCATGCCCATGCGGGACAGCTTCTGGGCCAGCTCCAGAGGGCTTCGTTCGCTGGAATTGGTAAGGAACAGGAAGCTCTTGCCCTCCTCTTGAAGCCATTGCACAAATTCCCGCACGCCGGGAAGCAATTGATTGCCATGATAAATTACGCCGTCCATATCGCACAGGAAGCCCTTTTTGCTCCGCAGATTTTCCATGCTTTTTCCTCCTTTTGCCCCAGCCTCCCCGCGGCCCGAGCCGCTTCTATTGTAGCAGGAAACGCCGCAAAGCGCAAGAAAAGCGGAATAAAAGTATTGCGGGGGCGCCCTCTCCAAGAAAACCGATTAGAAAGGGGCGGGAAAGGGCTGTGAAAAAACACGTCTCCAGCAGCGAGGAAGCTGAAATCACGGTAAGAAGTATGGTTTTCTTTGCTAGTCTTAGCTAGCGGAGATGCCAGTAGACCGCCTGCTTTTGTCCAATCCATACAGCTTTCTTGGAGGGGGCGCGGGGGAACCGTTCTTTGGCTTACAAAGAACGGTTCCCCCGCAAATACTTAGTTTTCGTTTTTTCACAGCCCCTTCTCCGCCAGAAATGAGAGCTGCAGGCGGCCTTTCGCCGCTCAACGCCCTTAGCGCAGCGTCACATCCCAGCCGGACACATATTTCAGCAGCTGAAGAACATCCGCCGTATTGATTTTCTCATCCCCGGTCACATCCGCGTTTTCCTCCGCGATGGATACGTCCCAGCCCGATACATACTTCAGCAGCAGAAGCACATCCGCCGTGTTCACTTTTTCATCCCTGTTCACATCGCCAGGCAGGCGCTGGGGGGCGGGCGCGTCGGTGGGCGCAGGCGTGGCGGTAGGCACGGGCGCGTCGGTGGGCGCAGGCGTGGCGGTAGGCACAGGCGCGTCGGTGGGCGCGGGCGTGGCGGTAGGCGCAGGCGCGGGCGTGGGAGTCATCACAATCACACTCACCGCGCCGCTGTAAATCCAATAATACGTACCGTCCTGAAGAATGCGATACCAGGTGTTCCCAAAGCGATTCACCGTCTCGCCGACAATTGTGTATTTGCCTCCCGCCGTCATCGTGGAAAGAATGGTGGAGCCGTTGCTTTCGTTCCAGGGATGGGAGTACATGTTCAAATCCTTGCCCGCCAGGGCGGTGCCCTCCTTCAACGTATCCGTCACGCGAGGATTGACCACCACCGTAATGGGCTGGGCAAGCTGATTTTTTCCCGCGTAGGTCGCGCTCAGCCGCGCCATGCCTCCGCCAGCAGCCTGCAGCACGCCGTTTTCAATTTTTGAGACGGGGTATTTTGCATCATTCTCCGCGGCGTTCCAATTTTTCACCGTCCAGGCGAAATTACTTCCCGCCGCGGCCCCAAGCTGGTCGCCGTCGGGAATCAGGCGGGCGTACAGCGCCTGCAAATTCAGGCTTTCCCCTTCCGTAAGCTCGATCCGGCTCACCTGATCGGTATATCCCGCATCCCGGTACAGCGCCAAAGGAAGGGGCTTCTCCGTTTCCACATTGCCCTTATCCGTGGTGGTGGAGCCGCTGGTCACCGCCGTCACGGGCATCACCAGCCGGGCGCTGCGCCCTTTTTCATCCGCGGCGGAAATAATGAAGGAATACTTTCCCGGCGTGGTGATGCGGGAAAAATAGATTTCGCTGTCCTTGGCCGCGATGGAGAAATACTTGCTGTTGGGGGTATAGCTTCTGGGATGGCCGGATACGGAAACGCCGTTTTCATTCTGAATATCAATAGTGACATTGGTAATTTTGCAGTCGGAAATCACCTTGCCCGATTTCATGTAATATCCGTTCGCCGTATCGATTTTATAGGTGCTGGGGTAGCTTACGTCCGAAATGGTCAGGGTATCCACCTCGAGAGACTTGGGCATATAGGCAGAATTGCCGTTTCCGGGGCCGCGGAGGATAAATTCAAAATTGTAATTCTGCATCACTAATTCCACCGTAGGGCCTGTTACATGATGCAGTTGCCAATGTCCCCCAACGTTGATATAATTTTTTCCTCCGCCCCAGCATTCCGCCACGGTGAAATCGCCCGTGGAAAAATTGATGGAGTAGATCATGGCGCTATGCCCGCCGGCGCGCAGAATATCGCCCACTTTCAGCCCCCCGGCGGCCTCGATGCTGGTGTATTTCGTCCAGTTATGAGTCGGCATCACCTTCGATAGCTCATAACCGATCAATTCCGCAAATCCCCAGCATTGAGCGGCATACCAATCGCCCTTGTGGAGCGGCTTCGGATACTTATATCCTGCATAGCCCGCCTCGTTGCTGCCATGGTTAGAGGCCGTATAGTCGGTGGCGCTGCCCGTCTTGGTGTTATACGTCCAGTATTTTCCCGTCGCGAAGCCGTACTTATTGCAAATCGCCTGAATCGCAGCGGTGGAATAGTCCCCCGCGGCCTTCGCGCAAGGCGGCCACGCCGCCGTCAGAAGAGCAACGCACAATGCAGCGGCCAGCAGCCGTCCAAGCGCCGAGTATTTCCTCATTTTTTCATTCCTCCCTTATTCTTCCTTTTTTCATTTCATATTTTACCTTTATTGGAATTAAAAGTCAGCCTCATAACCGATTTATTCATTGCATTTGTGCCGCTGGAAAAAGCGGTTTTTCAAGCTTTTTTGTCGAGGCCCTCAGTGTTCCTTCGTTTGTCATTTTATAGTACCAGGTATAAGATTCCCACGTGTGAGAAATTTCTTTTATCAAATCTCCCAGAACAGGAATAAATGATAAACCCGCACCGGATTTCAGTTTCCAGTCAGATTGTACCAGTACATAATCGTCGCATTGGTAATACACGAATATTCCTTCGGTATCAATATAGACAATAGGCGCGAGATCATGTTTTTCCTGCTTTACTGTGCATTCCACAATTTTTCCATTGTCGTCAACTTTCACCTGAATCGTATCTTTTTCATAGTAGCGATCGCCCAGGTATTCTATCCCCGCGCCTTCGAAAGATTGCGTAAAGACACGGAAGTTCTCCGCTCCGCCCGAAACGCACGAACCGCAAAGAAGCGCAATAAGCAGCAGAACTGCCAGTCCACGGGCCACGCTTGTTTTCCTCATTTTTTCATTCCCCCCTTATTTTTCCTTTTTCATTTCATATTTTACCTTTATTGGAATTAAAAGTCAACCTCATAGCCGTCTTTTTCATCGTATTTGTGCCGCCGCTGGGAAAAAGCGGCTTTTTCGTCAATGCGTTCTTCAAATTTTGTACGCCGTCAGAAATAAAAAAAGCCCCTCCGTGAAAACGGCGTGGAGCCGCCGTTTATCCCAGAGGAGGCCTCGTTCTCCAAAGTATATTACATTTCCCGTCAGGTATGGCTCGCTTTCACGGACTACTTTTCCGCTTCGGCGCGGACCCTTTGCTCCCGCTTATCCACTGCTTCCCTCACCAGCTGATACGCCGTGGCCATCAGGGGCACCCCCAGCAGCATGCCGCCCACGCCCCCCAGGCCGCCGCCGATGACCACCGCCACGATCACCCACAGCCCCGGCAGCCCGATGGAGGAGCCCACCAGCCGGGGATAGATCACATTGCCCGCAATCTGCTGCAAAATCACGATGAACACCAGAAACCAGAAGGCCTGAACAGGGCTGACCGTGAATACCAGAAACGCCCCCGTAATCGCCCCCACATAGCCGCCGATGATGGGCACCAGCGCCGTCGCGCCGCTGAGCGCCCCCACGATCACCGCGTAGGGCATGCGGAAAATCAGCATGCCCAGGGCGGTCAGCACGCCCAGGATCACCGCGTCCAGCGTCTGGCCGATGATAAAGCCCGAAAAGGCCCGGTGCGCCGCCGCCAGCACATGATTCACCCGGGCCAGCCAGCCCGCCTTCAGCGCCGCCGCCGTCACCCGGGCGTACTGCGCCTTCAGCCGCGCCTTTCCCGCCAGCAGGAACACCGCGAAAATCAGCGACATAAAGAAGCTGGCCACGCTGCCCGTCACCGCCCCGATCACCGATACGGTGGAGCTTAAAATGCCCCCCAGGCCGCTCATGGCGTAGGCAGCGATGCGGGCCTGAATGCTTTCCCAATCGAATTGGAATTTTTCTATTTCCTCCGCCAGGGCGGGAAATTCGCCCGAGCGCTCCAGCGCCCAGCGCTTCATTTCGTCAATATAGAAGGGCAGCTCCCGGGCCACCACGGCGAATGCGTCCCCCAGACCGGGAATGACCATCCAGATCACCAGCGCCAGGAAGGAAAAAACCAGCGCCGCCGCCAGCAGAATGCACGCGGGCCGCCGCACTCGCTGCCAGAAGGGGCGCTTCGTGCGGGCGAAAAGCAGCCCGTCTAAATATTTCACCACAATTTCCAGCACATAGGCCATGGCCGCCCCCAGCGCCAGCGGCTGAGCGATCTGCCACAAAAAGGCCACGCCCCGGCACAGGCCCTGAAAATGAATCACGCCCAGCGCCAGCAGCGCCGCCAGCAGCATCAGCCGCACCGCCCGCCGCTCGCCAAACCAGCTTTCCTTCTTTTCCCCGGGCTTTTCCATAGGCCGTCCTCCTTTTTTCTTTCGCCCCTCATTATACTGGAATTCCCGGCGTTTTTCCATCCCCCGGGGAAAAAATCAGCGTTTTTTGCAGGAACGACGGCCGCATACCCGCGCGTTTTCTCACATAGGATGTGGCATGGACTGGCATTTGATTCTGCCCGCGGAGACGGGCTGGGGCCGGGCGGATTGGGAAGCCGCCCGGGAGATTCGGCTGCGGCCCGGGCGTCCCGTCAGCTTTCTGGGGCCGAAGGGCATGGGCTGGGGAACGCACCCCCTCTCCCCGGAGGAAATTTTCCGCGCCGCCCAGGCCCTTTCGGGTCACCGGCTGGCGGCCCGGGCGGAGGAGCTGCGGGAGGGCTTCCTTGCCCTGCCCGGAGGGCACCGGCTGGGGGTGTGCGGGCGGCTGGGGCCCCAGGGCTTTGAGGAAATCAGCAGCCTGTGCGTGCGGATGGCCCATGAAATCAAGGGCGTGGGGGCCGCGCTTTTCCCCCAGGTTCAGGGCCGCAATCTGCTGATCTGCGGCGCGCCGGGGGCGGGAAAAACCACGCTGCTGCGAGATCTGATCCGGCTCTACGGCCTGGCGGGAACGCAGGTGGGCCTAGCCGACGCCCGGGGGGAGGTGGCCGCCTGCCAGGGAGGCGCGCCGCAATTGGATGTGGGCCCCTGCTGCGATGTAATCACCGGGGGACAGCGCAGCAAAACGCTGCTGCTGCTCCTGCGGGCCATGGCCCCCCAGGTGCTGGCCACGGACGAGATCGGCGGCGCGGAGGATTTCTTGGCGCTTTCCGAGGCCCGGCGCTGCGGCGCGCTGCTGCTGGCCACGCTGCACGCGGGCAGCCTGGAGGATATAAAAAAGCGGCCCGGGCTGCGGCCGCTGCTGCAAGAGGGGCTGTTCGATCAGGCCGTGCTGCTTCCCGGCCCGGGAGAGCCGCCCATTCTGTACGGGGAGGACGCGCTATGCAATGGATAGGGGCTCTGCTGGCGGCGGGGGGCTGCGCGCTGCTGGGCGCGCTGTGCGCCCGGCGGCTGGACGCGCGGGAGCGCGCGATGGAATTCTGGGAAAACGCCCTGGCGCGAATGGCATCGGCGGTGGAGACCGGGGGCGCGGGGCTGCCCGAAATTCTGCGCGCGGGGGCGGACGGCGGGGAAAACACGCTGGCCCAGGCCGCCCGGCTGCTGGAAGAAAAGCCCGCCCTTTCCCAGGGGGACTGGCTTTCCGCCCTCGTCTGGGAGCCGCTGCTGACGGAGCGGGAAACCGCCGCGCTGCGCGATGCCCTTTCCGGCCTTTTCGCCGCCACCGCCGGGCCCCAGAAAAAGGCGCTGGCCCAGGCCCAGGAAAAATGGCGCGGCTTTGCCCGGGCCGCCCGGGAGGCGGCGGATAAAAACCGGCGGCTGTATTGCAGCCTGGGCTTTCTGGGCGGCGCGGCGCTGTTTATCCTGCTTTGCTGAGGAGAGAAAATGCCCATGGAAATTCAGATCGATATTCTGCTGAAAATCGCGGGGATAGGGCTGCTGGTGGCGGTGATCTGCCAGCTGCTGGGCAAGGCGGGCCGGGAGGATATCGCCACGCTGGTCACGGTGGCGGGGCTGATTCTGGTGCTGCTGATGGTGCTGAACCTGGCGGGGCAATTGCTTTCCCAGGTGCAGGCCCTGTTTCTGCTGTCATGAGTGGGGCGCTGCGTCTGGCGGGCTTCGTCCTGGCCGCCGCCCTGTTCGCCTTCACGCTGCGGGCCGCGCACAAGGCGGCGGGGGCGGCCGTGGCCCTGGCGGCGGGGGTGATGCTGTTCTTCTTCGCGGCGACGCAGCTGGCCCCGGCGGTAGAGGCGCTGCAAAGCCTGGCCCAGCGGGCGGGAATCGGGGCGGATACGGCGGCGCTGCTGCTCAAGCTCACGGGCATGGCCTATGTGACGGAATTCGCCGTGCAGGCCTGCCGGGACGCAGGCGAGGAGGGCCTGGCGGAAAAGGCCGCCCTGTGCGGAAAAATGCTGCTCTTTGCCCAGACGCTTCCCCTGATCGTCGAAATCGGAGAATTGACGCTCTCCCTCACCCCATGAAACGGCGCTGGGCGGGCGCGTTCCTGCTGTTTCTGCTGCTTTGCCTGTGCCTGCCCGCCCGGGGCGAGGGCCTGGAGGGGGCGCTTTCCGCCGCGCTGGATCAATTGCCCCTGCAAAGCCTGCAATCCGCCTACGACCAGGCCTTCCCCCAGGGGGAGGGCCTGCGGGAAACGCTGCTGCGCCTGGCCCGGGGCGAAATGGCCCTGGACGGTGAAACGCTGCTGCGGCAGATGGCCGGGGCGCTGCTGGGGGCGCTGCGCGGCAGCCTGTGGCGGCTGATCCGGCTGGCGGCTCCCGCCATTCTGTGCGGCGTGCTGGAGCAGCTGCGCTCCGCCTTTGCCAAGGCGGCGGTGGGCGAAATCGTGGGGGCTGCCTGCTTTCTGCTGCTGGCGGGGTGCATGGCCCAGGATCTGGGCGCGCACATGGCCCTGGCCAGCGCCGCCGTCAGCCGCATGGCCGATCTGATGCAGACGCTTTTCCCCCTGCTGCTGACGCTGCTGGCGGCTGTGGGGGGCACGGCGGGGGCCGCCTTTTTCCAGCCCGCCGTGGCCGCCGCCTGCGGCACCATGACGGCGCTGGTGCGCTCGCTCACGCTGCCCCTGGCGCTCAGCGCCGCCGTGGCCGCCATTTTGCAGCATCTATCCCCCCGGGTGCGCATCGGACGGCTGGCCGCCTTTCTCAAATCGGGCGCGTCCTGGACGTTGGGGGTCAGCTTCACGGTGTTCATTTCCGTCACCGCCCTGCAATCCCTAGGCGCGGCGGCGGCGGACGGCGTATCCCTGCGCACGGCCAAATACGCGGTGGATAACCTGGTGCCGGTGGTGGGGGGCATGTTCGCCGATACCATGGATACGCTGGTAGGCGCGTCGCTGCTGATTAAAAACGCGCTGGGGCTGACGGGCCTTTTGCTGCTGCTGTTCACAGCGGGCGGGCCCATGCTGCAAACGCTAGCCGCCGTGCTGATTTACCGCGCCGCGGCCGCCCTGCTGGAGCCCGTGGCCGACAGCCGCGTGTGCGCCTGCATCCAGGATTTTTCCGATGTGCTGATGCTGTTTTTCATCATTCAGCTTTCAGTGGGAGCCATGTTTCTGCTTTTGATTGCCCAGATTCTGGCGGTGGGCAATTGGACGGTGATGCTGCGATGAACGGATTCATGCAAAAAATTGTGGGCCTGTGCCTGCTGCGCATGCTGCTGGGGCTGCTGCTGCCCGAAAACGAGCTTCGGCGCTATGCCGATCTGGGGGCGGGGCTGTGCCTGACGCTGTGCATGCTCCGAGCGCTTCAGGCCTTGCTGCGGGGGTTTTTGTGAAAGCGTTGCTGGAAAAAATCAGGGGAATCAAGGGCGGGGTCTGGGTGCTGGCGCTGTTTCTATGCGCCGGGGCGCTGCTGCTTTTGCCCAAGGCGCAGCAATCGGGCGCGGCCATGACGGCGGAGGAGCAGCGCATCAGCGCCACCCTCTCCCAGATTGCCGGGGCCGGAGAAACCCGGGTTTCGATCTATTACGCGGCGGAAAGCGGCGGCTTTTCCAGCGCCGACCGCCGGCCCGCCGGAGCGGTGGCGGTGGCCCAGGGCGCGGGCGACGTGGGCGTGCGGCTGGAGCTGCTGCGGGCGCTTCAGGCGCTGTTGGGCCTGCCCGGAGAGGCTGTGGAGGTTTTTTCCATGGAAGCCGCGCCGCAATGAGCCCTATAGAAAGAAGGAGACACCCCATGAAGGACAAGCTGATGAACCTGCTTTTGCTGCTGGCCGTGGGGGCCGCCCTGGGGGTATCGCTGCTGCGTCCGGCGGATACGCCCACCGCCGCCCTGCCGCCCCTGACGGCGCTGCCCACCGCCGCCTGCACCCCCTCGCCGCCCCCGGCCCAGGCCTATCGCGCCCAGCGGCTGGCCGTCCGGGCCCAGGAGCAGGAGGGCCTGGAAAGCCTGCTGCAATCGGGCGCGCTTTCGGCGGAAAGCCGGGCGCTGGCGGAGGCGCAGGCGCTTTCCATTGCCCAGAATCAGGAAACGGAGCTGTGCGTGGAGGCGGCCCTTGCCGCCCTGGGCTATGCCGACGCGCTTTGCGCTGCCCGGGAGGAGAGCCTGAATATTTTCGTGCCTCAGACCCTGGAAGCTGCCCAGGCTCAGCTGCTGCTGGAGGTGGCCCAGGAGGCCAGCGGCCTTGCGGCGGAGCGAATCCGCATCGCCGTATTCCCTTGAGGAAGGGCATGCGCGGGGAGCTTTCTTGGGCGGCGATTCGCCCTGCCTCCTCCCAGGAAAGCCGTATGGAAAAAGACTGTTATCAAGAAACCGGCTTGATTTTTCGCCAGCAGCGAAGCGCGGAAAAACCTCCCCTCCAAAGCGCTTTTTCTTCATAATGTATATTCGACGGTTGTTTAATTTGAATTTTCTGTGGTATAATAAGGATGAGGAAAATGCCTTGGCATTTTCCGGGTCGCTGGGCTGCGGTTCATAAACCGCATAGCGACAATCATGGCGGTATAATAAGGATGAGGAAAACGCCAATGAAGAAGGAGGGCGCGCCCATGGTACGGACAGGGCGTGTGGTGGCCCAGGAAAACGGCCAGATCGAGGTCTGCTTTGACCGGCCGGAAGCCTGCGCCCATTGCGGCGGCTGCGGCCAGAAGCAGCGCACGCTGCTGCGCTTCCCGGGCGAGGCGGCGGTGGGCAGCCGGGTGGATGTGGAAATGCCCGAAGGCCGCCTGGCGAGCGCGGCGCTGTTGGCCTACGGCCTGCCTCTGGCGGGGCTGCTGCTGGGGCTGTGGCTGGGCAGCCTGCTTTTCCCCGGGGAAGCGCTTGCGGCCCTCTGCGCCCTGCTGCTGATGGGCGGGGGTGGATTGGCGCTGAAAGCGCTGGATCCGCATCTGCGGAAAAAGCAGGCGTTTCAGCCCCGCATTCTGGCGGTATATCAGGAAGGAGAAAGAAAAAATGGAACTGACGCTGACGAAGGATAATTTTGACTCGCTGGTTTTACAGGCGGATAAGCCCGTGCTGGTGGATTTCTGGGCGGTATGGTGCATGCCCTGCCGCATGATCGCCCCCGTGGTGGAGGAGCTGGCCGTGGAAACGGAGGGCCGCGCCTATGTGGGCAAAATCAATGTGGACGAACAGATGGAACTGGCCCAGCACTACGGCGTGCGCTCCATTCCCACGCTGATTCGCTTTGAAAACGGCAAGGAAACCGCCCGGATGGAGGGCGTGCAAAGCAAGGAAACGCTGGAGCAGATGCTGCTGGGCTGAGCCTTGGAAAATGGATATAATGCGAGAGGGCGTTCTTGGGCAATCCAGGAACGCCCTCTCACACGCCTTCAAGAACGCCGATTAGGCAAAATCAAAAAGCGCGAAACCGGCTTTCCCGGCGGAGCTCCCCCGCATTATTTTTCCTTCCCCCTTGTTTTTTTCCCGCGTTCCTGTATACTGGTGGAAAGCCGTTGCGTTTCGCGCGATTTTTCGTCATCATGAAAAAAGCAGGAGTGATTTACGCATGCAAAAGTTTGATCGTCTGCCCGCGCTGCCTCTGATTACCAACGACCCCTATTTTTCCATCTGGATGCCTGGCGACACGTTTACCGCCGCCGAAGCCATCCACTGGACGGGGCAGAAAAAGCCCCTGACCGGCCATCTGGTCATCGACGGACGGCGCTTCCTTTTCCTGGGCCACAGCGCGTATCCCGCCATGCAAACCGTTGATCTTCGCGTCACCCCCACCCAGACCCAGGCCGTAATGGAGGCCGCCGGGGTGCGGCTCACCGTTTCCTTCTGTTCGCCGCTGCTGCCCGATGATCTGGACGTGCTTTCCTCCCCCGTTTCCATGGTGGATTTCCGCCTGGAAAGCCTGGACGGCGCGGCCCACGAAACGGCGCTTCAATTCGTCGCTTCCTCCCGCCTGTGCTACGAAGGCGAGGTGCCCCCGCCCATGTACGCCGACGCTTACCAGACCGGCGGCCTGGGCACGGCCTATGTGGGCCAGAAGCAGCAGCGGGTGCTGGGCCATTCGGGCGATCACATCACTATCGACTGGGGCTATCTGTATCTGGCCGCCCCGGCGGGCCGGGTTTCCGCCGCGGAAAGCGGGCTGGAATTCGCCTGGGAAGCGCGGCTTTCCGCCCCGCAGAGCGCCTTTGCGCTGCTGGGCTATGAGGATATCGCCGCCATCAATTATTTCGGCGTCCCCTGCCGGGCCTGGTATGCCCGGAAGGGCGCGCAGGTTCCGGACGCACTGCGCCGCTTCGCCCGGGAACACGACGCGCTTCTGCGCCGCTGCCAGGCCCTGGACGCGGATATTCTCGCCAAGGCCCAGGCCATCGGCGGCGAGGATTACGCCCGCATCGCCGCGGCTTCCTGGCGGCAGTGCATCGCCGCCCATAAGCTCATCGCCACTCCCAAGGGGGAAATGGCGCTGCTCTCCAAGGAAAACGATTCCAACGGCTGCATCGGCACCGTGGATGTAAGCTATCCCTCCGTACCGCTGTTCCTGGCCTATTGCCCCGAGCTGGTGAACGCCCTGTGCCGCCCCGTGCTGGAATTTGCGCAGATGCCCGTCTGGACGGAGGATTTCGCCCCCCACGACGTGGGCCGCTATCCCCACGCCACAGGCCAGGTATACGCCTATCGCCATCGCACCGGCAACGGCGTTGTGTACCCCCCGCTGTATACCTATCCCGCCGGGGCGGATATTTACGACGTTCGCAATCAGATGCCGGTGGAGGAATGCGGCAACATGCTGATTATGCTGGAAAGCGCCGTCAGCTTTGGGGCGGACGCGGGGCTGCTGAAGCAGTACCGGCCGCTGCTGGAGCGCTGGGTGCGCTATCTGGATGCTTACGGGAACGACCCCGGCGATCAGCTTTGCACCGATGATTTCGCGGGGCACCTGGCCCGAAATATCAATCTGGCCGCCAAGGCGGTGGTGGGGATCGCCTGCTACGCCCGCATCCTGCGCCGCCTGGGCGATGAAGAAGCGGCCCGGGCCCGGGAAAAGCAGGCGAAGGCCATGGCCGCCAGCTGGATGGAGCGGGCCGCCGGCCCGGAGGGCACCCGCCTCACCTTCTCCGGCGAGGGCTGGAGCCTGAAATATAACCTGGCCTGGGATCGGGCGCTGGGCCTGGGCCTGCTTCCCCAGGAATTCTATCGGAAGGAAACGGAAAGCTATCTGCCCCGGATGAATGTTTACGGCGTTCCCCTGGATTCCCGGGCGGATTACACCAAATCCGATTGGCAAATCTGGGTCGCCTCCATGGCTCAGGACGGCGAAACCTTCCGCCGCCTCGTCGCGCCCATCGCCCGTTATCTGCGGGAAACCGGCGCCCGGGTGCCCTTCTCCGATTGGTATGATACCAAGAGCGGCGATTACGTCCACTTCATCGCCCGCAGCGTGCAGGGCGGCGTGTTCATGCCCTTCCTGATGAAATAATAATAGAAAAAATGCGAGAGGGTGTTCTTCAAGCGAGTAAAGAACACCCTCTCGCGCTTTCCTAAGAAATCCGCCTTCTTCTGCCGACAGAGAGGCAATCCGATTTCCTATTTCCCCGCATTATTTATAGCTATTCTCCCGTTTAATCCGCGAACATGGGGGTGGACAGGTAGCGATCCCCCGTGTCGGGCAGCAGGGCCACGATGGTCTTGCCCGCGTTTTCGGGACGCTTGGCCAGCTGAATGGCGGCGTAAACCGCCGCGCCGGAGGAAATGCCCACCAGCACGCCCTCGCTGCGGCCGATCATTTTGCCGGTGGCGAACGCATCGTCGTTTTCCACGGGGATCACCTCGTCGTAAACGGCGGTATTGAGCACCCGGGGCACAAAGCCCGCGCCGATGCCCTGAATTTTATGCGGCCCCGGCGCGCCCCCCGAAAGCACCGGCGAGGAGGCGGGCTCCACCGCAACGATCTTTACCCCGGGGTTTTGCGCCTTCAAATATTCGCCCACGCCCGTAACCGTTCCGCCCGTGCCCACGCCCGCCACGAAGATATCCACTTCGCCGTCCGTATCGGCGTAAATTTCGGGGCCCGTGGTTTCCCGGTGCGCCTGGGGATTTGCGGGGTTATCAAACTGGCCGGGAATGAAGCTGTGGGGAATTTCCCGGGCCAGTTCCTCCGCCTTGGCGATTGCGCCCTTCATGCCCTGGGCCCCGGAGGTGAGCACCAGCTCCGCTCCAAAGGCCCGGGCCAGCTGCCGCCGCTCCACGGACATGGTGTCGGGCATGACCAAAATCATCCGGTATCCCCGGGCCGCCGCCACGGAGGCCAGGCCCAGCCCCGTGTTGCCCGAGGTGGGCTCGATAATCACCGCCCCGGGAACCAGCTTGCCCGCCGCCTCCGCCGCGTCGATCATGGCCTTGGCCACCCGGTCCTTCACCGATCCGGCGGGATTAAAATATTCCAGCTTCGCCAGCACCCGGGCCTTCAGCCCCAGCGCCTTCTCGATATGCGTCAGCTCCAGCAACGGCGTTTTGCCAATCAGTTGATCTGCGGAAGTATATATCTTCGACATGCGTATCGCTCCTTTTTTTATTTTTCATTTGCCCAAGCAAAAACAAAAAACCTTTTCGTTAAGCGACATCGAAACCATGCCGGAAAAAGCATCGGCGTTTCTCCTTGCCCGGCGGGATTTTGCTTCCCGCCGTTTGAGGCAGTATAGCACGCATTGCCTAGTATGTCAATGGGTTTTATCCGATTTTTACGATTCCCCGTTCTTTTCCCGAAGCAGCCGCCAGCGCCGCCGCGTGGCCGCGCCGCCCCGCAGATGGCGCACCGCCCGGTGATAGGAGAGCACTGCCCGCACCTCCTCGTACAGCCCGGGATGCACCTGGCGCAGGCGCTCGTGCACATCCTTATGCACCGAGCTTTTGCTCAAATGAAATTGCTTGGCTGTCTGGCGCACGGTAGCGCCCGTGCGAAGGATATAGCGGCCCAGGCGCACGCAGCGCTCCCGAATATCCTGGCGCATTTTTCCGCCCCCTTTCGGGACAGGATATGCTTCAAATCGGCGGAAAATAACCCCGCGCCCGGCGCTTGCCTTTTGGAGGAAGCGTGTTATAATTGAGGTGAAACGCCGCAGGGCGGCGGCGCATGCGAGCATAATAAAAAAGCATTCTGGGCACGGAGGAGCAAAACAGGTATGGCAACCAACGCAAAAAAAGCGACCGATTACAGCATGACGGACGGCGTGATTTGGAAAAAGCTGCTCTTTTTCTTTTTTCCCATTTTGCTGAGCACCCTGTTTCAGCAATTATACAACACGGTGGACGCCATGGTGGTGGGCCGCTATTGCGGCAAGGAAGCCCTGGCGGCAGTGGGCGGAGCCACGGGCGCGCTCATCAGCCTGATCGTGGGCTTTTTCGTGGGTCTGGCCTCGGGGGCCACGGTCATCATTTCCCAATTTTACGGCGCGCACAACGACGACGGGGTGGGCCGCACGGTACACACCGCCATGGCCATGGCCCTGACGGGCGGCGCGCTGCTGATGGCCGTGGGCTATTTTCTCACCCCCGCCATGCTGCGCATGATGGATACCCCCGCCGACGTGATGGAGCACGCCGCCGCCTACATGCGCATTTATTTTCTGGGCATGATTCCCTCGCTGATTTACAACGTGGGGGCCAGCATCCTGCGCGCCATCGGCGATTCCAAGCGCCCCCTCTATTTCCTGATCGCGGCGTGCCTGGTGAATATCGCGCTGGATCTTCTCATGGTTATCGGGCTGAATATGGGCGTGGCGGGGGCGGCGCTGGCCACCATCCTTTCCCAGCTCATCAGCGCGGTGCTGGTGATCGTGGTGCTTTCCCGCTCCCAGGAATCCTACCGGCTGCGGGTGCGCCAGATTCGCTTTCACGGCGATCTGCTGGCCCAGATCATTCGCATCGGCCTGCCCGCCGGGCTGCAATCGGTGCTGTATTCCGTTTCCAATATCATCATTCAGAAAAGCGTGAACAGCTTCGGCACGGACGTGATGGCCGCCTGGACGGCCTGGGGCAAGCTGGACGCGGTGCTGTGGACGATCATCAATTCCTTCGGCATCACCATCACCACCTTCGTGGGCCAGAATTTCGGCGCGGGAAAATATGACCGCATGCGCAAAAGCGTGCGCATCTGCTTTTTGATGTGCGCCGGGGGCACGCTGGTGCTGAGCACGGGGCTGATGCTCAGCGGCGACACGCTGTTCAGGCTCTTTAATAATGAGGAAAGCGTGCTGGCGCAATGCCGCGTGATTTTGCAATATCTGGGGCCGTGCTTTGTGCTGTATGTGCCCATCGAGATTTATTCCGGCGCGGTGCGCGGGGCGGGGGATTCGCTGATTCCCACCCTCATGACCCTGGGGGGCATCTGCGTGCTGCGGGCAATCTGGGTGCTGCTGATCGCCCCCGCCCATAACAGCGTGATTTTCATGCTGCTGAGCTACCCCATCACCTGGGTTATCACCTCCGCCCTGTTCATCATCTATTACTACCGGGGCAACTGGCTGCGCCGCTGCCGTCTGCGCGCGGGCCTGAACAGCCCGGAGGTGCGCGAAGAGCTGTGAGCTATATAACGCTTCCCCCGCCCCCCCTCCAAGAAATCTGCATAGGTTGAGAAAGGCCGTAAGAAATCAGCTTGCCTCTTCCCCGGCAATGAGCCAAAATAAAATATAAAAGCATACGCTTCGGCCTGCTAGCAATTGGCGTTCGCAGGCCGAAGCGTTTTTTCTCTTTCTGGGAGAAGCCGGAAGCTCTCTTTTTTGATTTTACCCAATCGGCTTTCTTGGATGGGGGAAACCCCGCGAGTCAACCAAAACAAGCGGCGGCGAACCGCCGCGCCGATTGAGGCGGCAAAAGGAGGAGGCCTTCTTTGTCCCGCAAAGAAGGCCTCTCCCAACACTCCGCTTCCCTCGTTCTTTATTTTTCTGTCTTTCTCGGGGCGATGTCAGCCAGCTCCAGGCCCTTGTTTTTCTCCCCGGCCAGGCGGATGCTCCAATCGTTTTCGAAGAAGAGCACCTGCTGCTCCTCCGCGTCGAAGCCGCGGGCGGAAGTGGAGGTAAGCTGCAATTGCTCCACGGGCACGGGGGTATCCACCACCCAGCGCACGAAGCGATAATTCAGCCGGTCCATCACCAGATCCACGCCATATTCGCTTTTAAGCCGATAGGTGAGCACATCGAACTGCAATTCGCCCACCACGCCCACGATAAATTCCTCCAGGCCCGTTTCATTGCGGCGGAAGGTCTGGATAGCGCCCTCCTCCGCCAGCTGATGAATGCCCTTAACGAACTGCTTGCGCTTCATGGAATCCAGGGGCCGCACCCGGGCGAAGCGCTCGGGGGCGAAGACGGGAATTTTCTCAAACCGGATTTTGGGCCCGGTGCACAGGGTGTCGCCCAGGCGATAAATGCCGGGATCGAACAGGCCGATAATATCCCCGGGATAAGCGTTTTCCACGCCCTCGCGCTCGTCGGCCATGAACTGCTGGGGCTGCTTGACCTGAATTTCCTTATTCGTGCCCGAATGCCACACCGTCATGCCCTTTTCGAACACGCCGCTCACCACCCGCAGGAAGGCCAGCCGGTCCCGATGGGCGGGGTTCATATTCGCCTGAATTTTGAAGATGAAGCCGGAAAAATTTTCATTTTCCGGTTCCACCAGCCCCTGATCGCTCTCCCGGGGCAGGGGGCGCTGGGTGTATTTCAGAAAGCGGTACAGGAAGGGCTCCACGCCGAAGTTGGTGACGGCGCTGCCAAAGAACATGGGGGTCAGCTCTCCCCGGCGCACCTGCTCCAGATCGAAGGGATCCCCCGCCTCGTCCAGCAGCTCGATTTCATCGTGCAGCCGGGCGCGGTAGTGCTTGTCCAAAGCGCCCTCCAGGGCAGGATCGTCCACGCCGATGACGGTTTTCTCCGCCTTGGTTTTTCCGTGATCGCCGCCGAAATACAATTCCACCGTTTTTTCATCCCGGTGATACACGCCCTGAAAATCCCCGTCCACGCCGATGGGCCAATTGACGGGGCAGGCGCGAATGCCCAGCACCTGCTCAATTTCCTCCATCAGGGCGAAGGGATCCTTGGCCGCGCGATCCATCTTATTCACAAACGTAAAAATAGGAATACCCCGCATCCGGCAAACCTTGAACAGCTTCACCGTCTGCTCCTCCACGCCCTTGGCCGCGTCGATAAGCATGACGGCGCTGTCCGCCGCCACCAGCACGCGGTAGGTATCCTCGGAGAAATCCTGATGGCCGGGGGTATCCAGAATGTTGATGTGGTAGCCGTTAAAATCAAACTGCATGGCGCTGGACGTGACCGAAATGCCGCGCTGCTTTTCGATTTCCATCCAGTCGGAGGTGGCGTGGCGCTCCGCGCGCCGGGCCTTCACGCTGCCCGCCTGGCGGATGGCGCCGCCGTAGAGCAGCAGCTTTTCCGTCAGGGTGGTTTTGCCCGCGTCCGGGTGGCTGATAATGGCGAAGGTGCGCCGACAGGCCACCTCCTGTGCAAGTGTAGGCATGGTATTTTTTCCCCTTTCATTTTTCGTTTTTTCCCAATGAGAGGGTGGGGTATTAACGCGGAAGCATGAGGCGTCCTCCTCTGCGATGGATTGCCAGCTTAACGCCCAGGCCGTGGGCGCGAAATCGCATAACAATTTATTATACACCCAAACGCCGGGGCGTTGTCAATCGCTCCCGGCGTGGGAAATCGAAAAAAGGTCAAAAATATGGCCTGTATGTCGTCGGTTTCTGTGCGCTTCTGATCAATCGTTCGGCTCCGCGTATTTTGCAAAGTACGAGGTTATACCGGTATTCACATCAACGTATACGGCGTCCCTAAAACGGACGGCCTGAAGGCTCAGGAAGGTATCCCCCTGAAACCAGGCCATATCGCTCTTGAACGCGCTGAAATCAGCGCGGGAATAATCCTCCGTATACGATTCGCCTGTATACTCCGCCTCCCCGTATGCCTGGATCAGGGCGGCGGTCAGCGCCGTGAGCGTTTCCCTTCGCGCATTGATTTCAGATAACGCTATCGTTGCCCGCAGATTGCAGGCGTACAGCCCTGTTTCCGAAAACACATAGGTAACGTCAAACGGCAGATCGCATTCCTGAAAGCCGAAGGTGATATTCGGCGTGAAGGATATATGCCCGTTGGGCATGGTAAGTGTGCGTGATTTATCCTGCGCCGCAGTCTGCGGCGCCCCATCGCCATCCTGAAGCAGGGCGGCGGCTTCATCCAGGGACATATGCCATGCCAGGCCCCCGGCGGGAATAAACGCGCTTCCCTGGTCATCGCGGCACGCGGCGGCAATCGTGGCCTCCCGCAGGATGACCCTGCCGTCCGCTTCGCCGTTTTGGTCGTTGGCCGCAGCCAGGCCAACCGGCTGAACGGAAAGCACGGCAAGCACAATTGCCGCTATCAGCGCGAGCTTTTTCATTGTTACCTCCTCCTTAAAATTGACGGTTTCCTGCATCACCGTACAGCCCGCAAATCGCCGATTCTGCACGCAAGGCTTTTTCAGCTGCGTCAGGCAAGCGGCTGGGGGCTGTGTCCATGTCGGTTCGTTTCAGCGCGTAAGAAACGGACTTCCGTGCCTTGCGCTTCACGCAAGGCGTCCTGCGGCGCTCCAGCCCCGCTTCGGCCAGCATGCTTGACGGCGGGCAAGCGGGAAGCGCCGGGTTGACGGGATGCAAAAAACTACCGCATCGTCATCCTCTCCTTTCATGGACGGGGCGCGCCTGGATAACGGCGGCTGTGGCGCGGAGGCTCCCGCAGGGCATAAAAAAAACCGCCGGGCGCAGGCGAAAGCCCACGCTCCGGCGGCTTGCAATGGCCGGGCAGCGCGAAAAGCAGGCGAGGCGTTTTCCCGCCAAGGTGATCGTAGGGTGAATATGCCGCCGTTCATGCATGGTCAGCGCCCCTTTCCCTGGTCTCTGGCCATCGCTGCTTCTTCCCTGAGCGGTGTTTTTCGGCACGGGGCGATCTGGCGCGCCTTGCCGGTTCGGGAAAACGTACCGTCCCCCTATTCATTGTACCATAAAGGCTTCCGATCCCGCAAGATGCAAAGCGGAAGTTTTTTACAAAAGCAGAGAGAGCGCTTCCTCCATTTCCTCGGTATACACCGGCGCGCCGCATTCCAGCAGCAGCCGGGCGGTCACGCCGTCTCCGGGGATTTTCGCCCCGGTAAAGCTGCCGTCGTAGATTTCGCCGCAGCCGCAGGAGGGGCTGCGGCTTTTCAGCACCGCCCCTTCGCAGCGCAGCAGCGCGTAGAGCCGGGCGGCTTCCTGCGCGCCCCTTTCATAGGCGGCGGTCACATCCGCCCCATCCCGGCGCACAACGCGCCGCCCCTGCCGCTCCGCCGGGAGACGGGGGGTGGGCAGGCCGCCCAGCTGCTCAGGACAGACGGGAAATAGCGTATGCCTTTCCAAAAGGGCCAGCACCTGGGGGCAGGGCTTGCTTCCTCCGTCGTAGCGGCAGCACGCCCCCAGCAGGCAGGCGCTCACCAGCAGCCTCACGCGATTTCCAGCGCGATTTCCATCATTTGGGTGAAGGTTTCGCGCACCTCCTGGGGCGTCAGGCTTTCGCCGGTAAAGGGATTATCCGAAATGGTCAGCAGCGCCAGGGCCTTCTTGCCCGCCCGGGCGGCATTGAGATACAGGGCGTAGGCCTCCATTTCCACGGCCAGCACCCCCAGCTCCCGCAGCACGGCGGAGGGGGAGGGCTGGGTTTCATCATAGAAAATATCGGAGGAATAGATGGGCCCCACCGGCATTTCCACGCCCATCTTCCGGGCGGCGGCCACCGCCTTTTCCAGCAGTTCAAAGGAGCAGCAGGGGGCCATATTGCCCCGGAAGCCGAACTGGGCCCCGTAATTGGAATTGGAATAGGCGCTCATGCCCGCTACCACCGAGCGCACCTTCAGCGCCGGGGAAAGCAGCCCCGCCGAGCCCACGCGAATGATGCTCTCCACACCGTATTCGCCGTACAGCTCCTTGGAATAAATACCGATGGAGGGCATGCCCATGCCCGAGGCCATCACGGAAACGGGCTTGCCGCGATATTCCCCGGTGTAGCCCTGAATCCCCCGCACGTTGTTCACCAGCCGGGCGTTGGAAAGATAGGTGTCGGCGATGAATTTCGCCCGAAGCGGATCGCCGGGCATGAGCACGGTGGGGGCGAAATCTCCCTTTTGCGCGGTGTTATGCAGCGTCGCCATAAAAAAATCCTCCTTGAATTTCTTTTTTTGCGAATCGTAATTTATTTGCTCCCCGTGGAGCCCATGCCTCCCCGGCTGGGGGCGGAAAGCAGCTCCACCCGCTCCAGCGAAAGGGGCGGCATTTTCTGCACAATGCGGAATTGGCAGATGCGGTCGCCTTTTTCAATGCAGGTATCCCGCATGGCCAGGGCCAGGAAATGCCAAATATCCTCCGGCCCGCAATAGCTTTCGTCCACCACGCCCACACCGTTCACCATCAACACGCCCCATTTTTTAAAGGTGGAGCTGCGGGGGGCCACATGGGCCTCATACCCTGCGGGCAGGCGCATGGATACGCCCAGGGAAATGGGGCGGTATTCCCCTGCCCGCAGGCGCACGGTTTCTGCCGCCCGCAAATCAATCCAATCCCCCTGGGGCAGCTTTTCCAGGGGCGGAATATCCGCGTGATAATATACTTCGATCTTCATGCGTTCTCTCCTGCCGGGACTCCTCGGCCTGGCCTTTCAAAGGTTGTTGCAAGCAAGCGATGTTAAATGCAAAAACCGCTTCAGCGGGCTTGCATTTGCAATGATTATTCTTCCGATATTTCATCCAGCGTCAGCGAAAAGCCGGGCACGCATTCGCACATGAAATCCTGCACCTCGGGCAGATCAATCTGATCAATGGATTTTTTCACCGTGCGGCGCGCCTGCTCAAATTCCAGATTGCCCGCCTTTTTTTCCTCCAGGCATTTGATATAGGCGCAGATGCGATCCGCCGCCTTCACCAGCCGCCATTCGGGGGTGGATTCGTCGTGGGCGATGAGGGGATCGTAATAATCCCGCAGATCGGGGGGCAGCATGCCCAGCAGACGCTGGGCGGCCACATCCTCCAGCTTGTTATATTCCTGCTTGATGGCGGGGTTATGATGCTTGATGGGGGTGGGCAGATCGCCGGTGATCACCTCGCAGCTATCGTGATACACCGCCAGGGCCAGCACATATTCGGGCTGATAATTCCGGCCGTAGCGCCGGTTGCCCATCACGGCCATAGCGTGGGCGATGAGGCCCGTTTGCAGCGCGTGCTCCATATCGTTTTCGGGCATGGTGTTGCGCATCAGGCCCCAGCGCTGAATAAACTTCATGCGGCTGATGTAAGCGAAAAAATGATGCTCCATACGGCTTGAACTCCTTGACATAATTCGCGTTTGTAGTATAATCGTTCCTGCATCCGCTAGGGGCGCCGCGCAAAGCGGCTGAGATAGCACCCTTGGAACCTGTGTAGATCATCCTACCGAAGGGAAGCGGCGCGCGCAGAAAGAACTTCGCGCTCATCGTTTCCCACATGCTTCGAAAAGGGGCGTGTGGGTTTTTCTATGCCGGATGCGAAAGAAAAGGAGGAATGACCCATGAATCTTTTCCTGGCGTCCGCCCTGGCCGAGGGCACTGAAGAAGCCGCCGCCGCCGCGGAAGAAGCCGTAGAGGCGACCCCCACCTGGGCCCAAGAACTGGTGGAGAAATTTTCCGAAATCTCCGGCGCCACGTTCGTCATCCTGGGCGCGCTGGTGGCGCTGGCGGTTGTGCTGCTGCTGGCGTGCCGCACCAGCAAGCGCTGGAACGCCAAGGCCGTAGCCTTCGCCGCGCTGTCCATCGCGCTGTCCTATGTGCTTTCCTGCTTCCGGCTGTATCGCATGCCCCAGGGCGGCAGCGTCACCCCGGGCAGCATGCTGCCCATCATGCTCTTCTCCGCCGCCTACGGCGTGGGCCCCGGCGTGGTGGTGGGCGTGGTATACGGCGCGCTGCAATATTTGCAGGGCGGCTGGTTCCTGAATGTGTGGCAGTTCCTGCTGGATTATCTGCTGGCCTACGGCGCGCTGGGCCTGGCTGGCCTGGCCCGCAAGCTGCCCAAGCGCTGGGGGCTGTACGCGGCTATCGTGATCGCCGCCGTCGTTCGCGCCCTTTCCGCCACGCTGGCGGGCTATATGTTCTGGGATACCGCCTTCTGGGCCAGCCTGGTGTATAACGGCACCTACCTGATCCCGGATACGCTGATTTGCATCGTGCTGGCGCTGGCGGTGGCCAAGCCCGTGATGAAGATCCTGCAGGCGAAATAAGCGGGTTTTCCATGGGGGGAAGAGCGGGCCTTCGTCCGTCCCCTTCCCCCCTTTTTCGGGAGATTGCGAGAGGCGCAGAGTACGCCTCTCGCTTTTTTGTGCGGTTATTCCCCGCGTTCGGCGCGGACGGCCTCGTCTTCCTCCAGCACGGCGTACATTTCGCTGGCCGCCTCCTTGCGAACCACCTCGCGCACATCGGTAACGCGATAGCGGCCCACCCGACTGCCGAAGCGGATTTCCAGAAGATCGTTTTCCTTCACCTCGGCCCCCGCCTTGGCGGGCTTGCCGTTGATGGAAACGCGGCCGCCGTCGCAGGCCTCCTTGGCCACGGTGCGGCGCTTGATGATGCGGGAAACCTTGAGATATTTATCCAATCGCATAAATGGAATGCTCCTTTATTGAGAAAAAAAGGGCGCGCCCGCAGGCACGCCCCAGCGCGTAGAGCCCGGGAAAAGCGGAGCCGCCTTGCAGGCCCTTCCCCTTCCCCGAATACGCGGAAAGCATCAGAAACAGAAATTCATCAGTTGATGCTGTCCTTGAGGGCCTTGCCAACCCGGAAGGAAGCGGTCTTGCTGGCTTCGATGGTGATTTCTTCGCCGGTGCGGGGATTGCGGGCCACGCGGGCGGGGCGTTCCTTGCTCTCGAAGGTGCCGAAGCCAACCAGCTGCACCTTGTCGCCCGCCTTGAGAGTTTCGGTAACGACGTCAATGAAAGCGGAGATCGCCTTTTCGGCATCCTTCTTGGAGATATCGGCCTTCTGCGCCAGGGCCACGATCAGTTCGGATTTGTTCATGGTAATTACCCTCCATTTTATTCGTGTATTCGTGAATGACAAGCCCGAAACAAACGTCACGGGCGTTGCTTGCTACCTTCCCAGTATACATCCATTTCAGATAATGTCAAGCCCTCCAGCTGTTTTCCATCCCGCAAAATCGCATTTTCCATGGCGGTGAAGCGGGAAATGAACTTTTCCGTGGCTTGCTGCAGGGCGGTTTCCGCCTCCACGCCGCACAGACGGGATACGTTGACGCAGGCGAAAAACAGGTCTCCCAGTTCCTCCTGCAAATGCTTTGCGTTTCCTTCCCCCAGGGCCTCCTGCACCTCGTCTGCCTCTTCCCGAACTTTGGAAAGCGCGTCCCGGGGGTCGTCCCAATCAAAGCCCACGTCCCGGGCCTTTTTCTGCACCTTGCCCGCCCGCATCAGCGGCGGAAGCCCCCGGGATACGTCCTGAAGCGCCTGGCTCTGGGTTTGGAAGCCGCGCTCCTCCCGCTTGATCTTTTCCCAGTTTTTCAGCACGTCCCCCGCCGTTTCGCAATGGTCGCCGCCGAAAATGTGGCGATGCCGGGAAATCATTTTACGGCAGATATCGGTGGTGATATCCGAAAGCTCGAAGGTGCCGTATTGCTGGGCAATATCCGCCTGGAACACCACCTGCAAAAGCACGTCCCCCAGCTCGTCCGCCACATGGGGCCAATCCTCCTCGTCGATGGCGGCGGCGGTTTCATAGGCCTCCTCGATGAGATATTTGCGCAGGCTTTCATGGGTCTGCTCCCGATCCCAGGGGCAGCCGTTTTCCCCCCGCAGCAGGGCCATCACCCGCACCAGATCGTAAAAATCGAAGCGCTTACGCTCCCGCAGCGAAAGGGCAGGCAGCAGCGCCGCGCAGGTGTGGTCATAGCGGGGCTGACGATCCAACTCGGCCAGGGACAATTGGATATACCTCCGCCCCGGCTTGCCGCTGGGGGGGAAGAACAGCACCGGCTGATCGGGATCATACCATTTGAGGGCCTGCAGCTTGCAATCCCCCGCCAGCATGCGGGAATCCAATTCCAGAATCAGCAGGGGGTTCTGCGTGCCGGTGATTTCCAGAGAGCTGGCCGTCTGCGTTTCGATTTTAGGCTGAGGCGCGGCGGCCAGGAAGGGCGCGGAAAGAGGCACCCCCGCCAGCAGTTCCACCGGCGCCCGCTTTTCCAGGGCGCGCACCGTTTCATCCGCCCCCGCGTCCAGCACGGCGTAGCAGATATCGCATTCCTCCGCCAATGCCAGCAGCCGCTCCGCCGCCGCCTGAATCAGCTCGTCAAAATCCTCGCAGGCTTCGTGCAGATCGTCCATCGTATCAAAGGATAGCCCTTTTTCCCGAAGATATACGGCCGCGTCGCATTCCCCGGTGCGCAGAATGATTTTTTTCGCCTTTTCCAGGGCGGAAAGCGCCCCCAGGGTTAAATATTCCCGGGGCCCAGGGCCCAGGGAAACCACCGTGATTTTTTTCATCGCCGTTTACCCCCGCGTATTTTTCTTTGGCTTGGGCAGCCGCCGGGCCAGCCGGGCGGGCAGATCCTCCCGCCGAACCACCCCCAGCCGCCAGGCCGTCAGGGCGTGTACCGCCACCCCCAGCAGCACGCACAACACCACCCCAGCCGCCAGCCAGAAGCGGGAAAGCGCCGCCGCCTGGCCGAAGCACAGCCGCCACACGCCGCCCACCGCCGCGCCCATCAGCAGCGCGCACAAAAGCGGCTTGACCAGCACGCCCATGAAATCCAGCCGATAGCCCGTGTGCTTGCAGACGTAATAGAGATTGGGAATCATGCTGGCCGTGTAGCACAGAAGCGAGGCCCAGGGCGCGCCCTGAATATCCACCCCCGGAATGCGCACCAGCGTGTAATTCAGCGCAATTTTCAGTGCCACCCCCAGCACCAGCGTGTACATGGGAATGCGCTGCTTGCCCATGCCCTGCAAAATGCCGCTGGTGGCCTGCACCAGCGTGAACAGCACGATGGTGAGACTGCTGATCTGCAAAAGCTGGGCCGCCAGATGCAATTGCTCGGCTGTGTAGGCCCCCCGATAGCAAAGAAACAGGATAGGCTCGGCCAGCAGGCTCATGCCCAGGGAGCAGGGAAAGCCGATCACCGCCGCCATGCGCAAGCCCATGCCCGCCTCCCGGGCCACATATTCCTTGTCGCCCCGGGCCAGGCCCGCGGAAATATCGGGCACCAGGTTGGTGCTCATGGCCATGGCCAGGGCGGTGGGCACGTTAATCAGCGTGAGCACGGGGCCGGAATACGCGCCGTAGCGAATCAGCGCGTCCTGGGCGGGCATGCCCGCCGCCTCCATCAGGTTGGTAAGCATCACGCTGTCGATGAACCCCGCCAGCGGCACAATGCACGCCCCCAGCGTGATGGGAATGGCCACCAGCGTCAGCCGCCGGGCAATCAATTTCCTGGATAGGCGCGGGGAGCGGCTTTGGGACATTTGCAGCATCTCCCCCCGGGTGCGCCGCTGCTGCCAAATCAGATAAAGCAGCGCCGCCGCTTCGCCGATGGTGGAGCCCAACAGCGCCCCCGCCGCGCCCCAGGCGGCGCCCCCGCGCTTCATGCCCAGGGCGGCCAGCGGCAGCGCCACCGCCACCTTGCCCACCTGCTCGATCAATTGGGAAACGGCGGTGGGCAGCATGTGCCGCCGCCCCTGCATGTAGCCTCGGTACGCGCTCATGGCGCAGACGAAAAACAGGCTGGGCGCAATGCATAAATAGCCCGCCTTCGCGTCCTGGGTTCCCTGCAGGGCCGCGATGCGCCCCGAAAAGGCCAGCAGCAGCACCGTGGAGATCAGCCCCAGGGCGCAAAGCAGCTCCAGCGCGGTTTTGAAAATGCGCCGGGCGTTGCGTGGATCCTCCCGGGTGACGTAATGGGCCACCATCCGGGAAATCGCCACCGGGATGCCCGCGGAGGAAATGGTCAAAAGCAGATTGTAGGCGGGAAACACCTTGTGATACAGCGCCGTGCCCACCGGGCCGATGAGATAGGCCAGGGGAATGCGATACAGCACCCCCACCACCTTGCAGATCAGCCCCGCCGCGCCCAGAATGGATACGCCGCCTACCAGTGATTTTTGTTTCTGCGTCATGCATGCTCCTTTAAAACGCAAAGGGCCGTTCTCGCCAGGGCAAAGAACGGCCCGCGCCCCTCGCCTTTGGGAAAGGCTGTGCTGAAAATTCGAATTGCGCTTCTTTCAGTATCCGCCGCGCCGGACGCTTCCATGCAGCGGATTAGCTTTGGCGATACCACCGAGTGAACAATGAATTGTTCACCCTTTCTCCAAAAGCCCATCAGGGAAGCCCTAAAAATTTTCCTTTTTTCCTCCATCCTGATTTGGTTTTCGGAGAGGGCGCGGGGAAACCGCTTTTGCCTCAAAGGCGGTTCCTCCGCCAGAATCTTACTCCTCTTCTCCGTCGTCCCCGTCCTCTTCCTCGGCCTCGGCGCGGGCGACGGCCACAATGCGGCAGCCCTCGGCCACGCGCATCAGGCGCACGCCCTGGGTGGCGCGGCCGCAGACGCGGATATCGGAAACGGGGGTGCGAATCACGGTGCCGTCGTCGGTGATGAGCAGAATATCCTCCTCGGGATGCACCATCAGCTGCGCCACCAGGCGGCCCGTCTTTTCGGTGAGGTTCATGGCCGTGATGCCCTTGCCGTTGCGGCCCTGCTCGCGGTAAGCGTCGGGCTCGGTGCGCTTGCCGTAGCCGTTCTCGGTGATGGAAAGCACATGCGCGCCCTCCTCCACCACGCACAGATCAGTGACCGCGTCCTCGCCCTCCAGGCGAATGCTGCGCACGCCGTGGCTGGCCCGTCCCATGGAGCGCACATGCCGCTCCGCAAAGCGGATGGCCTTGCCCTCCCGGGTGCCCAGCATCAGTTCGTCGCCGTCTCGGCACATCTCCACGCCGATCAGCTCGTCGCCCTCGTTGAGCACGATGGCGATCAGGCCCGCCCGGCGCAGATTCTGGAATTCGTCCAGGGGCGTTTTCTTAATCAGGCCCTGCTTGGTGGCCATAATCAGATAGCGGCCCTCCGCCATTTCGGGCATGGGGATCATGGTGGTCACCTTTTCGCCCGCGTTCAATTGCAGCAGGTTCACAATGGCCGTGCCCCGGGCGGTACGCCCCGCCTCGGGAATCTGATAGCAGGTGAGGGTGTACACCCGGCCCTGATTGGTGAAGAACAAAATGGGCTCGTGGGAATTGACGATACGGATATTCTCGGCGTAATCGTCCTCCCGGGTGGTCATGGCGGCCACGCCCTTGCCGCCCCGGTTCTGGGCGCGATAGGTGGATTTAGGCAGCCGCTTCACATACCCGAAATGTGTCAGCGTGACCACCATATCGTCCACGGCGATGAGATCGGCAATGTCGATTTCGCCCTCCACGCTGGAAAGCTCCGTCCGGCGGGGATCGGCGAATTTCTGCTTGATGGCCAGCATTTCTTCCTTGATAACGCCGTACAGCTTTTCCTTATCCTGCAAAAGCGATTGCAGGAAGGCGATGGTCTTTTCCAGCTCGGCGTATTCCTCCATCAGCTTTTCCCGCTCCAGGCCGGTAAGGCGGGCCAGGCGCATATCCAAAATGGCCTGGGCCTGCTTATCGCTGAAGGCGAAGCGCTCGATAAGGGCGGTCTTGGCGGCGGCGGAATCCGCGCTGGAGCGGATGATGTGCACGATCTCGTCGATATGATCCAGCGCCTTCATCAGGCCCTCCAAGATATGGGCCCGGGCCAGGGATTTATCCAGATCATAGCGGGTGCGCCGGGTGACGACGTCCTCCTGGTGCAGGATATAATAATGCAGCATTTCCTTCAGGGAAAGCACCCGGGGCTCGCCGTCCACCAGGGCCAGCATAATCACGCCGAAGGTATCCTGCAGCTGGGTGTGCTTGTAAAGGAAATTCAGCACCACCTGGGGCTGCACGTCGCGCTTGAGCTCGATGACGATGCGCATGCCCTTGCGGTCGGATTCGTCGCGGATATCGCTCACGCCCTCCAGCCGCTTTTCATGCACCAGCTCGGCGATTTTCTCAATCAGCCGCGCCTTATTCACCGCGTAGGGGATCTCCGTCACGATAATGCGCTCGCGGCCGTTGCCCAGGGATTCGATTTCCGTCTTGGCCCGGGTCACGATGCGGCCGCGGCCGGTGTGATACGCTTCGCGGATGCCGCTGCGGCCCAGAATCACGCCGCCGGTGGGAAAATCGGGGCCCTTGATATGCTCCATCAGGTCGTCCAGGGTCGCGTCCGGATGATCGATCAGGCAGATCGCGCCGTCGATCACCTCCCCCAGGTTGTGGGGCGGAATGTTGGTGGCCATGCCCACCGCAATGCCCGAGGAGCCGTTCACCAGCAGGTTGGGGAAACGGCTGGGCAGCACCTTGGGCTGCATCAGCGTTTCATCGAAATTGGGCATGAAATCCACGGTGTCCTTTTCGATGTCCTGCAGCATATAGGTGCAGATTTTGCTCATGCGCGCCTCGGTGTAACGCATGGCGGCCGCGCCGTCGCCATCCACCGAGCCGAAATTGCCCTGGCCCTCCACCAGCATATAGCGCATGTTGAAATCCTGGGCCAGACGCACCATGGCGTCGTACACGGAGGAATCCCCGTGGGGATGGAATTTACCCAGCACGTCGCCCACGATGCGGGCGGATTTGCGGAAGGGCTTATCGGGGGTCATGCCCAGCTCGCTCATATCGTAGAGAATGCGGCGGTGCACCGGCTTGAGGCCGTCGCGCACGTCGGGCAGAGCGCGATTGATAATGACCGCCATGGCATAGGAGATAAAGGAGGTTTTCATTTCCTCCTCAAGATTTGCCGGAAGCAGCCGATCCTGAATATCGCTCATTTTTTATGCGTCCTTTCGGAAAAATCATTTTATTTCCACTTTTTCTGCTTATATCACAAATCCAGGTCGGTTTCCGCCACCATTTTGGCGTTTTTCTCAATAAATTCTTTTCTCGGCTCCACTTTATCGCCCATCAGCAGAGTAAAAATTTCATCGGCGGCGATGGCGTCCGCCAGTTCGAAGCGCTTCATGGTGCGGGTTTCGGGGTTCATGGTGGTGCTCCAAAGCTGCTCGCTGCTCATTTCGCCCAGGCCTTTGTAGCGCTGAATTTCCGCCTTGGTTTCTCGGCCCAGCTTATCCAGCAGGCTTTGCAGCTCCGCGTCGTCATAGACGTAATATTCCTGCTTGCCCTTTGTCACCTTGTAGAGGGGCGGCATGGCGCTGTAGACGTAGCCCTGCTTAATCAGCTCGGGCATATAGCGATAGAAGAAGGTGAGCATCAGGATGCGGATATGCGCGCCGTCCACATCGGCGTCCGTCATGCAGACGATGCGGTGATAGCGCAGCTTGTCGATATTGAATTCCTGGCCGATGCCGCAGCCGAAGGCGGTGATCATATTTTTGATTTCCTGGTTGAGGAGAATCTTATCCAGCCGGGTTTTTTCCACGTTGAGGATTTTGCCGCGCAGGGGCAGGATGGCCTGATAATGCCGGTCGCGCCCCGTCTTGGCGCTGCCGCCGGCGCTGTCGCCCTCCACGATGAAGATTTCGCACTTGGCGGGATCGCGCTCGGTGCAGTCGGCCAGCTTACCGGGCAGGGATGCGCTTTCCAGCACGGATTTCCGGCGGGTCAAATCCCGGGCCTTGCGGGCGGCCTCCCGGGCCCGGGCCGCGCCCAGGCAGCGCTCCAGGATGGCCTTGGCCACGGCGGGGTTTTCCTCCAGGAAGGTGGACAGCCCCTCGCTCACCAGCGCGTCCACAATGGGGCGCACCTCGCTGTTGCCCAGCTTGGATTTGGTCTGCCCCTCGAACTGAGGCTCGGGCATTTTCACGGAAATCACCGCCGCCAGGGATTCCCGGGTGTCCTCGCCCTTTAAATTGGAATCGCTGTCCTTAAGAATTTTGTATTTGCGGCCGTAATCGTTAATCACCCGGGTCAGCGCGCTTTGGAAGCCCATCAGGTGGGTGCCGCCCTCGGGGGTGTGGATGTTGTTGGCGAAGGTGTAGATATTCTCGGTATAGCTGTCGTTATACTGCATGGCAGCCTCCACCAGCACGCCGTTTTTCAGCCCCTCCACATAAATGGGCTCGGGGAAGAGCACCTCTTTATTTTTGTTGATGTATTTCACAAATTCGCGGATGCCGCCCTCATAATGGAACACGCGTTCCACCGGTTCCTCGGGGCGCTCGTCCCGCAGCACGATGCGAATGCCCTTGTTGAGGAAGGCCATCTCGCGGATGCGGGTTTTCAGCACGTCGAAAGAAAAATCGATACCCGGATCGAACACGCCCTCCGGGTTCTGCTCGGAGCGAATGTCGGGCCAGAACCGCACCGTGGTGCCCGTTTCCGTGGTTTCGCCGATGACGCGCAGATCGTATTGCACTTTGCCGATGTTATATTCCTGCTCGTAAATTTTGCCGTCCTGGCGCACCTCCACCCGCAGATGCCGGGAAAGGGCGTTCACCACCGACGCGCCCACGCCGTGCAGCCCACCGGACACCTTGTAGCCCTGGCCGCCGAATTTGCCCCCCGCGTGCAGCACCGTCAGGCACACCTCCACCGCCGGGCGGCCCATCTTGGGATGAATGCCCACGGGAAAGCCGCGGCCGTTATCCTTTACCGAGACGGAGCCATCCTTGTGCAGGCGCACGATAATTTCCGTGCAGTAGCCCGCCAGGGCCTCGTCGATGGCGTTATCCACGATTTCATAAACGCAGTGATGCAGGCCCCGGGCGTCGGTGGAGCCGATATACATGCCGGGCCGCCGGCGCACCGCCTCCAGCCCCTCCAGCACCTGAATCTGCGTTTCGTCATAATGCGTCCCGTTGGGGGAAATTTCTTCCAACTGCTCCCGTTCCAGATCTTCAGCCATATAATCCTCCTGTTTTTGCCGGGGATGCGCGGCAGACGCGCCGCGATTTTTATCCTGTTCAGGGGAGCCCGAAAAGGGCCTGTTTTCAGCGCCGCGCAGCGGCGGAACGCTACATTTTATTATAACACATTTCTTCACATTTTGGAAGCCTTTCTTCACATTTAGCGGGCTTTTCTTCCTTATATATTTATGCGCCGCCTTCGTCCTTTTCCACCCCGGGCGGCGTTGACAGCGGGCCGCAAATCTGATATTCTTATTTTGGCAAAAAATCGCACACAAATCACAAAGGAGGCGTGCTATGCGTCAAGGAAAAAGAATCGCTGCGGGCGCTTTTCTGGCGCTTTTGCTTTTGTTGGCCGGGGCGGCGGCGGAAAACGGCGTTCGGGCGCTGCTGCAAGGGAAAAGCGAGACGGAGGTGGCCGCCTATTACCGGGAAGCCCGGGAGATTTTGACCCAAGAATACGGCTATACTCCCTTTGGCCGGACGGGCGAACTGCTTTCCCCGGCGGAGGCCGCCCAGCGGCAATATGTGGGCAATAAGCGCACGAAAAAATTCCACGCCGCCTCCTGCGACGCGGTGCTTTCCATGAAAGAAGAGCGCATGGTTTTCTTTGCCAGCCCAGAAAGCGCCCGGGAGGCGGGCTATACCCCCTGCGGCGGCTGCTGCCCCGAAGAGACCCCAGCCCCCTGATTTTGAGGTTTACATTCCCGCCCGGGGCGTGCTATAATACGAAGGAAAACCACAAGGCGGCACGCCCGCTTTTATTTTAAGGAGGATATTACAATGGCGCGAAATCAATTCGGCGGCTTCGGCGGCCCCAATATGCAGCAGCTGATGCGGCAGGCCCAGAAAATGCAGGAGCAGATGACCAAGGCCCAGGAGGAGCTGGACGAGCAGGTATATGAAGCCAGCGCGGGCGGCGGCATGGTAAGCTGCAAGGTATCGGGCAGGCGGGAGCTGCTGGAGCTTACCATCAAGCCCGAGGCCGTGGACCCCGACGATGTGGAAATGCTGCAGGATATGATCCTGGCGGCGGTGAACGAGGCCCTGCGCGCAGGGGAAAAGAACCGGGAAGAAACCATGAGCAAGCTGGCCCCGGCCGGAATGGGCGGGATGTTCTGATATGCCCGACAGCTGCGATCCCATCGCCCGCATGGCGCTGCAATTGGCCCGGCTGCCCGGCATCGGGCAGAAAAGCGCCCAGCGCCTGGCCTATCATATCGCCTCCCTGCCCCAGGAGCAGGTGAAGGAACTGGCCGCCGCCTTGTGGCAGGGGCGGAAGGCCCTGCGTTTCTGCGCCTGCTGCGGCAATTACACCCAGGAGGAGTTGTGCCCCATCTGCGCCGATGAAAAGCGGCATAACGGCCAGATCTGCGTGGTGCGGGACGCGCGGGATGTGGCCGCCATGGAGCGCATGCGGGATTATCACGGCCTGTATCATGTGCTGGGGGGCACGCTTTCCCCCATGGATCATGTGGGGCCGGAGGATATCCGCATCAAGGAACTGCTGGCCCGGCTTTCCACCGAAACGGTGAACGAGGTGATCCTGGCCACCAATCCGGATATCGAGGGCGAGGCCACCGCGGCCTATATCGCCCGGCTGATTAAGCCCCTGGGGGTGCGCGCCACGCGCATCGCCCACGGCGTTCCTGTGGGCAGCGATCTGGAATACGCCGACGAGGTAACGCTGGCCAAGGCCATGGAGGGGCGGCGGGAGCTGTAAGCCGCAAAAGCGGCCTTGCATTTAAGCCGCCGCTTTCCTGCGAAATAGGCGGCGGCGCATGCCGGCCGTCCGCGCGGCCGCCCGGAAGGAATATACCAATGACAGAATTAAACGCATGGATTGCAAAGAATTATGGAGCGCTGGCTTTGCTGGCGCTCGTCTTGCTGGCGGCGGGAATCGCTTTGCTGGTTTTGCTGCTGCTGCGGGAAAAGCGCGCCGCCCAGCTTTCCGCCCGAGCGCTGGATCAGGCGGAGGCCGCCCTGGACGCGGCGGAAACGCTGCTGCGCCGCACGGAGGAAAACGCCCGAACCGCCCTTTCCCGGGAGGAATTTCTGCGCCAGAGCGAGCTGCTTTCCCAACGCCAGGCCCAGGCCATGGCCGAACGAGGCCGGGACGAGGCCCTGCGCCTGGAGGCCCTTTCCCAGCGATTGGACGCCTTCGGCACGGCCCAGGAAACGCGGCTGCACCGCATCCAGGAAAAGCTGGATGAAAAGCTGAGCCAGAATGAGGAGCGCATCGAGCGCATGCGCGCCACGCTGGAGCAAAGCGTGGGCCGCCTGCAAGAGGAAAACGGCAAAAAGCTGGAGGAAATGCGCCAGACGGTGGATGAAAAGCTCCACGCCACGCTGGATAAGCGCCTGGGCGAAAGCTTCGCCCTGGTGAATCAGCGGCTGGAGCAGGTGCATAAGGGCCTGGGCGAAATGCAGGCCCTGGCCAACGGGGTGGGCGATTTGAAAAAGGTGCTCACCAATGTGAAAACCCGGGGCGTGTGGGGCGAAATGCAGCTGGGCACGCTGCTGAACCAGATGCTGGCCCCCAGCCAATATGATGAAAACGTGGCCGTCGTGCCGGGCAGCGCCCAGCGGGTGGAATTCGCGGTGAAGCTGCCGGGCCAGGGCGAGGGCACGGTGTATCTTCCCATCGATTCCAAATTCCCCATCGAGGATTACGAACGCCTTCTGGCCGCCCAGGAGGCGGGGGACGCCGCGCAGATCGCCGCCGCCTCCGCTGCGCTGCAAACCGCCCTGAAAATCGAGGCCAAGCGCATCGCCTCCAAATATATCGCGCCGCCCCACACCACGGATTTCGCCATCATGTTCCTGCCCCTGGAGGGGCTCTACGCCGAGGCGCTTCGCGCCCGGGGCCTGTGCGAGGAATTGCAGGAGAAATACCGCATCGCCGTGGCCGGGCCCACCACCTTGAACGCGCTGCTCACCAGCCTGCAGGTAGGCTTCCGCACGCTGGCCATTGAAAAGCGTTCGGGCGAAGTGTGGCAGCTGCTGGGCGCGGTGAAAACCGAGTTTGGCAATTTTGCAAAGATTCTGGAAGCCACCCAGAAAAAAATGCACGCCGTCGCCGAATCCATTGAATCCGCCTCCCGCAAAAGCCGCACCATCGAGCGAAAGCTGCGCCAGGTGGAGGGCCTGGAGGCGGGCGACGCGGCCCGCCTGCTGGGCGCGCCGGAGGAAGAGACGGAGGAGCCCCTGGAATAACGCGCTTTACGCCGTTTCCCGAATACGCATTTTTTCTCTCTTTGCCGACGGAGGACGGACATTGCATTCATCGCTTCGTTCCTCCCCCATCGGCTTTCCTGGAGAGGAACTGAGGAAGAGGGGCTGGGCCGCCAAAGAACCTCTTGCCCCGTTCTTCTCCCCATCATCAGAAAGGAATCGCTATGACGAAAAAAGAACTGGCCGAAATTAAGCGGCGCTTTACCTTGGATCACAACAACATCACCTGCATCCGCGGCTGCTATGTGAACAGCCAGGGCGAGGTGATTTCCGCCTTTTCCCGTTCGCTGGTGGGCATGCCCCAGGAGGAAGCGGAAAAATACCTGACCATTTTCAAGCGCACCCTGTCGGGGGAGCGGGAGCAAAACCTGCTCACCATCGATTTCACCCCCGAGCAGGTGATGGACGGAGCGGAGCATCACCTGCTGATGCGGCTGCGGGATTGCGCGCTGAAGGAGGACGAAATTGTGGAGCAGTTTCTGGAAAAGGCCCGCTCCTCCTTCACGCTGGAGGAAAACGAGCATTACCTCATCCTGCTTATGCACGACGGCTACGACGTGCCCTATAAAACCCACGACGACGCCTCCGCCCCCGATTTATCCACCGAGGTGTTCCATTATATCCTTTGCAGCGTGTGCCCGGTGAAGCTGACCAAGCCCGCCCTGGCCTATAACGCGGGGGAAAACGATTTCCGCAGCAAGGAGGCGGATTGGGTGGTGGGCATGCCCGAAATGGGCTTCATGTTCCCCGCCTTTGAGGAGCGGGCGGCCAATATCTACAACGCCGTGTATTACACCCGCGACACCGCCCAGACCCACGAGCCCTTTATCCAGGCCGTGTTCGGGGCGCAGCCTCCCGTGCCCGCCGCCGCCCAGAAGGAGGCCTTCCAAAGCGTGCTGCAGGAGGCCCTGGGGGAGGAATGCAGCTACGAGGTGCTGCAAACGGTGCACGCCCAGGTGATGGATAAGGTGGAGGAGCAGAAAAAGGATAAATCCGCCGCCGAGCCGCCCCGCATCGATAAGCGCGAGGTGCGCGCCGCCCTGGAGGAATGCGGCGTGACCCTGGCCCGCCAGGAGGCCTTTGAGGAAAAATTCGACGAGGAGTTCGGCCAATCCGCCGCCCTCACCGCCGCGAACGTATCCAGCCCCAAGCAATTCGAGGTGCGCACCCCCCATGTGGTCATTAAGGTGGCCCCCGATCGCAGCGATCTGGTGGAAACCCGCCTCATCGACGGCCTGCCTTACATCCTCATCCGCGCCGAGGAGGGCGTGGAGGTCAACGGCGTAAGCGTGAATATTTAAAAGAGAAGGGATCACGCGAGGGAACCGCTCTTTGAGCCGCCCCCCAGAACCTCCAAAGATAAGAAAACCGGCCTGCTTTTCCGTCTCATCCCCTTTTGCGGACGAAGAAGCAAGCCGTTTTTTATTTTTGTTCCTCCCCATTCTGCTTTCTTGGAAGGGGCCATGGAAACCGTTCTTGTCCCCCTACTCCAATTCCAGGGCGCTTCGTTCGCAGATGACGAGGGGGTAATCCGCCAGGGGCGCTGAGGATAAAACGCGCACCGCCCCGCGATCGGAAACGCAATCCAGAGCGTAAACGCAGCCGTCCAGGGGATCTGCCAGCACGGGCTCGCGCAGGGCGCGGTCATACAAACCGTCGGTCAGGGGCGTGACCGCGCCGGGAAGAACGGGCGCTTCCTCCTCGATGTGCGAGGGCCGCCAATAGGCGTATAAGGGCCTGCCCGCCTTCAACAGCGCCGCTTCGCGGATAAAGGTCGTGTCCCCCGTATTTTTCCCCGTGAACGCGGTGAAATAATAGCCGGAGGGGCCCGTTTCCCCCGCCAGCAGCGTGGCAATCCGGGACAGCGCCTCGTAAGTTTTCTTAGGAGCGTAGGAGCCGCCCTCCAAAATGCCCCAGCGCGGCGGATTGGGGGCCTGGTAGGAGGCGGTCTGATACAGTTTCATGGTGTGATCCACAATGGAATATATCGAAGTGCGCTTCACGCCCAGGGCCGCGTCCAGAAAAATATAGCGCATGTGCCCCACCGCCTGCTGCCGCTGGCTGCCCTGGGTGCCGCGGGGCTGCATGCTGCTGCCCTTGGGAAACCAGGAGGGATAGCCGCATTCGCCGTTCCAGAGTTCGCACGCGGCGTGACCGCTGGCGTCCAGCTGCGCCCGCAGATGCGCCACGCCCCGATCCAGATAGGCCTCGGGCATGATCTCGTAATTGTGATAGCAGAAAAAATCCAGCCGCCGCACACGGGAAAGAAAACGCCAGGTGAAGCCTGCGGTATCCTCCCGGTTGGGCAGCGCCCGGCTGGCGCACGCGCCGATTTTCGCCGCCGGATCCGCCCTGCAGATGATTTCCCCCGTCAAATCCACCAGCGCGGCGTATTGCACGGGGTCGGGGACGGCGGGATACCAGAAATCCTTTAAATCGGGCTCGTTCCAGATTTCATATTCCGTAACCCGGCCCCGGAAATGCGCCGCCAGGGCGGCGACGTAATTTTTCCAGGCCTCCAGCGCTTCCTCGCCGTAAAGCAGCGGCACGCACCCCACCGCCGTGGGGGAGGAGGCGTTTTTCATGTAAAGGGGGTTGCCAAAGCCCACGTTGAACCAGGGCTTCACCCCGCGGATCAAAAGCTGATTCACCACATCGTCCAGCCAGCGAAAATCGTATACGCCCTTTTCCTTCTCGCAGCGGTTCCAGCCCGTCTGGCACCGGGCGCGCTTGATTCCGGATCGCCCCAGCAAATCATAGCAGCGCCCGGGGTCGAATAGCTCCCGGTCCAGGCATTCAAAGCCTACGCTCACCCGGCTGTCCGCGATCGCAGAAGCGGGCTTTATTTTCATCTTTCCCAATCGCTTCATTCTTCAATTCCTCCAGATTTTCTTTTTCTGTCAGCGGAGAAGCAAGCCGCTCGCCTGCTTCCTCCCCTTCCCCATTCGGCTTTCTTGGAAGAGGTCTGGGGAAACCATTCTTTGGCCTCCAAAGAATGGTTTCCCCAGCATTTTCCACGCCTCGCCCCTCACTTCATCCGCTCCCGAATTTCCTCCGCGCCAATTTCGCGCACACCGCGCCCGGTGCGCGCGGCCAGGGCGGCGGCAATGCCTGCGGCCTCGCCCATAGCGGCGCAATCGCCCGTTACCCGATAGGAGGCCATGGCCTCGTGGGTGCCCGAAATGCAGCGGCCCGCCACCAGCAGCCCCTCCGCGCCCCGGGGAATCAGCGCGCGGTAGGGAATGCCGTAGCGCTGCACGGGATAGCATTGCTGGCTGTCGTCCAGGGGATTGTGAATATCGACGCCAAAGGCGGCGGTGGTAATATCATCCGGGAACCGGCGGCCCGCGCCCAAATCCTCCCGGGTGAGGGTGTATTCGCCCACAATCCGCCGGGATTCTCGAATGCCCAGCAGCGGCGCGGTTTCCAGCAACTCAATTTCCCGGAAGCGCGCCACATGCCGCCGCAGAAATTCCACCGCCTCGTAGGCCTGCCGCCGTCCCTCCGCCGCGGCCCGGCCCACATCCGCCGCCGAAAGGGGATCATAGCCGCGCATGTGGGTCAGCTGCACCACCGCTGTTTTGGAATTGGGAATCTGAATGATATAGGGCCGGCTGTAGGGCAGGCGATACCCATCCCCCGCTTCCTGGGCCGCCTGCTCGATCATGCGGCGCAGATCGTGGCAGGTATCCTGCATAAAATCCACGTTGCCGATGGTGAACATCAGCGTCATGGCCTGGCACAGCCCATCCTCCGGGCGGCCCGTCCGGGTGGGCAGGCCCAGGCGCGCGGCCACCTCCGCGTCCCCCGTGCAATCCACGATCACCCGGGCCAGATAGGCGGCCCGTCCGTCCCGGTTTTCCACCGTCACCCCCTGAACCCGGCCGCCCTCCGCCAGCGGGCGGCAAAACCGCGTTTGATACAACGCCTCGCCCCCCGCTGCGAACAGCTTTTCCTCCAGCAGCCGCTTCATATTTTCATAGCCGAAGCAGGCGTTGATGAAGCCGCCAAAGCTGCCCAAGCGCCGGTGCTCTGCGATCAGCTCCGCCAGCAGCCCGCCCTTCTGCTTTAGATCAAACAGGGGGTTCACCAGCCCGCCCGTCCACATGCCGCCCAGGTATAGCTGCTGCTCGATCACCAGCGTGCGCGCCCCCGCCCGGGCCGCCGCAATGGCCGCGCAGGCCCCCGCCGGGCCGCCGCCCGCCACGATCACATCGTATTCCCCAGCCACGGGGGTTTCCAGCCGCTCGCTTATAATTTTCTGCATACGCTTCCTCCCGGCAATTTTCAGCCCGTTTCTTTGTTAAACGCCTGTTTTCCTTATCATAGCAGCTTTGCTTCCCAAGGGGAATAAAAAATGCTATAATAAAATATATAAAATATTGCAGGAGGAATTTTCTATGCAGCCCGACGTCGCCGCCCCGCGCCCCACGCTGTTCGCCTTTTTCCCATGCAAGCGAAAATTCGATTTTCCCTGTGAGCGGGTGGAGCGCGAGGTAATTTTCCTCTGCGCCGGGGGGCGCTTTTCCTGCCGGGTGGAGGCGAGGCCCGAGGCCGTGGCCGCCCGGGGCGACGCGGTGCTGTGCCCGCCGGGGGCACGACTGTATCGCCAGGCGCTGGAGCCGGTGGCGCTGTATGTGCTGCAATTTGAAAAAAGCCCCGTCCCCTGCCGCGGCGGAATCCTCCGCCCGGCGGATTTCGGCCGCCTGGAAAGCGATTTGCTGCAAATCGAAGGTGGCTGGCGGCTGGGCGGCTTTTCCCCCGCCGAGACGCATTACCTTTCGGACGTATGGTACGCCCTGCATCGGGAACGCGCCCCCGCCGCCCCGCCCTGCGGCGACCCCGAAATGGCCGCGGCCCTGGCCCTGCTGCGCAACAACCTGGCGGAAAAATGGACGGTGCCCGCCCTGGCTGCCGCCTGCGGCCTTTCCCCCACGGCGTTCATCCGCCGCTTTTCCCGGGCCTTCGGCAACACCCCCGCCGCCCTGCTCATTTCCCTGCGCCTGCGGGAGGGCGCGCGCCTACTGACGGAAAGCGCCCTCTCCGTGGCCGAAATCGCCCGCCGCTGCGGCTATCAGAACGAATTCTATTTCTCCGCCAGCTTCCGCCGGGCCTACGGCGCGCCCCCCTCCGCCTTTCGCCGCGCTTTGCGGACATAATTGTAAAATGTTAAAAAATTCATTGACATCGTAATATTTTTGTAATAAAATACTTCTGCAATCACAAAAGGTTCAGGAGGATTTTTCCATGAAACAGCTTCAGCGGGGCGCCGCCCTTCTGCTTGCGATCGCGCTGCTTTTCGGGGCGCTGCCCATGGCCCTGGCCGCCAAATCCTATACGGGCACCATCAATACCGACGATGTATTTTTCCGCATGAAGCCCAACACCGACTGCTTGACCCATTGCCGCTTCAAGAAAAACACCAAGATCACCGTCACGGGCGTGAGCGGGAATTTCTACGCCGTCACCTACGATAAAAAAACCGGCTACGTGATGAAGAAATACGTCACGCTCTCCGCCGCCGATCAAAAAGCGCTGAACGCCTCCGTGAGCACCAGCAAATACGCCTCCATCACCAGCATTTCCAAGCTGGGAGACGCCCCGGCGGCCACCAAATTCGGCTCCTCGGGCGACGCGGTGGAAAAATTGCAGCAGGCGCTGAAAATCAAGGGCTATTATAAAGACGTGGTGGACGGCAAATACGGCAACAACACCGTCTCCGCCGTGAAGGCCTTCCAGAAGGCCAAGAAGCTTTCCGAAACGGGCACGGCGGATAAAACCACTATCGCCAAGCTCTTCGGCCTTTCCACCGCCAATGAAACCACCGTGGCCAACGACCCGGCCATGAAGGGCGTCACCAAGATCTCGCAGATCACCGTGCCCGCCACCAGCCGCAAGGGCAGCAGCGGCAAAAACGTGCTGGCCCTTCAGCAGGCGCTGAAGATCAAGGGCTATTACAAGCCCGCCATCGACAGCAAATACGGCGATCAGACCGTGGCCGCTGTGAAGGCCTTCCAGAAGGCCAAGGGCCTCAAGCAGGACGGCATCGCGGGCAACGATACCATCAAGGCGCTCTTTGGCAAAAACGCCGCCGATTACACCTTCCCCACCGAGCGGCTCAGTTGGTTTGTCAACGGCAACGATTCCCTTATTCCCAAGGGCGCAACCTTCACCGTGAAGGACGTTTCCACCGGCAAAACCTTCACCTGCCGCCGCTGGTCGGGCTATAACCACATGGACACCGAGCCCCTCACCGCCGCGGATACCGCCACCATGAAATCCATTTACGGCGGCTCCTGGAGCTGGACCCGCCGGGCCATCCTGGTGAAATACAACGGCCATGTGTACGCCGCCTCCATGAACGGCATGCCCCACGGCACTTCCACCCTCGATAACAATTTCGACGGCCATTTCTGCATTCATTTCTACAACAGCCGCACCCACGGCACCGACCGCGTGGATGAAGACCACCAGAACGCCGTGGCCCGCGCCATGAACGCGACGTGGTAAGCATAAATTAGTTTTATATAATCATGCGGGGGATGCGTTCCTTGAAGATTCCAAAGAACGCTCCCCCGCGTCCTTTCTCAGAAAGCCGATTGTGCAGGAAAAGGCGGCGAGAAGGCGTCCCGCGCCGTCTCCGTTCTGAGAAGAGCACGGCTTCAGCCCGAAGCCTTTCCCAAAGGGGATGGCAAGGAAGACCGTCAGCGCCATTTCTTTTTCGCAGAAAGGATTGGCCCTCTGCCAAAGGCCTTCCACTTTGAGGAAGGCGCAGACTGTCAAAAAAGTAGCAGACAAACTTGCGGGATGCAATGAAGGGCGGCCAGCCCTTCATTTTTTTACGCCCCG
>CAKULG010000022.1 GCA_934667105.1 uncultured Clostridia bacterium
GACACCAAGCCCGATACCGACTCCGCACTGGGCCATCGCTTCAACAACTACGTTTCTAATAACGACGCGACCTGCGAAGAAGACGGCACCATGACCGCCCCCTGCGACCACCAGGGCTGCGAAAAAACGAATACCCTGCCTGAGGAAGGCTCCGCCCTGGGGCATGACGATCACCTGGAAATCACGCCCCCGCGCTGCGGCCAGAAGGGCTACACCACTTACACCTGCATCCGCTGCGGCCGCAGCTATACTGCCGATGAAACCCCCGCGCTGCATCATATCTACGGCGAATGGACCCCGGACGGGGAACAAAAGAGCAGCGCCCTTTGCGCCCGCTGCAATCGCAAGGCCCTGGCCGCCTGCGATATGCTTTCCTTCACGATGAAGGCCGCGGATGAATCCGCCGAGGCGCTTCCCTTCTCCCTCTGTCCCGTGTGCGGCGCGATCACGGCGGGCCAGCGGCTTTCTCTGATAAAGGAAGCCCGGGCCGTCCAGGCGCATTCCGGCGTGCTAACCGTTCGCACGGGCGAATTGGTAAATGGCGCGCGGGTGATAACGGTGGCTGCGGTGCGCTCGGGCCATCCGCTTCAGCCTGTAGGGCCGCTGACGATTTCCCTCCCCGCCGCCCTGGCAAACGGCTGCTCCCTTTCCTTGCTTTCTGCGGACGGAACGGAAACCGCCCTTGCCTGCACAGTGGAAAACGATCTAATCTCCTTCACCCTGGATTTCGCCGACGCGGACGGCCAGCCCGTCCCGGCTCAGGTCATCCGTCTGCTTCCGGATTGAGGGCAAGTCGGTAAGCTATAAGCGAGAGGGGGACTTTGCGGTCAAAGAGCCTCCTCTCACGCTCTTTCAAGAAAGCCGTAGAAGAATGGGCGAAAAACGCATGCCCCTCCGACGATAGGGGCGCTGCTTTTACGCCGCCTTCAGAAAGGGTATAAGGCCTTATATAAAAGCGTTCCGGCCCGGAAATCATGGGATTTCCCAGGTCGGAACGTTTTTTGTTTTATCCCGTTTTCAGGTTCGCGCGGTTATTGCGCGGCGTAGAGCATTTCCATGGCCCGGGTCAGACGCACGGCGGCGTCGATGCCAAAGCCCGCGGGAATTTCCTCCGGGCGGGCTGCCAGCGCCCATTGCGCCAGGGGCGAGGGAAGCGCCTGGGGCAGCGCGGCCTCCTGCCATGCGTCGCCCGTTTCCTGGCAGCAATAGGAAACCTTGCCGCCCTGAAGCAGCAGCGTGCCCCGATCGCCTCCCGCTTCCAGCAGGAAGGGATAGGCGCTGGAAACAAAGCTGGTTTCCGCAACACCCAGCGCGCCGCCCGCAAATTCCAACACGCCCACGGCGTTATCCTCCACGCCCTTGCCCGTCGCCTGGGTGAAGGCGGCGTGGGCGCGCAGCGGCTCGCCCAGCAGCGCGCAGGCCAGATACACGGGGTGCGCCCCCAGATCGATCATAGCCCCGCCGCCGCAGGCGATGGGATCATAGAAATGCGGGGGCAGCCAGCCCGCCGTGGCGCCGTTATGCGCCTTGCGCACGCGGACGAAATTCAGCGTGCCCAGCGCGCCCGATTGCGCCTTTTCCAGGGCGAAGCGCACGGCGGGCTCGCTTAAATGGGGAAAGGAGATGGCGAAGCGCGTGTGATGCCGCAGCACGGCCTGGCGAACCGCCTGCGCGTCCGCCTCCCGAAGGGTCAGCACCTTTTCGGTAAACACCGCCTTGCCTGCGGCGCAGGCGCGAAGCAGCAAATCAGGGTGCTCGTTGGTGGCGCAGCAGATCGCCACGCCCTCGATATCGGGATCGGCCAGAATTTCATCCAGCGTCCGGGCGGCACAGCCCAACTCTGCCGCCCATTTTTCGGCAATTGCCTGATCCGGGTCCCACACGGCGGCCACCTGGCAGCCGGGCAGAGAATTCAGCTCCTTGGCGTAGCCAGGGGCGTGTACATGCCATTTGCCCAGCATGGCGAATTTCTTCATAGCGTCCGCTCCTTACCGATTGAAATAGACCGGTTCGCCCGTCTTGGCGGAGGTGTAAATCGCTTCCAGAATCTCGCTGACCACGCAGGCCTGCTCGGGCAGCACCGTGGGATCGGTATCGTTCTCGATAGCGTCCAGCCAGCGCCGCTGCTCGGTGATGGCGGGGGTTTCCTTCACGCCGTCGTAGAAGGCCACGCCGCCCGCGCCCAGATCGGGCTTGGAATCCACCAGGCGGCCAAATTCGCCCTTATTGATCGTCACCTGGTCAAACAGGATGGAAGCGCCCGCCTTGCTTCCGCACAGGCGGCAGCTGCCTTCGGGAATGGGGCTTTCAGTGTTCAGGGCCCAGGTGGCGTCCAGGGTGATGGTGGCGCCGTTTTCCATCACGATAAAGCCGAAGGCCGCGTCCTCCAGGGTGGTGTTTTCTTCCGGGCCCCAGCCGCCCCAGGGATTACCGCATTCGGGGTTTTCCACCTTCTTATAGCGGGTGCCCACCACCATGCGGGGCTTATAATTGTTCATCAGATACAGGGTCAGATCCAGGCTGTGGGTGCCGATATCGATGAGGGGGCCGCCGCCCTGCTCGTATTCATTGAGGAACACGCCCCAGTTCGGGGTGCCCCGGCGGCGAATGGCCAGCGCCTTGGCATAATAAATTTCACCCAGATCGCCCCGCTCGATGCAGCTTTTCACATACTGGCTAGCGGCCTTTTGGCGGTGCTGATAGCCGATGGTCAGCTTCCTGCCCGTTTCCTTAGCGGTTTCCACCATGCGGCGCGCATCCGCGGCGCACTTGGCCATGGGCTTTTCGCACATCACATGCTTGCCCGCCCGCATCGCATCGCAGCTGATGTCCGCATGGCTGCGGTTGGGAGTGAGCACATAGCACACGTCGATGCTTTCGTCCTTGAGAAGCTCATGATAATCCGTGTACACCTTCGCGCCGGGAACGCCGTATTCCCGGGCCGCCTTTTCCGCCCGTTCGGGAACCAAATCGCAGAAGGCCACCAGATCCGCCCGGTTAATGGCCTTCAGGGAAGGAAGATGCTTACCGTTGGCGATGCCGCCGCAGCCGACGATGCCGATTTTCAATCTGCTCATAATCCTTTTCCTCCTGTACGCGCGCAAAAAGCGCGCTTCTTTTTTAGAAAAGTATAGCACACTCGGAAAAAGAATGATATAATGAACGCGAACAAAAATATCAATTTTATGCCGAGGCGCTTATGCAATATTATGTGGAAAAAAACGATCCCGCCCGCGATCTGGGGGGCCTTTGCGAATGCTTTGTGCAGCGGGTGGCAGGGGACACTGTGGGCGCGAGCGCGCATATCCACCGCCATTTTGAGCTGCTTTTCTGCCAGGAGGGGGAATTCGAACTGCGCATCGAGCGGCAATCCTTCCGCATGCAGGTGGGCAGCGCTGCGCTGATTCACCCCATGGAGCCGCACCAGATTCGCAATCTCAGCCCCACCGAAAGCGGCTATCTGGTGCTGAAATTCACGCCGGAGGCGCTGTATTCTGTGAATCAGCCGGTGTACGAAATGAAATACATTTTCCCGTATCTGCATTTCAGCGGCCAGCGCTCCTACGTTTACAGCCGGGAGGCCCTGCGCGGCAGCCGGATGGAGGAGCTGCTTCAAAGCGTGCTGAAGGAGCGCCAGGAGAAGCAATACGGCTATGAAATGGCCATCCGCGCGTATATTACCCAGGTGCTGCTCTGGTTTATCCGAGCCTGGCAGCGGGGCGGCGACCGCACGGCCATGGACGAGCAGGCCCTGGAGCGTCTGCCCCAGGCGCTGCAATATATCCAGGAGCATTTAAGCGAGCCCATCAGCGTGGGCCAAACCGCCCGGGCGCTGAACATGGGCACTTCCAGCTTTTCCCGCTTTTTCACAAAGGCTTCCGGCCTGTCCTTCCCCGCCTACGTCAATTCCATCCGTCTCAGCCGGGCGGCGGAGTTGCTGGTAAGCGGCGACGCTTCCATCACCGAGATCGCCCTGGAAACAGGCTTCTCCACTGCCAGCTATTTCATCCTTTCCTTCCGAAAATACTATCAACTTACCCCCGCCCAGTTCAGAAAGCGCTACGCCGCGGGGGAATAACGCCGCTTTTCCCGGCATTTTATAAAATATTTTCAAAAATCGAGAAAAAAAAGCAAAAAACCTCTTGCTTTTTTTCGAAAGTTCTGTTATACTATACAAGCTGCTTGTGAGAGTAGCATGAGCGCCCTTAGCTCAGCTGGATAGAGTGTTTGACTACGAATCAAAAGGTCGTGGGTTCGAATCCCCCAGGGCGCGCCAAGAGAACGGTTCATTTTCTTAGGAAAATGGGCCGTTCTTCTTTGCTTCACGTTTGTGTCCTCATGATGGCGCTCTCTAGCTCCCGCATTTGTCCGCCGCCGTTACCTGGGCCGCTTCCTGATAATTCATAATGCGCAATTCACAATTCTTAATTATGCATTATTGCGCCTGGCCCATGCGGAGGCGTGCGGCGAGTCGATGAATGGGGTTTATCCTGCGGGGCGTGGCGGCGGTCATGGTCAGGAAGCAGGCGCGGCAGCGCCGGAAAAACGGCCATAAATAACGATCGGGTCCGGAGATACTTCCGGGCCCGCCTTTTTTTATCTCAGCCGCTTCAGTGCATGCGAAAAGTTCACTTCATTTTTTCGCCGCCGCATCGCTCACCCATGCGGGAGGGTCTATGCTTTTTCGCTGCGCTTTTGGAAATGCGCTTTCTATATATGTCCGTGTTGCAGCGAATCAGGGTGACAAACGTCCCTGGTTTTGCCGTTTGGCTAAGCGTCGGCAAGGGAATTTCCATCCTATTATCTTCCAATTGTATCAAATATAAACTCAGCACATCCTCCGCCATGTACAGCGCGTCGGGCAGATTATCGCCGCAAGTGAAGCACCCGTCCAAATCAGGAAAGGTCACGCTATAAGCCTCGCCCTCCGGCGTAAGCACGGCAGGGTATACATATTTACCCATAGGAACCCTCCCCTTTCATTCGTCCTCGCGGTTGTTTTCTGCTTCCCAATCCACGGAAAATGTCAATGTGCCTTTATCCTTGTCCACTTCTTTTTTCAGAATGCGGCTTTTGCCATCCTCCCGAATGAAGCCCGCCTCCCGGGCCTCCCTGCTGCCAACCGTGGCGAAATAGGCTGTGATGTGCCCGCCGTTGCCTTTGCGCGGCGTTAATTTCATCATTTTTCCTCCTTTTTTTATTGTCGGATATATGTATTATATCGTAGTGCTGCACTATCTTCAAGTACATATGAAAGTTTTTTTAAATTTTCTACGCAAAAGAAAACGGCGTTTCTTCAGAACGCCGTTTAAAACCCGCGCCGCGTACAAAAGCCGCATGGCCTATATTTCTTTCGCCATCTCCAATTCCGACAGCCCGGGCGCAAGCTGATTCGCCTTTCCCGTCATGCGAAAGCCGAACCGCCGGTATAGCTTCTGCGCCTCCGCGTTGTTATCTAGCACCCACAGGCGCGGGACGTTCCGGCATTGCTCCAAGGCAAAAAGCAAAAGCTCCGTGCCGTAGCCCTTGCGCTGCTCAGCCGGAAGAACATACAAATTCTCAATCAGGCTGTCCTGGATGGATACGATTCCCACGGGCATTTCCTTGATCAGCATGTAAAGCCGCTTACCCGCCTGCATTTCCTCTTCCAAATACGCCCGTTGATGCGCCACGGTGTGCCGCATCACAAATTCCTCGCTGCAAAAAGAGGCATGGGAGGCGCGCCATGATTCTGCGTGAATTTCTGCGGCGGATTGCAGATTTTCCTCGCACACCCTGATAATCATTGATCTCCCCCGCAAAAACTTTCATTCCGCTTTGCGCGCGGTCACATGCCAGCGCTCGTCCCCCGGCCGGGGGGCGGTCATGCGCAGGCGACCGTAAAAGCGGATTTCGTCAAACCCGGCCTCCTTCAGCCATTGCCGCAGTTCCGCCCGGGAATGGGCGCGCTGGGTCTGACGCTCCTCCAGGCGCAGATAGCGCCCGTCCGGCTGGCGCTCAAAAATAGAAAGCGCCATTTCCACGCAGGCGGTCTTTTCCTGCCAGGAATTTTGCCAGATATAAGAAATTTCGGGATCGTCGGAAAAAAGCGTGTGGTTTCCCAGCGTGCCGGACAGCTTTTCCGGCGTGGAAAGATCAAAAATCAGCGCGCCGCCGGGCCGCAGCGCGGCATACGCCGCCCGGAAGAACGCCCGGGCCTTTTCCGGCGCGGCAAGATAATTCACCCCGTCGCAGGTGCACAGCACCGCGTCCACCCGCCGGGGAACCTGCAGCCGCTCCATATCCTGGCGCACGAAGGGGATATTCAGCCCCGCCGCCCGGGCCTTTTCCATGGCCGCGGCCAGCATTTCCTCCGATAAATCCACGCCCGTTAATTTGAGCCCGCCCCGGCGCAGGGGAATGGTTAAATTCCCCGTGCCGCAGGCGCATTCCACCGCCCGGCCGTCCGGCGGAACCTGACAGGCCGCCAGCAGCGCCCGGTAATGCCCGGCCCAGCCCTCGTAATCCACCGTGCGCATCAGCCGGTCATACACCCGGGCAAAAGCGGTATACATGGCTATTCCTCACGCATCCTTCGTTTTCGTGCCCCCACCAGGCCGCCGATTTTTCCGCTTTCCATGGTGCTCAGGCCCGCCCAGCCCGTCTGCTGCAATTTAGGCAGCAGTCCCAGTTCCCGGGCCACCTCGTATTTCATCCGTTCCTCAGCGGATAGCTTGCGCATGGCGCATCCCCCCTTTCATTTCCAGGGGTAGTATGCGCCGTTTTCCGCCGCTTTCATGCGTTTACTGCTCCGCAGGCGGGGCGGGGGGATTTTCCTCGTCCTCCTCGTCGCCCTCATCCTCTTCTTCCTTGGCCAGGCCGCGGTTCACCTGCACGCCCGTCATATGGGAATTGATGAAGCGATCGAACACGCCGTTGGTGAAACTGGCAAAAATGAAGCGGGTCATGGCGTAGCCCAGAATCACATAATACGCCCCCATCAGCAGCAGCGCGATGGGCGAGCCCGTGAAATAGAACGCGACGATCGCAATCAGCCCGGGCGTCATGGCCGCCAGGCGCACGCCCACTGTCTGGGGCAAACGGGCCACGGCCATCAGCAGGCTGTTTTTAATCAGTTCCCGGAAGCGCACTTTATAGGATACCATCATGGGATACATAAACGTGACGCCCAGGGCCCACAGCAGGCCCAGCGTGATGGAAAGCATCTGGGGCAGCAGCGCGATGGCCTGGGTTTTGGCCAGATTTCCGTAAAACTGATAGCACACCCACATCAGCAGCGGCACCACGGACGTAATCAGCGAAACGCCCAGGCCCTGCTTCCAATTTTCCTTCACCGCGTCCTTAAAATCGCTCCAGATGAAGGCGTGCTCATCCCGGGCCCAATTGCGGGTGACATACGCCAGGCCCGCCTGCACAGGGCCGGTGATGGCGATGCAGGGGATGGCCCAGAGGCAGAAGGTGCTGATGGTGCTGTACATCATGTTCAGCAGCACGGTGCTGTAATCATTCTCCTGGAAAAAGGCGATTTGCTGCTCGGTCAGGTTGCCCACATCGCCTGTAACCAGATAATTCTGATATTCGCTGCCGGTGGAAAGGGCGCTCATCACCTGCACCACGCAGCTGCCGATGAGGATCAGCAGCGGCAGCCACGCCGCCACGGCCATCAAGTTCAGGCGGCACAGCCCTGAAAAGCGCACCCGCAGCATTTCCCAAAAGAGCTGCCAGCGGTTCTTGGGCAGATCCTCCTTGCGGAAATCGCCCTTTCCGCTTTTGCCGTAATAGAAGCTGTTCATCATCTTGCCGAACATTCTTTCATCCCCCAGCCTTTCATTTCGCTTTCATTGATTATACCATACGTTTTATTAAATGAAAACCACTAATCTGCGGCAACGTCGCCGGTTTTTTCCGGGTTTTTAATCACGAAAGAGAAGCAGCTGCCCTGGCCGGGGGCGCTTTCCACCGCGATGGTCACCTGCATTTTCTGCAAAATTTCACGGGCGATGGAAAGGCCCAGGCCGCTGCCCTTATCGCTGCGGCCCCGCTCGGCCTGATGAAAGCGTTCAAAGGCCAGGCGCTGGGTTTCTGCGTCCATGCCGACGCCGGTATCCCGCACAAAAAAGCGCACGCCTCCCGCCGCTTCCTCCGCCCCCAGGTAGACGCTGCCCCCCGCCGGGGTGTATTTCCGGGCGTTATCCAGGAAAATGGTAAGCACCTGAGCCAGGCGATCCTCGTTGGAAATGATATCCGGCAGCGGCGCGGCGGGAAGCTGCCGCTCAAAGCGCAGATCCTTTTCCCGAAACAGGCTGCCGTTGCGGTCGTGCAGATCATAGATCAACTCGTTGGGATCCACCCGCTCCATTTCAAAGGCGGCGGGATTGGATTGCAGGCTGGAAAGCTCCAGCAGATCGTTCACCAGCCGGGATAAGCGCGTCACCTCGTCCACGATCATATGGTAATAGCGCTGTTTATCGCGTTCCTCAGTCACCATGCCGTCCCGCAGGCCCTCCGCCAGGCCCCGCATGGAGGCCAGGGGGGTACGCAGCTCATGGGAAATATTCGCCACATAATCATAACGGGTGCGCTCCAGACGCTCCTCCTCGGTAATATCCCGAATCAACGCCACCGTGCCCCGGCGGCCGCCCTTTTCCTGGGGCAGGCGGTTCACCGCGTAATGCAGAACGCGGTCGCCGCAGGATGTTTTTCCCTCCCATTGCTCGGATGCGGCGTTTTCCTGAAGCGCCGCCATCACCTTGGCGTAGGCGGGGGTATTCTCCCCCAGCAGGCGGCGGGCCGCCGCGTTTTCATGCAGCACCGCGCCCTGATTATCCAGCGCCAGCACCCCCTCGCTGAGCCCCTCCAGCACCAGAGCCATGGTTTCCTTTTCATAGCGCAGCGCCTGAATGGCCTCCGCCACCTTGCGGGAAAGGTGATTAAACGCCCGGGCGATTTCCCGCATTTCCTCCCCGGGCAGGTTTTCGGGCAGCAGCACCTGCTCCCCCTCCGCCAGGCGGCTGGCGGTTTCGGTAATCATACGGGCGGGACGCGATACCTTTCGGGCGGCCACCACGCTCAGCAGCAGCACCACCAGCAGCGTCAGCCCCATAAAAAACATCAACTGGTTCCGAAAGGAAAAGGCCGTGCCCGAATAGCCCCGCAGCGTTTTGCCCGCTAGGGCGTAGCCCGCGTCCGTTTTTTTGGCGATCATCAGCGCCAGCGTGCCCGCGTCCCGATCGCGCACCAGGGCGCTGCCCGCCTCCTTGAGGGCGCTGGCAATCCGCTTCATGGAATCCCCGGCGAAATAGGGGGCCGCCGCGTCCGTATAGGCCACCACCTGAAAATCCGCGTCCATGAGCATATAAAAATTGCCGTCGCCGTTGAGCACGGGGTTCACCGCCGCGCGTACTTCCTCCTGGGTCACGTTCCCGGCCTGATAATCCGCCAGCAGCTTTTCCGCCGCCCGCAGGCTTTCCGTCAGCGCGGTATAATGCCCCGAGGTAGATATTTCGTTAAAAAGATAGCTGGACACCCCGAAAAACGTCGCCGTCATGGCCAGCACGCACACCAGCAGCAGAAGAAGAAAGCGCGTTAAATAGGACGACCAGTTAGGCATCCCCCCGCACCTCCACCTTGTAGCCCACCCCGTAAACCGAGCGCAGCAGCACATCGGTGTTTTCGGGCAGCTTTTTGCGAATGCGCTTGATGCTGGTATCCACCACCCGGGGATCGCCGTTGAAATCAAAGCCCCAGATATTATCCAGCAGCTGTTCCCGGGTGAACACCTGGCGGGCGTGGCTGGCCATCAGGTGCAGAATTTCCACCTCCTTGGGCGAAAGCAGCACCGTCTCCTCCCCCACGCGCACTTCATAGCAGCGCAGATCAATCACCGTGTTTCCCACTACCAGCCTGCCCTGCTCGGGCTCGGATTGCATCTGGTTCATCCGGCGGAAAATCACCTGAATGCGCGATACGATTTCCCGGGGCGAAAAGGGCTTCACAATATAATCGTCCGCCCCCAGGGCGAAGCCCAGCAGCTTGTCCACCTCCTCGCCCTTGGCGGTGAGCATGATGACGGGCGTCATGGAAACGGCGCGGATATCCGCGCACACCTGAGTGCCTGAACGCCCGGGCATCATAATATCCAGAATCACCAGATCGGGCCGCATGCGCTGGAACGCTTCCATCACATCGTCCCCCCGGAAAACGGAATACACCTCGTAGCCCTCCCGGGTCAGATACACCCGCAGGGATTCGTGAATGCCTATTTCATCGTCCGCAATAAGAATCAGCTTTTTCTTGTTCATTTGTTTTTCCCCCCGAAGCGGCGCTGTACACGGCCTCTCCGCCGCCCTTCCGATTATACCACGCCTCCCGCCGCCGCTTCAACCCCCGGTCACATCCGCGCCGCAATTGGCGGCTTTTTTCTTGCCCAATATTTTCCAAAAAACAATTGACAACGCAGACAAAGCCGTCTATAATCATAATGTAAATATTTGTATTTTAAGCAGACTTCCTGTACTGAAATGCAAAATTCGCAGGAAAGCCCTCCGCCGCCATGTTTTTCGGATACGCGCCTAAAAAGGCGAATGCGCGGCTATTTTTTAAGAAAAGGAAGGAGGTCGCATATGGGGTCGGATTTCCAAGCGCCTCCCCGGGACGCTTCGCATTCTCCTGATGCCGCCGCGGATCTGTCGGCCGATTATGAAATTAACCTGGTGGAACTATTTTTCCGCATTGTAAGCAGCTGGCGCGCTCTTCTTCTTTCCGCGCTTGCCTGCGCTTTGGCGGTGGGGCTTTGCGTTTTCTATGTGATAACGCCGATGTATGAGGCCACTTCGACGATCTATGTCCTGGGCCAGAAAAACGCGGTGGTCAATTTTTCCGATCTGCAAATCGGCTCCGCGCTGACGAAGGACTATGCGAAGATCTTAGGAACATGGGAAGTGCAGGATGAGGTGATCCGCAGCCTGGGGCTTCCGTATAGCTATGAACAGCTGAAAAAAATGGTTTCCGTGAAAAATTCCTCCGACACCCGCATGCTGGATATTACGGTCTCCTCTCCTTCGCCGGTGGAAGCCGCGAGCATCGCCAATGAATACGCCGCCGTCGCCCAGAAATATATCTCCGATCTAATGGCCACCAACGAACCGAATATCGTTTCCCGCGCCCTGGCGCCCGCCAACCCCGTAAGCCCGCACAAGGCCCAAAGCGTGATCATCGGCTTTATTTTAGGCTTTCTCCTGGGGGCGGGCGTTGTGACGATTCGCTTCCTGGCCGATGATCGGATTAAAACGGCGGATGATATTCGGAATTATCTGGCGCTGACCAATCTCGCCGCCATCCCTCAGGAAAAAAGCGCGGAGCAATCCGCAGGCGCAAGGAACAGCAAAAAGAAATCCGTTGGGAGGGGCCGCTTTTGAATCCTGTTGCCATCACCCGCTTTCCTCCGCTGAGTTATGCCGGAAGGGAAGCGATGAACACCCTGTGCACCAATCTTTCCTTCGCGGGCGACGCGGTGAAGAAAATTATGCTCACCAGCTGCCATCCCAATGAGGGAAAATCTTTTGTTTCCATGAATCTAATGCGTTCGCTGGCGCAGAATGGAAAATCCGTCGTGCTGGTGGATACCGATCTGCGGAAATCCGTTCTGGATCTGTCCTATGGCATTCGCTACGCCTCCCGCACGCGAGGGCCCGGAATGGTGCACTATCTGGCGGGCATGACGGATGCGGAGAGCATCCTGTACAGCACCGATATTCCCAACGCCTTTTTCGTGCCCGCGGGAAGGGACGTTCTCAATTCGCTTCCGCTTCTGGGCACGCTCAAATTCTCCGCCTTTCTCGACGATATGGCCCAAAGATTTCAATATGTCATTGTGGATTCGCCTCCGGTGGGCACGATCATTGACGCGGCGGAAATCGCCAAATCCTGCGACGGAGTGCTGCTGGTAATTAATTACAACGCCGTGCGGCGGCGCGAGGCGCTGGAGGCCAAGGCGCAGCTGCTGCAATCAGGCTGCCCCATTCTGGGCACGGTGCTCAACGGCGTGGAATACGATTCCTATATAACGAAAAAATACTATTACCGCGATTCCTCCTACTACGCCAGCGACTATGGCGAGGAGGCGTCCGCTTCCGCCAAGCCGCGCAGGAAGCGAACCGCCCGATAATGAAAATTTGCGGGAGAGACGCGTCCGCCCCAAGAAAGCTGCGTGGGGAGAGCCTTGAACCGGGAACTCGGAGCGTTCTTTCGTCAACGGCACATTTTTCACCGCAAAAGCGCAATAAAAAACGCAAGAGCCTGTGGTTCTTGCGTTTCAGGGTGTCGAAAAAGGATTTTCGACACCCTGTAAATGCAAGTCTGCTAAAGCAGTCTTGCATTTAGAGCATCATTTTCTTGTAAAATGGGTATCAAAGATACCTCATTTTACGGCCAGAAAATGATAGAGGAGGCGGCATTCTGCCGCTCCTCGGCGACGTACATGCCGCCGCCTGCGGATTTCAAATGAAGGGCTGACCGCCCTTCATTGCATCCCGCAAGTTTGTCTGCTACTTTTTTGACAGTCTGAAACGCAAGAGCCTGTGGTTCTTGCGTTTTTTTATTTCTCTTTTGCGGACGGAGAAACAGGCCGGTTTTTTGCCGCCCATTTTCTCCTTTACCGCTTTGAGAGAGGGGGCGGGAAGGCCTTCTGGCAAACGCCAGGCGTTGCAGGGCCGGAAACGAGCAAACTTCCTGAGCCTGCCGCCCGCACGCCCTTTCGCATGGACGCAAAGCAAATGCGCCCAAGGCCCTCCCGCGATATTTTTCTTGTTTTATTGCAGCTTAATTCCGTACATGAAAGCGTTATCCTTGCTGCAAGTGCCGATCACCAGAATATCCCGGTACACGGCGGGGCTGCCCTGAATTTCGCCGCCCAGGGCCAGGGAGTTGCGCTCTTGCCCCGTCAGGCCGTCCAGCAGGTGCAGCGTGCCGTCGCCCTCAGCCTGAATAATCCAGCCCTTGCCCGCCGCGTTATACACCGCCACGGGGGAGGAAATGGAATCCGCCGCCATATCGAAGGTCCATTTTACCGCGCCGGTTTCCTTATCCAGGGCGATCACGCGGCTGCCGCCGCCCGTCACCTGGTTCACCGTGAACACCACCAGGTCCTCCAGGCCGTACTGGCCCACCACCGGGCTGGCCTTGCATCCGGAAAGCTGGTTCTTATCATAATCGCATTTGATTTCATAGCGCCAGATTTCCTCGCCGGTGAGGGCGTTCAGCCGCCGGATGGTCACATCCTTTTTGCTGGTCAACCGGGCGTAAGCGGTGTTGCCGGTATACAGGCTCACGCCGGTATCGCCGTCCATATCCAGGGCGAGGGCCGCGTCGGTGTTATCGCCCGCATCCACGGCCCACACCGTCTTCATGGTGTCGGTGTCCACACAGCGCAGCGCGCCGTAGGTATCCGCCATGTAAACGTATTTATCATACATGGCCACGCTGGTTTCCACGCTCACCTGGGTGTCCTTTTCGGCGTTGGCCTTGGTGCGCAGATAGGTGATGGATTTATTCAGCGTCAACTCGCCCTTCACATCGGGGTTTTCCGCCGTGGGGAAATTGAAGGTGCTGTTCAGATCCACGGTGTAGAGCAGCCCGTTTTCCCCGGCCACCACCATCGCGTCGTTATCCCGGAGGAACAGCGCGGTGCCGTCAAAGGCCCCGTTGGTGGAATACTGCTTCTGGGAATTGGATTTGCGGCCGTTGAGCAGGAAAAAGCGCTCGCCGGTAATCAGGTTGTATACATGCAGACCGATGTCCCCCGTTTTGTTGGCCAGCTTGGAAATGCCCTGGCCCACAGCCAGCATGGGGCGGCCCATGGGATCCACCGATACGCTGCCCTTGAGGGGATAGCCCACGTTGATGGGATCACGGGTGGCAGCGCCGTCCTCCAGATCCAGGAAATAAATTTTGCCGTCCTGCGCGCCGAAAATCACCTCGCGCAGCGCCTTGGTATTTTTCTTTGCTTCGTAGAGGTTCATCATTTCCCGGGGCTGCTGGGGCCATTTGACGATGGCGGGCTGCCCCGTCCAGCCCACGCCGTACAGCGTGCCGTTATCTGCCGTGCGCAGGCTGCCAATCTCGCTTTTCCAAAGCACGGACATGGTCTCCTGCTCCAGCTCCACGCGCCCGAAGGCCGCGTTCCGGCGGAAGTTATCCCCCCGGAAGGTGAATACGCCGCCCGCGTAGCTGGTGTATGCGTCGGGATTGGGGGCCACATAGCCTTCCTTGCGGGTGAAATCCGATTGCGTTTTTCCGCCCTGGAACACGGTATCCGTGCTCTTGAGGGAATCCACCGCCGATTCCGCCGTCAGGCGGGGCAGCGCGGGCACAGGCGTGGCCGTGGGGGCGGCGGTCGGCGCTTGCGTGGGCTCCTGAGTAGGTTCTTCCGTGGGTTGCTCCGCAGGCTCGTCCGCATATTCCGCCGGGGTATCCTCCGGCGCGGTAGGATCCTCCCACCCGTCGTCGCCCAGGGTGGGCTCGTTGTCCGCGTAATCCGCATAATCGTCCGGCCCGTCGGCGGCTCCATCCGCCGGGGCGTCCGCGGCGTCTTCCGGCGTTCCGATCACGCCGGAGGGGGCCCATGTGGGAATAACCACCGGCATATCGGTCACGGCCTGCGTCGCCGCCTGCGCGGCAGGCGCGTCCGTCTCCTGCGTATCAGGCGTTTCCGTTTCTGCGGGGGCTTCCGTTTCCTGGGGCGCTTCAGTTTCAGCAGGGGCTTCCGTTTCCGCGGGCGCGTCCGTGGGAAGGGGGGGAGGCGCTTCGGTAGGCGCGGGCGTTTCGGTGGGCACGGGGGTCTGGATGCTCATGGGCACCCATTTGTCCGTCCGCGTCCAGACGTCGCCTTCCTTAATCGCGGCGTAAATTTCGCCTTCGTAGGGCGCGTCGAAAATCGCGGAAATGGCCCAGATTTTATTCGTTTCATCCTCGCCGTTCACCAGGCTGACGGTGCAGGGGATTTCCTGCCCCTGGCTGTCCTCCAGGCGCACGCCCTCCACCGTTTTGGTGGTGGTCAAATGGAATTGCAGATAGGAATCCACCTGGCCCGCGTTGCTCACCGCCTGAAAGGAAAGCGCCTGGGCGGGAACCTTGGGCTGGGGATTCACCAGGTTTTTCACGGAAGCGACCGCCCCGGTGACGAATTCCTTCGCCTTTTGCAGCGGGCCCGCGTCCGGCACAAAATACAGCGCCGCGCAGAACACTACCAGCGCCAGCAAAATAATCAGCAAAATCCGGGGCCAGCGGCGGGGCTGATCCTCCTCGTCGTCGTATTCCTCTTCCTCCAGCCGCACGGGCCGGCGCATAAAGTTTTCATCGGCATAGGCGGAGGAACGCCCCGTCTGCTCCCCCTGATTCCAGGGCTCCTGGGGGGGTTGACGGCGCACCCACTGAGGCTCCTGCGCGGTTTGCGAAGCCTGCGGAGCCTCCCGCCTGACGGATTCCTCCATTTTTTCTTCGGGCGTTTTATGCCGGTCGCTGCGGCGATGCCGCTGCACGGGCGGCTGCGCGGCCCCTGCGGCCCGGTAAACAGGCCGGGGGCTTTCAGACGGGTTTGCGCTGGGCTTCACCGCCTGCTGCGCCACGCGGCTTTTGGGGTTATTGTATCGGTTCATATCGTCGTTCAAAGGACGTACCCTCCCTTACTTGCCAAATGCATAAAGCAAACCAGATATAGTATACCAGAAACCGCCTTTTTTCACAAGCATTCCCCGGCTTTTTTACAAAGCAGCAATAATTTGAAGCCTTTGAGCGCGGCAAAGGCGGGCAGGCCCGCAAGGCGGTTTTCTTCCAAATTTCTCCGTCCTTCGCGTTCATTTCCAGCATAGCCCGTCATTTTTCGCGGGATATTGTGAGGGAAATCAATAAAGGCAGGGGAGAAATATGCGAAAAAAAATCGGACGAACGCGAAAGGCGGCGGGGGCGCTGGTCTGCCTGGCGCTGCTGTGGATGCTGGCGTCCCCCACGGCCCGGGCGCTGCGGGCGCTGCCGCAAACCTATCGAATCGCCGTGGGCCAATCCTGCGCGCTGGAAATGGGGGCGGCGGTTTTATCCTCGCAGGATGAAACGCTGCTTTCCCTGGAAAACAACACCCTTTCCGCCCGGGAGCAGGGGGCGGCGGAGGTGACGGTGAACCTTTTCGGCCTGTTTCCCATCGGCCGCATGCGGGTGGACGTAGGCGAGGATCTCATCCTTGTTCCCGGGGGCCAGGCGGTGGGCGTGGCCCTGGCCACAAAGGGCGTGCTGGTGGTGGGCGTATCGGATGTGAAGGGCCTCAGCCCCGCCCGGGAGGCGGGCCTGCGGGCGGGCGACCTGATTGAAAGCGTCAACGGCCAGCCCCTGGAAAGCAGCGATCAATTAACCGCCCTGGTGGCCTCCAGTCAAGGTGCGCCGCTTTCCGTGGTATACACCCGGGACGGCGTATCCCGCAGCGCCACCTTGAACCCCCGTCAGGCCTCCGCCAAGGATTCCTGGCGCATCGGCGCTTGGGTGCGGGACAGCACGGCGGGAGTGGGCACCCTTTCCTATTATAACCCGGCGGATCAATCCTGCGGCGCGCTGGGCCACGGCATCACCGACGGAGATACGGGCAAGCTGCTGCCCGTGCGGCTGGGCTCGCTTTTCCGGGCGGAAATCGTGGATGTGCGTCGGGGCCAGAAGGGAACCCCGGGCGAGCTGCGGGGCAGCTTTCTGCGGCAGCGCGCGCTGATGGGCGAGATTGAGGAAAACACCGCCCTGGGAATTTACGGCCATTTGCAGGAGGGCTTCACCAATCCCCTCTACCCCGACGGCCTGCCCGTGGGCTATCAGGAAAGCGTGGTTCCCGGCCCCGCCACCATCCTTTCCACCATCGACGGCAACGGTATTCGGGCCTACAGCGTGGAAATCGTTCAAACCGCCCGGCAGCTTTCCCCCGCCCAGAAAAGCATGGTCATCCGTGTTACCGACCCCGTGCTGCTGGAAAAAACGGGGGGCATCGTGCAGGGCATGTCGGGCAGTCCCATCCTGCAAAACGGCCGCATCGTGGGGGCCGTGACCCATGTGTTCGTGGACGATCCCACCCGGGGCTACGGCCTTTACATCGAATGGATGCTGCAAACCGCCCAGGAAATGGACGACGCGGCATAGGCGGTCGATGGAGAGAATATTGATGGGGGAACGGCGTTTGAGGCTGTCCCCCCGCGCTTCTTTGCGCTCTATGCGCGCCCACTCTACGGAGCGTTTCTTGCCAAGAGCGCCCGCACCCCCTATAATAGGCTGCGGGAGGTGTTCTGAATGGATCAGATCAAAACCGGCAGCCTCATTCGCGCCCTGCGGCAAAAGCAGGGGCTGACGCAGCGGGGACTGGCGGAAAGAATCGGCGTGAGCGACAAGGCCGTTTCCAAATGGGAGCGAGGCTGCGGCGCGCCGGATATTGCGCTGCTGCCCGCCCTTTCCGAGGCGCTGCGGGTGGATACGGAAGCGCTGCTTAAAGGGGATTTGGGAGAAAACAGCCGCTCCAACGGTAATTTGAAAAAGCTGCAATTCTTCGTGTGCCCGCAGTGCGGCAATCTGCTTTTCTCCACCGACGGGGCGGAAATTCGCTGCTGCGGAAAAAAGCTGGCCCCCCTTCAGCCGCGCAAGGCGGATACGGCCCACGCCCTGGAAATATCCCTGAACGACGGGGAATGGTACGTTTCCTCCGCCCATCCCATGGAGCGGGGGCACCACATCGCCTTTATCGCCCTGCTTACCGGCGATACCGCCGTGGTGCGCAGGCTGTATCCTGAATGGGGGCTGGAAACCCGGCTGCCCTATTTTGCCCATGGCCTGCTGCTGTGGTATTGCACCGAGGACGGGCTTTTTTATCAGGCGGTGACGCGCAAATGATTCAGCCGGCCGCCTTCACGCCCCTGGATCTGCGCGCCTGGCCCCGGGGGGAAACCTTTTGCTGTTTTGCCCGGATGGCGCCCACCGGCTATTCCCTCACGGTGGATATGGATGTAGCGCGATGGAAGTAACGCGCCTGCGCAAAACGCTTCGGGCGGCGGGGCTGATATTTACCCGGCGTATCTCTGGCTGACCACCCGCACGCTGAACGAGCAGCCGGAATTCAAGCTGGCGGAGGTGGAGGGGCAGCTGGGCTATTATCAGTCGAATTCTTTGAAAATGAGGGAAAAACGCTGATGCCCCTTTTCACCACCTGCCGCCACGCCGACGCTGACGGCTGGCGCATCGCCCGTTTTCTTGAGCGCTGGCAGGCGGGGGGCGGACGCCTTCGGGCAATATTTATAGAAAAATATACAGCGCAAGGAAGCCTTCTTCGGAAACCCAAACAGCTTCCTTCGCGCTCCCTCTAAAAAATCATATGGATAAGAAAACAGGCTTGCTTCTCCTCCGATAATAGGAATGTAGGAGAAATAAGCCTGTTTTTGCTGGAAAGCAATCTTTTTTGCCGTCGCTTGTATCGCTTTGGATGCGGAAGGACGGTGGAACCATTCCGGCGAGCGCCGTCCCCCGCGCTTTCGCTTGATCAGAGGAACGCGGCGCGGCAGTGCAAAGAACGTTTTCCCGCCTTTCTTATCCCTTCATGCTTTGCTTGCTGATTCGCGTCTTGGGAAAGAGCAGTCCGTCCCCCAGCGCCAGCAGCGCGGGCAAGAGCGTGAGAATCAGCGCCACGGAAACCAGCGTTCCCCGGGAGAGCAGCAGCCCGATGGAGGAGATATAATAGATGGTGCAGCGCTTGCCGATAATGAAGCCCGCCGTGGCCAGAATCGCCCCGGAGGTGAGGATGGTGGGCAGCGCCTGACGCAACGCCCCCTGAATGGCCTGGCAGGGGGCGCATTCCGCCCGAAGCCGCTTATAATGATCGGTGAGCAGAATGCCGTAATCAATGGTGGCCCCCATCTGGATGGAAACGCAGATCAGATAAGAAATGAAGAAGATCGGCTCCCCAGCCAGGCGGGAGAAGGCCATGGAAATCCAGATCGCCCCCTCAATGACGAACACCAGCAGCAACGCGGGCCGGATGGAGCGGAAGGACAGCGCCACGATCAGCAGAATCGCCAGCAGCGTAATCACGTTCACCAGCATCAGATCGCTTTCAAAGGCGTTGCCAATATCATAGACGGACATGCTGGTGCCGGTGAGATAGAAATCCTCGCCATACTGGGCGCGGGCGCAATCCATGATCGCGGGAATCAGCGCCCGGGCCTCATCGCCGCTGGCGGGCACATTCAGCGTTAGCAGCATGCGGCTGTACCGGGGGCCTTCAAAGGCCGTCCGGGCCAAGGAAAGCATGCTCCGCAGCTGCGCCACCTTTTCATTGCCGGGAAGCAGTTCCTCCGCCAGGGTAAGCAGCTGCTCCGCGCTGACGCGGCTGCCCAGGCCCCGGGCCCGGAAAAGCACGCCCACGGCCACGGCGTTCACCCCCGTAAGCTGGGCCACCTCCGTGGGGCCGTAGCTTTTCAGGGCCGCCGCCCCGGTGGTCACCAGGGCGGATATTTCCCGAATCGCCGCCGTATCCCCCGCCCGCAATTCTTCCAGGGCGGAAACCAGCGCCCGCTGCTTTTCATAATCCGCTTCCGTTTCGCCGCCGGGAATCAGCAGCACCAGCGGATCGGACGCGCCGAACACCTGGTTAATGGACGCGCTTTCCGAATGGGCGGCGCTTCGCCCCGCATCGGAGAAGATATAGGAATTCCCCGCTTGCAGCACGGCCCCTGCGGCCACCGCCGCCGCAAGCGCCAGCGCCACCGGCCTGCGCGCCTTATACAGCGCCGCGCCCCAGCGCGCGCCCCCCAGGCGGAGGGGCTTATGACGGGTTTTCTCCAGCGCCCGGCCGCAGGAAAGCGTCAACGCAGGCAGCAGCAGGAAAACCGTCAGCATGCTGATTAAAATGCCCTTGGAAAGCACCAGCCCAATATCAAAGCCGATGGTGAAGCTCATCACCAGCAGCGAAAGCAGCCCCGCCACGGTGGTCAGCGCGCTGGAGGAGATGGGCATCATGGAATGGGCCAGCGCCTGCTCCATGGCCGCCTCGGGGGAAAGGCCGCCGTCCCGGAAGCCATGAAAGCTGTTGAGCAGCATAATGGCGTAATCAATGGACAGGGCCAATTGCAAAATGGCGCACACCGCGAAGGTGACAAAGGAAATATTGGGAAAAATCAAATTGGTTCCCATATTGATCAAAATGGAAACGGCCAGGGTGAACAGAATCAGCACGGGCTCCAGCCAGGCGTTGGAGCTGAGCAGCAGCACCGCCAGCACCACCGCCACCGCGATAAGCAGCGCCTCGGGCATTTCCGCGCCCACGCTGCGCTGCACATCCAGCTGGCTGGCCGCCGTTCCGCCCACGGCGTAATCCCCCGCCTCGGGGAAAAGGCCGCGCAGATCGCGCACCAATTGCGCCGCGTCGCAGGGGCCCAAGGTCAGCGCGACCAATTGATAGGTGATTCCCTCCTGAACGCGCACACCGGTTTCCGGGTCGTGGACGGCCAATTGCACCCCGGGCAGCGCGTTCATTTGTCCCACATATTTTTCCAGCGTTTCCGCATCCAGATCATGGAACATCACACGCAGCTGCTCGCTGGCGCCAAATTCCTCCTGCATCACGGCCAGCGCCCGGCGGGTCATGGTTTCCGGACTCAGATACTGGGTTAAATCATAGTTAATCCGCGTCTTGGAAATGCCCAGCGCGCTGACCGCCGCCGCCAGCAGCAGCAGCGCCAGAATCAACCTGCGCCAGCGCACAATTCCACCCGCTAATTTGTTTTTCACCGCGCGTTTCCTCCCTCCGCCTGACCAATTGCCGAATGCCCGTTTTACCGGCGGCATGGGCAGGCCGGCATTTTCGGCTTAATCCTGCTCCCCCACCACCTGCAATTTCAGCAGGTTGGTGGTGCCGGATACGGACAGGGGCACCCCCGCCGTAATCACCACCAGATCGCCCTTTTCCACCAGATCCAGCTGCCGGGCGCAATCCGCCGCATGGCGGAACAATTCGTCCGTGCTCTGCTGGTTCAGGGCGTGGACGGGGTATACGCCCCAGGAAAGGGAAAGCTGATGAAAGGCCTTTTCCACCGGCGTGGCCGCGATGATGGGCTGCAGCGGGCGGAATTTGCTCATGCCCCGGGCGGTTTGCCCATATTTGGTGACGGCGATAATGGCCTTCGCCCGCACGTCCCGGGCGGTGGTGCAGGCCGCGTCGCAGATGGCGTTAGTGTTGTCGTTATAGGCGGCGTCATAGGGCAGGGAATGATACACATCCATGGCGAAGGCATCCCTTTCCGCCTGCTCGGCAATCCGGGCCATGGCCCGGACCGCCTCCACCGGGTATTCCCCCGCCGCGCTCTCTCCCGAAAGCATCACGGCGGAGGTGCCGTCGAACACGGCGTTGGCCACGTCGGTTATCTCCGCCCGGGTGGGCATGGGGGAATGCACCATGGATTCCAGCATCTGGGTGGCGGTGATGGCCATTTTGCCCGCCGCGTAGCAGCCGCGAATAAAGCGCTTTTGCAGGCCGGGCAGCCGCTCGTATTCCACCTCTACCCCCATATCTCCACGGGCCACCATAATGCCGTCGGAATATTGCAGAATCTCGTCGAAATGCTCAATGCCTTCCAGGCTTTCAATCTTGGAGATAATTTTGATGGCGTGGCCTCCGTGATAATCCACGAATTTGCGCAGAGCGATCACATCTTCCTTCCGGCGCACAAAGGACGCGGCGATAAAATCCACCCCCTGCTCCACGCCGAAAACCAAATCGCGCTTATCCGCCTCGCTCAGATAGGGCATATCCACCGTGACGCCGGGCAGATTGATCCCCTTTCGGTCGCTTAATACGCCGCCGGTGACAACGCGGCACACCGCCCTTTCCGCATCCGCCGTTTCCACCCGCAGGCACAGCCGCCCGTCGTCCAGCAGCACGCGATCTCCCGGCTTCAGTTGCGCAGTCAGCGCCGGATAGCTGATGCAGCAGCCCTTCTCGTCGCCCAGGCGCTCCTTGGCGTAGAGGGTGAAGGGTTCTCCTGCGGTTAAATTCACCTTGCCGCCCGCGAATAACCCCGTGCGGATTTCGGGGCCCTTGGTATCCAGCATCACGGCGGCGGGAACGCCCAGCTTATCCCGCACCGCCCGGAACGTGGCGATCATTTTCCTATGGCCCTCATGGGTGCCGTGGGAAAAATTGAAGCGGGCCACATTCATGCCGCTACGAAGCATTTCTTCCATAATTTCCGGCCGGGAGCTGGCCGGGCCCAGGGTGCACACGATCTTCGTTCTGCGCATAAATAAAACCCCTTTTTATTGAATGCCGCATGCGGAAGCATGGATAAAACAAACTCCCCCATGTTATCAGCATTTTATCATTTTTTTCAAATTTTAGCAAGGGGAACGAAAAAAACGCATAAAAAACGGGTGGCAACGAAAATGAGCGATATAAACGCGGAGGAGCCGCTCCTTGTGGTCAAAGAGCGGCTCCCCCATAATATCTTAGCCTGTTTTTATCTTCGTCTGTTTTCTTAATCCTCCGGCACCAGCAGGCCCAGGTTGCCGTCCTTGCGCAGATACAGCACATTGGTGCGCTCGGTTTCAATATTCACAAAGACGAAGAAGGAATGGCCCAGCAACTCCATTTGCAGGATCGCGTCCTCCACCGCCATGGGGCGCACGGGGAAGGATTTCGTGCGCACGATTTTGCGTTCGCCCGTGCCATACGCGGCGATATCCTCGATAAATTCGGGGGTTTCCTCCTGATAAGCGCCCTCGCGCAGCCGCTTTTCCAGCTTAGTGCGGTGGCGCAGAATCTGGCGCTCCAGCTTAGCCAGGGCGCTGTCGATGGACATAAACAGGTTATCCTTGCTGGAGGATTCCGCCCGCAGCGTCACGCCGTTCATGGGCACGGTGATCTCGCAGATGCGCTCATCCCTTTCCCGGCGCAGCCGCACAAACATTTCGGTATCCGGCTTTAAATAACGCTCCATGGTCGCGGTTTTTTTGGTGATCCGGTTGGTGATGCCGGGGGTAACAACCATGTTTTTCGCGGTGATGGTGGTCTTCATAAAACCACTCCTCTCTTGTTATGATGCCGCGCTCCGGCGGCTTTTCCCCTCTCTGCCCCTCTGGTTGCTTATATTCGACGCAAACCGGAAAACTCCTCCCATCCAAAGCGGATATTTATAAAATTTTTGACGCCGCGGTGGTTAATATGCACAAAAGGATTCCAACCACCGTGGGCAGCGCTGCGGCCAGCAGCGTCCATTTGCCCGACCGGGTTTCCCGATAAACGGTGAGCAAAGTGGTGGAACAGGGAAAATGAAAAATGGAAAAGAGCATCAAATTCAGCGCCGTAAGCGAGCCCCAGCCCTGGGCGGCGAGCACGGGAAGCAGCTGGGCGGAGGCCATTTCCCCCGGCAGCGCGGCCCCCGCCGTATACGCCATGAAGATGATGGGCAGCACGATTTCATTGGCGGGGAAGCCCAGCAAAAAGCCCGCCAGAATCACGCCGTCCAGGCCCATCAGCCGCCCCAGGGGCGAAAGAAAGCGGGCGATGTGGCTCAGCAGCGTGGTCCCGTTCACGCAAACCGTGGCCAGCAAATACAGACACGCCCCCGCCGGGGCCGCCACCGCCGCCGCCCGGCCCAGCACGAACACCGTGCGATCCAGCACCGAGCGCACGATCACCCGGCCCACCTGGGGCGCGCGGTAGGGCGGCAGCTCCAGTGTGAAGGCGGAGGGCACGCCCCGCAGCACCGTGGCGGAAAGCAGCCGGGAAAGCAGCAGCGTCACCCCCACAGCCAGCAGGGCGAGCCCCGTCAGCATCAGCGCGGAAAGCGCCGCGCCCCCCGGTCCGCTTCCGGCGAAAAACAGCGTCAGCATCAGCAGCAGCGTGGGAAAGCGCCCATTGCAGGGCATCAGGGCGTTGGTCAGTATAGCGATCAGCCGCTCCCGGGGGCTGTCGATAATGCGGCAGCCCGTCACCCCTACCGCATTGCAGCCAAAGCCCATACACATGGTCAGCGCCTGCTTGCCGCAGGCATGGCATTTTTCAAAGCATCGATCCAGATTAAAGGCCACCCGGGGCAGATAGCCCAGATCCTCCAGCAGCGTAAAGAGCGGGAAGAAAATCGCCATGGGCGGCAGCATCACTGCGATCACCTGGGTGAGCGTGCGATACACGCCATCCAGCAGCAGCCCGCGCCAGAAGGGGGGCCAGCCCCGCAAAAGCCCGTTCAGCCCCTCCCCCATGCGCGCAAAGCAGGCGGAAAGCCAGGCGGAGGGCCGGTTCGCCCCCCACAGCGTCAGGAAAAAAACCAGGGCCAGCAGCGCCAGCATGCCCAGCAGGCCGGTAACGCGCCCGGTGAGCAGCCGGTCAAGCCGCAGCTGCCGCTGATCGTACCCCCTGCGGCGAACGGCCCGGCGGCAGGCCTGCTCCGCCGCCTGATACAGGGCGGAAACCACCCGGTCGGAAACAGGCTCCTCCCCGGGACTCAGCAGCGCCTGGGCGGCGCGGATTTCCGCGTCCAGCCCGGGCGGCAGAGAAAAGCGACGGGCCAGCTCCTCCCGAAAGCGCCCGTCCCCTTCCAGCAAGCGCAGCGCCGCAAAGCGCGGCGAAAGCGCGCCCGCCAGACAGGGGGCCAGCGCCGCGGCCAATTGCGCCGCAGCCCGGGCAATATCCGGGGGAAGCTCCGCCCGGCGCGGAACAGGGCGGCTTTTCAGCGTTTGCTCCACCGCCGGAAGAATTTTTTCGATTCCCTCCCCCGAGCGAGCGGCGGCTCCCACCACGGGCACGCCCAGAAAATCCTCCAGCGCCGGCAAATCCACCTCCACGCCCTTTTTCCGGGCTTCGTCCAGCAGATTGACGCACACCACCGCCCGATCGGTTAATTCCAGCACCTGGAATACCAGATTCAGGTTGCGCTCCAGGCAGGTGGCGTCGCACACCACGACCACCGCCTCCGCGCCCCCGAAGCACACCGCTTCCATGGCCACCTCTTCCTCGGCGGATTGCGCCCAGAGGGAATACGCCCCCGGCACATCCATCAGAAGAAATTCCATTTCCGGGCCCCGGCACCGCCCCTGGGCGGAGGCCACCGTTTTGCCGGGCCAATTGCCCGTATGCTGCTTTAACCCGGTCAGCGCGTTAAATACCGTGGATTTCCCCACGTTGGGGTTGCCCGCCAGGGCGATTTTTCGCAAGCGGCTCATGGTGCGTCCTCCTTAAGAAAAATTGCCCGGGCCTCCCCCAGCCGCAGCGCCACCGCCGCCCCCCGCACCCGATAAGCGCGCATGCCGCCCCCCGGCGCGGAAAATAAATATTCCACCTGCGCCCCGGGGGTGAAGCCCAAATCCATCAGCCGCCTGCGCAGCCCGTCCCGGGCCCGCAGCCGCCCCACCCGGCCCCCTTGCCCCCGTTTCAGGCAGGATAAATCCATCATAAAAAAGCACCTCCTTTCTCATGCTATGCCCTGGCGGCGCAGCGGTGAAAAGGAGGCGAAGAATAAAATTATAATGCGGGGGGAGGCGTTCTTGGGCTTCCAAAGAATGCCGCTCCCATAACTTACGTTTCACTCTCTAGCCAGAGAACGCCGCCCTCCTTTACAGGGGGCAGATGAATTTCCGCGCCGCCGGGCAGATCGATTTCCGCATCAGCGGAAAGGAATTTCGCCCGGGCGCAAGGCGTTTTCAGCGTGACCACGGCGTTTTCCACATCTCGCCGGGCGGGATCGTTATTTTCCAGGATCAGCAGGGAATAGCCCGCGCCGCGAAGCATGCCGTGCAGCAGATGGCGGGAGCTCACCCGGGCGTTGAGAACAACGCCGCTCTGCTCCAGCACATCCTCCGTTTCCAGTGAGCCCCGGAATTCATGGGAAACGCCAGGCAAAAGCTCCACATTCCAGCCCCACCAGCCATAGGCGGTGGAGGCCCCAAAGGTGCCCGTCTGGCGCAGAAAATAGGCCTGGCCTCCCGCGGCCACAAAGGCGTCGATCTGCTGAATTTCCTCCTGACTGAGCCAATTTTTTTCGCAAGGCACCAGCAGCAGCCGGATTCCCAGCCGGTTCTCCTTCAAATGCCGGGCGCAGAGAATATCCACCGTTGCCTGAGCCTTGCGCAGCTCGCGATAAGCCTGAATGGATTGATGCACGGCACAATTGATGCTGCCGCTCATGAAAGCGTCGCCATAGGCGGCGGCATGCTGGGAGAAAAGCAGGCCCACGCCGTCCCGCTGCTTCTCCGCGGAGGCCAGCAGCGTGCTGTGGCGGTTGACAAAGCGCACCATGGCCACCGAGCGGTCGTAATGCTCCGTTTTGCGGCCGTCGTTGAAAATGAAGCCGCAGTTATCCGGGTTGGGCGTGCCCTGGTCGGGGTAATCCCCGCGCCATTCATAAAAGACGATGCCCTTGTGCCCGGCGGCCAGCAGGGAATAAACCTCCTCATGGGTTTTGCGGCCGGGCATGCGGGTGCGCGCGTCAATTTCAATGGTCCAGGCATGCTTGCCCTGCAGGGCGGCGGCGCATTCCGCCATATCGAATTGATAGGCGGCGGCATAGGAATCCGCGCCCTCCTGACTGATATAGCTGGTGATACCCACGGTATCCATACCCTCTGCGTCGTCGAAATAATCGATGCCCGAGGCCATCAGCTCGTTGCCCACGGGGGCGGCGGTCATGCAGGTGTAGGTTTCCTTTTCGGGGGCGGCTTCCTTCACCGCCTGGGCGGTGTTATTGAGGAAATCGCTCATGGCGCGCATGCTGAACAGCCGCCACTGAATCCAGGGCTCGGGGTCCTCCCCCTTCGCGGGCCTGCGCCGGGGCGGCTCCTGGGGGGGCAGACCCCGGGCGGCGCGCCAGGCCTGATACGCCGCCAGCGTCATGGGATGATAATCGAAAATGCCGTTGTAGGGATAATGCGGCTCGTTGTAAATCTGATAGGAAACCACGCCGGGAATTTCCTCAAAATGCCGGGCCAGGGCCTGGCTGGCCTCCTTGTTATCCTGCACAATGCCCTTGTGGAACAGAGAACTGCGCATGAAGGCGGACCAATACGCCTCCATGGGTTCATCCTTTTCATTGCGCATCAGATAATCGTCGTAGCCCCGCAGGTTCATCACATACCCTTGCAGGCGGATGCTGGTGGCCATGCCCTTATCGTGGGCCTCCCGCAGCAGAGAATCAATAAAATCCGTCCGGACGCGCACCGCGTCCCCCTCCAGCGTCACATTCCCCAGCGCGGCCACCCGCAGGAACTGGAAGCCCGCCTCCCGCATCAGGCGGATATCCTCCTTCATCAGGCCCGCCCGGTCGGCCCAGGGGGGCGCGGGATACTTCGCCTCGTGGAAGGAAGGATAATAGGATTGGCCCATGGCGATGATGGGCTTGCCATCCTGATGCAGAACGCCGTTTTTCAGAGCGTACATAATTCGGCACCTCCCGTTTCATTGGAACTTGCTGCTTTTATTGTAGCCGCTTTTTCTTTCGCTGGAAAGGTGAAAATTTCCGAAAAAAATCTTTGAAAATTCGCCCATGCAAAAAAGCCCGCCGTGATGAGACGCATCGCGGCGGGCGCAGACTGCTTGCAATCGCTTTATTATTTACGGAGAACCAAGCGATTTTTTCTCTCCTTTCCCTCTTATTTCACGCTGAACAGCAGCTTGTCGTAGGTGGGGAAGGGCCAATATTTTTCAGCGGTGAGGGTTTCGGCCTCGTCGCAGGCCACCCGCAGTTCCGCCATCTTTTGCAGCATCTCATCCCGGATAAAGCAGGCGGCCTTGGTCATATCGCCGCCGGCCTGATAGGCGATCAGCGCGTTCTCCAGGCGGGCGGTGGCGGCGGCGATTTCATCCGTCAGGCCGGAAAGGCGGCGGATGCTCTCCTGCTCGTAATCGGCGGCAATGCCGGGCAGGGCGGCGCGCTTGGCGGCCAGGGCCTCGGCCAGCTCCCGGGTGTAGGCCACCACGGCGGGCAGAATTTCCTTGCGGGCCATATCCACCATGGTCAGGGCCTCAATATGCACGGCCTTGCAATAGTTTTCCAGGTTGATCTCATACCGGGAGCGGATTTCCGCCGGGGAGAACACCTTGTGCCGGGTCAGCATATCCACATTTTTCTTTTCCAGGATGTAGGGCAGCGCGTCCGGCGTGGTGCGCAAGTTCAGCAGGCCGCGCTTTTCCACGGCCTCCTGAATCCAGGCCTCGTCGTAACCGTTGCCGTTGAAAATGATGCGCTTGTGGGCGGAAATGGTTTCCTTCAGCAGGTCGTGGAGCGCCGCGTCGAAATTCTCCGCCCCCTCCAGACGATCGGCGTACTGGCGCAGGGATTCGGCCACAGCCGCGTTGAGCATAATATTGGCGCAGGCGATGCTGTTTGAGGAGCCCAGCATGCGGAATTCGAACTTATTGCCGGTAAAAGCGAAGGGGGAGGTGCGGTTGCGATCGGTGGTATCCCGGAGGAACTTGGGCAGCACATGCGCGCCCAGCTTGAGCACCTTCTTTTCCGCGGCGCTGTAGGGCGCGTCCTTTTCCAGGGCGTCCAGAACGCCGGTCAGTTCGTCGCCCAGGAACATGGATACCACGGCGGGCGGCGCTTCGTTGGCCCCCAGACGGTGATCGTTCCCCGCCGTAGCCACGGAAAGGCGCAGCAAATCCTGATAATCGTCCACCGCCTGAATCACCGCGCACAGGAACAGCAGGAACTGCGCGTTCTGGGCGGGGGTGTCCCCGGGCTTGAGCAGATTTTCGCCGCTGTCGGTGGCAATGGACCAATTGTTGTGCTTGCCCGAGCCGTTCACGCCGGCGAAGGGCTTTTCATGCAGCAGGCACACCAGGCCGTGCCGGGCGGCCACCTTCTGCATCATTTCCATGGTCAGCTGGTTATGATCGGTGGCGATATTGGCGGTGGTGTAAATGGGGGCCAACTCGTGCTGGGCGGGGGCCACCTCGTTATGCTCCGTCTTGGCCAGCACGCCCAGTTTCCACAGTTCCTCGTTCAGATCGGCCATGAACGCCGCCACCCGGGGCTTGATCACCCCGAAATAATGATCGTCCATTTCCTGACCCTTGGGCGGGCGCGCGCCAAAGAGCGTCCGTCCGCAGAAGATCAGATCCTTGCGCTGCTCGTAGGCCGCCTTATCGATCAGGAAATATTCCTGCTCCGGGCCCACCAGCGCCCGGACGCACTTTACTTCCTTATTGCCGAAAAGCCGCAGCACGCGCACCGCCTGCTTGCTCAGCGCCTCCATGGAGCGCAGCAGCGGCGTTTTCTTATCCAGCGCCTCCCCGCCATAGGAGCAGAAGGCCGTGGGGATGCACAAAGTTTTATCCTTAATAAATGCATAGCTGGTGGGATCCCAGGCGGTATAGCCCCGGGCCTCGAAGGTGGCCCGCAGGCCGCCCGAGGGGAAGGAGGAAGCGTCCGGCTCGCCCTGGATCAGCTCCTTGCCCGAGAATTCCATAATCACCCGGCCGTCCGGCGCGGGGGCGATGAAGCTGTCGTGCTTTTCCGCCGTCACGCCCGTCAGCGGCTGGAACCAATGGGTGAAATGCGTGGCGCCGTGGGTCACGGCCCAATCCTTCATGGCCGCCGCCACCGCGTTGGCCACTTCGTTATCCAGGCTCACGCCCTCGTCGATGGTCTTTTTCAGCGATGCGTACACCTCCGCCGAAAGCGTGGCCTTCATCATCCGATCGTCAAAAACCAGGCTGCCAAAATAATCCGCTACGCCGCTCATTTCAATCCGCTCCTTCTTCCCGCGTGATCGCCGGGGGCAGGGGCCTTTGCGCCCGCTTTCCGGCTTCGGGCAAAAGAAAAGGCGTCGTGGAGAAAAGCTCTCCAAGACGTCATTGCCCTGATGCGGGTATTATACGCCTTTCCCGCCGCGTGTCAAGCCCCTTTTTTTGTATTTCTATCGTTTTTCGCCCCGCCCGGAGCGCGCCGCCGCTTTTCGCGCCGGAAAATTTCCCTTGCGCCGAAGCGAAAAATGGGCGATAATAGAAAAGCGAATGTGGAGGTGTCGAAAGATGTATCAGGCGCTGTACCGGGTCTGGCGGCCCAAGACCTTTTCGGACATGGTGGGCCAGGAAAATATCGTGCGCACGCTGCGCAACCAGGTGACGACGGGGCGCATCGCCCACGCCTATCTTTTCTGCGGCAGCCGCGGCACCGGCAAAACCAGCGCGGCCAAGATCATGGCCCGGGCCATCAACTGCCTGAACCCGCAAAACGGCGATCCCTGCGGGGAATGCGCTTCCTGCAAAACCATCGAAAGCGACGCATCCTTCGACGTATACGAAATGGACGCGGCCAGCAACAGCCGGGTGGAGGAAATTCGGGAGCTGCTGGAAAAGGTGGATTACCCGCCCCAATTCGGGAAATACAAGGTATATATCATCGACGAAGTTCACATGCTTTCCAACGCGGCCTTTAACGCCCTGCTGAAAACCCTGGAGGAGCCGCCGGAATACATGGTGTTCATCCTGGCCACCACCGAGCCGCAAAAGCTGCCCGCCACCATTCTTTCCCGCTGCCAGCGCTTTGATTTCGGCCGCTTTTCCGAGGCCCAGATTGCGGGGCATTTGGAAAAGGTGGTGCAGCAAAGCGGCATGACGGCGGAGCCCGAGGCCCTGGGCCTTATCGCTCGGGCGGCGGAGGGCGGCATGCGCGACGCGCTGTCCATCCTGGATATGTGCATGGGCGAGGGCGAGCATATCACCGAAGAGCATGTCCGCGCCGCCCTGGGCACGGCGGACCGGGCGTTCCTGTTTTCCTTTGCCGAGGCGCTGGCGGAAAAGAATGGCGGCGAATGCCTGCGCCTGGTGGAGGAATTGATGCGCGGAGGCCGGGACGTGCAGGTGTTTTTAAAGGATCTTTCCGCGCATCTGCGGCTGCTGATGGCGGCCAAGCTGTGCGGGCCGGACGGCGCCATCCTTGGGGTCACGGGGGAAAACGCCAAGCGCTACGCCCAGCAGGCGGAGGCCTTCGGCCAGGAACGGCTGCTGCGGGCGCTGGATCTGTGCATGCACGCCGAGGCGGATACCCGCTGGGCGGCCTCCGCCCGGTCGGTGCTGGAAATTTTTGCGCTTCGCGCCTGCGAACAGCCCCAGGAGCGGGATTACGCGGCGCTGCTGGAGCGGGTGGACGAACTGGAACGCAAGCTGGCGGAGCTGGAGAAAAACGGCGTGCGCCCCGCCGCGCCGGGCGCGCCTGCGCCCCGAAGCGCGAAGCCTGCCCGCCCTGCGGAAGCGCCCGTGCCCGAAACGCCCGTGCCCGCCGGGAGCAAGCCGCCTAAGGACGTATGGAACGACGCGCTGAAATATCTGAAAAAGAACGAGCCGGGCATTTTCGGCCCCCTGTCCCAGGGAAAATACGGCGGCTTCCAGGAGGGGGTATACCGGGCGCTGTTCGGCCCGGAGGCGGATATTTTTGTAGGCATGCTTTCCAACCCGGAGCGGCGAAGCAAGGTGGAAGCGGCGCTGAACGCCTGCGGCGCGGCGGGGGCCCGCTTCGAGCCCCTGGGCCAGCAGCCTGCTCCTGCCCCGGAAAAGGCGGAGCAAAGCGAAAAAAACCTGAACGGCCTGATCGACATGTTCGGCCGGGATAAAGTGCAGATCGACGAATAACCCCGCCGGATCCACAGGATGAAACGGGGCGCATTTTCCGTTTTTTTATCAGGGAGCGACGTCGCGCACCCTTGCCTTCGGGATTTGCAAAAAGCGAAATCTGTGCTATACTGAAGAATGCAAAATTCTGCTTTTTTCGAAAGGAGCGCCTTATGAATTCCAATCGTGGCCAATACACCTCGGCGCCGCTGAATAATATGAAAAATAAACGCCCGGACGCCGCCTTCAGCGCCGGGGAGGGAAAGCCGCAGACAGCGGCCCGTCCCCGCCGCTTCGGCCTGCTGGCGCTGATGCTTTCGGCGGTGCTGCCGGTATTATTTCTGCTGGCGCTGCTGATTTCCGCGCCGCTTCTGCGCTGGGCCTTTCTCATCGCGGCGGGGCTCTCCGTGGCGGCCATGTGGCTGCTGGGGGCCTTTGTGCGCAACGCCCGGGGCACGCTGACGGTGGTCTATTGCGCGCTGGCGGTGGTGATCGCCCTTTCGCTGTTTATGGATCAGGCCCCCGAGGCGCAGAAGGCCTCCAGCCGCGTGGCGGATTCCGGGGCGCTGTTCTCCGATCAGGTGGACCCCGGCGCGCTCAGCGCGCTGCTGAACGACGGCGCGGCCACTGAAGCGCCCACCTCCGCCCCCTCCATCTCCGCCACGCAGCAGCAATTGGAGGCGTTCTTCTACAGCTGGGCGGAAAATGATATTCCCGCCATGCTGCAATTGTGCGCCCCCGCCTGGGTCGCTCAGCAGCAGGCCCCCAGTGAACGGCTGTGGCAGCTGATGAGCCAGCGCCACCCCCTGCAATACCAGGTGGAAAACGTGCAGGGCAGCGAGGCGGATACCACCCGCACCATCACGCTGAAGGTTTCCATGGCCAAGGAAGGCCATACGGAGGCAGAGCTGGTGCGGATGCAGGTGCTCATGTTCCGGGTGAACGACGTTTGGTATGTGGATCCCCAGTCGCTGGGCGGCACGCCCATCGACGAAGCTGCGGAGGCGGAAAAGCAGCAACAGCAGGCGCAGATCGTGGGCACCACCATCGCGCCCACCGCCACCCCCAACGCCGACGCTAACGCCCAGGTGCTGTATTACAATTCCAATGGCGGCAAATATTATCATTCCATGCCCAATTGCCCCGCGGTGGACGAGCGCTATTGGCCCTTGGATAAATTCTATTACAGCGATCTGAACACCGCGAAATTTAAGAATCTGCTGCGCTGCACCAAATGCAACGCCCCCGAGCGTCCCTGATTCACGGGGCGAGGGCGGCGGCGTAATCCGCCATGCCCACGGCGCACAGCAGCTGGCAATACTTGATCTGCGCCCCCAGGCGCACGGCGCTTTGCGCGTTGGCCGCCTGCTCCAGACCGTCGGCCAGCGCCTGCAGCAGATCCATCACCTGCTGCACGGCCTGGGGCGGCGCGTCAAAGAGCGCGGCCAGTCTGCCCCGCAGGGCCGTCGCCGTCTCCCGGGTGGAGGTTAGGGCGGCGCGGTAATCCTGCTCCTTGCCCTGGTCGATGGCCTGGGAAAGGGCGAACAACTGCTCCGCCGCCTGATCCAGCGCGTCGTAAGCGTCCGAAAGGGCGGTAAGCTGCGCCCGCTGGCCCGTCAGCCGTAAGGTGATTTCCGGGCGCGAAATCTCGTAAATGTATGCGTCCACCTGGTGCTGTGTTCGCAGCTGGGTCTGCACCGCCTGGGCGTCCGCCCGGGTCGGATAGGCCGCCGCCAGCACCCGGTAATGCTCCCGACGGGCAATATACCCCGCCGCGCCCCGTAGGCGGAAGCTCTCCGCCAGGTCGCCTGCGGAGGCGGTATCCTCAAAAACGCCCAGCTGCAGGGCGTACCAAGTTTTGCCCGGCAGAACCAGCGTGCGGGTTTCCGCCGCCCGGTCCTGGGGAGAAAGCGCGGGGGTGAAGCGCAGAAACGCGCCTGCGTCCGTATCCCGCAGCAGCCAGAAAGCGGCGCACCCCAGCGCCAGCAAACCAAGCAAAATCGGCCAAACGGGGCTGTGCCGCCTCGTTTTATATCGCCGCACCTTCAGCCTTCCGGCGCGCATGCCCTCCGCCCCCTTTCCTTTACGGGAGGAGTATATGCGCCGCAAGAGCAAAACATGACCAGGAGGAATCATGCGCTATCATATCGACACCATCCCCGTATGGGACGCGGTGAAGCTGGACGGAGAATGCCCCCTGTGCGCCCTGCGCCGCCGCAACGAACTGCAGGATGTGGATCGCTTTCTGGGGGCCTCGGTGATGGAGCCGGACACCCGGGTGCGGGTGAACGCCAAGGGCTTCTGCCCCCGGCACCAGGCGCTTTTGTTCGCCCAAAAAAATCGCCTGGGCCACGCGCTGATGATGCACACCCATCTGAAGGAAACCATGGGCAAGGCCCAGCCCATTTTCGAAAAGGCCCGGGCCGCCGCCCGCCAGGATGCGGAAACCCCCGCCCTGCGAAGGATGATGGGCCGCTCTCAGGGCAAGGCGGATCTGAAGCAGGCGGCCGCGCAGCTGCGGGAATTAACCTCCTGCTGCATCCTGTGCGAAAGCATCGAGGAAAACACCCGGCGCTATGCCTACACCCTGCTGCACCTGTATAAAACCGACGCGGCCTTCCGCCAGGCCTTCGCCGCCTCCAAGGGCGTGTGCCTGCCGGATATGGCGCTGCTGATGGAAATGGCGGAGGAAACGCTTTCCGGCCCCGTTCTGGGGGATTTTATTAACGATCTTTGCGCCGCAGAAGAAAAAAGCCTGACCAAGCTGGAAAGCGATTTGGAGGGCTTCACCCTGAAATTTGATTACCGCAACGCGGATAAGCCCTGGGGCGACAGCCGGAACGCGCTGGAAAGAAGCGTGAACAAGCTGCGCTCCTGGTGCGTGGGAGAGGAGCCGAACCCCAAATGAGCCGTCGAGCCCGCCGCCTGGCGCTGCTGGCGCTATGCGTAATGCTGCTGGGGGGGTGCATGTCCTCCCCGCCCGATTCGCTGATTCGCAGCGAGCCCGGCGATTCCTCCGCCCTTATCAGCGCGGACGCGCGCCAATTGTCCGCCCAGGCGTTGGACGCCGTATTGTATTACCGCTATCAATCTTCCGCCTTTTTGGCCCCTGAAAACCGGCGCATTGAAATTGCCCGGAACGATACCCCCGAAAAGGCGCTGATTCAGGCGCTGCTGGACGGCCCCTCCCCCACGGCGGCGCAGCTTTCCCCGCTTTTTCCTCAGGGAACGCAGTTGCTGGCCGTATCCCGCCAGGGGGACACGCTGTATATCACCTTTAACGAAGCGCTGCTCGCCCGCTATCCCGACGAGCCCGCCGATTGCAGCCGGGAGCCCTGGCGCACCGAAGCCCCCCTGCGCCGCCAGCTCTGCCTGGATTCCCTCATCGCCACCCTCACCGAGGCGGGGCTTTGCGCCCAGGCCCAGGTGCTGGTTTACAGGGAAAACGCGGTTTCCTCTTCCCTGCGGCTGCAAACGGGGTATCTGACGCTGGAAAACGACGAAACGCCTCTGCCGCCCCTGACCCGGCGGGAGGAAACGCTGCTGACGGCGCACAACGCCGCCCTTTCCCTGCTCACCGCCTGGCTGACCCAGGATTGGGAAGCGCTTTACGCCTATACTCAGGCGGAGGAAGCGCGCCCTGCCGCCCAGACGGCCTACGCCGCCTTCGATCAGGCGGCGGTGCTGACGGGCTTCACGGTATCTCCCGGCGCTGTTTCCCAGGCGGGGGATTACGCCGTGCTCTGCGCGGATATAACGCTCCGCGCCCAGGGAGAGGACGCGGCCCGGACGGGCTATCCCCTGCGGCTGGAGCGCGAGGGCGGCCTTTGGAAAATATCCTATGCGCGCCTGCTGGCGCTGATGGGGCAGGAGTGAATTGACCTTGAGCAAGCATGGAATCCGGCTGATTTGCCTTTTATGCGTCTGCGCGCTGCTGACGGGCTGCGGCGCTTCCGAAAAGGCGGGAAGCGGCGCAACCCTGCCCCCCGCCCCCCGGCAAACGGGCGCGCCCGAAAACGACGCGGAGCAGACCTATAGCCAGAGCGTGGCGCTGTATCTGCCCTCCCGGGATGGAACGCGGCTATTGGCCGTGCCTGAAACGGCGGAGCTTTCCCTGAATCGACCCACGGCCCAAACGCTCAGCGAGCTGCTGCTTTCCCACCCCGGCACGGAGACCGCCGCCCCCCTGGGGGGCGATGTGGCGCTGCGCCTTTCGGATACGGAGGCGGTGGAGGTTTCGGGCCGGGTGGCAACGGTGAGCCTGGGGGCCTCCGCCCTGCGCTTATCCCATGAGGAATTGTTCACCGTGGGCCAGGCCCTGGCCAACACGCTGTGCCAATTCGGCGATTTAGAATATGTCAACGTGCTGATCGCCGGGGTGCAGCCCGGGCTGGATATCGCCGCCACGCTGCCCGCCGGCTGCTTCCAGCGGAACACCCAGGAATCCCTGGGGACGCTGTGGGCCCGGGCCTCCGCCCAGAAAACCGCCAGTCGGCGCGCCTTTACCGCCGCGCTGTATTATCCCGCTGCGGCGGGCAAGGGCATTCTTTGCGAGGCGCGAACGCTGGCCCTTACCGATCTGGACGCCCCCGCCCTGATTCGCGCCCTGCTTTCGGCGCTTTCCGCCGGGCCGGAGGCCCTGCCCGCCGCGCCCAGCTATCCCGATTTGACGGCGCAGCTGTCTGCGGAGCCCGAAGTTCGAGAGGAAGGGGGCCAGCGCCGCGCCGTGCTGCAATTCTCCGAGGAATTGAACCAGCAATTGATTGGCGCGGGAATCACCCGCTCAGTGATGGCCGCCTCTCTCGTGACCACGTTGACCACCTTTATTCCCGGGCTGGACGGCGTGGAAATGACCATCGGAACGGAAAAAATCGTCAGCCTGACCCCCTCGGGCACGTTGCTTCGGGCGGGAGAAACGTTGTTTTTCTCAGACGGGCTGATGAAGCGCGGCGATTTTTCCTTCTTTCTGCTGGATTACGCCACCCTCTATTTCGCCGACGGCGATGGAAAATTGCAGCGGGTATCCCGGCCCGTGCCCTATTACGCCGCCGCCAATGTGCGCGCGCTGGTGGATCAGTGGATAGCGGGCCCTCAAAGCTATGACAGCCCCGCCGGGCTTTCCCCCGTGGCCCCCCAAGGCCTGCGGGACGCCGATCTGTTGGGCGCGGCGTATAAAAGGGGCGTGCTGCTGCTGAATTTCTCTGCCCAGCTTCAGGCCCTTTCCCAGGGCATGGACGCTGCCCAGGAGCGGCTGATGATCTATTCCCTGGTGAACACCCTGTGCGCGCTGCGGGGGGTAACGCGGGTGGCCCTGTTCGTGATGGGCGAACAGCCCGATTCCCTGGCAGGCGCGGTTTATCTGCCCGGCGAATTCCTGCCGAACCTGGATCTGGCGCATTAATGCATGCTTCTAAATGCGTTTCATTTTATCCACAATATGGCGGCAATCGCTGGTTAAAGGAGAGCATATTCGTGTTTAAGGAAAGCGACAACACCGTCCCCGCCGAGAATCAGGTATCCGCCAACAAACACATCTGCGGCATAGGAATCGGCAATCCCCGCATTTTGTTCCTGGGGAATTCCGTTACGCTGCACGCCCCGCTGCACGCCATCGGCTGGAACCACAATTGGGGCATGGCGGCCAGCGATATAAGCCGGGATTATGTGCATGTATGTATGCGCCGCATTCAGGAAAAATATCCCGCCGCTTCCTGGCGGATTGGGCAGTTGGCGGATTGGGAACGCAATTTCTGGAAAGATGAAGAAGTGCTAAAGGATTTTTCTGATTTGCGAAATTGGCGGCCCGACTTCGTTTTCTGCACCATTCTGGGGGCCAATACCCCTGCGGAGGCCATCGCAAATCACGACTTTGGCGCGCACTATCAGAAAATGCTCCGTTTCTTTGACCCCGAAAGCCACGCCCGTCTTGTTATAACAACCATGTTCTGGCGTTCGCCGGAAAAGGACGCGATTATCCGGCGCGTCGCCGGGGAAACGGGCGCTGTCCTCGTCGAAATGGGCGATTTGGGCGATACCGATGCGATGATGGCGGTGGGACTGTTTGAGCACAACGGCGTAGCCCATCATCCCGGCGACAAGGGCATGGAAGTCATTGCCGGCCGGCTGCTGGAAGCCGCAAAAATACTTTAAGCGGGATACCGACGAGCCCGCTCTGAATAAATATCGTATAAAAATAGCGCCCGTTTCAAATGAAACGGGTACTCAGACTGTCAAAAAAGTAGCAGACAAACTTGCGGGATGCAATGAAGGGCGGCCAGCCCTTCATTTTTTTACGCCCCG
>CAKULG010000023.1 GCA_934667105.1 uncultured Clostridia bacterium
GTGGCTGGTTTGGTGACACTGCTATCTTACCACATGAGTTCTCTTTTTGCTTGCTTCCGTGTTACCTATGTATTATAGCTCAACATTGCCCTTCGCAAAGCGAAAATGGCAAGCATCCACTTGCCCGGCGCGTGGGGGCGGAAACGGACAAGCCCGGAAATTGAGCGCCGGAATACTGTAAAAATACCAATGCGCCCCGCCCAGCGCCAAAGAAGCGCGGCTATACATTTTCGCGCGTTCCGGCGAGATCGTAAAGAAAACGCGCCGTAAATCGCGCTTTTTTTGGCAAAAACCAGCAAAAAATCGGGTGGGAATGTTTAAAAACTTTTTAGGAGAAATGGCTTGTATTTTGCCGTATTTTCTGTTAAAATATTTCTTGTGTGCATGAACCGCTTTATTTTTTAAATAAGCAAATAATAGAATTATAGGGGGAACCAACATGGCAGACTACCAGACCGAAAACATCCGGAATATCGCCCTGATCGGCCACGGCTCCGAGGGCAAGACCACCTTAACCGAAGCGATGCTTTATGCAGCCGGGCATGTGGACCGGCAGGGCCGCGTAGAAGACGGCTCCGCCACCACGGATTTTGATCCCGAAGAAATTAAGCGCCATATTTCCATCAGCGCCGCCGTTGCGCCCGTGGAATGGAAGGGCACGAAAATCAACGTGATCGACGTTCCCGGCTATTTTGATTTCATCGGCGAAATGATGGGCGCGCTGCGCGTTGTGGAAACCGCGGGCATCGTGGTGGGCGCTGTGAGCGGCCTGACCGTGGGCGCGGAAAAAGCCTGGGATTATTCCAAGAAAAATAATGTGTGCCGCATGTTCATCGTGAACCGCATGGACACCGAAAACGCCAACTATCAGAAGGTTGTGGATCAGCTGCGCGATAAGTTCGGCTCCAGCGTGGTTCCCATGCTGCTGCCCATCGGCGCGGGCGCTTCCTTCAAGGGCGTTGTGAACGTGCTGGAAAATAAGGCCTATGAAGGTACCGGCAAGGGCCTTAAGGAAATTCCCGTTCCCGCCGATATGGCCTCCGCCATTTCCTCCGCCATGGAAGAAATCACCGAAGCCTCCGCCGGCGCGGACGACGAACTGATGATGAAATATCTGGACGGCGAAGAGTTGACCCACGAGGAAATCCTCGGCGGCTTCAAGGCCGGTATGCAGAACGGCTCCATCGTGCCCGTGGTCGCCTGCTCCGCCACGACGGGCGTGGGCATCGCCAAGATGCTGGACGTGATGAACGTCTACCTCCATTCTCCCAAGAGCGCTAAGGCCGTGGGCGAAAATCCCAAGACCGGCGGTGCGGAAGAACGCCCCTGCGATAACGCCGCTCCCTTCTCCGCTTTCGTTTATAAGACCATCGCCGACCCCTTCGTGGGCAAGCTGTCCCTGTTCCGGGTGTGCTCCGGCTCCATCACCAGCGCCACCGCGCTGTATAACGCCAACGCGGATAAGGCCGAAAAGGCCGGCGGCCTGTTCATGATGCGCGGCAAGAAGCAGACCCCCGCCAACCAGCTGAACGCCGGCGACCTGGGCGCGCTGTCCAAGCTGCAATTCACCAATTCTGGCGACACCCTCTGCGACGCGGCGCATCCCATCCGCTTCGCGCCCATCGCCTTCCCCATCCCCTGCATCTCCAAGGCTATTTCCGCCGCCAAGCAGGGCGAAGAAGACAAGGTGTTCTCCGGCCTGAGCCGCCTGCAGGAGGAGGATCCCTCCATCAAGGTGGAAAAGAACGCCGAAACCACCGAAACGCTGGTTTCCGGCCAGGGCGAGCTGCACCTGGATGTGATCCGCAACAAGCTGGCCTCCAAGTTCGGCGCTAACGCCAACCTGAACGATCCCAAGATCCCCTACCGTGAAACCATCCGCAAGACGGTTTCCTGCCAGGGCCGCCACAAGAAGCAATCCGGCGGTCACGGCCAGTTCGGCGATGTGTGGATTGAATTCTCTCCCATCGGCGATACCAACCAGGATTTCGAATTTGTGGACGCCGTTGTGGGCGGCGCCGTGCCCCGCAACTTCATCCCCTCCGTGGAAAAGGGCCTGCGCGAAAATATCCGCAAGGGCGTGCTGGCGGGCTATCCCATGGTGGGCCTGCGCGCCAAGCTGTACGACGGCTCTTATCACCCGGTGGATTCCTCCGAAATGGCGTTTAAGACCGCTGCCCGCATCGCCTATAAGAAGGGCTGCATGGACGCCAGCCCCGTGCTGCTGGAGCCCATCATGCATGTGGAAGTGTTCGTGCCCGATGAATACATGGGCGATATCATGGGCGATATGAACAAGCGGCGCGGCCGCATCATGGGTATGGACCAGGTGGACGGCCTCCAGCGCGTCACCGCCGAAGCGCCCATGGGCGAAATGTTCAAGTATGCTACCGATCTGCGCTCCATGACCCAGGCCCGCGGCTCCTTCACCATGTCCTTTGAACGGTATGAGGAAATGCCCGCCGAAGCGGCCAAGAAGATCATCGAGAACGCGCAGAAAGACGAGGACGAAGAAGAATAATTTGCTTTCGCAGCCGCGCTTCATCAGAGCGCGAAATGCTGCGGCGAGCAGCATGTATGCGGTTTATCTATGGAATAAGAGGCCGCCCCGGGAAATCCGGGGCGGCCTTTTGATGTGGGAAACGCGCTTTCAGATTGAGCACTTGCAATGGATGGAATACAAGGGAAGCCCTTTGCAGCGGAAAAGCAAGTTTTTTTTAATATCGGCCCTTGTTAAAAGAAAAATCAAGCGGTGCAGGCTCCGAAACAAATTTTTTAATCAAGTGTCGTGCCAGTTTTCCTCGTTGGGCGCATGATAGAAGGCGTGGGCCCGCTTGCCGCCCCGGGCAAGAAAGGCCTCGTAAAGTGCCTGCTTGTATTCCGGGGAATAGATATAGCCCCATAGCTGCTGAATTTTTTCAAAATCCTCGAAGGTTTCGTCGGGCAGACAGGTGAAATGATCGTAGGGAAGATCGGCCTGCACCGTGCCATTGGAGGAAATGTAGTATTCCTTGGCGTAGCGCAGAATGGTTTCGTTGGCTTCCTTTTCCTTTACCAGATCCAGATCGAAGAAAATCTGCGTGTTGGAAAAAAGGGCGGCCTTGGCCTGAACGAGGGCGTAAAATGCGGCGGAGCAACCGCGGTGACCGTGATGCGCCACCTGCAATATGTCGCAGTGCAGTGCCTCGCCCCAGCGGCGAACCATGATATCGCTTTCCCGGGCGCCTGCGTCCCCGCAGAAGAGCACCCGGGCGCCCTCCGCCTCCATCATAAGCACGGTGGAGGTGTTATTGAAATCCTCATCCTTGGTGGGAAATGCGTCCTCGTGGGTGCATAGCACAGTGAATTGCAGATTGCGCACGGCGAAATGCTGCCCTGTGTGCAGCTTCACCTTTCGAATTTCCGGGTGCTGGGCCAGCTGCTCCCCGATGGTAAGCGCCAGCAGGCTGTTTCCGCCCTTGCGCCAGCCCGCGCCTTCAGGGGGATATGGATCGGGGAAATTGTAATAAACCGCGTCGATCTGGCAATCGTCCATATTGTAATGCAGGAAATCTGAGAATTTGCACACATGATCAGAATGCGCGTGGGTGAGATACCAGCCCGCGATGCGAATTTTTTGCCCGGCTGGGGTGCGCTGCCGCAGGAAGCGGTGAATGCGGTCGTTATCGTTCACCTGATAATAATGCCCGCTGTCCACCAGGAAGAAGCTGCCGTCGCAGCAGCGAATGATAAAGCACATGCCGCAGTCAATGAGGGTGTGATCTACCTCGTGCTGCCACAGTGTCGTTTGCGTGGTACGGGGGCAGGGATCGGTCAGCGGCGCGGCGGCGGTGAAGGGATCGGCGATCAGGCGCAGCTCCTCAGCGAAATAGTTAAGGGCGAGAGTCAGCCCCGGACGGCGCAGCAGCGCGCAATAGCTGCCGGGGGCAATGTGGCAATCCGCCTGGGAAAAGCCGTTTGCGGTCAAGATCTGGGCGTAATCCCGGGCGACGCTCTCCTCCATGCCTTGCAGAAGCAGCATTTCCGCGCCGTCGCCGCAGGAATAGGGCCGCGCGTCCCGTCCCGAAAGTGGAGGAAGGGAAAAACGCGAGAAGAAATCGTGCATGAGAGCAATCTCCTTTCAGAAAGCGCGTAGGATGTAAAAGCAACGCGAGGGAGCCATTCTTTGAGCTGTCACCCCGCGCTATTCCGCTGAAGCGGAAGCGCGGGCTTCGGGCGGCAACTGAAGAATTGACCGTCCGCAGCCGCCCTCGAGGAGCGATGCTCGTCAGAATGGCTCCCTCGCGACCTCTCAAGAAAGCCGATTGGGTAAGCGCGAAAAAACAGCTTGTATTTTCGCCCGCAAAAGGAAAGCGAGGCTTTGCTTCACGAAGCGATACAGACGAAGGATGCGAAGAAATGGTTTGGAAACGGCGATTTTTGGTTTAGCCCTTCAGGGAGCCCATCATAATGCCACGCTCGAAGAATTTCTGCACCATCGGGTAGATGATCAGCAGCGGGACGGCGGAAACCACGATGATGGCGTATTTCAGGGAAGCGTAGAGCAGGTAAACGCCCAGATCGTCCACGCCGGTTTGCTCCTCCATATCGCCCATCTGCGTCAGCACCAGGATCTCCCGCAGGAACACCTGCAAGGGCTGCATTTTCCGATCGCGCAGATACATCATGGCGTTGAAATAGCTGTTCCAATGGCCCACCATGTAATACAGGATGATTACAATGATGATGGATTTGCTTAGCGGCAGCACGATGCGCATCATGACCGCCATGGGCGACGCGCCGTCGATGGAGGCGGCCTCCCGCAGCGCCGCGGGAACGGAATTGATGAAATAGTTGCGCATGATCAGCATGTTGGTCACGCTGATAGCGCCGGGCACGATGACGACCAGGGGGTTATTCAGCAGGCCCAGGTCTTTCAGGTTCAGATAACTGGGGATCATGCCCGCGCCGAAGAACATGGTGAAGGTGATGAAGAAGGTGAAAATATTCTTACCCTTCAAATCGGGCAGCGACAGAGGATATGCGGCCATGATGGTGGCCACCATGTTCAGCGAGGTGCCGAACAGGGTGTAAAGCAGGGTGTTGCGATAGCCGGTCAGGATATCGGCGCTGGCGAAAACGCGGCGATAGGCGTTGGTGGTAACGTCCACCGGCCAAAGCACCACATCGCCCCCCAGAATGCGGGCGGGATCGGAGAAGGACGCGCTCAGCACATAAATCAGCGGGTAGAGCGTGATAAGGCAGATCAGCGCGGTCAGCACATAGACGACGGCTTGGAACAACGTATCGTTTTTGCTTTTCATTCTTATCCCTCCTTTACCACAGGCTGGTTTCGGTGAGCTTTTTGGATATGGTGTTCACCACCATGAGCATGAGCAGATTAATCAGCGAATTAAACAGCTCAACGGCGGTGGAATAATCGTAACGCAGGTCAACGATGCCCTGTTTATAGGTGTAGGTGGAAATGACCTCGGACACGTTGAGGTTTAGGTCGGTCTGCATGGCGTAGACCTTTTCATGGCCCACGCTCATCAGGCCGCCGCAGCGCAGAATCAGCATGATGACGATGGTGGGCACGATGCTGGGAATGGTGATATAAATCAACTGCTGCCAGCGGCTGGCCCCGTCTACCTTTGCGGCCTCATACAGGGCGTTATCAATGGCGGAAAGGGCGGAAATGAAGATGATGGCGTTCCAGCCGGAATCCTTCCAGATGTCGGAAAGAACGTACATGAGCCGGAAGTATTTTCCGCTGCCCATAAGATAGAGGGGCTCCTGGCTTAAGCCGGTGGCTACCAGGAATTTATTCACGATGCCGGTTTCCATGGAGCACATGGATACCATCATGCCTACCACAACCACCGTGGAAACGAAATGAGGGGCGTAGGTGATGGTGCGCACCATGCGCTTGCCCTTATCGGTTTTCAATTCATTGAAAATCAGGGCCAGAATGATGGGAAAGGGGAAGCAGAAAATCAGCGAAAGGAAGCTGATCCACAAGGTGTTGACGATGACGCGGGCGCTTTGATAGCTGGAGAAGAAGCGCTGGAAGTGCTTCAGGCCCACCCACGGGCTATCCCACATGCCCCGGCGCAGCTTGTAATCCTTAAAGGCGATCTGGATGCCGAGCATGGGCATGTATTTGAACAGAATAAAATAGATAACGACGGGGATGAGCAGCAGATACATCTGCCAATAGCGCATGATGGATTTGCGCCAGGTATTGCGATGCAGCGCATGGGGCGGCCTGACTTGTTTTTGCATCATGGAGGAGCACCTCTTTTTTATAGAAAGAATGGATTTTCCTTGCGATCTGGCGCAAGCGATGCTTGCCGGCCGCGCCTGGAAAAAAGGGGGGAGCCCCCCGCAAGAGGCTCCCCCTTTCGCGTTGAGCGCTCGCGTAGATATACCCGAGCTTTTGAGAAATTAGAACTCAGCGCCTTCGCCGTACACGCGGGTCAAAGCGGTGCGATACGCTTCGATCAGCTTTTCGGGCTGCATCTTGGTGATTTCCGCCTGGAATTCGGCCCAGGTGGCGTCGTTCAGTTCCTTTTCGCCGGTCATGACCTGGGCGGCGAAGTTCTTTGCAAATTCGTTGATGTCGGTGCCCACGGTGGAGACGATTTCGCTCTCATCCTTGGTAAAGGTGATGATGGGCCAAATCTTCTTGGGGGCGTAGTCCTTCAGCAGGGCCTGGGCGCAGGCAGAGGGGATGGGGCCGTATTCGGCGTCCAGCAGGTTGGAGAAGAAGCAAGCGGGCACGCCGCCGCCGGGCCACATACCAAACTGGGCGCGGAAGGCGTCGTTGCTCATATCGGCGGTGCGGGTCGCCTTCGCGGCGTCGGTCCAATCGCGGGTACCGTCGGCCTTCACTTCCCAATCCTCGTCCTTCACGCCGATCAGCGCCAGGGCGGAGCCTTCCTCGGAATAGAAGTAATCGATCCACTTGAGGGCCAGAGGAATCTTTTCCTCGGGGCAGTCGCAGGTGATGACGAAGTTGCCGGTGGAGTGGATAGCGCCGCGGGTCTGGGTGTGGAAGGCGTAGCCGTCGGGGCCTTCCAGGGACCAGTTCACGGTGTACCAGTTGTCGCCGCCGTCGCCGGGAGCGATGGTGTTGAGCAGCATGCTCAGCCGATCGGTCTGGTTGAACACGTTGGCCTGCTTATCCTGTTCGGTGAAGATTTCCTGATAGATCAGCTTTTCCTGGTACATCATCTTCATGAATTCCAGGTACTTGCGATAGTTCTCATGCTGGAAATACACGCGCAGCGCGCCGGTTTCGGGATCCACGTCCACCACGTCGTGATGCGCGCCGCGGGTGCGCAGGCCGAAGGAGCCGTAGAAGTAGTTGTGCATGTTGCTGACGCTGGCGATGACGGTGATTTCGTCCTGCTCGCCGTTGCCGTTCCAATCGCTTTCACGGATGGCCTTCATGACCGCCACGAAATCATCCAGGGTCTTGGGGTCGTCCATCTTGATGGCGTCCATGGCCTTTTTATTCAGCCACAGCTTGGTGGGGGTGCGCATTTCAGCGCCCAGGATCACCTGAGGCAGACCCCAGATTTCGCCGTTCTCGCCCACGATGGCGCCGGAGATGGTGGATTCTTCCTGGAAGAGCTTCCAGAAGTTGGGGGCGTATTCTTCCAGATAGGGACGCAGGTCAACGATGATGCCTTCTTCGCCCCAGGCGGCCAGCTTGTCGTTGCCGATCTTGCCGCGCAGGATGATGTCGGGCAGCTTTTCCTTGTTGTCGGCGATTTTGGCGTTCAGGGTATCGCTGAAAACGGAGCTGTTCACGTTATCCCATTCGATGTGGACGCCGGTCATTTCCTCATATTTCTTGAGGCCGTGCACGTTGTCCAGCTTCTGCTCGGGATAATAGGAGCCGACCTGCGCCATCACCGTCAGGGTGGTGGGCTCGGTCACCAGGGGGAAGGTTTCGGCCAGGGCGAAGCTGCTGCAAAGCAGCACCAGGGCCAGGGCGAGAGCCAGGACGCGAGTGAACTTCATGGGCTTACCTCCTTTTATTTTCACAGGCGTAGGGGCCTGTGATGTAACGAGAAACGGATGGAACCAGGGCCAAACAGCAAGGCGCTTTCCTGCTTTCTTTCCCTTTTCGGCTTTTTCACCCCGGCAGTGCGCCAGGCTTCTTTGGGAAACGCGGATATGGAAGGAAAAATTGCAGTTTCTTTGCATTGACTGTTTCTGAATTCATTATATATCCATTCTACGGCCATTTCAACCATTGAACGGGTCACGGTTTTATCCGAATGGGACGCTTTTCCCCGTCGTGCGAATTGTCCCGCTGGGATAAAAAACGGCGCGTTCGCAGGGCTTCAGCGGCGGGCGCGGTACAACTCGGTTAAAATCTCCACCACATGGGCCACTGCGTCCTCCTCATTGGAGCGAACGATGTAATCGGCGCAGGCGGTGGCGAAGGAATCGCCGTTGGCGGGCACGAAGCCCTTGGCGGCCGCCTGAAGCATTTCCACATCGTTATAGCCGTCGCCCACGGCGTAAACGTCCTCATGACGGATTTCCAGCGCATCGGCCAATTGCAGCAGGGCGGTTCCCTTATCCACGCCCTTGCGCAGCACTTCCAGGAAGCCGCCAGTGGTGGGCAGGAAGGAAATTTCCGGGTATTGGCGCAGGAAGGCCTGCACCTGGGCGATGCGCTCGGGCTGGCCGCCGATCATCACCTTCGCCCAAGGCCGCGGGGCCTGGGCGGGGTCCTCCACCGTTTCAAAGGGGATAAACTGGCTGGTGAAGTGATGCTCGGTTTTTTCCGTCAGATGCAGGGCGTAGCTTTTTTCAAAGGGGTAAAATTCCACGCTCACATCGGGAAACGCCTCGCCCACCGCACGCATGGGGGCCACGCCCTCGTCGCCGATGCCGTTGTTCACCACGATTTTTTTGCTTTCGTAGTCGTAAGCCATGCCGCCGTTGGCCAGCAACACGGGGGCGTTGATAATCTCCCGTGAATAAGCGTGGAAGCCCAGATAGCACCGCCCGGTGCATACGGTGAAGCGGCCGCCGTTTTCCTGGAAAAAGTGCAGCGCCTTTTTCACGCCGGGGGTCACCTGTTTGGCCTCGGGCACCAGAGTGCCGTCAAAATCGCTGGCCAGCAGCACGCCCTCGAAAAGGCCGCGCGCTTTTTTTATGCCTTGATCCATGTGCGAAGCTCCTCCTCCATTATCAGCAAATCGTCGATGGCGTGTCGGTCCAGGGGCCCGAAGCGCTTCGCCGCGTCGATGGAGCGGCAGCGGAGCTCCATGGGAATGCCTAGCAGATTCATATGATACTTAACCGCGGCGGGGTGGCCGCACCCCTCCACCAGCGACATGACGGAGAGCATGGCGGAAAGCCGCCGGGCCTTTTCGGGCTGGGATTGATAATGGGTGTAAAGCCAACGCAGCAGATCGGGATGATAATTGGCCATGATGCCGCTGAAGCCGTCCGCCCCGGTTTTCAGGGTTTCCAGGAAAGTGGCGCAATTGGCGTTGAACAGTTGAATGCGGCTCTTGAGCAACTCCACGCGCCGGGCGATGAGCGCCGCGTCGCAGCAGGTATCTTTAATGAAATGGAAGCGCCCGGTTTCCACCATGGCCAGCAGCACCTTTTCGGAAAGCAGCCGCTTATAGGGGCAGGGGCATTCGTACATGCCGAAGGGGATACCGGGAACCGCGTCCAAGATGCGGCGCATGTTGGCGATCAGCACGTCGTCGCTTTCCTCCGGCCCGGCCAGGCGATTGGAGATCATCACCACCGCGTCCACCCCCGTGGCGGCGACGCGGCGCAGCTCCCGAATCTGATCCTCGATCTTATCGGAGATGTGGCCGGAAGCCACCACGCACATCCGCCCCGCGGCGGCCTGAACCACCCGGGCGGCCAGCCACTCCCGCTCGTCCTCCGTCAGGAAGAACATTTCGCTGGATTGGCACACCGCGAACACGCCGTCGCAGCCGCTGGCGGCGTAGAATTCCACGATCTGGTCTACGGCCGCGTAATCCACCTGATTATCCGGCGTGAAGGGGGTAATCATAACCGGATAGATTCCCTTGGCGATTTTACCCATGCTTTCAGATCCCTTGCTTTTTTATTAAGCGTTTCGCAACGCCGATTTTCTTAATAGGAGTAATGCGAGCGGCGGAAAAGCGCGGGAGGCATGCCCTCCTGGCTTTTGAAAAACTTGCTGAAGCTGTATACGCTGCCATAGCCCAGCGTGGCGGCGATATCCTGCACGCTGCGATCGGAATACAGCAGGAATTCCTGGGCCTTTTTATGCTTGAGCTGCTTTATCAGGCCGCCGCAGGAGGTGCCGAATTCTTTAAAGACGATGCGGTTGATCTGCCGCTTGCTCAGATGCAGCACCCCCGCCACGTCCATCGTGGTGATATTCAGGGAAAGGTGATCGTTGATGTAGCTCTCAATTTCGTCCACCCGCTTATCGATACGCTGAATGCTGGAATTCGCCCGGGGGGCGGCGCTGATCTGCCGCTCATAGGCCAGGGTGATCTGGAAAAGCAGCGAACCGATCAGATCCTTATAGCCCAGGCTGCGGCGGGCCAATTCCTCGCTGATGCGCTGATAAAGGCTGAAAATCCCGTCCGCCTGCTGAATCACCGCCACATCCAGCACCATGCCCTGATCGGGCCGGTTGTAGAGGGACTGATTCTCCATCAGCCGGTACGCCATGGAAATTTTCTGCGCGTCGGGGCTGCTGTACACCATTTCATGCTGCACGTTTTCCCGGATGAAAATGGTATCGCCTGCGTTGATGGGAAATTCCCGGCCGTCCACCAGGCGGTAGGTCACCGTGCCCTTGGTGCATAAATGCGTTTCGCAGAAGGAATGGCTGTGGAATTTGGGATAATCCTTCGTGTGCGGAACGTCAGGCTTTTCGGCCTTCGGCTCCGCCACGGGAAAGGCCGCCCACAGCATTTCCAGCGTTAAATCATTAAGCTGAAAGAAAATCCGCTCATTGGTCATAAATTTGTTCAACGTTTGCGCGTTATCGAAAATGAAGCCGCTTTCCATGCGTTCTCGCTCCCTTCCGGGCTGTATTCCGGCGGCCCGTTAGTGGCCCGGGGCTGCGCGCCCCCTTGTCTCTGCTATCACTATACACGAGTTATAGGGGCTTTGCAAGCAAGAAATGGAACAATTCTTTATCCAAAACGGACATCAAAGAAAGAAAAAAATGGAAAGCTGTCGAGGCTTTCCATTTGAGGCGTGGGGAAGCGCATAGAATAATCCCTTACAGGCTTTCGCCGTCGAAGAGAACGGCGACGTCGTCCGCGAACCAATCATAGTGAATTTCCTGGCCGTTGAGCAGCCAGCGTTCGGGACAGATGTTTTCCATCCAGTCCAGAGGGATCAGCGCATCCCGCTGCACGGAATTACGGGCGTAGGCCTGACGCAGTTCCTCCAGACCCGCCGCGTCCAGCGCCTTGGGGTTGCAGGAAACAAATAACGGCGTGCCGCTTTTGGAAAGAATATCCAGCCATTGGCGCACCAGCTTCCAGGGCAGTTCCCCAGTAATGCCCACGCAATCTGCGTCCACGGCATAGAAAGCATCGTGCTGCATCATGCGGAAGGCCAGGGTGTTCACGCCCATGCGTCGGGTAATATCCCAATTCTTCCCGTTAATATCCGCGCCGGTGCGGTTCAACTCCGCCAGCCCGGCGATAAGATGCGAAATGGTGGCGCAGCCGATGAGCGTCACATTCGGGCCCGCCGCCTGACGAACGGCTCGATAAAAGCCAAGGATGATCTCGGCGGAGGTTTTGGAGCGGTCATGGAAATGCCAGCCGTCCGCTGCAATCACATAGGGGATTTTATAGCCCCGGCGGCCCAGAATATCCTGGGTGGAGCAATCGAACTTGATAAGCTGATAGCCCCAATCCACGAAGCGGCGGGTGGTGCGGCGAATGTATTCCAGCACCTCGGGATGAGAGGGATCCAGGAAATTGGCGTTATAGGGTAAATGCCAATCCCCCGGCAGGCCGCAGACCTGCCCTTCATCGCAGATATACCGCACCCAAATTCCCGGGCGCGCGCCCTGGGCCCGGATGGCGGCGGCCAGGCCCGCCATATCGGGAAAAGCGTCGTTGCCCCGATCCCACGGCCCGTTTTTGGGATGGGGCGACCAGCCGTCGTCGATCACCATAAAGGGCGGATTTTTATTGCCTTGGCACATGCGGGCGGCCATCTGCGCATCCTGGATGATTTCCTGGTGGGAACTGATCCCATAGGCGTAATACCAATTGTTCGCGCCGTAAACCGGGGCGGCGGGAAGCAGGGGCCGGGGGCACATGGCGCGGCAGAAACGCTGGCCCGCCTCGAAGGCGGTGCAATCCGCATAAGCGCGGAAAATAATTTCCGCCGCCAGCAGCGTGCGTCCGCCCAGAATCACGCCCTCGCCGCCGCAGCGAATATCCAGCCACAGGGTGATCCCCGCTGCGTCGTATTGCCAGAAGCACAGCGCCCCGGGTTGGGTTTTCACGCCGAAGCCCTCGGTAAGGCGGCCCTGGCGCTGCTGCTCCGCATCCGTTCCATTGGAAACCAGCATAAACCAAGGCATGCACCGTTCGGGCACGACGCCGCGCCATTCCAGAGCGCCCCCCGCCCGCTCCCAGGCGTCGCCGTAAATGCGCACGGGCTCCCGGCGCTTTTCCGCCTCCGTGAAGCGCCAGCGCAGGCGCAGATAGCGCAGGGGCGTATTTTCCGCCTGGATTTCCGCCCGGAGAACATCGCCGTGCAGCGTTATGGAAAAGCGCGCGTCCGCCCATACGCCCTGGGGCGCGGAAAAGGATTGCCGCCCCTCCTGGGCGTAAAGCGTCGCAAAATCGGGAAGCCGCGTAATCACAGGGCCTTCTTCCTTTCCATGCGTAGAATATATCATTATCATTATAAAGACGTTCGCGGGCTTTTTCAATGCGTGAACGGGACATTCCTTGTTTCGATTGAAACATTCGCGGGCGGGCGCGCCGCGCCCTCTTGCGGGCAGGGAAAAAAGCGCGTATAATCAAGCGTGCCGGACGCGGCGCGCCCGGCAGAATGAAGGAAAAGGGGAATGCTGCTTATGGAGCAGGATATTTCCAAGTACGTGGAACAGATTGTGGAAAAGCTTACGGGCGATGAAAAGCTGATTGAAAAATTCAAGAGCAACCCGGTGAAAACGGTGACTGATCTGCTGAACATCAAGCTGGACGAGGACGCGATCAACGCCATCGTGACGGCCGTGAAGGGCAAGATCGATCTGGACAGCCTGAAGGCTCAGGCGGAGAGCGTGCTGGGCGGTCTGAGCGGGCTGTTTGGGAAAAAGTAAGCGTGGAACAAAAGAGCTTCCCTGCCGGAAAATGGCGGGGAAGCTCTTTTTTGCATTTAAGGCGCTTGCAGCTGCGCCGAGGTTCCAAAGCCGATCATGCTGTACAGGTTCCGCACGCTGCTGCCGGTGCGGTTCAGGCGTTTGCCCATGAAAACCAGGGCCGCCGTGCCGCCGCCATCCAGGTTCAGCGCCTCCACTACGCCCTTTTCCAGCATTTTTTCCGCCACCCAGTTCATGTATACGCCCCGGCAATCATCTGTGCGGCCGTTCACCGCCACGATGAAATAATGATAGGGGGCGATCATACCCAGCGCCATGCGCGGCTCGCGGTAATGATAATAATTCGCCTGCTGCATATGATCGCTGAGCTGTCCCTCCGAAATCAGCACGGGGCCGAAGGAATACACGTCCGTCGCGCCCATATCCAGATATTCCTGGGCGGTATGCGCGTCGCTTTTATAGGTTTTCATGCTGCCATCCTGAAAAACGGCCAGCGTTTCCAAATTGGGAAACGCTTTTTTATCGGCGGCGTAGGTTTTCTGCTTGAGAATCTGGCCGTTGCGGATAATGATGCCGGTGCAGTTGCCGCCCTGGGCGCGGGTGCCGAAATGATCGTCGGATATGCCCAGCACCACCTGGTTTTCCGTGGCCAGCTTCACGGGATGAACGCCCACCAGGCTTTTGCCGTTTTTGCCGTAATGCAGATAGCTGGTCAGCGGCGTTTCGGGGCTGCACAGAATATCCGCTTCCAGCCACATATTTTTATTCTGCGCGTCCCAATAGCGGCGAATGGTGATGGAGAGGGAGGCGGAAATGTAAAGCCACAGGCCGTCCTCCTCATTTTCATAAACGAATTCTTCGCTGTCCGCCTCCGGGGCGAGGAAGCCCTCCGCCGTCAGCGGCGGCAGCGCGGGGGAGACCTCCGGCCCCTTCACGGGGATGGGCGTGGGCGCGGGGGTGGGAACGGGGGAGGCCTTGGGAGCGGTATCCGTTTTCACCGCGTCCCCGGAATAAACCAGGGCTTGCAGCGTGGCGTCGGCCACGCCGGTTTCCTCCAGGCCGTTGAGCTTTTGCAGGTTTTTAACGCGCTCCACCATTACCTTGTTATATTGATCGGAAACGTTCTGGCTGGTAAAGTAGCCCAGCCAATACATGGCCAGCTTCAGGCGGGTTACGTCCTCGCCCGAATCCCCTTCCTGAAGGGTGCGGTATTCCTCGCCCAGGGCTGCCGGGGCCAGCAGCGCAAGGCACAGCAGGCAGCACAGCGCGGCCCGGGCCGCGGCTTTCATCCAATGCTTCAAGAGCGTTCTCCTTTCTTCTTTCAAAAATAAGGCGTACCCGAAGGCGAACGAACCGCCCTCGGGTATGCAACGGATGGAAGGAGAAAATTCATTCAGTTGATTTTGATGTTTTCCCACAGGGTGTTGATGTAATCCAGGGTTTTCGCATCTAAATTCTTATAGGCGTACTGGTTATATTTTTCCGCGAAATCGGCGATTTCGGGATACAGCACGGCCATGGCCTCCTCGCCCATATCCTCGATATAAGCGGGGCTGGTATACACCGCCTTATTGGGGGAGGCGTAGTAGGTGTATTCCGCGTTGGCGATGGCAGGCTCCTCGGAGAGCATGTAATTGATGAAGCGCTCCGCCAGCTCCTGATTGCGGCAGCAGGTGGGAATGCACATGGCGTCGATGTAGTAATTGGTGGGATCGGGATAATAGAAGCGCAGATCAACGCTTTCCGCCTGGGCGTCCAGCATGGTGAAGTAATCCCCGGCGTAATACGCGCCGATCGCCGCTTCGCCCGATTCCATCAGATTATAAATTTCATCCATCACCAGGCCGTAGCGCAGGGGCTTTTGCCGCATCAGCTCGTCAAAGGCCTGATCCCAGACGGCGGGATCGGTGGTGTTCACATCCAGGCCCAGCTTATACATGGCGGTGCCGAAAGCGTCCCGGGAGTTATTGAATTGCAGAATGCCGCCCTTGTATTTTTCATTCCACATCAACTCCCACCCTGTAGCGTCGGCGGGATCCACCTTATTGGCGTTGTAGATGATGCCCACGATGCCGTAGGTGTAGGGAACGGAATACTTGTTGTCTGGGTCGTAATACAGGCCGTGGAAGCTGTCGTCGATATTGGCGTAATTGGGGATATTCTCAAAATTCAGGGGCAGCAGCATATTGGCCTGGGCCATCCGGGCAATCATATAATCGGAGGGGATAATCACGTCGTAGCTCACCGCGCCGGTGCTCAACTTGGCGAACATATCCTCGTTGCTGGCGAAGGTTTCGTAATTCACCTTCACTTTTTTGCCATAGGTCTGCTCATACCACTTTTCGAATTCACGAATCGTGTAGAAGGAGCCCTCGCTGCCGTCGGAAATATATTCGCCCCAGTTGTACACGTTCAGCGTCAGCGTTTCATCCGCGCCGCAGCCCGTCATGCACAGGCACAGACCCGCCAGCAGGGAAAGGAGCATCAGCAGGGAAAGCAGCTTTTTCATCGGTTCAATCCTCCACTTTAACAAGATTTGTATTGGGCTTCGCGTCCTTTCCCTCGCCGCTTTTATCGGTGAGATTGGAAAGGATCAGCAGGAACAGGATGACGAAGAAAATGATGGTGGCCAGGGCGTACATCTTGGGCGTGACGGTTTTCTTCGTCATGCCGTAGATGCGGATAGGCAGCGTCTGGAAGCCGTTGCCGGTGGTGAAATAGCTGATGACGAAATCATCCAGGGACATGGTGAAGGCCATAATCATGCCCGTGAGCACGCCGGGCAGAATTTCGGGCAGTTCCACCTTGAAAAAGGCCCGAAGCGGCGTGCAGCCAAGATCCCGCGCCGCCTCCGGGATGGAAGGATCCATCTGCTGCAATTTGGGCAGCACCTGAAGGATGACGTAGGGCAGGCAGAAGGTGATGTGGGAAATGAGCATGGTGAAGAAATTCAGGCTGGTGGACGCGCCCATCAGCCGCCCCACGAACACAAACATCAGCATCAGGGAAATACCGGTGATGATATCCGGGTTAATTATGGGGATGTTGGTGACGGTATCCACCGCCGCCCGGAACCAGCGACGGCGCAGCTTATTGATGCTCAGCGCCGCGGCGGTGCCCATCACGGTGGAAAGCAGGGCGGCGCTGGCGGCCAGCAGCAGCGTGTTTTTCACCGAGGTCAGCGTTTCCTCATCCCGGAAAAGCTCCTGATACCAGCGGACGGAAAAACCCGAGAAAACGGAAAGGCTTTTACTGTCGTTGAAGGAAAATACCAGCATCACCGCAATGGGCGCGAACAGGAAAATGAAGGCAAGCGTGAGATAAAATTTGGATGTAAGCTTCATTTTATTCCTCCCCCCGCCAGCCGGGCGGTCAGGCGGCGCAGCAGCGCCATGGCGGCGAGCAGCAGAATCATCATCACAAAGGCGATGGCTGCGGCGAAATGCAGGTTGTTGGCCACATATTGGCCCTCGATGGCGTCGCCGATGAGGAAAAATTTCCCGCTGCCCAGCTTCTGGGAAATGTAGAAGGTGCTGATGGAGGGGATAAGCACCATGTTAACCCCCGAAAGCACGCCGGGCAGGCTCAGCGGCAGAATCACCCGCCGCAGCACGCCCCAGCCGTTGCAGCCCAGATCCTTGGCCGCTTCCACCAGCTTGCCGTCCAGCTTGGCCATGACGGAATAAATGGGCAGAATCATGTAGGGGAAATAATCATATACCATGCCGATGATTACCGCGCCCTCGGTGCCGATGATATGCATGCCGGGCAGGCCCAGAAAGCGCAGCGCGCCGTTTAAAATACCCGTATCCTGCAGCATGGTCATCCAGGCGTATGTGCGGATCAGGAAGTTCATCCACATGGGAATCATCAGCAGCGTGATGAGCATTTTCTGGGTTTTCGCCTTGGCCTTGGAAATGATATAGGCGATGGGGTAGCCCGTCAGCAGACAGATCAGCGTGGAGATCAGCGCCAGCTTAAAGGAGCGCCAGAAAATCAGCAGATAGGTGTGCACTTCCCGGGCTTCGCCGTTTTCTCCCATCAGCAGGGAGGTATCCCACAGCCGAGCCACGTTATCCAGCGTGAAGCGGAATTGATCGTCGGTAAAGGCGTAATAGGCGATAAACGCCAGGGGCACCAGGATGAACAGCACGGCCCACACCCCGTAGGGGGCCAGGGCGATCCGGTGCAGCAGGGACAGCCGCTCCTGCCGCAGGGGCTTTTTCACAACGGCCTGGCTCATGCTTCGCTCTCACTTTCCGCAACGGATAATTCATCCAGCTCGTTGCTGAAGGAGGAATAATCGCCATACATACCGGAATACTTGGATTTTTTCATAATATGGATGGCGTCCGGCTCGATGAACAGGCCGATGTCCGAGCCCTCGGCGCAGAAGTCGGTTGTTTGGATCATCCATTTAAAGCCGCCGATATCCACGATGATTTCGTAATGCACGCCCATAAACGTGACCGACGTCACCGTGCCCCGCAGCATGCCCTTTTCCACGGGCACGATGTCCACGTCCTCCGGGCGCACCACCACGTCCACCGGCTCGTTTTTGCCAAAGCCCGCGTCCACGCAATCGAAGGTGTGGCCCGAGAAGGAAACCAGCCGGTCCGCTAGCATCACGCCGTCCACGATATTGCTTTCCCCAATGAAATCGGCCACGAAGGCGTTCTTGGGCTCGTTATAAATATCGGTGGGCGTGCCGATCTGCTGAATTTTGCCCTCGCTCATCACCACGATGGTATCGGACATGGAGAGCGCTTCTTCCTGATCGTGGGTGACGAAAACAAAGGTGATGCCCGTGGCCTTCTGAATCTTTTTCAACTCCTGCTGCATATCCTTGCGCAGCTTCAGATCCAGCGCGCCCAGGGGCTCGTCCAGCAGCAGCACCTTGGGATGACTGATCAGCGCCCGGGCGATGGCCACCCGCTGTTGCTGGCCGCCGGAAAGGGTGGTCACGCTGCGGTGCTCAAAGCCGGTAAGCGCCACCAGCTTCAGCATTTCCGCCACTTTTTCGCGGATTTCTTTTTTCGGCGCTTTCTTTTCCCGCAGGGGGAAGGCCACGTTTTCAAATACGTTCAGATGCGGGAAGAGCGCGTAACGCTGGAAAACGGTGTTGATATTGCGCTTATGGGGGGGCAGATCGTTAATCCGCTGGCCCATAAAGACGATGTCGCCCTCGTCCGCCGTTTCAAAGCCGCCGATCAGGCGAAGCAGCGTTGTTTTTCCGCATCCGGAAGGCCCCAGCAGGGTGATAAATTCCTTTTCCCGGATGTACAGACTAAAATCCGACAGGACGGTTACGCCGTCAAATGATTTGCTGACGTGACGAATGTCGATCAGCCGCTGTTGCTCCCCCATGATGTGACCCTCCCCTTAAAAATTTGGCGGGGTTGATACCCACAGAAATTTTGCGTTGCGTTTGCCGGGATTGCTGATGAAATGCGCGGCGCTGGGATGCAGGCAGAAGCTTTCGCCCGTGCGCACCCTGTGCTTCTTTTCCCCTGCGTGCAGCAGGATGGCGCCGGAAAGCACATAACCGAATTCCTCGCCCTCGTGGGGGGGCATTTCCTGGGTTTGCCCCTGGGGCCCCAGTTCCACCAGGATGGGCTCCATTTCATTTTTCTGGGCACTTGGAACCAGCCAGGTGATGCTGCCGCGCAGCGTTTCCGCATCCTCCTTGACGAACATATCTCCCTGCGAATACACCGTTTTCTCATCCGCGGTTTCGGAGAAGAAATCCTGCAGGCTGCTGCCCAGGCATTCCAGCATGTCCGTCAGCGTGGCGATGGAGGGGGAGGCCTGGTCGCGCTCCACCTGGGAGATGAAGCCCTTGCTCAACTCGCACCGATCCGCCATTTCTTCCTGGGTCAAATTTCGCTGCAGTCGCAATCGCCGCAGCTTTTCGCCGATGTTCATTCCGCATTCTCCCCGCCCGGACGAAGTTTATTTTTACTAAACTCGGAATCATGGGCCGGAGTTTAGAAACACTAAACGTCAAGGCGGAAAACATTAAACCACACCCCGCCGCGAATGTCAAGATATTTCCTGAAATAATTTGGGGAAAAACCGCGAAAAATGACGGGACGGCGCGCGCGCCCGCCGTCTGAAAAAAACGGGCGCGAAAAAAGGGCTTGCATGGCGGCGAAAAACGTGGTATATTGTAAATGGTCAAAGAAAGACTAATTCATTTTCCGGAAGTGATTTCCCATGCGTTTAAGCGATACGATAGAATCCTTTATTAAGGCCATGCTTCAGGAGGATCAGCCCGAGGTGGAACTGAAGCGCAACGAGCTGGCGGAGTATTTTCACTGCGCGCCCTCCCAGATCAACTACGTTCTGGCCACGCGCTTCACCCCCGATCACGGCTATATGATTTCCAGCCAGCGGGGCGGAGGCGGCTACATCCGTATCGTGCGGGTGCGGCAATCCTCGGGCGATCATCTGCATTATCTTTTGCAGGAGCGCATCGGGGAGCGGCTGGACGCGCAATCCGCCCAGGTGCTCTGCGCGCAGTTGGCGGAGCGCAAGGTGGTGTCCCCGGCCGAGGCGGCGCTGATGGCGGCGGCCGTATCGCCCCAGGCCTTTGCCGCCCCCGTGCCCGAGGCGCTCAAGGACGTGCTGCGGGCGAAAATTCTTAAATCTATGCTGCTTTCCGTGGCGCGTCAGCGCCAGGAGGAGGCGTAAAGCGCGCCGCCTCGTTGCGGCCCCCTGATTTTTCCTGGGGCGCGCGGGCAGCAAAAAAGCATAATATAGTGGGAGAATCCTCAAAGGACGGGAGGAAAAACGCATGCTGTGCGAGGAATGCAAAAAAAATCCGGCGGAGGTGCTGATGACCACCGTGGTGGACGGCCACGCCGCCAGCCGGCATCTGTGCCGGGAGTGCGTGAAAAAATATAAAGCGGGAGATTTGCAGGCGGTGCTGGCCGCCGTGCTTTCCAATATGTCCCAGCGGGAGGAACGCCCCGCCCTGGTTTGCCCCGTCTGCGGGGAAACCTTCGACGAATTTCAGAAAAGCGGCGTGCTGGGGTGCGCCGGATGCTATCAGGCCTTTAAAAGCGAGCTGACGCCCCTGATTGCTCGGGTGCAGGGCCGCTCCCAGCATGCGGGCCGCCGTCCCCCGGTCAGCCCGGAGGAGGAAGAGCGGCTGCGCCAGGCCGAGGCCCTGCGGGCGCAGATGGAGGCCGCCGTGGCGGTGGAAAATTTCGAGGAGGCGGCCCGGCTGCGGGACGCGCTGCGGGCCATGACCCCCGCCCGGGAGGATAAGCAATGACGAAGGATATTATCGTTTCTTCCCGGGTGCGCCTGGCGCGGAATTACGCCGATCTGCCCTTTCGCCTGAAGGCGAAGCCCCAGGACGGCGAGGCCTGCATTCGCCGCACGCTGGACGCGCTGCGGGATCTGCCCGAAAGCTATACCTTTTATCAGCTTCGCAGTATGGGCGAAACCGAGCGGGGGTGCCTGGTGGAGGATCATTTAATCAGCCCCGATCTGCTGATGCACGAGGAAGAGGGCGCGGCGCTGATTCGCGGGGATGAGAAAATCTCCGTCATGATGAACGAGGAGGATCACCTGCGCATCCAGGCCTTTTCCCCGGGGGATCAATTGCAGGAGGCGGCGGAAAATGCCTTCGCCATCGAGGATACCCTGGAGCGGCGGCTTTCCTTCGCCTTTGACGCGCAGCTGGGCTATCTGACCGCCTGCCCCACCAACACGGGCACGGGCATGCGCGCCTCCGCCATGCTGCATCTGCCCATGCTCACCATCTCCAAGCAAATGGGCAAGGTGAATCAGCTGGCGGCGAAGCTGGGGCTTACGCTGCGGGGCATTTACGGCGAGGGCAGCGAGGCCCGGGGCTTTCTCTATCAATTGAGTAATCAGGTGACGCTGGGCCGCACGGAGCAGGAGCTGCTGGAAACGGTGGGCGCGGTGGCCCGGCAAATCGCCGAAATGGAGCGGGTTTTCCGCAGCAAGGTATGGGAAAAGGACCCCGTGGGCTTTGAAGATCAATTGAACCGTTCCCTGGGGCTGATGCGCTTCGCCCGCCGCATGAACGAAAAAGAATTTATGACCCATTGGTCCAACCTTCGCATGGGCGCGGCCATGGAAAAGCTGCCGCTGTCCTTGGAAACGTGCGACGCGGTGCTCAAGGCGGCTCAGCCCGCCCATGTGAAAAAGCTGGCCGGGCGGGAACTGACCCCCCGGGAGCAGGAGGAAAAACGCAGCGATATGCTTCGCGCGGCGCTGCAGGAAGGATAATTATTGTTATGGCGATTTTTGGAAGATTTAATGAAAAGGCGCAGCAGGTGATCGGCGCGGCGCAGCGCGCCGCCGTGGAGCTGGGCCACAGCTATGTGGGCAGCGAGCATTTTCTCATCGGCCTGCTGAAGGCGGCCCGGGAGGACGCCCCCGCCCTGCCCGACAACGTGATTCCCGAAACGGTGATCGAGGCGGTGAAGCAGATCACCGGCACGGGGGAGGAATCCCCCCAGCAATTGGAGTTGACCCCCCGGGTGAAAAAGCTGCTGGAAACCAGCATCCGCGAGGCCCAGCGCCTGGGCCAGCCCTATGTGACGGCGGGGCATTTCTGGCTGGCGCTTTTGCAGGATGAGGAAAGCGTGGCCATGCGCGTGCTCACGGGCATGGGCTGCGATATTGAAAAGCTGCGCCGGAGCGTGCAGGAGGCCCTGGGGCGGGAAAAGACGGGCAAGCCCGCCGAAGAGGCGGGGGAGGATTCCTGCCTGAAAAAATACGGCCGCGATCTGAACCAGGCGGCGGAAAAGGGCGAATTAGATCCCGTGATCGGCCGGGCCAATGAAATCGAGCGCATCGTGCAGATTCTCTCCCGCCGCACAAAGAATAACCCCGTGCTCATCGGCGAGCCTGGGGTGGGCAAATCCGCCGTGGCGGAGGGTCTGGCCCAGCGCATTGTGCAGGGGGCCGTGCCTGAAACGCTGGCGGAGAAGAAGATTATTTCCCTGGATATGGGGGCCATGGTGGCGGGCAGCAAATACCGGGGCGAATTTGAGGAGCGGCTGAAAAACACCCTGGACGAAGTGAAAAAGCGGGGCGACGTGATCCTCTTTATCGACGAATTGCAGAATATCATCGGCGCGGGCAAGGCGGAGGGCAGCATGGACGCGGCCAATATCCTGAAGCCCGCCCTGGCCCGGGGGGAAATTCAGTGCATCGGCGCCACCACCCTGGATGAATATCGCAAGAACATCGAAAAGGACGCGGCCCTGGCCCGGCGCTTCCAGCCCGTCACCGTGAACGAGCCCAGCGAAGAGGAAACGCTGGCCATCATGAAGGGACTGCGGGATCGCTACGAGGCGCATCACCGGGTGCGTATCACCGATGCGGCGCTGGAGGCGGCGGTGAAGCTGTCCAATCGCTATATCGCCGATCGCTTCCAGCCTGATAAGGCCATCGATCTGATGGACGAGGCGGCCTCCCGGGTGCGCATTCAGGCCTATACCGCCCCGCCCGATGTGAAAGCCCAGGAAAAGGAGCTGGCCGGGGTGCAGCGAGAAAAGCGCGAGGCCATCGATAAGCAGGATTATGAGCGCGCCGCCGCCCTGCGCGACCACGAGCACGCGCTGAAGGCGGAAATCGATGAAAAGCGCGCCGCCTGGGAAAAGCGGAAATCCGCCGTGAAGGACACCGTGGGGGAGGAGGATATCGCCCAGGTGGTGGCGGGCTGGACGGGCATCCCCGTGAAGAAAATGACGGAGGAGGAATCCCAGCGGCTGCTGCACCTGGAGGAATTGCTTCATGCCCGGGTGGTGGGCCAGGAGGAGGCGGTTTCCGCCGTCAGCCGGGCCATTCGCCGGGCGCGGGCGGGACTGAAGGATCCCAAACGCCCCATCGGCAGCTTTATTTTCCTGGGCCCCACGGGCGTGGGCAAAACGGAATTGTGCCGCGCCCTGGGCGAGGCCATGTTCGGGGATGAAAACGCCCTGATCCGCCTGGATATGAGCGAATATATGGAAAAGCACACCGTGTCGCGGATGGTGGGCTCGCCGCCGGGCTATGTGGGCTTTGAGGAGGGGGGCCAGCTTACCGAGGCGGTGCGGCGCAAGCCCTATTCCGTGGTTCTTTTTGATGAAATCGAGAAGGCGCATCCCGATGTGTTTAACATGCTGCTGCAAATTCTGGAGGACGGGCGCCTCACCGACAGCATGGGCCGGGTGGTCAGCTTCAAAAACTGCATCATCGTGATGACCAGCAACGCCGGGGCGCAATCCGCCCAGCGGGGCGGCCTGGGCTTCGGCGCGGGCGCCCGGGACGCCATGGATTATGAGCGAATGCGGGAAAAGGTGCTTTCGGATATCAAAAATGTTTTCCGGCCCGAATTCCTCAACCGCGTGGATGAGATTATCGTGTTCCACAAGCTGGAGCAAAAGGATATCGAGCGCATCGCCGCGCTGATGCTGCGCCAGGTGGCCAACCGCCTGAAGGAGCGGGAAATCGATCTTTCTTATGACGAAGAGGTGGTTTCGCATCTGGCAAAGGCGGGCTTTGACGAAAATTACGGCGCGCGGCCCCTGCGCCGGGTGATCCAGCGCACCATCGAGGACGCGCTGAGCGAAAAGCTCATCGCCGGGGAGATTCATCTGGGCGACCGCGTGCGCATGCGCATGCAGGGCGAAAACATCGTTTTCGAAAAGAACGAATAAATACAAAAGATGCGAGGGGGAGTCTTCCTGTGCGATCCAGGAAGACTCCCCTCGTCCTATTTTTTTTCTTGCGTTTTTACCATTTCCCGTCCCAGGGATTTTGCAGATCCAGATCCAGGCGGCGGCCGCCTTCCTTCTTCTGCTGTTCCATCCATTCCTTGCTCTTCAGCTCCCGGTTGCCGTATTCATCCACCTTGTAGGCGTTGGCGAAATGATCCAGCACTTCCTGGGAGACGCCGGGGATGGAGCGGGTGCGCTGGCCGATATTCACGCCGGAATTAATCAGCTCGCTTTGCAGCTCCACGCGGTCCAGATCGCGGGGACGAATGCCCTTCTTGATGCACAGGGCGGCGGCGGTGCCGGCGGCCTCGCCCATGGAGAAGCAGCACATAATCAGCCGCGCGCCGGACTGCGCCTCCACATCACTGGAAAGGTTGCGGCCCGCGGCCAGCAGGTTATCCAGCTTTTCGGGCACGAGGGCGCGATAGGGGATATCGTAGTATCCGCCGGGCTCGAATTCGGCCTCGTCGCCGGGGCGGCCCTTCGCGTCCACCAGGGGCGCGCCGTTGGGCGGCGGCGTGGTGGAGCCCCAGCCGCTGGCGTTGCAGATGACGTACTGGGTTTTGCCGTCCACTTCCATGGCGGCCCACTTAATATTGCCCGGGCCTTCGTAATTGTGAATGTCATAGCCGTGGGTGGACATGGCGATTACATCGTCGAATTTACGGAAATTGGCGATATCCGAGGCGGTGAGCACATATTCGCCCACGATGCGACGGCTTTCGCGCACGCCCATCAGCGCGCCGGTGGAGGAGAGCCAGCTGTTCTGGAAGCCGTCGATATTTTCCTTGATGAATTTCGCCAGGAAATTGGCCTGCTCGCGGCCCTCGAAATACATACGGGTGAGGTCGTGGGTATCCACGGGGAAGCAATTGCGGGAATGGGCGAAGCAGATGCTCACCTCGTCGTGGCCGCAATGCTGGGGCCGGCCGGGAAGATGGGTGATCCAGTTAAGATGGTTATCCACCTCGTAGGGCAGCGCGCCGCTTTCCAGGCCCCGGCGAATGGCCTTGAGCCAGCGGGGATCCTCCGCCTTCTGGGGGGAGGTGACGTAGCGATCCCAATCCACGCCGGACAGGATGAATTCCAGGGAGCAGCTCTGGCTCATGCCGTCGCCGGGACGGCCGCAGACGGTCTTGGCCCCGGCGTAATACGCCGCGTCGGAATCGCCGGAGGCGTCGATAAACTGCTTGCCCATGATGGCCCGGGGGCCGGTCTTGGTCTGGATCACAACGCCCACGATGGCGTCGCCCTCCACGATGGAATCAATCACCTGGGAATGGAACAGCACGTCCACATTGTATTTTTTAATCATCCGATCCAGCACCAGCTTGTGCTTTTCGGGATCGGTGTTCCGGTGCCACAGGGCGTTCACGGCCTCCAGCTCCTGGAACATTTCGCGGCCCAGGCCGGAAACATAGTCCAGCGGGATGTTCACCAGGCCCAGGGTGGTCAGGCCGCCCAGGGCGGTGAAGGTTTCCAGGATAATGGTTTTCAGCCCGCGCTTGCCCGCCGCCATGCCCGCGGCGCAGCCCGCCACGCCGCCGCCGATGACAACCACATCGTAAAAATCCATAACCGGCAGCTCATGCTCGTTAACCCGGATTCCCCGCTCAGTTTTTTTCAGCTCGATCATGCTTTTGTTTCCCCCTTTGACATTTTTTGAAGCATATTATTCGTCGTCCACTTGGACGATTGCTTCCGAAGCACAGTTATCCGCGCAGCTTCCGCATTGGATGCACTTTTCCTGATCGATGCGCGCCCCCTCCTTGTAGAGAACGATGGCGCCCACGGGACACTCGGTTTCGCACATTCCGCAATGGGTGCAGCCCTGCTTAACCTCGTAATGCATAGATGATTCCTCCTTCATTTATCGTCAGCCCTTCAGGGAGCCGACCATGATCCCCTGCACAAAATATTTTTGAATGAAGGGATACACGCAGAGAATGGGCGCGGTGGCCACCACGATCAGGGAGTATTTCAGCAGATCGGCCATGCCCATCAGCGCGGTGGCCAGATCGGGATCGTCCACATCCCCCGCGGCGATTTCGCTCATCACCAGAATGCGGCGCAGCACGATTTGCAGGGGATAGAGCTCCTTTTTGCTCAAATAGAGGAAGGCGTTGAAATAATCGTTCCAATGGCCGATGGCGTATTGCATGGTGATTACCGCGATGACCGCCTTGGAAAGGGGCAGCACGAATTGGAAGAAGAAGCGGAAATCGCTGCATCCGTCCACCTGGGTGGCCTCCAGCAGCTCCTCGGGAATGGTGGATTGGATAAAGGTGCGGGCCACGATCATCTGGTAAACGGACATGGCCCCGGGGATAATCAGCGCCCAGACGGTGTTGAGCAGCTTGAGATCGCGCATGAGCAGATAGCCGGGGATCATGCCGCCGCCGAACATCATGGTGAAGGAAAACAGGAACATGAAGAAGCCCTTGTGGGGCAGGCCGCGCCGGGCCAGGGGATAGGCGCAGATCATCGTCATGGCCACGTTCAGCGCCGTGCCCGTCACGGTGTAGAAAATGGTGTTCCGGTAGGAAAGCCACACGTCGGGATAGGAAAACACCGCCCGGTAGCCCTCCAGGCTGAAATCCACCGGGAAGAGCACCACCTTGCCCGTGGTCACCGCCACGGGGGAGGAAAACGAAGCGGACAGAACGTAGATCAGCGGATATAGCACCAGCAGCACCAGCAAGGCGATGATGGCGTAGGCCGTGATATAAAACGCGCGCTCCCCGGGGGAGAGGCGGATTTTCCGGCGCTTTTTCGGGGATACGACGGCTGTGATTTGCTGCGGCATGGAAGAAACCCTCCTTTCTCGACGCGGGCCTTACCAAAGGCTGTTTTCGCTGAGCTTGCGGGAAACGCCGTTCACGCAAACCAGCAGCAGCAGGTTAATGACGGAATTAAACATGCCGATGGCGGTGGAATAGGAATAATCGTTGCCCGCCCCGGAGGCCAGGCCCTTTTTATATACAAAGGTGGAAATAACCTCGCTGGTGGAAAGGTTCAGGGTGTTCTGCATCAGATATATTTTTTGAAAGCCCAGGCTCATCACCGAGCCCATGCGCATAATCAGCATGATGGTCACGGTGGGGAGGATGGCGGGAAAATCAATGTGAATCACGCGCTGAAGGCGGCTTGCGCCGTCGATTTCGGCGGCCTCGTGCAGTTCGGCGCTCACGCCGCTCAGGGCGGCCAGATAAATGATGGAGTTATAGCCGAAGCCCTGCCACACGCCGCTCCAAACGTACATATGGGGGAAGGTGGAGGGGCTGGCCAGCAGATCGGCGGGGGTGGAGCCTGTCAGCGCCCGGGCAAGCGCGCCGTATACGCCCGTGAGGGGGTGGAAAATTTGCATCAGCATGCCCACCAGCACCACCACGGAAATGAAATGGGGAATATAGGTGACGGTTTGGGCAAATTTTTTGAATTTTTTCGCCTGAATCACGTTCAGCGTCAGGGCGAAGAGAATGGGGAAGGGGAACGCGGCCAGAATGGAATAGGCGGAAAGCACCAGCGTGTTTTTCAGCACCAGCTTAAATTGGTATGCGTTCAGAAATTTCCGAAATTGATACAGGCCCACCCAGGGGCTGCCCCAGATACCGCCCTTAAAATTAAATTTCTTGAAGGCGATCTGAAGCCCCAGCATGGGGTAATAGCTGAAAATCAGGATATAGACCACGGGAATCAGCAGGAAAACGTACAGCTGCCAATACCGGGCATACCGCCTTTGCAGCCGATTGCGCATGAAATCAGTCCTTTCCATTGATTTTTCGTGAAAACGCGGTATGCCGTGGGAGGGGGCGGGCCGCCCTCCTTGAAGAAACGGCCCGCCGCCTCGGAAAGAAAACGGGGATTTACTTGCCCTGCATCCGATCCCAGCAGGATTGCATGGCAGCCATATAGGTCTCCAGGCCCATGGCGTACAGGCTGGCGACGTAAGCGTCCCAATCCTTATCCAGGCTGCGTACGCCGGTGGCGAAGTCGGCCAGAGCAGTCATCACAGCGTCGTTAATGGTGGCGCGGTATTCGGTGATGATTTCCTGCTCCTCGGCGGTAAAGATCATGTTGCCCACGCGGTTCTTCGTGTTGGCGTAATCCAGCTCGCGCTTGATGCCCGCACCGATAGGTGTGGAATGATCGTATACGCCTTCCTTGGCTGAAACCACCAGGCGGTAGGTGATGGTGCTGCCGTCGCCGGTGCAGGGACCTTGCTGCACCCAATGCACATTCTGCGCAACGCCCCAGACAGGGTTGAATTCGCGGATTTCACCTTGGAAGCCCAGGGAGGCGTATTGGGATTCGCCGATTTCATCGCCGGTGAGACGCTCCCAATTCTGATCCTCAAAGCCGTAGCGGGCAATGTCGTTAATTTCGATGGAGCTGAGGAAATCGCCCACGCGCAGGGCGGCTTCAATATCCTTGCACTGGGTGGTAATCACAAAGCGCATGGAATACCCGGTTTCAATCTGGGTCTGCTGCTTCAGACCGGAGGGACCCTCCAGCGCGCCCACGGTCACATATTCTTCCCGGCGGGGATCGGTGGTGGGCAGGTTGGAAGCGGAATTGCGGCCAAAGCAGCCGACGATCACTTCATCCTGGGCCATCAGCGCGGTCGCCTGGGCGTTATCCTGGGTGAAGGAGAGGGTGGAAAGCAGGCCCTCGTCCACCAGCGTTTTAATATAGGCCAGGCCTTCCTTCCAGCCGTCCTGCACGGCGTTGAAAACCAGCGTGCCGTCCTCGTTGGAAACGAAATTATCCTGGTAATAGATGAAGGGGTTCATCAGGGGCTTCATCATGGTGGACAGGAAATTATTAGAAGTGACGAGGGGAAGCTCGTCCTGTTTGCCGTTGCCGTTGGGATCGCGATCCCGGAAGGCGCGCAGCACGGTCAGCAGCTCCTCCGTGGTGTTGGGCACTTCCAGGCCCAGCTTGTCCAGCCAGGGCTTGTAGATCATCAGGCGGCAGCCGGAAAGGGAATTATTGATGGTCATGAAGCAATAGGCAAGGCCGTAGATTTTTCCATCGGCGCAGGTGACGTTGGTCAGGTATTCCTCCTTGGTGACGGGAATGACCGTGCGGTTGGCCAGGCCCGCGTCCAGATAGGGGGTGTTGTCCATGTAATCGTTCAGAGGAACGATCATGCCCATATCGCCGTACTGCATCAGCGAGGCCAGATCGAAATTGGGGTTAATCAGGATGTCGGGCAGATCGGTTCCGCCCGCCAGCATGGAAAGTTCCAGCTTCTGCTGGCGTTCCTTGTTGTCATAGGGCAGCTTCACAAATTGCAGATCCACATTGCAGGTTTTTTCGATAAGCAGCGTTTGCTGATTGGTTTCCCAATCCTGCACCAGGGGATCATCGGGCACGCCCACCGTGAGCACCACAGGCGCTTCATCCGCCAGGGCGGGAATCGCCAGGCTCAGCGCCAGGGCCAGCGCCAGAAAAAGGGACAACGTGCGCTTCATGAAAAGTCCTCCTTTTTATTTCCGCACGCCGGGAAATGGGCATGCGGTATTTGGTTGAATTCATTATTCCATAAACAAATTGCGAAAGCAATGCGAAATACGCGGATTGCCGGAATTTCAAAGACGGCCCACGGCGCTTTCTTTTTAATAATAAGGAAGAAATAAGCCGCTGCCCGCGCCCGGAACCCCGGAAAGCGGCGCTTTTCAAAGTATGGAAAACTATGTTTAATTTGGGATTTTATCCACCGAATGAATTGGAAATTCCAGAAAGTCGGGAATTTCAAAGGCGTTTCGAGCAGCATGAACGGGCTGCGCGGTTGCTTTTCTGGGCGAAAAAGCGTAAAATACGCCATGAAGGAGTTGAAGGCGCGTGCACCTGAAAAAGACCTATCGAAAGATATTTATTAAGTATTTATCCTTTGCGGCTCTGCTGGGGCTTCTTCTTTTCGGCAGTGTTTTTTATTCGGTGAACGCCCTGCAAAATCAGGCCCTTCAAACGGGCATGGAGGTGCTGCAGTCGGGGCTGGCCCGGCTGGAGGGCGAGCTGAACCGTATCTATCTCATCGGCCGGAGCGTTTCGGGCGATCCGCATTTCAGCTATCTGCACACCATCCCCTCCGACGCGGTGCAGCCCGAGGCGGGAATGGTGGAGCATATCACCGCTGTGGCGAAAAATTATAAGGCCTCCTGCGAGCTGCTGCAAATGACCAGTGACGTGGGCATCGTTCTGCCCAACGGGGTGGTGCTCTCCTCCAACCGGGTGCATATGCCCACGGAAAAATACTACGGAGATTATTTCTCCGCCCAGGATATTGAAACCATGGAGGAATGGGTGCGTACCGTGCGGGAGAGCATCGCCAGCCAATGCTTTTCCCGCATGCGCATCACCCGCTACGGCACGGCGGAGAAGGATTATTTCGTTTTCTTTTTCCCGCTGCCCATGAACAGCAGCAATTGGAAAACCTTCTGTTTCGCCCTGTTGGAGGAGGACGCGCTGGCCGCTTCTCTTTCCATTCAGGAGCAATTGGCCCACGGCGCGCTTTCCCTCTACGATCACACGGGGAACCTGCTGCTGCATAAATCGGCGGAAAATCTGGGCCCCTGCGTCACGCTGGAGGCGCAGAGCGCTTCCTATCATCTGCGCGCCCGGCTGAGCATTGAGAAAAGCTCCTTCTTCGCGCAGATTTCCTGGTTCACCTATGCGTGCCTGGCGCTGTGCGCCGGGTATCTGATCACCAGCCTGGCCCTGGCCCTGCTTTACACCCGGCGCAACGCCCGGCCCATCGCCCGCATGGCCAACGCGGCGGCCACGGTGTTGGCCCCCTCCGAGGAGGAGGAGGAAAATACCGACGCATATGAATATATGCAGCGCTTTATCAGCCAGGTGGATTCGCAATTGCAGCAAAACCGGCTGGCCCTTTCCAGCCAGGAGCTGCTGATAAAGGAAAACCTGATGGAGCGGCTGCTGCGGGGCTGGCTTTTTTCCTCCGCCGATTGCCGCCTGCCCCGGGAATATTTCCCGGATTTCCCCTTCCCCTGCGTGATGACGCTGGCGCGCTTCGGCAATGTGGGGGCGCTTTCGCCCCAGGATTATTCTAAATTGCAGATTGTGATTCGCAAAACGGCGGAGCAGTATATTCCCCGGGACGCGCTGCTGCACTTCAGTTCCAATATGCTCGTCATCCTTCAAGCCGCGCGGCCGGGCATGCAGCAGCAGGGCGAGGCGCTGCTTTCCGCGCTGCGGACGGATACGGGGCTGGAAACCACCCTGTGCGTCAGCCGCCCCTTCTCCGGCTTCGATGCGATCGAGCGCGTTTTCAACCGGCTGAAGCACCTTCTGCGCTTCACCGGGCCCGAGGAGGGCGCGCGTCTGGAAGGGGAGGGAGGGGAGGATTCCGGCATTTCGGGCATGCAATATCCTTCCAAATTCTACGGCCACCTGATTCGCAATCATCTCTCCGACGCGCTGGCCATTCTGGATGAGGAGCTGGAAGCCTTCCGCCGCAGCGACGAATCCAACGAAACGGGCATCCAGCAGCTGTTTTTCAGCTATCGCTATATGCTGCGCCAGGCCATTCAATACGCCAATCTTTCCCCCGGCGCGCTGGCGCTTCCCGATTACAACGCTTCCGCCTCTCTGGACGATCTGTTCCGGAGCGTTCGCGCCTGCGCCGCCGCCATCTGCGATGCGGCCAGCCGCCGGGAAACGCCCCTCACCGGGCGGGAAAAGCGCATGCTTTCGCTGATCGAGCAGAATTTGCAAAACCCGGATATGAATATCGCCTGGCTTACCGCCCAATTGGAAATGAGCGAAAAGGCCGTGCAGCAGCTGATGCGCACGGCCACGGGCATGACGTTTTTCGAATATCTGCATCATCAGCGCATGGCCCGGGCCAAGCGCCTGCTGGTGGAAACCGATCTGCCCATTCAGGATATTTCCGCCCAGTGCGGCTACGCCTCCGTCAATACCTTCTATAAGGCCTTTCAGCGCACCTATTCCACCGCCCCCAACGCCATGCGCCGGGAGCGGGCCGCCGAAAACTAGCGCGTTTTCGCAGCAAAAACGAACCGGGATGCGGTATATCGATAATGATATAATCGATATGGCAAAATCACAATTCCCAAACGGCGCTTCATGCGTTACAATATGCCCGTAAACGGAACCTTGATTACAAGGAGGAAAAAAAGATGGCACGGTTTACACTGCCCCGGGATTTGTATCATGGCAAGGGTGCGATTGAAGCGCTGAAAACGTTCGAGGGCAAGCGCGCGATGATTTGCGTGGGCGGCGGCTCGATGAAGAAATTTGGTTTTCTTGATAAAGCGGTTTCCTATCTGAAGGAAGCCGGCATGGAAGTGGAGCTGTTCGAAGGCATCGAGCCCGATCCTTCTGTGGAAACGGTGATGCGCGGCGCGGAAGCCATGCTGAAGTTCCAGCCTGACTGGATTATCGCCATGGGCGGCGGCTCTCCCATCGACGCGGCCAAGGCCATGTGGATTAAATACGAATATCCCGAAGTGACCTTTGAGGATATGTGCAAGGTGTTCGGCCTGCCCAAGCTGCGCAAGAAGGCGCATTTCTGCGCCATTTCCTCCACCTCCGGCACCGCCACCGAAGTTACCGCTTTCTCCATCATCACTGATTACGCCAAGGGCATCAAATATCCTATCGCGGATTTTGAAATCACCCCCGATGTGGCGATCGTGGATCCCGACCTGGCGGAAACCATGCCCAAGAAGCTGGTTGCCCATACCGGTATGGACGCTATGACCCACGCCATCGAAGCCTATGTTTCCACCGCCAACTGCGATTATACCGATCCGCTGGCGATCTTCGCCATCAAGATGATTCAGAGCGACCTGGTGGATTCCTACAACGGCGATATGGCCAAGCGCGACAGCATGCATAACGCCCAGTGCCTGGCCGGTATGGCCTTCTCTAACGCGCTGCTGGGCATCGTGCATTCCATGGCCCATAAGACGGGCGCTGCCTTTGCCGATTACGGCGCGCACATCATCCACGGCGCGGCCAACGCCATGTATCTGCCCAAGGTCATCGCCTTCAACGCCAAGGATCCCACCGCGAAGAAGCGCTACGGCGTGATTGCGGATTATATGGGCCTGGGCGGCGCCAACGATGATGAAAAGGTGGCCCTGCTGATCAAGTATCTGCGCGGCATGAACGACGCGCTGAATATCCCTCACTGCATCAAGAACTACGGCGCGGACAGCTATCCCACCGAAAACGGCTTCGTGCCCGAAAAGGTGTTCCTGGAGCGGCTCCCCGAGATCGCCAAGAACGCCATCGGCGACGCCTGCACCGGCTCCAACCCCCGGCAGCCCAGCCAGGAGGAAATGGAAAAGCTGCTTAAGTGCTGCTACTACGATACCGACGTTGATTTCTGATTTGAAAAAAGCGGGCGGGCGTAAAAACGCCCGCCCCATATAGCGCTTAGGAAAACAGCGGCTGACGGAAGGCCCGTCGGCCGCTTTTTCAAACGGCGGGTAAGCAATCTTTTTATCCGCATTGATTCTCTCAGGAGGCATCAGGATGTATAGAATAGCAAGCAAGCAGGAACTGAACGCGAACGTAACGCAGATGGAGATCGAAGCGCCGCTGGTGGCGGCGAAGGCGCAGCCGGG
>CAKULG010000024.1 GCA_934667105.1 uncultured Clostridia bacterium
CCCCCCTGATCGGTGGCGGAGAATAGATCGCCTAAAAGAATCTGGTTCCCCTCGTCCGCGCCGCTCTGGATGTTGATTTTGCCCCCCGCCTCCAGGGAGATTTCCCCCGTGGAATCCAGCCAGATGCCCGACCCGTTCACCGTCACGCTGCTTGTTTTCACGCTGCGGGCCGGGTCTTCGGGGGAGGGGCTCCAGTCCGTTGCCCGGGAGCCGCGCTCCAGCTTCAGCCCGCACACGTCCAGCACCCGGCCGCTTGTGCTGTTTCGCGCACGCAGCCAAAGCTCCTTGCCGGTGGGCACGGTCGCCCAAGCGCCCATGGTAAAGGTGACCCAATATCGCTTCCAGTCGCTGGTTACGTTAAAGGTATTGGCCCCGCCCGCGTCCGTTCCCGCCGTGCCCTCGCTGGAAACAGAGGTGCAGGGGTACGCGTAGCCCGTAATCAGCGCCTGGGCCGCGCCCGAGCCCTTGGCCCAAAAGGACAGGGTATAGCTCTCGCCCGGCTGGAAGGCGTAGGCCATCTTGAATTGCAGCGCGTTTGCGTCCGAGGTGTTTTCCCCGCGCCGCACGGCGAAGCCGTTATAGGTTTCCGTTTGCAGCGCGCCCACAATGGTGTAATTCGCCCCGCCATTACCGCCGTAGGCCCTGGTATCCAGCATCAGGTTCACGCCGCCGATCTGCAGCCCGTCCAGCTCCGTTTTCGTGGCCCGGAGGCCGATGTCCGTCGCGTTCTGGGCGATCTGCGTTTCCGCCGCGGAAACGCGCCCCTCCACCGCGCCCACCTTCAGGTTAATGCTCTTGTTGCTGGATAAATCCAGGTCGCTGCCCACGGAAGCGGCCAGCTGCTGGGTGGTGATGGTATTTGCGGCGATCTTGTCCGCCGTCACGGCGTTTGCCGCCAGCTTGTCCGCCCCCACCGCCCCGGCCAGGATTTTATTGGCTGTCACCGCGTTTGCCGCGATTTTTTCCGCCGTCACGGCCTCCGCCACGATCTTGGCCGCCGTCACTGCGCCGTCCTTGATCTTCTCCGTTTCCACGGCCCCGTTTACGATCTTCACCCCGGAAATGGCCCCGTCCTCGATTTTGTCCCCGCCCAGGGTGGGAATGCGCTGGCCGTTGATGGTGCCCGCGGTGATGTTGTCGGCGTTCAGGTTGTTGATGTTGATTTCGGCGGCGTTGATGGTGCCCGCCGTGATCTTGCTGGCGGTGAGGCCCACGATCTTCGCGTCGGTAATGCTGCCGTCGGCGATCTGCGCCGTGCCCACCACCCCGTCCGCCAGAATGCCGCTTTCGGCGGTGACGGTTCCGGCGGCAATCTTTTCCGCCGTGATGGTGCGGGCCGCGATTTTCTCCGCCGTCACCGCCCCCGCCGCCAGCTTGGCCGCCGTCACAGAGCCTGCGGCCAGCTTTTCCGCCCCCACCGCCCCCGCCTTGATCTTATCCGCCTCCACGGCGCTTGCGGCCAGCTTCTCCGCGGTAATCGCCCCGGCCTTGATCTTATCCGCCTCTACCGCTCCGGCGGCGATTTTGTCCGCTTCGATGGCCCCGGCCTGAATCTTTTCGGCGGTAATCGCCCCGGCGGAAAGCTTCTCCGCCGTCACGGCTCCGGCCTTGATTTGATCCGCCTCCACGGCGTTGGCCGCCAGGTTGCGGGTCACGATGGTTTGACTGCCGATCATACTGCCCGTCAGGCTTTCCAGGGCGATCTTCCGGGTATCCAGCATGCCGCCGCCTGTAAGCGCGCCGCCGCGAAGCAGCTCCGCCGTGTTAATCACGCAGGCGGATTCGCAGGAAAAGCCCTGATCCCAGGCCATAGCGTGCTCCATAATGGTGGTTTCCAGGGCGTTGCCCGCCCGATCGGTCAGAAGCAGGCGCGTGCCGATTTCCACAGCGGGATCCCCCCGCCAGCGTACCCGCACGGAACGCCAGGCCGCCCCCGTCAGGGCGGCTTTCAACCCCTGGGTCAGGGCCGCCGCCAGGGCCTGGCCCCGAACGAACAGCGGGTTATCCTCCAAATACAGGGTGTTTCCGGGCAGTTCCGGCAAGCTTTCCTCCACGGCGGCCGTCAGGCGGTCGCCGTCGTCCCGGGCGTTTCTGGGCAGTACGGACAGGCGGTTAAATTGAAAGCCACGTTCGTCCAGGTTCTTTTCCAGATAGCTTTCGGGCGTGAGGGTCAGCAGGGGCGTTTGCTTCCATGCGTCCGCAATGGTCAGGCGGCCCGAGCGGGCGATATAGGCGAAGCTGCCCCCTGCGGCGCACACAAAGGCCAGCGCCTGACGCAGGGCGCATTCCTCCCCCCAATCGGGCTGGACGGATACCACGGCCAGGCGATTGCAGGCCAGCACGCCGGTGGATTGCAGCCCCGATTGGCGAATGATTTCGGAAAGCACCTGGGAAAGCGTGGCGGGGTAGGTCAGCCCGTCCTGGAATTTCCGGGCCATGGCGTTGGCCATTTCATCATAGGCGGTCAGGCGGAGGGCGGGGCCGTTTTCCATGCCCTCCAGCTTTTCCACGATATATTTGCCAGCAGGGGCGTAGACCATCTCTCCCGCCGTGCGCAGGCCGATTTCCATTTCAATTTCCGCGCCCAGCAGCGCGGCGCTTCCCCGCAGCGCGCCCCCGGGGTTCCATTCGCCCTGGGCGTTTGCCAGGGCGATTTCCAGCAGCGCGCTGGACGCCGTACCCAGCAGAACGCCCTGGGCGCAGCCCGCGTGAATTTCCCAGGCCAGGATATGCTCCGGCTCCAGGGGCTGGCGCTTACCGCCGGGATAGGTAATCATGCCCCGGGGGCGCACCTCCCGCCGGGGAGCCAGGGCCGCCGCCCGGTAGGCGCTCTCATCCCGCTCCGCGCCCGCCCCCGCCTGATAAACCACCTCGATCACCGCGCTTTTCACCTGGCAAACCGAAATATGCCCCCCGGCGGCCCCCGTTTCGCCCAGGGCGCGATAGGAAAACAGCAGCGAGAAATCCGCAAAATTTCCCTCCGCGTCGGCCTGGAACTGATCGGTCACATCCAGGGCGGCGGCGGCCTGGCCCGCAATTTTCAGCACGCCGCCCGAATAGCCCATAGCGGCCGTCACGATCAGCGTCGCTGATTGCACCGTGGAGCCCGCAGGCAGCGCCGACGCGCCGAAGCGCTTCATTTCCTGGGCCATGGAGGGGGTGGTGAAGCTCCCATCCTCCCGGGTGATCCAGGAGGAACACAGGGTAAAGGGCGCAAGCGCCAATTGCATGCTCGCCATCGTTTTTCCCCCTTACCTTTCCACCAGCGTTAATTGAATATCGGTATAGCCAACCGGCGTATCCCCCGCGTAGCGCAGCGGGCCGCAGGATACGCCCTCCCGCAGATATTCCCCGGTATAGGCCGCGCCGGTTTGGGGATCCGCCGCCGTGACGGAAAGAAAGGTATCGGCGTTCACCGCCCCCAGCAGCCGCGCCGCCGCTTCCGCCGTGAGATAGCCCCAGCCGCATTCCAGCGTGCGCCGCTGGGCCAGCCGATCCATCACCACCCGCCCCGCCGCGTTCATTTCCAGCTTGCCCACATCGCCGTAGTGAAAGCGCATGCGCTGAGGGACGGGCATAGCCAGGCCGTTAATCGTTAAAATTGCCATATCGCGCTCTCCTTTCATTTGGCCATGCCGCCGCCCGTCATGCGGCCGTAGGCCTCCTGGGCCAAGGCGGTGGCCTTGCCCAAGGGGATGCTGCCAAAGGTAAAATTCACAGGCGTTTCCTGGGCCGTGTTGGCCGCGATCTGCCGCAGCAGGGCCAGCGCTTCCTGCATCAGCGGCTCCAGGCCGCTTTTGCCTTCATGGATGCCTTCCTCCATATCGTTCCTCCTTTTATTCCACCGTCGCCGCGCCGGAGAGCCGCAGCGTGGCGCTGAAGCGCAGCGCGCCGTTAACCTCCGCCGCGCCGATGGAATAGCTTTGGATAAAAGCGCTGAAGCTGGCCTTGGTCTGATCGGGAAAAACGATTTCAAAATTCTCCGTTTCGCGCCCGGCATACAGCGCCATCAGCTTTTTCTGGCCCCCGTCGCCGGGAAGGAAAAAGCCGGCCAGGGCCAGTTCCCCCGCATCCCGATAGCCGGGCATATATTGGCGATAGCCGCTCGGGGAATCCAGAGTGGTCACATCGATAATTTCGCTGACGGGGGTGATTTCCCCAATGCGGGTCAGCTTGCCGATCGTTACGGCGGTTCCGCTGGCGGGGACAATTTTCAGGGTTGTTCCCTGACCGTTCATCATTTCTGCCATTTGTGTTTCCTTTCCACCCTCGGGGCTATTGGCTGATCCGGCCCTGGGGATCCAGCACCGCCCGATAGCATAACGTTTTCTGCCTGCAACCATCCGCCTGGGCGTCCCGGCATAGGGTTCGGGCCAGGCCCAGGGCGGTCAGGGCCTTTTCCACCGCCGGGGCCAGCGCGTCGGCTTCCTGGGTTGTTTCCGCGTAGAGGTCGATCTGATACAGGATTTCCGTCAGGTATTCCTGCCCGTCCGCCTGGGCCAGGGGATGATTCTGGATTTCCTGAAACACGGCCAAGGGCGGCGCCGCCTCCGCCGCAGGATAAACCTGGTAAACCGCCGCCTTGCCCGCCAGCGCGCCCTCCAGCGCCTGACAGACCTGCGGCCTGATATTCTGCATGGCCTTTTCCCCCCCTTCTATTCCGCGTTGCCGGAGACAAAGCCGGTTTTCTCCACAATAGCCTCCACATACCTCGGCCATTGACGAACAAGCAGCACCCGCCAGGGAGGCCGCTGCCCCCCGGCAGGATAGCTTTCCCGCAGCCACACGCCGTCCCCCGGGGCCACGGCTGCCCCTCGGGGCAGCAACAGCCGCCAGGCGGCGCTGGGCCGCAGGCCGTAGGCTCGGGCTTCCCGGCTGAAGCTGATGGGATACAGGGCGGCGCGCAGGGCCTGGGCCGCGCCAAAGCGAGCGACCCCCTCGGCCAGCGCCGTTTTCACGTGCTGAACCGAGGCCAGGCGCACCTCCATCTGATAACGTCCGCGCATATCAATCCCCCACCTTCGCCAGCCGGTAGGGGCGCAGCAGCGCCTTAATATCCTCGGGCAGCATATCCACCACGGCGGAAACGCCGCCCTCGGTATGGCTGCTTTCCCCTTCCATGCCCAGGCGATGAAAGGCGATGGCCGCCAGGCGCACCACGGCGCTTTCGCACGCCTCCGGCACGCTGGGCCGCCCCAGCCAGGCGGCGGCCTGCGCCGCCGCCTCCTCCAGCAGATAGGAAAGCAGCGCGTCCTGGCTGCCGTCGGCAATTTCAGGCAGCCGCGCCTTGAGCCGCGTCAGCTGTTCCTCCATAGCGCCCTCCTTAGCCCAGGGCCCGGACGGCCAGCTCGGGATACAGCGTCTTGAAGCCGTAGAGCACATCCATGGACAGCATCTCCCGCTTGTGCTGCATATCATAGCCCTTTACAACGCGCAGGGACACGCCGTTGTAATTGGTCACATAGCTTTCCACGCCGCCGGGAGCGGTGAGCGGGCGGGTGACGAAAGCGAAGGCCAGGGGATGGAAGCACAGGTTGGCGGTATGGCTGGGCGTCAGGGTAACGTCGGCGTTATCCGCCAGGGTGGGAAGGGCGGGCGATACCTGTACATCGGCGATGGCGTTATTGCTGGCGGCGGCGCTGTCCTTCACCACCACATAGCTCTTACCCGCGATGGAAAGCAAATCGCCCTTCACCAGCTTGCCCGTCAGAGCCGTGCCGTCCAGGGAAAGGGAATGGCTGCCCGCCTGCACCGCGCCGTTCACCTTCACCGCCTGGGCGGTGACGATTCCCGTTTCATGACGGCAGACGGCCTGGCTCATATAATGATCCATGCCCATCACGCGGCCGATGCTGCCTTCCCGAAGGGCCTGAGTGGAACCGGATTTTTCCGCGTGGACAATGGCGTCCAGGGCGGTAAAGGCGGCGTCCGCCTCGGGATCCCAAACCGCCACGCGGCCGGAGACGGGAGCCTTGAGCTGATTCAGTTTTTTGCGGACCTGGGCGAAGGCGGAAAGCGTAGAGGGGGTCTGCCCCGCCTGGCCCACATGCTCGTAAATATCCTGATACAGCTTCAGGCCGTCGGCGTTGATTTTTTCCGCCAGGGCGGCGGCGGCGGGCTCGATGAACACCCGGGTCAGATCCTCGATTTGGGTGGCTCCCTGAAGCGCCTCGATGGCCACATCCACGGTAGCGATCCGATCCAGCGTCACATCCACGGTGGATTCTCGGATATCCTCGGCGGTCACGCCCGCGCTGGGATCAAAATCCTTGGCCTCCAGCACGATGGGCTTGCGCACCTGGATGGTATCGCCCCTTCGGGAGGCGAAATCATCGGAATAATCCTTGTAGATCAGATTGGGAAACACCAGATGATCGATAAGCCGGGGCAGCGCGGCGCGCGCGAAATCCTTGATGGTGACAAAAGAATTAGCCATGTTTGTTTTCCTCCTTTAATTTCAGTGAAACTGCGCCAGGGCGGCGTAGTATTCGGCGTCGGACAGCTCGCCCGCTGGACGGACGGGGATCACCTTGGGCGCGGAAAGCAGCAGCCGTTCCTCCACCCCCTGCTGCACAGCGGCGCGGAAGGCCTCCTCCAGCAGGGCGATTCCCTGCTCCATGCTCTCCGCGTCGGCAAAGCGCAGGGCCTCGGCCAGGGCGGGGGGCAGGCCGTGGGCCGCCAGACGTTCCCGGGCCAGGGCGGCCATTTCCCGCTGGTGCAGTTCCTCCTCCCGCTGGTTCAGGGCCTGGCTGCGGGCCTGCTCCTGGGCCTCGCCCTGGGCCAGGCGTTCGGTTAGCTGCCGGGCCAGGGCGCCGAGCTGCTCCTCCAGTTCCGTCCGGGTCAGCGGCGCTTCCGCCGCCTGGGTTTCCATTTTCTCCTGTTCATTCATGTTCGTTTTCCTCCTTTTGTTGATGGGGTTCGGTCTGCCGGGGCGTATCCTCCATAAAGGGCAGCTGGGATAAGAGCACCTGCCGGGGCACCATGCCCTCCAAGGTTTTCACCATCTGGGCGGTTTCCAGGGCGTTTTCGGGCAGGGCGCGGGTGAACAGGATGCGGATATTCTCTTCCTCCAGGGACCTGCCGCCCTTCACCGCCAGGAAATAGCCATAGCAGCGCAGCCGCTCCCGCAGCCCCTCCCGGAACCAGCGCTCCTTGCGCCGGGTTAATTGTTCCAGGCCCAGCAGCTTGTATTTCATGGCAACGCCGCTGGAATTGCCCGCAAAATTTTCATCCGACAGATCGGGCACCATGGAGAACTTGTGAATATCCTTTTCCAGGGCGGCGCGAAGCGCCTCCGCCCCCTGGCCGCCGGAGGGCTTGCTCAGGTATTGCGCCCCCGCCTCCCGGTCGGGCAGATAGAGCAGCTTATCCTGCCGCAGCTGCTGGCCGGGGGTGCGCCCCCGCTCGTCGGCCTCCAGCCGCGCGCCGTAGACGATCAGCAGCGCGTCCACCAGCTGCTCCTGATCATTCACCCGATCGGATTGCAGCGCGTCGTAAGCGTCGATGAGGGAAAGCACGCATTCTACATCGCCGGTTTCCTCTTCATTGTTCCAGTATTCGATCAGGGGTACGCGGCCAAAGTAATGGGGCGCGCGGGCATAGGGCGCGCCGCGAAGCAGACTGGCAAAATCCGCCGCCCGGAAGGAAAGGCATTCCGTTTCGGTGTACACCTGGGCCTCATACCCCCGAGGCCTGCCGCCTTCATCCACGACGGGATGAAAATGCACGCCGAAAAGGGGCTGAGCGCTAGCGTCGTCGGAATAGACTACGAAGGCGGTTTGGGGCTCCAGGGCGGCGGAGCGGGGCTGGGCCTCCCCGTCGGCGTAGATCACCTCTACCCCCTTGCCATAGAGGGCGGCCTGGCGCGCCAATTCAATATCCACTCCCGCCGCATTGGCGCGCTGATAAGCCCGGCGCAGCGCCTCTGCGGCAGGGCCCTCCCCCTGATAATGCACCGCCGCGCCCACCAGATAGGCCGAGGCGATGGTGACGATATAGCGGGCGTAGGCGTGGGCAAGCTGATGATTGGGCATGCCCTCGGGGCGGGCGCGGCGGGTGATGGGGGCGCGAAGGGCGTAAGCGTCCCGCAGGCGGGTCAGCCGTTCCGTGCCCCGCAGATGTTCGTTCAGGCAGCCCTGAAGCAGCTTGCCCGTCAGGCCGCCCTCCAGGATCGCCCTGTCACGGGTAATCATGTTTCTCTGTTTCCTCCTTTTTTCACAGGCCCAGGGCGGCGCGGCTGGCGGTGCTGGCCCGCCGGCTGTCCATATCCTCCTCCAGGGCGTAGCGCATGGCGTCGATGAGATGGTTGTTCTTATCCTGGGGCTGGGGCAGGGCGTTGCCCTGCGCGTCCTGCCGCCATTGATACAGCGTCAGTTCCTCCCGCAGGCGGGGACAGGCGGGAGACACGATGATTTCCTGCTGCCGCAGCCATTGCACCCCGTGGAGCACGCTGTCCGGCCCCTTGCGGACGGGATAGGCCCGCACGCCCAGCAGCCGCAATTCCGAGATGGATTTCGGCTCCGCGCTGTCGCAGGCAATGGGCCCGGGATAGGGCCTCAGCCGCTCCGCCAGGGAAAGATTGGTGAGCCCCTTTTGATACAGTTCCTCCAGGACGTAGATTTTCCGGCGTTTGCGGTCGTAGCGCAGCCGCACGAAGCCGCAGGGATCCTGGGCGAAGCCGAAATCCAGGCCCATCCGGGTTTCCCCCGGCGCGTCGGGAGGAATATTCTCCACTCGCCAGTTGGTGAAGATGGTATCCCCCAGCGCGCCCCATTCGCCCAGGGTGTACACCTGATAGAAATACGGGTCGCGCTCATTTTCCAGGGCCGCGCGGTCGTCGGCGGTGAGGAAACGGTTATCCTGGTAAGTGGTTTTCAGGATGGAGAGGCCCGGGCTTTCGAAATACCGCTTGTCCTCCTGCCAGCCGGAAAAAAACTCCCGGTAAATCCAATGCCCCTTATGGACGGGGTTAAAGGACAGGGTGAACCGCTTCACATGACGGCTGCTTCCCCGCAGGCGCTTATCCAGCTGCTTGAAATCCCGCCAGGCGCATTCCGTGGCCTCCTCCATCCAGATATCGGTAAGCGCGCCCTGCGCGGGGGTGAGGGATTTGATCTTTTCCACATCGTCCAGCCCGGCGAAAAGGATCTGCGCGCCGTTATTGCGCGCGGTAATGATTGCGTCCGTCTTGCTGATGTGAAAAAGCCCCTGCAGCCCCAGGCGCGAGACGGCCTTGCCCACCTCGTTCCAGCAGCTGCCCCGCAGCGTGCGCGCCACCTGGCGCACAATGAGAATGTTCCTGCCCTGCAATGCGTCCAGCACGCAGCGCGTGGCCAGAAAAACCGATTTGCCGCTGCCTGCGCCGCCGAAATACAATTGATACCGGCGCGGGTTTTCCAGGTGCGGGCGGTAGACCGAATTAAGAATATCGCCGCGAAGAGTGATGCGCGGCATGCTCATTCCTCCTTGATGCAGATTTCAAAATCCCCCGCGGCCGCGCCGCCCCCCGCCGTCTGGGGATGGATTTTTTCAAAGATCAGGGCCGCCGCCTTCAGGATGTCCCCCCGGGAGGCCTCCGGATCCCGCAGCAGCTCCTCCAGCCGCTCCACCGCCAGCAGCGCCGCCTTTCCCGCCTTTTCCCGCAGCCGCTCCGCATCCGTTTTCCTTGGGGCCATCTTCCGCTTCCTCCCTTCCCTTTGACGCTGCCATTATACCGGGGCCCAGGCTGACATGAGCTGACGGCCTTTTCGCATTTTTCGCGCTTTCTTTTCATTTTTTGAAAATCCGCCCTTGATTGCGGAGCGGAAACAGGGTATCATAGAGGCTCGGAGGCGATGCGCATGGCGGAAAAACGCATTCTGCTTACCGTCAGCTATGACGGCACGGCATACAGCGGCTGGCAATTTCAGGAAAACGCGCCCAGCATTCAGCAGGAATTGGAAAAGGCGCTGCAAAGCGCCCTGGGGGTTTTTACCCGCGTAACCGGCGCCAGCCGCACGGACGCGGGGGTGCACGCCCTGGGCCAGCGGGCGCATTTTGACACCTGCTCCTCCATCCCGCCCGAAAAATTCCCCTTTGTGCTCAACCGCTATCTGCCCCCGGATATCCGGGTGACGGCGGGGCTGGCCGTGCCTTCGGATTTTCACGCCCGCTTTCAGGCGGACGGCAAGCTGTACACCTATCGCATCCACAACGCGCCCCATCCCAGCGCGCTGTATCGCAATCTCACCGCCCATGTTCCCGTGGCCCTGGACGACCGGCTGATGCACCAGGCGGCCCAGCAGCTGCTGGGCGCCCACGATTTCGCCGCCTTCGCCGCCGCTGGGGGCAGCGCGAAAACCACCGTGCGCACGCTGGATTATCTTTCCGTGCGCCGGGAAGGCGCGGAAATCGAAATGCAGGTACACGGCAACGCCTTTCTTTACAACATGGTGCGCATTATCGCCGGAACGCTTATCGGCGTCGGCCAGGGCAAGCTGCCCCCCGATTGCCTGGCCCGGGCCCTGGAAAGCAAAAACCGCCTGGATCTGGGCGTTACCGCCCCCGCCCACGGCCTGGAGCTGACCCGGGTGGAATACGCATTTGAAAAAAAGGGGATATGAGTATATAAACCGGCTTGCTTTTCCGCCGACAGCCTGCGCTTTTCTCTTTGCGATAATAAAAAAAAACACCGGCCTGCGCGCTTCATTGCTTGCGGGCCGGTGCTTCTATATTTATGCCTTTCCGCCCCTACGGCTTTCCAGGGGCGGGCTTCTGGTAAGCGCCCCTATTTTAGGGCGGCTGAGAGCAAGCCTTTTTTATTTGTATGGAGCGAACGCATGATTTTTCCCCCATTCTTAACGTTTGACATAAACTTGACAATTCTCGGATGCCCGATTTAACACAAATCCGATATACTGATAGGCGGCGAAGGGGGAAACGCCTTCCGGGCAGGGCCCGGCCTTCCCCGCGCCGAAGGAGGAAAAGCGTGAAAAACGGAAAGCGCGTATTAGAAACGGCCATTCACGGCGTGTTTCTGGTGCTGGGGCTGATTACGGTGGGGTGCGTGCTGCTCATCACGGTCTATCTGGTGGCCGCGGGCATTCCGGCCATTCGGGAAATTGGGCTGATTCCCTTTCTGACGGGGGAAAAATGGGCGTCCACGGCGGCGGAGCCCGCCTTTGGCATACTGCCCTTTATTCTCACCAGCGTTTACGGCACGGCGGGGGCCATTGTGCTGGGCGTGCCCATCGGGTTTCTGACGGCGATGTATCTATCCAAGGCGGCCTCCCCCCGGATGAAGCGCGTGATGCAAAGCGCGGTAAGCCTGCTGGCGGGCATTCCCTCAGTGGTCTACGGCTTTGTGGGCATGCTGGTGCTGGTGCCGGGCATTCGGAAGCTGTTCAACGTGCCGGACGGCTCGGGCCTGCTGGCGGCGATGATCGTGCTGGCGGTGATGATTCTGCCCTCCATTATCAAGGTATCCATCACGGCGCTGGACGCGGTGCCCAAGGAATACGAGGATGCGTCCCTGGCCCTGGGGGCCACCCCCATTGAAACCTATTTCCGGGTTTCCGCCCCCGCCGCCCGCAGCGGCATTGCCGCCGCCGTAGTGCTGGGCGTGGGCCGGGCCATCGGCGAGGCCATGGCGGTGATGATGGTTTCGGGCAACGTGCCCAATATGCCAGGGCTGTTTCAAAGCGTGCGCTTCCTCACCACCGCCGTGGCCAGCGAAATGGCCTACGCCTCCGGCTTGCAGCGGCAGGCGCTGTTTTCCATCGCGCTGGTGCTGTTCCTGTTCATTATGCTGATTAACGCCGCGCTGAATTTCTTCCTCAAGCGCGGCAAGGAGGGCTGACCATGCAGGCAAAGAAAATTTCCCCCCGGCGGCGCTTTATCATCGGGCTCCTGCGATTTCTGATGATCGCCGCCGCCGCCCTCACCGCCGCGCTGACGGCCTTCCTGATTCTGTATGTGCTGGTGAAGGGCCTGCCCCATGTCTCCTGGGAACTGCTTTCCACCAAGCCCAGCTATTTAAAGGGCACCATCGGCATTCTGCCCGATCTGCTCAACACGCTGTATATTATGCTGGCCACGCTGCTTTTCGCGCTGCCGCTGGGAGTGGGCGCGGCCATTTACCTGACGGAGTACGCCTCCAATAAGCGCCTGGTGGGCATGATCGAATACGCCGCCGAAACGCTTTCGGGCATCCCCTCCATTATTTACGGCCTGGTGGGCATGCTGTTTTTCTGTCAGTTTCTGGATATGCAAACCTCGCTTCTGGCCGGCGCTTTCACCCTGGTTATCATGAACCTGCCCACCATTTTGCGCACCACCCAGGAAAGCCTGAAAACCGTGCCCCAAAGCTATCGCGAGGGGGCCTTCGGCCTGGGGGCGGGCAAATGGCGGGTGATCCGCACGGTGGTGCTGCCCGGCTGCGTGGACGGGGTAATCACGGGCTGCATTTTAACGGTGGGGCGCATCCTGGGAGAATCGGCGGCGCTGCTGTTCACGGCGGGCTTCGCCCACGCCCTCAACGGCCTGTGGAAGGGCCTGCACAGTGCGGGCGCTTCCCTCACCGTGGCGCTGTACGTTTACGCCAAGGAGCAGGGCGAATTCGATGTGGCCTTCGCCATCGCCGCCCTGTTGATGCTGCTAACGCTGCTGATTAACGGCGCGGCCGATCTGGCGGCCTGGTATTTCCGGAAAAAGAAAAAGCTGTAAGGGCAAGGAGAAGAAAAATGAGCGATATTATTACGGTGGAGGGCCTGAACCTCTGGTATGGCAAGCATCAGGCGCTGAAAAATGTAAGCCTGCGCATTCCCGAAAAAAGCATCACGGCGCTCATCGGCCCTTCGGGTTGCGGCAAATCCACCTTTCTGAAAACCCTGAACCGCATGAACGATTTGATCCCCGATGTGAAAATCACCGGCGATGTGCGCTACCAGGGCGAGAATATCTTTCAGCAGGATGTGAACGAGCTGCGGCGGCAGATCGGCATGGTGTTCCAGAAGCCCAACCCCTTTCCCATGAGCATTTACGATAACATCGCCTACGGCCCCCGCACCCACGGCGTGCGCACCCGGGCCAAGCTGGACGACATTGTGGAGCGCTCCCTGCGGGGGGCGGCCATCTGGGACGAAGTGAAGGACCGGCTGCGGAAAAACGCCCTGGGCCTTTCCGGCGGCCAGCAGCAGCGCCTGTGCATCGCCCGGGCGCTGGCGGTGGAGCCCCAGGTGCTGCTGATGGACGAGCCCACCAGCGCCCTGGACCCCATCTCCACCTCCAAGATCGAGGAATTGGCCTTGCAGCTCAAGGAAAAATATACCATTGTGATCGTCACCCATAATATGCAGCAGGCGGTGCGCATTTCGGATTACACGGCGTTCTTCCTGCTGGGCGATCTGGTGGAGGCCGGGGAAACGGAAAGGCTTTTCTCCACGCCCGAGGATAAGCGGACGGAGGATTATATTACGGGGAGGTTCGGTTAAAATGAGAAGCCGGTTTGACGAGCAGCTGGCGCTGCTGAACAAGGAGCTTATCAGCATGGGGGCCCTGTGCGAGGAAGCGATCGCCCTGGCCAGCCGGGCGCTGATGGAGGGAAACAAACAATTGGCGGGCCGGGTGGCCCCCCTGGATGCGGAAATCGATCAGAAGGAGCGCACCATTGAATCCATGTGCTTAAAGCTGCTTTTGCAGCAGCAGCCGGTGGCCCGGGATCTGCGCCAGATTTCCGCCGCCCTGAAAATGATTACCGATATGGAGCGCATCGGCGACCAGGCGGAGGACATCGCCGAAATCATCACCTTTCTGGACGGCCGCAGCGTGGAAAAGGGCGAATTGATGCGTGGCATGGCCGACGCCGCCATGAAAATGGTGACGGAAAGTGTTGATGCGTATGTGAAATATGATATAATGCTAGCGGAGAAGGTCGTGGCGGACGACGATATCGTGGACCGCTATTTCGACCAGGTGAAGCACGCGCTGATTGAAAAAATCGCCCAGGATCCCGGCGATGGGGAATATGCGCTGGATCTGCTGATGATCGCCAAGTATTTCGAGCGCATCGCCGATCACGCGGTGAATATCGCCCAATGGGTGATCTTTTCGGTAACGGGCGTGCACAAGGAGGGGTAACATGATCTGGTGCGTGGAGGATGACGCCAGCATTCGGGATATCGAGGTATACGCCCTGCAATCCGCAGGGCTGGAGGCCCGGGGCTTTTCGGACGGCGCCGCCTTCTGGGCAGCCCTGCAAAAGGAGCGGCCCAGCCTGGTGGTGCTGGATGTGATGCTGCCCGGAGAGGACGGCATGACGCTGCTGCGCCGCATGCGCCAATCCCCCGCCCTTCGCCAGATTCCCGTGGTGATGGCCACCGCCCGGGACGCGGAGATCGATAAAATTCAGGGCCTGGATCTGGGCGCGGATTATTACCTGGCCAAGCCCTTTGGAGTGATGGAGCTGGTTTCCTGCGTGCGGGCGGTGCTGCGGCGCTGCGCCCCCCAGGCGCAGCAGGAAGCCGACGAGCGCCCGCTTTCCCTGGGCGGCCTTTCCCTTTGGCCCGATCGCCGCCAGGTGACGGCCGACGGCCGGGAAATCCCCCTCACCTATAAAGAATTCGAATTGCTGCGCCTGTTCCTTTCGCACCCCGGCATCGCCTTTTCCCGGGATCAGCTGCTCAGCCGCATCTGGGGCCGGGATTACTGCGGCGAAAGCCGCACCGTGGATACCCATATTCAAACCCTGCGGCAAAAGCTGGGCCCCTACGGCGAGCATATCAAAACCGTGCGGAACATCGGCTACCGCCTGGAGGAAAGCAACCATGAGCAATAAAATTTTCCGCGCCATTCTGCTGGCCACCGCCTCGGTGCTGTTGGCCTGCGTGCTGGTGATTCTCGGCTGCCTGTATCGCTATTTTGGGGAAGTGCAGGAGGGCCAGCTGCGGGATGAGCTGCGCCTGGCCGCCGCCGCAGTGGAAAACCAGGGCGCAGACTATCTGCAAAAAATCCAGCCCGGGCAATACCGCCTCACCTGGATTTCTGCGGAGGGCGGCGTGCTGTATGATACCGACGCGGACGCCAACCAGATGGAAAACCACGCCGGGCGCGAGGAATTCCGCGCCGCCCTGGAAACGGGCGAAGGGAGCAGCAGCCGCTATTCCGATACCATGCTGACCAAAACCGTGTATTACGCCCACCGCCTTTCGGACGGCACGGTGCTGCGCATCTCGGTAAGCCAGGCCACGGCGGGCCAGGTGGCGCTGGGCATGCTGCAGCCCATTTTGATCGTGCTGTGCCTGTCCCTGGTGCTCTCCGCCCTGCTGGCAAGCCGCCTGGCTCACAGCGTGGTGGATCCGCTGAACAAGCTGGATCTGGAGCACCCCCTGGATAACCCCGACGCCTATGAGGAGCTAGCCCCCCTGCTGGGGCGGCTGAACCGGCAGCGCAGCGAAATCGACCGGCAGATGCGCGCCCTGAAGCAGAAAAGCGAGGAATTTAACCAGATCATCGCCAACATGCAGGAAGGCCTGGCGCTGCTGGATGATAAAGGCCGGGTGCTGAGCATGAACCCCGCCGCCCGGCGGCTTTACGCCGCCCCGGCGGATTACCAGGGCCGTCCCTTTATCGCTCTGGAGCGCGATCATGAAATCAACCGCGCCATTGAGCAGGCCATGGATCAGGGGCATGGGGAAGCCCGCTGCCAGCGCCAAGGCCGGGAATATCAATTGGACGCCAGCCGCATCCTCTGCGAGGGCGCGCCCCGGGGGGCGGTGGTGCTTTCCTTCGATATTACCGAGCAGGAATACGCCGCCCGCAACCGCCGAGAATTCACCGCCAATGTGTCCCACGAGCTGAAAACCCCGCTTCAGGGCATTATCGGCAGCGCGGAACTGATTGAAAGCGGCATGGTGAAGCCCCAGGATATGCCCCGCTTCGTGGGCCATATTCGCACCGAGGCCGCCCGGATGGTGACGCTCATCGGGGATATTATTCGCCTTTCTCAATTGGACGAGGGGGTGGAAATGCCCCGGGAGGAAACCGACCTGCTGGCCGTCTGCCAGGAGGCGGCGGAGCATTTGCAGGACGAGGCGCAAAAAAAGCGGGTGGCCCTCACGGTGGAGGGCGATCCCGCCCGCATCAACGGCGTGCGCCGCCTGCTGTATGAAATCGTTTTCAATCTCTGCGATAACGCCATCAAATACAACGTGGAAAACGGCAGCGTGCGCGTGCTGGTGAAAAACGCCGGGGACGGCGCCTCCGTCGCCGTGTCGGATACGGGGGTGGGCATCCCGCCGGAGGATCAGAGCCGCGTTTTCGAGCGGTTCTACCGGGTGGATAAAAGCCATTCCAAGGCCTCCGGCGGCACGGGGCTGGGGCTGTCCATCGTGAAGCACGCGGTGCAGTATCATCAGGGCCGCATTCAGTTGGATAGCGCCCCCGGCCAGGGCACCCGCATCCAGGTTTTCTTTCCCCGGGGCTAAGGCCGCTCTCTGCGGGGCCGCAGGGCGCCCGCATGCTGCCCTGTGCGCTTATAAAACATCCGGCTGAAATAGCAGGTATCGCAAAAGCCCATAATTTCCGCCACCTGTTCCACAGAATACAGGCCGCTGAGCAAAAGCTCGCGGCTTTTTTGTATGCGCGCGTCCAAATGCCAGGCCGTGGGAGAAATGTGGAATTCCGCCTGGAAGCGGCGGTGGAAGGTGCTTTTGCTCATGAAGCACAGGGCGGCCAGCGCGTCCACCGAAACGGCGCTTTGCAGATTGTTTTCCATATAGCGCACCGCGGGCAGGATGGATTCCAGACGGGGGCTGCGCTGGGAAAGCGCGCCGTCCGTGGCCACGCTGTAGAGCAGCTCGTAAAGCAGCGCCTTGGCCTTGAGGGGCGAAAAGCCCCCTTGCAGCACATAGCCCACCAGCTGCCGCATGCGTGCGGCGTAGCGCCGGTTTTCATCCCGGGCCACCAGGCGCACCGTGTCGTCCAGAAGCAGCTCCCGGCCCTGATCATCCTTCAGGTTAAAAAGAATGCCGATGCCCCAATTTCCCTCCGGCGAAGTGGGATAGGTGGTATAGGCCGTGCCCACGGGCATCAGCAGAATATCCCCCGGATAGGCGGTGAGAAAGGCGCGCCCCTGGGGATCCTCATAAACCCGGGGGCCTTCCAGCATGCAGAAAAGCTGATTGTCCACGCGCCTGGCCACATGGTCCGCCTGCATGGGGCCCCATTTCCATTCCCGGCCCGCAATGCCGGAAAGCATCACGTCCCGGGTCAGCACTTGAATGGTTTGCTCCAGCACGTTCTTTTCCTCCCTTTTCAAGATGACAGGATCATACAAATAACATGACAGGATAGCTTATTATAGCATAGGGAAATTCAAAGTACAATAGTTTCGAAAGATGTCTTATTCGTAAAAAAATCGAACGTTATAAGGAGTGTCTGCCATGTCAAAAATCAGAATCGGCCTCATCGGCGTGGGCGGAATCATGAACGGGGTACACATCCCCGGCTATCTAGCCTGCGAGGATTGTGAAATTACCGCCATCTGCGATATCAACCCGGCGGCACTGGAAAAGACGGGCGCGCGGCTGGGCGTTCCGGCGGAACGGCGTTTCGCGCGCTATGAGGATCTGATGGACAGCGGCCTGGTGGACGCGGTGGATATCGCCACGCCCGACGCGGTACACTGCGAAATCGCGGCGGCGGCGGTGCGCCGAGGGCTGCCCATCAGTGTGGAAAAGCCCATGGGCATGAATTACCACGAGGTGAAGGCCGTCTGCGATCAGGCGGCGGAAAAAAAGCTGCCGGGCATGGTGTGCTTCTCCTGGCATTACCGGCCCTATGTGCGCCTGATGCGGGAGCAGCTGGCCGCCGGGCTGCTGGGCAAGGTATACCATGTGTACATCCGCTGCATCAAGGACAGCGGCCTGTGGGAAGGCCGTCGGCTGGAATGGCGCTTTGACGAGAAGCAATCCGCCTCCGGCGTAATGGGCGATCTGTGCTCCCATATGTTCGATATCGCCCGGTTCATCGGCAATGAATTCATCAGCGTCAGCGCCGACGCGGGCATTTTCGTCAAGGAGCGGCGAGATCTGCACAGCGAAAAGCTGGTTCCCGTCACCACCTGGGATTGGTGCAACGTGCTGGCGCGGATGGAAAACGAGGTAAACGCCACCTTCCAAATTTCCCGCACCACCAAGTATATCGGGGATTGGATTCAGGTGGAGGTATACGGCGAAAAGGGCCGTCTGGTATACGCTTATGTGGATGGGCGGCAAAGCCTGGAAATGCAAACCGAAAAGGGTGAAATTCGCCGCCTGATTCCCGGCGCGCAGTACAACGCCAATCAATCCGAGGCCTATCTGCGCATCATGGCGGGCAAAACCGACGGCCTGGAGGCCACCCTGGAAAACGCCCGAAAATGCCAGCTTGCCCTGGACGCGGCCTTCCGCTCGGTGCAGGAAGGGCGCTGGGTAACGTTGGAAGAAATCGAGAAGGAGGGCTGAGCCATGAAGCTTGGAACCTTCGTGCGCCCCGTCATGGGCCATCCGGACGAGGCCTTCGCCCCCCTGGCGGAAATGGGCTTTACCAGCTGCCAATTGGCCTATAAGCCGGAAAAATTTCTGCGCTCGGACGCGGAGGCCATTCGGGAGGCGGCGGATAAGCACGGCATTGAAATTTCCGCCCATTTCATCGGCTATCGCGATCCCTACGCCGTCTACGATCTGCGCTACGGCTACGCCGCCAACGGCCTGACCGCCCCCACCCACCGGGCCGCCCGGCTGGATTACCTGATGGCGGGCTGCGAATTTCTGCCCTGGCTGGGCGTGACCGATCTGATTATCCATGCGGGGTTCATTCCCAATAATCCCTTCGATCCGGATTATATCGCGCTGCTGACCTGCATTCGCCAGTTGGGGGCCCATGCCGGACGTCTGGGGCTGAACCTGCTGTTTGAAACGGGGGCGGAATCCCCCGTGACGCTGCTGCGGCTGATTCGAGAGGCGGGGCTGGATAACCTGTATGTGAATCTGGATACGGGCAATTCCCTCATGTACGGCTATGCCAATCCCGTGGACGCGCTGCATACGCTGGGCGGCCTGGTGCGTAATATACACATGAAGGACGGTCTGCCTCCCACCGATTGCTACGCCCTGGGCGAAGAAAAGGCGCTGGGCGAGGGCATGGTGGATTTTCCCCGGTTCATGCGGGCGCTGCGGGGCCTGGGCTACGATCGGTTCCTGACCATCGAGCGGGAAATTTCCGGCCCCCAGCAAAAGGCGGATATTCTGCGGGCCAAGGCGTATATCGAGGCGCTGCTGGCCCAGGCGTAAAGGCCCGCCCGGTTTTCGTGAAGCGCTTCCGGCCGATTGCCGGAAGGCCAATATAAAAATCTTAAGGAGGACGAAGGGATGAAAAGAATGCTGGCTTGGATGTTGGCGCTGCTGCTGACGCTGGGATGCGTTTCCTTCGCCGCGGCGGAGGAGCGGCCCCTGGAGGGCGTGACGCTCACCTACTGGTATCCCATGTGGGCCTGGGAATCCGAATTCGTGGGCACGGGGGACATGAGCGACCTGTACTTCTATTCCGAATTGGAAAAGGAGTTGGGCTGCACCATTGAATGGATTCTGCCCCCCGTGGACAATGCGGCGGCCATAGCGGCGCTGAACGTGCTGCTGGCCTCCGCCCAGCTGCCCGATATCGTAACCCACCCCTATTACACCTACTACCCCGCCGGCAACGACGCCGTCATCGAGGACGGGGTGTATATCGATCTGAAGCCCTATCTGGAGGAATACGCCCCCGATTACTGGAAGCTGCTTCAGGAAGATCCTGAAATGCTCAAGCAGGTGACCACCGATAACGGCTACATCTGGTGCTTCTACATGATCGATTCCTTCGCCCAGCCCAGCCACTCCGGCCCCGTCTGGCGGGAGGATTTCATCGAGAAGGTGAACGGCAAGCTGCCCGAAACTGTGGACGAAATGCACGAGCTGCTCCTTCAATTCAAGCAGGAGCTGAACCTGCAATACCCCATCTATGGCGACGGGGTTGGCTATCTTCCCTTCGCCTGGGGCGTGAAGAATGATTTCTTCCTGGATGAGCAGGGCAAAGTAGCTTACGGCCCGGTGCAGGAGGGCTGGAAGCAATATCTGCTCACCATGGCCCAATGGTATCAGGAGGGCCTGCTGGCCCAGGATTACCAAGCCCCCGAAAGCGCCAAGCAGGCCTGGGTGGAAGGCAAAATCGGCGTGGCCAACGCGGGCTTTAACAACATCACCGAGTTTACCTCCCTGGCGGAGGCCGCCAAGGTGGAGGGCTACAAGATGATCGCCGCCCAGTATCCCACCCTGGAAGCGGGGCAGAGCGTGCGCTTTAAGGCGAAACACAACTACCGCGCCCAGCAGAACTGCACCGCCGTGACCACCAGCTGCAAAAACCCCGAGGCGGCCGTGCGCTTCCTGAATGCGAAATTCACCAAGGAAAACATCATCAAGAGCAATTACGGCGAAGAGGGCGCGAGCTACACCCTAGTGGATGGCAAGCCCACCTATACCGACGCGGTGGCCTATCCCACCGAGCCGGGCATGACCCTGGGCATCCTGCTGTATAAATACGCCCTGGGGAAGGGCCCCTACTACCGCATCATGGATCGCAACTGGTTCACCCATCTGCCCAACGCCATCGACGCCATGTACGTCTGGGACGGCTCCACCGACGGCGGCACCGGGGATATTCCCGATCCCTTCCTGAGCATGCCCCCGGCCGACGGCGAGGAATATTCCGCCATCGTCAACGACGTGCAGACCTATGTCAACGAAGCCCGGGGCAAATTCATCACCGGCGAATGGGATGTGGAGGCCAAATGGGATGAATATTGCAAGACCATCGAGGGCATGAAGCTGAGCCGCGCCATCGAAATCAAGCAGGCGGCGGTGGACCGCTACAACGCCCGATAAGAAAGCGGCGCGGGAAGGGGGCCTTCCCCCTCCCGCGGCCTTCCGGCGAAGGGAAAGGCGCGCCCCTTCCCCTTCGCCCTTCCTTTTTCCCAGGCGCGGCGACCCAGCGCCGAAAAAGCGCGGCGCTTATAGAAACAGGGGGATGAACATATGGCCGACACACCCATGCCCGGCGCGCGCGCCGCACAGATACGCCCGGTGAAAAAGCGCGGCGTGGTCGATATTCTCCGGCGAGATTTTAAGCGGCATTGGCAGTTATATCTGATTATGCTGCCCGTGCTGGCGTGGTATCTTCTTTTTTGCTATGCGCCGCTCTACGGCCTGGCCGCCGCCTTTCAGCGCTTTAATATTCGCCGGGGCGTGGCGGGCAGCGCCTGGATCGGCCTGAAAAATTTCAAGGATTTTTTCGGCAGCTACTATTTCGGGCGCGTGCTGGGCAACACGCTGCGCCTGAACCTGGCCGATCTTCTGTTCGCCTGGCCCACCAGCATTCTCTTTGCCCTGCTGCTCAATGAAATCCGGTGCAGCGGGTTTAAGCGCTCTGTGCAGACGCTCACCTACCTGCCGCATTTCATTTCCACGGTGGTGGTCTGCGGCCTGATTTCCGATTTTTCCGCCGTCAACGGCGTTTTCAACGATGTGGCCGCCGCCCTGGGGGGCGCCCGGGTTTCCCTGCTGACCAAGCCCGGACTGTTCACGCCCATTTATGTGCTTTCCAATATCTGGTCGGGCATGGGGTATGGCAGCATTATCTATCTGGCCGCGATCGGCGGCATCAATTCGGAGCTGTACGAGGCCGCCATGCTGGACGGCGCGGGCCGCCTGCGGCAAACCTGGCATGTCACCCTGCCCGGCCTGGCCCCACCATCATCACCATGCTGATTATGCGCGTAGGCAGCATCCTCAACGTGGGATATGAAAAAATTCTGCTGCTGATGAACGATTCCAACCGCGAGGCGGCGGAGGTGATCTCCACCTTCGTGTATCAAAAGGGCCTGGTGGAGGCCTCCTATGGCTATTCCACCGCCGTGGGCCTGTTCAATTCCGTGGTCTGCCTGATTTTCCTGGCGGGGGCCAACGCCCTGAGCCGGAAGTTCTCGGAAACGTCGCTTTGGTAAGGGGGCCGCATGATGAAAAAAGAATCCGTATCCCGCCGGATCTTTGTGGCGCTGAACACGCTGCTGATGATCCTGCTCGCCCTGGCCTGCCTGCTGCCCTTTCTGCATGTGCTGTGGGCCTCCATGAGCCTGCCCACCCGCCTGCAATTGCATCAGGGCCTGCTGCTGTACCCCCTGGGCTTTAATCTGGAAAGCTATAAGCTGGTTTTCAGCAAGGCCACGCTGACGACGGGCTATAAAATTTCTCTCTTTATCACGGCCACGGGCACGGCGCTGAGCATGCTGCTCAGCTGCTTCGGGGCGTATGTGCTCTCCAAGCGAGGCGTGCTGCTCAATAAGCTGTTTCTGCGGCTGATTACCGTTACCATGTTCCTAAGCGGCGGCATGATCCCCTTCTATCTGCTGGTGGACGGCATCGGCCTGAACGGCTCCATCTGGGCGTTGATCTTACCCTATTGCATGAACACCTGGAATATGATGGTGATGCGTTCCTCCTTCCGGGCGCTGCCCGAAAGCATCGATGAATCCGCCCGCATCGACGGCGCGTCCGAGCTACGGATTCTGTTCCGCATCGTGCTGCCCCTCTCCGTGCCCGTGCTGGCGGTGATGGTGATGTTCTACGCCCTGAGCTATTGGAACAGCTGGTTCCCCGCCTCCCTGTTTATCCGGAAACGCAACATGTTTCCCCTGCAGCTGCTGATGCGCGAAATTTTAATGATGGATGCATCCACCCTGAATTCCGCCGTGGGAACAAACAGCGAAATCGCCTCCATGGGCGATGAGCTGGGCGCGCAAAACTATGTGGAACTGCTGAAATATACCACCATTATCGTGGCTACGCTGCCGATCACGCTCGTCTATCCCTTCCTGCAAAAGTATTTCGTCAAGGGCATCCTGGTAGGCTCCCTGAAGGAATAATTTAGGCGGCGGAGGTATGCTTGAAAAACAAATCGCCCTGCGGCCCGCTTCAGCGCGGGCGCAGGGCGATTTGAGCTTTCGGGGCAGCCGGTAAGCAAGCCTTTGCTTGCCGCCCGAAGCCCTCACAGCCAGTCGTCATGGGCGGCCTTATATTGCGCCGTGGCCGCGTCGGCCATAGCGACGAGGGCGTTTATTTCCGCCTGATCGCGGGCCGTGGCCCCGCTGGCGCAGGCATGACCGCCGCCGCCGAAGGCCTCGGCTACCCCGTTAATCGCCATAAACCGCGAACGCAGCCGCACACGAAAGGAGCCGTCCTCGTTTTCAATGAAGGCCAGCCAGCAAAGGCAGCCCTTAATGGAATCCAGATAGGAAACGCAAGCGCTGGCCGCCTCCAGGGAAAGGCCGAACTCCCGCTGGCACGCCCGATCCACCGTCACATAGGCCACGCCGTTTTCCGTGCGGCGAATATGGCTGTAAATATACGCCTCGAAGCGGAAGGAATCGAAATCTCGCAAATAAAGCTGGGCGAACAGGCGTTGGGTATCCACCCCCGCATCCAGCAGCATTCCGGCCAGGCGCAGCGTATCCCCCGTGACCCCGGGAAAGCGGAAGCGCCCAGAATCCGTCACCATGCCCAGATACAGCAGCGCGGCGGCCTGGGAATCGATTTTCATCTCCTCCCGAAAGGCTGCGTAAAAGGCGGCGATCATCTCGCAGGCGGAGGAGCGCTCCTCCTCCACCCAGGAAAGGGGGGCGTAAGCGTCCCGGTCGATATGATGATCGATTTTAATCAATTTGCGGCACAGAGCGTAGCGGGGATTGGAAATACGATCGGCCGACCCGGTATCCACCACAATGCCCAGCGCGTTCCGGTAGCTTTCCTCGGGCACGGGGGCGTCATCCGGCCCCAGAAAGGCAAGATATTCCGATTCCGCGTCGTCGATAAGCAGGATTTCCTTTTCGGGGTAGGTCAATTGCAGCATGCGCTTCAGGCCCTTGCTGGCCCCCAGGCAATCCCCGTCTGGCCGGATATGGCGGAAGATCATAATGCGCGGGCTGGCCTTGATTTCCGCCAGAATGGCCGCCATGCGCCCGTAATGATCGCTCATGCCTGCGCCTCCCCCGCCAGCGCGTCCAGCGCCGCCAGCATTTCCATGGCCGCCGCCCGGTTTTCCACCGTGGCGCCGCTGGCCTTGGCATGGCCGCCGCCGCCAAAACGCACGGCCACGGGGTTGATATTCACGGAATCGGAGCGCAGCTCGCACAGCACGCCGTTTTCCGCCTCCGTGAAATTCACCCAGACATGTACGCCCTTAATATCCGCCATCACGTTCACCATACCCCGGGAAAGGGCGAAAACGTCCCCGCCCAGCGCGGCGGCCTCCTCCCGGGTGGTATAAATATAGGCCGCGCGATTGGCAGTGAACTGGATTTTCAGCGTCATCCGCGCCCGCAGCAGCATATAATCAAAATCCGCGGCGTACAAATCGGCGTAGATTTTGTTCAGATCCAGGGGCTGGCGCAGCAGGAAGGCGGCCAGACGGAAGGTGCGGGCGGAGGTGGAATCATAGCGGAAGCGGCCCGAATCCGTCACCATGCCGGTGTACAGCGATTGCGCGGCCAGCAGGGGAACGGCCAGATTCTTTTCCTCCGCCAGAGCGGCGATCAGCCCGCAGCAGCTTTCAAAGGAGCTGTCCACCGCCTCCGCCTGAGCGATTTTTTCGCAGAAAATGTGATGATCGATGCGGGCGGTGGCGTGGGCCGTGCGCCAGCGCGCGTCGCTGATGAGGGCGGCGGCGGATGTATCCAGGATGACGGCCAGGGCCTGGGGATACAGCGCGTCGGGGATTTCGTCCATCACGCTGTCCGCCATGAAGGCATAGCGCCCCGCCGCGTCCCCCGCCATGTATACCCGCTTGCCCGGAAAATTGGCCAGCAGCAAATGCTTCAGCCCGATCTGGCTGCCCAGCGCGTCGCCGTCGGGCTGGGAATGACGATGCAGAATGATAACCTCATGGGCCTGAATCAGGCGCAAAATTTCTTCAAACACGAGGGCTTCCTCCTTGCCGTTTTCTTTTCTATTTTCCGTCCATTTTAAGGAGGCGCGGGGGCTTTCGATGAGCCGCATTTTGAGGGCTCAGAGTGTCAAAAAAAGTAGCGGACAAGCTTGCGGGATGCAATGAAGGGCGGCCTGCCCTTCATTTTTTTGTCGCCCCGCGGCCCGCTTTCGCGTGGACGCGGGGCGACAAAAGAGCGGCTCCCCCGCAACCGCTTCCTCCGTTTTACTTTTCATAAAGCTGCGCCTGCCGCGCGTACATCAGCGCGGTTTTGTAGCCGCTGCGGATTTCGTACACATAGCCGTAATCCCGCATGCCGTTGGGCCGGGCCACCCAGTATCGCCGCAGCCGGTAATGAGAGGCCGCCTGCAGCGCAGGCAGATCCTCCGCCAGCACCTGGGCCAGCGCCCGGGTGCGTTCCGCGGTCATGGGGCGGAACCCATGCTGGCTCAGGGAAAATTCCCCAATGCGCCCGGGCGGGCATACGCCGTAGAAAATCACCCGGTCGCGCTCCACCCGCACCCGATCCAGGGAATAGCGCCGGGCATAGCGCACCAGGGGATATAGCTCGTAATACAGCGCGCTGCCCCGCATGCGCTCCATGCGCAGCAGTTCGTGCTGCCGCCGTCGTTCATCCGCCATGAACAGCCCGAACGCGGCCAGCAATCCGGCGCTCAACAAAAAAAGCGTCCAACCGCTCATGCGCATGAACTCCTTTCCTTCTACAATATATGGTATTTTATCAAACCTGCGGCACAAATTCAAGGGAATCCGGCAAATGTATATAATTTTTAATATTTTCTCGCAAAATCGCATGCCTGAAGGGAGGGTAAACGCTTTTTCTGCGGTTGATTACGAAAAATGGGCAGCACAAAAATTTTTCCGGTCGGCCGCCCAGGTCACGCCAAATACCGGAACAGGCTGATAATTGGCGACAGCAGGTAAATCGCTATTGCCTTGAAAAACGGAATCGTCTGGGAGGGTATGGCGGGATAAGCGGCTTTTGCCTGTGCGCTGACGGGATTGGAGCGCTGAGCCAGCGCGTTCATACAGCCCTCCAATTCGGCGGCAAGCGGCTCGCTGTAAACGGCCAGCATCAGTTCCGTATCGATATAGGCGGAGCGCGGATCCACATTAAAAGAGCCGAAAATCGACAGGTTGTCATCGATAAGCACAGATTTTGTGTGCATGGAGTATTCCGTCTGCTGCTCCAGAACGATCGCGTTCATTCGATTCGTCATACCACGATGGAAAACGCCGTCCGCCGACGCGATGATATTATTCCCCCGACGCGGCGGAATTGGTGATCAGCGTGGTTTGAATGGGAAGAGCGCACACCTTTTCCAGCGCGTCCCGCATGGCGGAATCCAGCACAAAATAGGGGCTTTGCAGAATAACGCGCTGCCGCGCCTCCATCATCAGTTCCATCATCTTGGCATAGACCAGCGAATCCTTGGGCCCCGCGTCGATCGATCCGGAAAGCAGGATGGATTTTTCTACGGGATGGAATGCGCTATAATCCGGCAATGACAGATCATGAATCGTCGCAATTTCTTGCCACACATTGTACAGATCGCCGGTCGCCTCCGCCACAGTTCCTTTTTTGTACTCGGGAACGCTATTGTACCGGGGCTGACAAAGCTCGGACGCCCACATGGCGTCAAAATACTCCGCAACCAGTCCACAGGCGCTGACGCCGGAATGATCATTGTGAAGCAGAATATCGCGGTCATAGTTGTAATGGGGGTTGCCCGCCTGAGACAGAAATTCATCCGATATGTTGCGCCCGCCGAGAATCAGCCATTCGTCGTCGACGCCAAAAAACTTCTCATGGTATCGGACGTTCAGGCTCGCGGGCTTTGACAGATCAACGGGGTTATAGAAGCAGATTTCCACATTGGGATGGCCGCCCAGCGCGTAGGCGGAGGGGTGAAAGCGCAGATTGAGAAAGCCAAATAGTCCATCGATGATAAGCCGCACCTTCACCCCGCGATCCGCCGCGTTGAGAAGCGCCGCGGTAATCTGCGTCCCGCTTGCATCCATGGCATAAAGATACGTTCCCGCGCGAATGCTTTTTTGCGCGTTGGCAATCAAGCGCAGGCGCATATCCAGCGCTTCATTGCCCGTTTCCAGAATAGCCGCGCTATCCACATAGGGAGCGGACGAAGCGGCGCCGCGCCAATCCGCGGGCAGCGTCGCGCTGGTTGTCTGGCAGGCGTAGGGAGCAAGAGCGGCGCAGAGGTAAAGCAGCAGCACAAGCCAAACGCCTCTGCGTATCCAGCGGCCTGGGCGGCGCTTTTTCTGCAAAGTCCTGGCTGCGGAGGGCTGGCCCATGGAAAATTCCCCATTTCTTTAGACAATTTCATAAAAAAGGCGGCCGCAAACGTGCAGGCCGCCTTTGCTTTTCGCAAAGAGCCGAATTAGCGAAGCTTCCTGAGCTGCTTGCGCGCCTGCTTCTGTCGCCGAATCTCTGATAGGAGCGCTGCCGGACGCGCTGCATGCGAATGGCCTTCGGCGCCTCAATCAGCACCGCGCAATCAAGAGCCGCGATCAGCTTGTCGCCGTAGTCCCCCTTCACTGCGGCGAAAACGAAGCGATTGTTCCGCGCAATTTTTCCCTCCAGAATCCGAATCGCCTCTTCCCGGCTGCGCGGATTGGCGAACGGATAAGCCGCGTCCTCCTTTGCGAAAAACAGATCCTCGTTGTCGATGAATTCGCAATTCAAGCGTCGGGCCAGCATCCTCCCCAGCGTGCTTTTGCCCGTTCCGTTCATTCCACAGATCAGAATTCCCATAGGCCCGCTTCATTCCTTCCAATGACTTTCGCTCTTTCGATTCAGAATCACCAGCCCGCTTTCCCGGGCGCGCACGGCCAGTTCGGTGCGGTTGCGAAAGCCGGTCTTTTCCAGCATGTTGAGGATGTGCGTCTTGACGGTCGCGACGGACATGTGCAGCCGTTCGGCAATTTCCTGATTGGTATCGCCGCCGGTCATTTCGCGCAGCACCTCCAATTCGCGGCCGGTAATTTCGTAGCTGCTGGCCAGTCCCAGCTGCAACTCCGGCGGTGCGTCCGGGTAGACCGATTCGCCCGCCATCGTGCGCTCCATCACGTCCAGCAGGCTCTCGCGCTGCTCCTCCTTGTACCAGAAGCTCTCCACGCCGATCTCCCGCGCGCGGCTGAGGTAGGAGCATTCCGGCATGGAGGTCACGATGATGATCCTGATCTGCGGAAAGGCGCGCTTGATTCGCTCCGCCGCGTCCAGTCCGCTTTCGCCATTTCGCGTGACTACGTCCATCAGGATCAGATCTACCGGAAAGCGCAGGCAATACACGTCCGCCAATGCGGCGTTGTCAATGGACAATGCCACCTCAAAATGCTCCGAAGCCTGAATCCGCAGCTCAAACAGCTCGCGGGGCATGGTCTGATCCTCGACGATCATGACTTTGTATTTCATGGAATTTCCTGCCTTTCCTCGGGCAATGTAAGCGTCAACTCAAAGCACGGGGCGTATTCAATGTTCATTTTCCCACCTGCTGCCTCCGTTCGGGTACGCAGTGTGGTCAGACCGCTGCCCTCAACGATGGGACCAGACGGCACATCGCCGTCGTTGAGATAACGAATGCGCCAACCTGACGCGGCTTTCTCGCCGACGATCTCCAGCCGCGTGCCGCCCGCATGGCGCACCAGATTCGTCAGGCATTCGTGGGCGGCGGCTTCGACGAGCTGTGCGCTCTCCGTGCCCTCCGCCGGAAACGCGCCGCTTCGTTCGATCGTCACGCCGATGGCCTGCGCGGCGCGGGCAAGCTGGTCAAACGCATCGGCGCGCTGCTCGTCGGCATACCTTCCCAGCAGCAGCCGGACGTTCTGCCGCCACGCGGTGCAGACGCTTTTCATGTCGCCCTGCGTGCCGGAGAGGAACTGCCGGGTCTGCAGCAGCGCGTGGCCGATCTCGTCGTGAACGCGGGTCTTTGCGCGCAGGATCTCCTTTTCCCGCGTCGCTTCCTGCACGTCCTGACCATATTGCCGAAGCCGCCGGTTCATGGCTTTCAGGCGAAGATTGTCCTCCTCCAGTTCCCGTCGGAGCCGCGTTTCCTCAGTGATATTCGTGCCGGTAATCTGGTAAACGCTTTTCCCGTTCATCTCCATCCGCACGCGCTCAAAGCTCCATGTCTGGCCATTTTCCAGCGTAACAATGGGCTGCGATTCAATCGTTTCCCAGAAAACGTTCGCATTGAGCAGCGCCTCTCCCGTGAGCAGATGACTCAGCTCGTCCATCTTCAGATTTTTCAGGCACGGCTGGCCGTTTTCCCACGCGAAGCACAGCGCGCTGGGCAGGTGGTCGCAGCTTTCCTTGATGGAAACCGGTGAAAGCTGCTGTTTGCCTTTATGCCACAGCATAAACGACGCAAAAAGGCTAAGAACCGTCAGGAGCAGCGCCGCCGTCCAGAGAATGGGAGAGAGTGTCTCGCCTGTTAACAGGTGGGAGAGCAGCACGGCCAGCGGCACAAGATCCAGCAAAGTGATCGCCAGACAAATTGCGAACACAAAGCGCCGATGGCAGCGCACCGCGCTCATGCAGCCGAACAGACCGGCAATCGCTCCGGTCAGCAGTAATGTGCACATCAAACCGGCGTGAAGCGTGTTCATGCGCGTTCACCTCCCCGATCAAGAGAGAGCGTCGCACACAACTCGCCGTCAGCGTCATCAAGGGTCAGCTGTCCCAGAGTCCTATATTTGTCCGCATTCGGAAGCCCTGCCGCTTCTTCTATCATCAGGCGGATGGAGAAGCGCTCGCCGCATTCCACGCGCACCATCAGCGCGCTGAGCGAGGGCAGCGCGGCCTCCAGACAATCCTCGAAAAAGTCGTAGGCGGTTTGCGCGTCGCGGCTGCTTACGCCGCCCTTTCCTTCCTGATGCAGCGCGCAGACTGCGCCGTACTGCGTAAGATACGTCAGCGACTCCCGGATGCAGTGCGCCAGCTCGTCCACAGAGACGACCGTTTTCTTATCGCAGATCAGCGCGAGATTGACCCGCCGCTTGACATACGCGCCCAGCAGACAGACCTGTTTCAGATTTTGAACGCTTTCTTCTTCCAGAAGCCGGTTGATTTGAAGCAGCTGAGGCCGCACGAGCGCGATCATCTCGTCCATGAGACGGTTCTTTTCTTCGATCTGCGCGCGCTGGCGCTTCAACGCGTTTTCCGCCTGAATCAGTTCGTTTTCCTCCGAAAGCTGCACGTTAATCTCGGCAAGCTGCGCCCTGATTCGATTGATTTTCGAAATGTCCTCCACCCAGTATACGCGCCCATCCTGCACCGGCGCGCTTTGCAGCCGCGTGTCCGCGTTCAGGAGAATCGCTTCGTGCGCCGCCGCTTCCAGCTGATTCGGCGTGAGATCGGGCGCATTTTTTGCGCGATACACAGGCATTCCTTGCCCGTCCACAATCTGCGCGGCGACTGTGGATTCGGAAAAGAAATGGCGGTAATGGCCGTTGGTCGGCAGCAGCCCCACCTGCAGGCAGCTCTCCCAGAACGCCGCAAACGTCAGGCAGAAGCATTCCGGCATCTTGTGGAAGGTGTAGATATTCGCGAAGCTCAAACTGCACAGCACAAACCCACCCAGAAATACGCACAGCGGCGCCCATGCGAATCTCCTGCTTTCAGACACGCGGCACTTGCGGTAAACGATAATGCCTGTTGCCAGCAGCAGCCCGACAATCCATGTCATGGCGAGATAGTATACCCAACCGTGGGTATAGCCTGCTTCCAGCGTCGCAGCGCCCGGCGCGGCTCGGAAGGCCATCTGGTGCAGGTCATTGGTCAAAACGCCGCCGATGAGCAGCGCAGCAGGAACGAACAGCAGAACCCATTTGCGAGAAAGCGCGTCGTCCTCCCGCCGCCCAAGCTGCAGCGCCGCGAACAGGCTGAAAAGCGGCGCGAGGATCTGCGGCACATAATAGCCATACCACAAATGGCGAGTAATGGTATCGTTGCTGAAAAAGCGATACTTGACCGCGCGCAGAAACAGCCATAGCATGGCCATCGCGCAGCCCAGCAGCAGCCATCGCCGGTCGTTTCGATGCAGGATTCGGCGCGATATGGAAAATCCCCACGCCATGGCCAGACCGATATAGATCAGGTTGGTCAGCAGAAAGCAGGCGG
>CAKULG010000025.1 GCA_934667105.1 uncultured Clostridia bacterium
GATTTTCCTAATCATTATAGCATGATTGTCGCCGTGCGGTTTATGAATCGCCGCCCGGCGACCCGGAAAATCTAAAGTGATTTTCCTAATCATTATAGCATGCGCGACGCGCCGCCGCAAGAAAAACGGCGCGCCGACAAGCAAGCATCGAAGTCGGCTGCGCCGCAAAGCATTCATTTTTAGAAACGACGGATTCAAACGGTTCTAACCGCAAGACGTTTTCTTATCAGCGATACGGATCAAAGCCCGGCTGGGGATACCAGGGCTTCGCCTCCGGGCAGGGCGGCGCGGCGGGCGCGCCCATCATGCAGGAGGTCAGGATATACCCTTCCAGAATCAATTCCAGCGGCAGCGAGCCGCCCCCCGTTCCATCCAGGCAGCAGCTTCCGGCCAGCCGCGCCGCGGCCTGCAAATAAATCTGCCCTCGCCAGCATTCCTGCTCCGGGCAGGCGCAGCGCAGGCGAAGTTCCTCCTGAATCGCGGCGGACAGGGTAAAGCACCGGCCCGCCGCGTCCCGCAGCTGCACGGCCAGCGGGATGGAAACCGACAGCAGCGCCGCTCCCCGTTCATGGCAGGGAAGTTCCTCATAACAGGGCGCGCCGTCTGCCCACACGGCCAGCACGGAAAAAGGCGCGTCCGCCGCCTCGGGCAATTCCAGGCACAAGGGATAGCATTCCCTGCGCCGGTGCAGCTTGCCGCTGCCCAGCACGCGCTGCATCAGATAGCCTCCAGGCAGCCGGGACGGGCGGCCGCATTCCAGTTCAGGCCGGGGTGGGCGGCCGCACCCGCATTCCGGCTCGGGCCGGGGCGGACGGCCGCATCCACATTCCGGCTCAGGCCGGGGCGGACGGCCGCATCCGTATTCCGGTTCAGGCCGGGGCGGACGGCCGCATCCACATTCCGGCTCAGGCCGGGGTGGGCGGCCGCAGGGCGGAAAGTAAGCATTTCTTTGCTTCATAGCAAAAGCCCTCCCTTGGCGATGATGCTTCATCCTATGCCGCGCAAGGGAGGGCGGTGCATTCTTATTCGGCGATTCCGTTATCCGCATAGGCCAGCGGGCGGCCCCAGGCGTCGTACAAAATGGCTTGATCGCGCTTTTTCGCGTGCCAGACGCGCTTCTTATCCCAGGTCAAATCCCGCTCTCCCGTCGTGGCCCGGGAGCCGACCACATATTCCTGGCCGGGGGCAAGGGTGATTTCCGGCAGTTCCAGTCGATCCTCGCCCTTGGTGGAAAAAAGGAAGCAGTCGGACAGCGTCTGGGCCGTGGCCGCGTTGTTCCGGATCGTCACGGTATCCTCCGTCCCGTCGATTTGCAGCGCCAGGCCCTGCCGCCGCGCGGGAACGCCCGTCCAGGCCACATCCTGAATTTCGATTTTTCCCTGGCGCAGGCTTACCAGCAGCGCATCCTGGGCCTGCTGGGAAACATAAACGGCGCAGCCCGCCGCGGCCAGCCGGGAAAGGGTGGAGGGCGCGGGGGTATCCGGCTCCTCAAAGCCGCTGGTGAGAATCACCGCCGCCCGGGGCAGCACCGCCCGCAAAAACGCCAAGGTGGTGGCTCCGCCGTCCCCGTGGTGCCCCGTTTTCAGCACGTCGCAGGGGGTCAGCGTTCCCGCCGCCAGCAGTTCGCCCTCCTCGTCCGCCTTCATATCTCCCGTCAGCAGAATGCTTCCCTCGGGGCAGGAAAAACGCATTACCAGCGAATTGTTATTTTCATTTTCCTCATTCACGCTCAAGGGGCCCAGCACGGTAAATTCCGCCCCTTCCCCCGCAGGAATCACATCCCCCGCCCGCAGCCAGCGAACCTGCTGTCCCCGCTGGGCGGCGGCCAGAGAAGCGGGGTGCTTGCCCGCCTTCTGATCGTAATAGATTTCCGCAGCGTACCATGCTTCCACCGCAATATCGCTTTGCGCCAGGGCTTCCATGCCCCCGGCGTGGTCCTTATGGCAATGGGTGAGGAAAACGCCGTCCAGCCGTTGCACGCCCCATTGCGCCAGCGCCGTTTCCAGGGCGGCGTAGGTTTGCGCATAGCCGGTGTCGATCAGATAATACCGCCCGCCGTAGGAAAGCAGCATACAATCCGCCTTGCCGATATTCAGGCACAGCAGCCGCGCCTCCCCCTCCGCCCGGGAAGGGACGCAGCCCGAAAGCAGCGCCGCCGCCATCAGCAGCAGGCACAGCAGCCGCATCGCTTTTCGCATTTCGTTTTTCCCCCTTTCACAGCGCTTTCTTTTCCATTATACAGCATTCTCCCCCGCTGCGGCAGGCATGCGAAAAAAATTTACACCTTGTTTTTTTCTTCGCGCCGCCCGCCCTTGACCCCAGGGGCAAAGCGTGATATGATGAAAGCCGCATTGGGGAGCTTTTCCGCGAAAAAGGGCGCGAAAGGCCGGAAAGGGAGCTTTTTTTATATGTATCAGGATATGTACGGCGTGAAACGCATGAAAATCAATCTGCATCAGCACACCACCTGCTCGGACGGGCGGCTTTCCCCGGAGGAGGCCGCAGCCCGCTATCAGGCAGCCGGTTATGATATGGTAGCCCTCACCGATCACTGGTATTTCCGGCAGAGCGGCGAAATAAACGGTCTGCGCATTCTGGGCGGGGCGGAATACGATTTCGGCGGGGACGGCGCGACGGGCGTATATCACATTCTGGGTCTTGGCTGTCAGCGCGCGCCGGAATTGAAAAAGGGCATGGGCCCCCAGGCCCTGCTGGACGGCATTAACGCCTGCGGCGGCCTGGCGGTGCTGGCACATCCCGCCTGGTCGCTGAATACGGCGGCCCAGGCGGCGGCGCTTTGCGGCGTGGGCGCCACGGAGATTTACAACACCGTGTCCGACGCGCATGAATCCGCCCGGCCTTATTCCGGCGATTTTGTGGATACCGCCGCGGGCCAGGGCATGATTTTCCCACTTCTCGCCTCGGACGATACCCACTATTACGACGGAACGGACGATACCTGCTGCGCCATCATGCTGGATTGCCCGCTGGACGCGCCCGACGCGGAAGTGCTCAACGCCATCCGCCAACAGAAATTCTACGCCACCCAAGGGCCTGAAATTCATCTGGAGCGGGTGGGGAACGAGGCCGTGGTGCATTGCTCTCCCGCCTGCCGGATCAATTTCTTTTCCAACGCCGTCTGGGGCCGGGGCCACGGCCACGCGGGCGAAGGCCTCACCGAGGCCCGCTGCACCCTGATGCCTTTTGAAACCTTTATCCGCGCCGAGGTCACGGATGAAAAGGGCCGCAAGGCCTGGAGCAACATTCTCCGGCTGAAGGAAGCGTAAAAAATACGAAAAGGGGATTTGGGGGCGGCCCAAGAATCCCCTCTCGCACTCTTCCAAAAAACCGTATAGAAAGAAAATGAATTCGCATTGCAAACGCTCCGGCCCGCGAACGTTGATCGCGCGGGCCGGAGCGTTCTTTATAACGATCGTAATCGCACTTCAAAATGCGTTATGCATGGTTCAATTCCCGATGCGCCTGCTCCACCAGCCGCAGAATTTCTTCATCGGAAATTTCCTTTCCAGCGCCGGGGCGAATATCCGCCAAGAATTCGATATTGCCGGCCGGGCCCTTAATGGGCGAAAAGGTCAGCCCCGCCGCATGCCAGCCAAAAGAGGGCGCGAACTGGCAGATTTCCCGCAGCACCCGGGCGTGGATTTCCTTTTCCCGCACAACGCCGTTCTTGCCGACCTGGCCGCGCCCCGCCTCAAACTGGGGCTTCACCAGGGTGAAAAAGCGGCCGCCCGGGCCCATAATTTCCGCCGCCACCGGTAAAATCAGTTTAATGGAAATAAACGATACGTCCATCACCGTCAGGTTGGGCTGGCGGTCGAAGCTTTCCCGGGTCAGCGTGCGGGCGTTGGTGCGCTCCATCACGGTAACGCGCGCATCGTTGCGCAGCCGCCAATCCAATTGGCCGTAGCCCACGTCGATGGCGTATACATGCGCCGCCCCATGCCGCAGGAGCACGTCGGTAAAGCCGCCCGCCGCCGCGCCGATATCCAGGGCCACCGCCCCCGTCACATCCGCCTGAAAGGCGGTGATGGCCTTTTCCAGCTTATGCCCGCCCCGGCTGGCAAAATGGGTCTGTTCGCCCCGCAGGGTGACGGGCGCGTCCTCCTCCGCCTGCTCGGAGGCCTTGAGCACCTTCCGCTCGCCAATATACACCTGGCCCGCCATAATCAGCGCCTGGGCCTTTTCCCGGCTTTCCGCCAGGCCGTGGGCCGCCAGCCATACGTCGATCCGCTGCTTCATTTGCATACCGCCTTTTGAATTTGATCTGCGATTTGCTCCCCCGTCAGGCCGCAGCGCGCCAGCAGCGCGCGCCGCTCGCCCTGGGCGATAAACGCATCGGGCAGGCCCAGCATTTTTTCCGGAGGGCGGAGCTTATTTTCCGCACAATAATGGGCGATTTCGCCGCCCAGCCCAGCGGAGGGCCAGGCCTCCTCCAGGGTGAAATAGGGCGTATTGCTCCCGCTCAGCCGCGCCAGCGCGTCCGCATCCAGGGGCTTGAGGGATGAAGCGTTAATCACCGCAAGAGAAACGCCCCGGGCGGCCAGCCGCTCCGCCGCGTCCATCGCCTCTTCCAATATGCCGGAATAGGCGATCACCGCCGCGTCCCCGCCTTCCCGAATCCATTCCCATTTTCCCGGCGCAAAATTTCCCGTATACGCGCTCAGCCCGACGATCTGCCGGGGATAGCGAATGGCCGTGGGGCCGGGATGGGCCAGCGCCCAATCGATCATGGCCCGCAGCTCGCCCTCGCAGCGGGGAGACAGCAGCGTCAGATTGGGAATGCCCCGCAAGAAGGGCACGCCGAACACCCCGTGATGGGTGGCCCCGTCCTCGCCCCCCAGGCCCGCCCGATCCATCAGGAAGCACACGGGCAGCTTTTGCAGGCACACGTCCACCGTTATCTGATCTATCGCCCGCTGGAGGAAGGTTTCATAAATGGCCACAAAGGGCCGCAGCCCTGCGGCGGCCATGCCTGCCGCCAGCGTCGCGGCGTGCTCCTCCGCAATGCCCACATCGGACAGCCGCTCCGGAAAGCGCGCCGCAAAGGAGCCGAAACCCGTGCTTTCCGTCATGGCGGCGGTAATCACGCAGATACGCGGATCCTTTTCCGCCCTTTTCAGCAGATGCTCCCCCGCCACACGGCCCAGCACAGTTTCCTCCCGGGCGGTGCAATGCGCCGCAGGGGGCACGCCGTGGTATTTTTCCGGCTGCCGCTCCGCCTTCATGAAGCCCGCGCCCTTTTGCGTGGCCACATGCAGCACCACCGGCTCCTGCATTTTCAGCATTCGAGCGATAATCATTTCAAGCCCCGGCCGGTCGTGGCCGTCGACGGGGCCAAAATAGCGAAAGCCCAGCGACGTGAAGAATTTATCCCGCACGAATAGCCCCCGCAGCCGGTTTTTCAGCCGCAGCACCCAATCATGCAGGATCTCGCCCCCAACGGGGCTTTTGCGCAGCAGCAGGGCCACCGTGTTTTTCGCCCCCAGCCAGCCCCGGCTCAGCCGCAGCTTGGTCAAATGGGCGGAAAGCGCCCCCACGTTGCGGGAGATGGACATGCCGTTATCATTCAGCACCACCAGCAGGGGCGTTTTACGGCTGCCCGCGTCGTTCAGCGCCTCATAGCACATGCCGCCCGTCAGCGCGCCGTCCCCCACCACGACCGCCACAGCGTAATCCTGCCCCAATTGATCCCGCGCCCGGGCCATACCCAGCGCGGCGGAAATGGAGGCGGAGGCGTGGCCGCCGCCAAAGGCGTCGTATTCGCTTTCCGCCCGGCAGGGAAAGCCGCTCAGCCCGTCTATTTTCCGCAGGGTGGAAAAGCGGGCGTAGCGGCCGGTGAGCATTTTATGGGCGTAGCATTGGTGCCCTACGTCGAAAATCAGCTTGTCCCTGGGGCAATTCAGCACCCGGTGCAGCGCCAGCGTCAGCTCCACCACCCCCAGATTGGAGGCCAGATGCCCGCCGTTCACCCCCACGGTGTGAATAATTTCCGTTCGTATTTCCCCCGCCAGCTCCTGCAATTCCCGTTCGGACAGGCCGCGCAGCTGGGCGGGGGAGGTTATTTCGGATAGCTTTATCATCGATTGTTTTCTCCGTTATTGATCCGGGCGCGTTATTCCACATAGGCGGCGAAAAGCCGGGCTATTTTCGCGCCCCAGGTGGCCCGGGGCGTAAGCCGCAGCCCGTCCGTTCTGCGCCCCACGGGGGCGATATACAGGCGCTGATAGTTATTTTCTTCCGCCTGCAGAAGCTCCCAGCCCTTTTCCGTGCGCGCTTCCAGGGTGAAGGCACGGGTGAGCGCCGCGGGCACGCGAGAGGCGCGCCAGCCCAGGGGCCGGTTGCACAGCATGGGCCGGTTCAGGCCCATCTGCGTTTCGGGCAGGGAATCCCGGTTCAATTCGCTGTCGAAGATCAGGCGCAGCGCCGTCACGAAAACGGGCCGCTCCCAGGTGATTTCCAGTGCCTCGCCCGGGGGAATATCCAGGGCGTGGCTTTGGCCGTCCAGGGGCCTATCCACCCCGTCCCGCAGCGCGTCCGCCCTTTGGCCCGCGCAAAAATAACGCGCTTCTCCGCAAAGCGGGGGAATTTCCTGCCGGCTGAAGGGCAGATAGCAGTCGTCCGCCATCAGCCGCCCCCGCAGCAGGGCGATATGCCGCTGATACACGCCCCGGGGCGTTTCCCCCTTTTCCACCGCCAGGGCCGCCGCCGTGCCCGCCGCCTGGCCCAGCAGGGCGCAGGTAGCCATCACCCGGGAGGCGCTCAGGGCGGCGTGGCTCACCGAAATATTCCGCCCGGCGAACATCAGGTTTTCCACCGTTTTGGAATACAGGCAGCGATAGGGAATGCCAAAGGGCGAGGGGGCGGGATGAAAAATCGTGGGCGGCTCCTGGGTGCGCATGCCGCCGGGATGGTGATCGTCCATCGTCCAGCCGCCATAGGCCACCAGATCGGGGAAATGCCCGCCGGAGCGCACGTCCGCCTGAGTCATCACATAATCGCCGATATAACGGCGGCTTTCCCGCTTACCCGGCAGAAAGCCCAGCCAATCCAGATGCCAGAATTTGTTTTTTTCTTTGTTTTCCGGGGCGTTCTTGATATAATCCCACAGGCCCATGGCCTCGGCGAGCAGCTCGTCCCGAAGCGATTCGGTATCCCGGATAGCATGCTGCTGGCCGCCCAATTCCAGATACCAGAAATTCTCCCCTGGGCTGTCCATATCGGGCAGGCGGTAGGGGGCCAGCTGCTCCCGGGTAATCTTCTTCGCCCAGGGAGGGGGCGTGAATTCGCTGGCATAGGCCTCCTGGCGCGCTTGCAGCAGGCAGCTCATGCCCATCGTTTTTTCATCCGCCGTCTCGGGAGCGATGGATTCGCCGAATTCCGCCCGGCCCTCCCGGCCCATGCGGCAGGGCGCGCCGGTGATGGGCTGCAACACGCTGTCCCCCGAGCAATCGATAAAAATTTTGGCGCGCACCCGGTGAAATTGCTGGGTGGTGGTCTGGTAGCCCGTAATGCTTTCCAGCCGTTCCCCCGTCATTTCGCCGTCCATGCAGGCGCAGTTGAGCAGTGTTTCCAGGCCGCGCTGGGCCTTTGCCTTGCCCAGCAGCACGCCGTCCCACAGGGAATAATTTTTTTCAGGGTTTAAATATTGGTTTTCCAGCAGCAGCTCCTCAATCATGCCCGTTTCCCGGTTATCCCTGCCGTGCGCGCCGCAAATCCACATGCGAATTTCGCTGGAGGCGTTTCCCCCCAGCACGGGCCGATCCTGCATCAGCAGCGTTTTCGCCCCATGCCGGGCGCTGGCCAAGGCGGCGCACAGGCCCGCCATGCCCCCGCCCACCACGCATACGTCCACCGCATGGGTAATCGTTTCAAATGCGTTCCGCATCGCGCATCCCCGCTTCAATCGTTTTCGCGCCCGCCAGCGTAACGCTTACAGCGAACCGCTGACCCGGAGAAACCGCTTCGCGGTTTTCCTAATCATTATTATAGCATATCACCGCCAAAATTGTAAACGATTCGTAAAAAAAGCGGGAACGGCAGGATTTTCTTGCCTTTCCTGCGAACAAATACAAGGAAAAATTTTCGCCCCTTCCCGGGCGTTTTCAGGTTTTTATCGCCAGGAGGTTTTACGGCTATGAGATGTCCCAAATGCGGCCATTGGAATCGGGCCTCTTTCCCCCGCTGCTTCCGCTGCGGCGCCCCGCTGGAGCCCGAAATCCAGGAAACGGAGCGCCCCGCCCAGCAGCCGGACGCGGCCAAGCCCTCGGGCAAAATCTATATCCAGATCGACGAGGAGGGCCGGGCCACCTCCTCCGTGGACGAGCGGGACAAGCTGGCCGCGGAAATGAAGGATCTGCTTCTGCGCAAGGAGCGGGGCGAGCAGGAGCAGCAGCGCCTGCGGCGGGATAGCGCCCGTCAGGGCATCGCCCCCTCGGGCCGCAGCGTGCAGACCATGACGGGCCGGGCTTATTTCCCCACCGGGCAAAGCACCTCCTATATCACGGACAACGAAGAAATCGAGGGCGACGTGCGCCCGGACGCCATCCCCGTGATCTCGCCCCGCGGAGAGGAAACGGACGATTTCTACGCCCAGCCCACGGGGCGCGCCCCCCGGGTTTCGGGCATGACCATGCGCCAGATGAAGGCGGCCCGGCATTTCGGCCTGCGCAGATTCACCCGCTTTTTCGCCTTCGTGCTGCTGGCGGCCTGCGTGGCGTTCGCGGGCTATCAATTTCTTTATAAGCCCCTGGTGCTGGATAAACAGGAGCCGCCCCTGCAGGAACGGGCGATCATCACCCCCTCCATCCTGGACGATATGCCCGCCCACACCATCCGCCTGCCCGCCCAGGAGGGGGCCAGCATTTATATCAAGGAACTGAAAAAATCCTACACCGTGGCCGGGGGCTACGCCACGCTGGAAATCCCCGATTACATCTGGTATGAGGATTCTGAAAGCGTCACCCAGGAATTCGTCACCGCTACCCTTACCCCCTATATCAAAACCAGCGCCGGAGAACAAAAGCCCATGGATCTGGTGCATTACGACGTGGAAATACCGCTTTCTCCCCTAACGCTGGTCACGCCGGATACGGGCTATGCCAAGGTGTCCACCGCGCTGTACAACATTCAATTCATGGTGGAAAAAAACAGCACCGTCTATATCAACGGCGAAAATTATTCCGACCTGGTGAACACCCAGGACGGCCTGATTTCCTACAACGCCTCCGTTTCCCCCATCGGCGAAAATAACTTCACCATCGTGGCTCGCTCCCAGTATTACCGGGAAAATTCCGTCACCGTTACGCTCTATCGCGAGCCCCAGCAGATTCGGCTGGATCTGGCGGCGGATATCGCCTCCCGCTGGTCCCCCGGGCTGGTGGACGATACCTCCAAGGCCCCGGACGCCAAGGGCAAATATCCCCAGAAGGAAGAGCCCATGACCATCCGCTGCACCACCGTTTCCTGGGCGAATATCACCATCAAATCGCCCTACGCCAACCTGGATACCACCCAGCTGGCGCTGAACGGCTCCTTCTCCTTCGAGGCGGTGTTTGATAAAATCGGCACCAACAAAATTATTATCGAGGCCTCCGCCCCCGGCTATGAAACCAGCGTTGTGGAGCACGACGTATACTACGTCCCCATCGCCGCTATTTACACCCGCAAGGCCTGGGACATGGACAAGGAATACATCGATTTTCTCAATAACGCCGAGCGCCGCATCGCCAATACGCAGATCTACGTCTGCTACGGCGAAATCACCCAGATTCTTTCCGAAAAGCCGCAGCTGGCCATCATGAAGCTGGATTCCACCCAGGAGCGCACCGTGCTGATTGAAAACCTCTCCAACGATACCTGGAAGGTGGGCAACAAGGGCCGCGTTTACGCCGACGCCTTCGGAACCTACGACGGTATGCCCCGGCTGGTGGTGCGATACACCTATTTTGATTAGGCCGGGCTTCACGCGAAGCTGTGAAAAAGGAAGCATATGAATTGCGGGGGAACCGTTCTTGGAATCGCATGAACGGCTCCCCCGCGCCTTCTTTGCGGCCGCAGCTTCTTTGCCGCGAGAATGGGCTGTTTACAATCGCTTTTTCTTCGTTCCAAAATTCATCCGGCGGCCCCCTTGATTAAATGCGGGGCTTTCTATATAATAGTCAAGGCTTTCTAATGAAGGAATGAATGAAAAGGGGGAATCGGCCATGCCGATGGATGGCCTGACCCTGGGCTTTCTTGCCCGGGAACTGCGGGAAACGCTGCGGGACGGACGCGTGGAAAGGGTGACGCAGCCGGAAAAGGATATGCTGGTGCTGCTCATTCGCGCCCAGGGAAAAAATCACCGGCTGCTGCTTTCCGCCGCGCCCGCCTTCGCCCGGGTGCATCTCACCGGCGTCGCCTATCAGAACCCCCTGGACGCACCCATGTTCTGCATGCTGATGCGCAAGCATTTAACGGGCGGGCGCATCGCCTGCATCGAGCAGCTGGGCGGCGACCGCATTTTGCGCCTGGTGATTGAAAATAAGGACGAGCTGGGGGATATCGCCCCTCGTGAGCTGTATTTGGAGCTGATGGGACGCCACAGCAACCTGACGCTGGTGATGAACGGACGCATCGTGGACGCGATTCGCCACGTTTCAGGGGATATGAGCCGTGTGCGTCAGGCGCTGCCCGGGCTGCCCTTCAGCCTGCCTCCCGCCCAGGATAAGCTGGATCCCGCGGAGCTGACGGCGGAGGCCCTGGAAGCGCGCCTGACGGCCCAGAGCGGGCCCCTGGATAAGGCGCTGGCGGGGGCCGTTCGCGGCCTGTCCCCAGTGGCGGCCCGGGAAATCGCTTTCCGGGCCACGGGGCTGAGCCGGGCGGAAATCCAGGAATTGGATTTGCCCGCTCTGTGCGCATCCATCGCCGCATTCTTCCAGCGCATGCCTGCGCTGGGCCCGCCCACAGCGCAATGGAACGCCGAGCATCTCATCGCGGATGTGCTGCCCTTTCCGTATCTCAGCCTGGATACCTCCCTGCAAACGCCCTACGACACCCTTTCCGCCGCCCTGGACGCTTTCTTTTTCGGCCGGGACCGGCGAGATCGCATCAATCAGAAAAGCGCGTCCATGAAGCGGCTGATGAAAACGCACCTGGAGCGGGATGAAAAAAAGCTGGCCCTTCAGGAGGAGGAATTAACCGCCAGCGCGCGGATGGAAGAATACCGGGTGGCGGGAGAACTGCTTACCGCCCAGGCCTATCTGGTGCCCCGGGGGGTGGATGCCGTCTCCCTGCCCAATTTTTACGACGCGCAAGGCGGCAGCCTGGAAATCGCCTTGGACCCTGCCCTGACCCCCGCCCAAAACGCCCAGAAATATTTCAAACGCTATCGCAAGGCCCGCTCCGCCCAGGAACTGGCCCTGGAGCAGAAAAAGAAAACGCTGGCTGAAATCGCCTTTCTGGAGCAGGCGCTTTTCGATTTGGAGGCCTGCGAAACGGAGGCTGACCTTTCCGACGTGCGCAAGGCGCTGGAGGAGGCGGGTCTGGCCCGCGCGCCGGGGGGGAAAAAACGTCCCAAGGCCCCCGAAAGCAAGCCCCTACGGTTTCTCGCCCCGGATGGAACGGAAATCGACGTGGGCAAAAACAGCGCCCAGAACGACCGGCTCACAGGCGGCGCCCGGGGAGAAGAAACCTGGCTCCACGCCAAGGATATGCCCGGCTCCCATGTGATTATCCGCGACGACGCGCCCTCTCCCTCCGCCCTGGAGGCCGCCGCCAAGCTGGCCGCTTTTTATTCCCAGGGTAAGGGCGTGCATGTGCCGGTGGATTACACCCTGCGGAAATTCGTGAAAAAGCCCGGCGGCTCCCCCGCCGGCTTCGTGATCTACACCCACCAGAAAACGCTGCTTGTTTCCGCCACGGAGGGGGAAATCGCCGCCCTGCAAAAGAAGGACGGCTGACCGCACAAAAGAAAAAAGGAGCCCGCGCCATGAATCTGCTTTTGACCGGTCTGGCAATTATCATCCTTTCGCTGCAATCGCTCTTTTGCAAGCTGTTCGCCCGGCACTATCCCGATCAGGACGCGGGGGCAGCTTCCTCGGTTTTTAATCTGAGCTACGGCCTGTTCGCCGGAGCGGCCACGCTGCTGCTGGCCGGGCTGCGCTTTTCCCCCTCCCCGGCCACCTGGCTGCTGGGGCTGCTGAACGCGGGCATGCTGTTTCTGTATAACCTGGCCATGATTCAGGCGGGGCGCACCGGCTCCTACGCCTTCCAGACCATCGCCATGCTCTTTGGCGGCATCGTGGTGCCGCTGCTTTACGGCGTGCTCTTTCTGCAGGATACCCTTTCGCCCCTGCAATGGGCCGCCATCCTGCTGATGCTGGTTTCCTTCGTGCTGCTCAATTTGAAAAGTCTGTCCCTCAAGGGAAATTCCAAGCGTTTTCTCTTCTGGTGCCTCGTGCTTTTCCTGGCCAACGGCTTTTACGGCGTGCTGATGAATTTACAGCAGCTGCGCATGCAGGGAACGGAGCGCAACGAGATGATTATGCTCACTTATCTGGGCATGGCGCTGCTCAGCGCCGCGCTTCAGGGGGCGCGCAATCCCCGGGGCATGCTCTCCGGCTTCCGCATGCCCCGCAAGCCCCTGATTTTCCTGCTGCTGTGCTGCCTGTGCGCCACCATCGGCTGTCACATGACGCTGTTCATGCTGGGCCGCATCGACGCGGCGGTGTATTATTCGCTGGTAAACGGCGGCGTGCTGCTGCTTTCGGTGGTCTATTCCCGCATTCTGTTCCAGGAAAAGCTGGCTCCGGCGCAGATGATGGGCTTTGCCCTGGCGCTGGGGGCCATGGTAATGCTCAGCGTGTAAGGCTGATTGTATTTTCCCTGGTTTTGGCGAGAAAGTCGGCTTGATGCAAAGGGCGTTTTGGCCTATAATATAAGGTGTGGAAATTTGGCGAAACAGGAGGAAGCGGCATGAGCAGCTTTCACGGCTTTGGCAGGGAAACGATCGATTTCTTTCTCGACCTGCGCTTTCACAACAGCAAAGCCTTTATGGATGAAAACCGAGAGCGCTATCTGGCCCAGGTGCGCGCGCCCTTTTACGCCTTGATTCAGGCCCTGGCCCCGCAGATGGAGGCCATCGACCCGGATTTTGAGTTGCGGCCCGCCAAGTGCCTTTCCCGCATTAACCGGGATACCCGCTTCAGCCGGGATAAATCCCCCTACCGGGATCACCTGTGGATTGCCTTTCGTCAGGCGGGCCGGGAACGGGACGGCCAGCTCTTTTATTGGTTTGAGCTGGCGCCCGAGCACATGAACTGGGGCCTGGGCGTATGGGGCGAAAATCGCCCGGCCATGGACGCGATGCGCCGCCGCATGGCCGCCCGGCCCGAGGATTTTATGCAATTTCTTCGCCTGGCGGCCCAGCGGAATTTTTCCCTGGGCGGCGCGGAATGGAAAAAGCTGGTCGTACCGGATACGCTGCCCGAGGAGCTGAAGCCCTGGTATCGGAAAAAGGAAATCTATTTCGGGAAGGAGGGCGTGCCCCTTTGGCGCATGTCCTCCCCTGATCTGGCGGAGCAGGTGGGCCGGGATTTCGCGGCCCTGGCCCCGCTGTATCAGGCGCTTCGGGGCTGCGTGGAAGCGGCCGCCAACCAATTGGACGAGCAGGGAGGAAAATTATGACGGATTATCGAGCGCTGAAAAGCGGCACCGACGTGCGGGGCCGCGCCATGGGCGAAAACGCGCCCCTGACCGCCGCCGTGGCCCAGCGCCTGGGCGGGGCCTTCACCACGTGGCTTGCCGCCCAGGGGATCAAAACGCCCCGCATCGCCCTGGGGCGGGATTCCCGCCTGACGGGACCCATGCTGCTGGAAGCCTGCGCGAAGGGCTGCGCCCTGGCGGGGGCGCGAGCGGAAAGCTATGGCCTGTGCACCACTCCCGCCATGTATATGAGTCTGATTACCGAGGGCTTTGCCTGCGACGGCGCGGTAATGATTACCGCCAGCCATCACCCCTCCGACCGCAACGGCCTGAAATTCTTCACCCGGCAGGGCGGCGTGACCGGCGCGCAGCTGGATGAGATTCTGGCTCTGGCGGAAAGCGGCGCCGCCTTTGTGGGCGGCTCCACGCCGGTGGAAAAGCAGGATTTTCTGCCCGTTTACTGCGAACAGCTTAAGGCCCGGGTGCGCCGCGGCCTGGAAACCGCCGGGGACAAGCCGCTTTCCGGCCTGCATGTGGCGGTGGACGCGGGCAACGGCGCGGGGGGCTTTTATGCCCGGCTGCTGGAAGAACTGGGGGCGGATACTGCGGGTAGCCAGTTCCTTGCCCCGGACGGCTGCTTTCCCAATCATATTCCCAATCCCGAAAATGAAGAAGCCATGCGCTCCATCAGCGAGGCGGTGGTGAAGGCCGGGGCCGATCTGGGCGTAATCTTCGATGCGGATTGCGACCGCGCGGCTATTGTGGATCACTCCGGGCGCGAAATCAACCGCAACCGCCTGATCGCGCTGATTTCTGCCATCCTGCTGGAGCAGGATCCCGGCGTGACCATCGTCACCGATTCCGTCACCTCCTCGGGCCTGGCCCGCTTCATTCAGGAGCGCGGCGGCGGGCATCACCGCTATAAGCGGGGCTATCGCAACGTCATCGACGAGGCGATTCGCTTAAACGCCGCGGGAATCGATTGCCCCCTGGCCATTGAAACCAGCGGCCATGCCGCCCTGCGGGAAAACCATTTTCTCGACGACGGCATGTATCTGGTCACGGTGCTTATCTGCCAGGCCATGCGCCTCAAGCGCCAAGGGAAGGAGCTTTCCTCCCTGATTTCCGGCCTGCAGGAGCCGCTGGAAAGCGCCGAAATCCGCCTGACCATCACCGCGCCCGATTTCCGCGCCGCGGGCCAGGCCGCCGTCGACTGCGTGCTGCGTCACGCAGCCCAGGCCTCCGATTGGCACATTGCCCCGGATAACCGGGAGGGCGTGCGCATCAGCTTTGATTTGCAGGGAGGCCGAGATAACGGCTGGTTCCTGCTGCGCCTGTCCGTGCACGATCCCGTGCTGCCGCTGAACCTGGAAAGCGACGTGGCGGGCGGCTTACACACCATGGCAGTTGCGCTGGCCGGGGTTCTGGCCGGCGTTGAGCATATCGACTGCGCCAAGCTTCAGGAATTCATCAAAAATGGGGAGGACTAAGCGAATGGATATTCAACAAAAGACGATCAACAACATCCGCACCCTGGCGGCGGATACTGTGCAGAAGGCGAACAGCGGCCATCCCGGCGCGCCGATGGGCATGGCGCCCATGGGGTATGCGGTTTGGATGAAGGAAATGCGCCATAACCCCCTGGATCCCTCCTGGATGAACCGGGATCGTTTCGTTCTCTCCAGCGGCCATGCCAGCGCCCTGCTTTACACCCTGTTCCATCTTTCCGGCTACGGCCTGACCATGGACGATCTGAAGCAGTTCCGCCAGTGGGGCTCCAAGACCCCCGGTCACCCCGAATATCGCCAGACCGTGGGCGTTGAAACCACCACCGGCCCCCTGGGCCAGGGCATCGCCAACGCCGTGGGCTTCGCCATTGCGGAAACCATGCTGGCCGCCCATTTCAACCGCCCCAATTTTCCCGTCGTGGATCACCGGGTTTACGCCGTGTGCGGCGACGGCTGCATGATGGAGGGCATCTCCAGCGAGGCCGCTTCCCTGGCGGGCACGCTGAAGCTGGGAAAAATCACCCTGCTTTATGACGATAACGAAATTTCCATCGAGGGCGACACCGATATCGCCTTCCAGGAGGATGTGGGCGCGCGCTTCGAGGCCTACGGCTGGCAGGTCATCCGCCTGCAGGATGGCAACGATGTGGAGGCCATCTGCGCGGCCTGCGAAACGGCCAAGGCGGACGAGCGCCCCACCCTGATCATCTGCCCCACGAAGATCGGCTTTGGCTGCCCGGCCAAGGAGGGCAAGGCCTCCGCCCACGGCGAACCCCTGGGTGAGGAGAACCTGGCCGAAACCAAGAAGGCCCTGGGCATGCCCGCGGATAAATTCGTCGTTCTGCCCGAAGTATACGACCATTGCCGGGAAATGATGGAAAAGAACGTGGCGGAGGAAGAAAAGTGGAATGAAATGTTTGTCGCCTACTGCCGCGCTTATCCCGAGCTGGCCGAGGAATGGGAGAGCTGGTTCTGCAACGATCTGCCCGACGAAGTGACCCTGGGCCAGGACATCTGGCACTGGGAAAAGAAGGACGCCACCCGCGGCGCTTCCGGCGAAATGATTAACCGCCTGGCCAAGCTGCTGCCCAATCTGGTGGGCGGCAGCGCCGACCTGGCCCCTTCCAACAAAACCAACATCAAGGACGGCGGCGATTACAGCGCCGAAAACCGCGCGGGCCGCAACATGCATTTCGGCGTGCGCGAGCATGCCATGGCCGCCATTTGCAACGCCATGGCCCTCCACGGCGGCCTGCGGGTTTTCTGCGGCACGTTCTTCGTTTTCAGCGATTACATGAAGCACGCCATGCGCATGAGCGCGCTGATGCGCCTGCCCGTCACCTATGTGCTCACTCATGATTCCATCGGCGTGGGCGAGGACGGCGCCACGCATCAGCCGGTAGAGCAGCTGGCGGGCCTGCGTTCCATCCCCAATATGCAGGTGTTCCGCCCCGCGGACGGCAAGGAAACCACTGCCGCCTGGATCACCGCCCTCACCTCCGGCCTGCCCACCTGCCTGATTCTTTCCCGGCAGACTCTCCCCCTCTACGAGCAGAGCGGCAACCAGGCGCTCCGGGGCGGCTACATCCTCTCCGACAGTGAAAAGGAAACGCCGGATGTGCTGCTGATGGCCTCGGGCAGCGAGGTGGAGCAGGTCATGGGCGCGCAGGCCGAACTGAAAAAGGAAGGCGTCGACGCCCGCGTGATCTCCATGCCCTGCATGGAAATCTTCCTCAAGCAGGAACCGGAATATCAGGAAAAGGTGATGCCCTCCGCCGTGCGTGCCCGCGTTTCCATGGAAGCGGGCGTAACCATGCCCTGGTATCGTTTCGTGGGTCTGGATGGCAAGGCCCTGGGCATGGATCATTTCGGCGCTTCCGCCCCCGCCGCCGTGCTGTTTAAGCAATATGGCTTCACGGTGGAAAACGTGGTGAAGGCCGCCCACGAAGTGCTCAAAAAATAAGAAAAGAAGTAAATGCGGGGGGAACCATTCTGATGAGCGCCGAGCCTTGCGAGGCTGAGGGCGAGCAATTCTTCAATTGCCGCCCGAAACCCGCGCTTCCGCTTTGGCGGAGGAGCGCGGGGCGACGAGAATGGTTCCCCCGCCCTCTTCAAGAAAGCCGATTGGATAAAACCAAGAAGCAAGAAATCCGCTTGCTTCTCCGCAAGCAAAAAGGGCCGCGCGCCCCATTTAACACGAAAGGAGTTTGAGATAATGGCGAACATCATTGCGGTTATTTGGGATTGCGATAAAACGCTGATCGACGGCTACATGCAGGACCCGATTTTTGAAGAATATCAGATCGATCCCTCCGAATTTTGGAAAAAAGTGAATGCGCGGCCGATAGAGCTGGCCAAGCGGGGCATCCGGGTGAACCGGGACACCTACTACCTGAATTATTTCATTCAGTGCGCCCATGACGGAACGATGAAGGGCCTGAACAACGAAAAACTCCGCGCGTATGGGGAAAAGCAGAAATTTTATCGCGGCATTCCCGAATTCTTTGCCAAAACAAAAGCCATGTTCGACGATGATAAAAGCTATGCAGAATACGGCATTCGGGTGGAACACTATATCGTCAGCACCGGCTTTGCCGAGGTTATTCGCGGCTCGAAATTGATGCCCTTTGTAGACGGCGTGTGGGGCTGCGAGCTTTTGGAAACCCCCGATAAGGACGGCGACCCGGTCCTCGGGGAAATCGTATATACGATTGACAACACCTCCAAAACCCGGGCGATCTTTGAAATCAACAAAGGCATCGACAAAATCGAAGGGATTGAAGTAAACTCCAAAATCCCGGAAGAAAACCGCCGGGTGCATTTTGAAAATATGATTTATATCGCGGACGGTCCCAGCGATATTCCGGCGTTCTCGGTTGTAAAGAAGGGCGGCGGAGCCACCTTCGCCATCTATCCCCCGGGCGATCTTCAGGCCATGCGGCAGGTGGAGCAGATGCGCGAGGACGGCCGGGTTGATATGTACGCGGAGGCGGATTATTCCGAAGGAACCACCGCCTATCTGTGGATTACCAACCGGATTCAGCAAATGGCCGACCGCATCAAAAATACGGAAAAATCAAAAATTACCAATTCCGCTTCCGCGGTTCCGCATCATTTGGTGTAAAACCGCCGCGCAGAAGGGGATTGCGCAAACGCTTTTCCCGCGCCTGCTTATGCCATAAAAAAAGAGCGCGCGGCGTTTCTGCCACGCGTCAAAATACGGGCGGTCTTAAGCAAGACCGCCCGTATCTTTATGCTGCTCTTATCGCGGCAGGTGTTCCATCGTTTTTGCCGCCAAATCCGCAATCTTTACGCGGCCCACGCCGAAAATGCTGGTATCCAATTGGCCGTGGAGCGGGGCGATCCATTCCGGCTCGATGCAGCCTGCGCCGCCGCGCATACCCAGGATGGACCCCACCGTGGCCCCGTTGCAGTCAGTGTCAAAGCCCGTTTGCACCGCCAAACAGATGGATTTTCCATACGCGCCCTGCCCGTAAAGCAGCGCCGCCGTCACGATGCGCGCATTGGAAATCGTGTGGCACCAATCGTGGGCGTTATGCTCGTCGTAATCCCGGTGAATTCCTGCGAAGCAGGCTTGGCAACTTTCGCCCTGCCCCCAGGCCAGCAGCGTTTTCTCCACCGCCTGATAAAGCCGGGAGGATGCGGGAATCTGCGACAGGCCCGCCCGGATGATGACGGAAATATCTTTTTCCACCGCCGCCTGGGCCAGCATGGCGGCGATCATCATTTCGCCGTATATGCCGTTTTTCGTGTGGGAAATGCAGGCGTCGCGCCAGGCCATTTCCGCCGCCGTTTCGGGATCGCCGGGATTGATATAGCCGAAATAATCCCCGCGAATCTGCGCCCCGATCCACTCCCGGAAGGGATTCTGAAAGCGGGCGGAGGCGGTGGGCAGATATCCCTTGATTAAATTGCAATAAGTCACCCGCTCCGCCGTACAATAGGCTTTCTTGGGCTGTTTATCCAGCCAGAGCCGCGCCACATCCGCCGGGCTGAAATCCCGCCCGCATTCCTCCAGCAGCTTCTGGGCCATCACGGTGTAGTTGGTATCGTCGTCCGACGGGGCGCAGGGAATGCTGTCCGCCCAGCATTTTCCCTTCAGGCGAAACGTGTATTTCCGCAGCATTTCCGTCGTCAAATCGCTTGCAAGAATATAGCGGCGCAGCGGCCAATTGCCCGTTTCCTGCAAAAGCGGGTGCAGTTCCTCCGTGCGGATTCCCTCGATGGGCTTGCCCAGCAGGCAGCCCGCAATGCGCCCCAGCCACGCCCCCATAAGACGATCCGCCATTTCCGCATTTTCAGGGCGCGGACGGCGGCCTGGCTGCGCGGCGGGGCGAAGCGCCTGAATTTCCTGCAAATCAGAGGGCTCGTCAAAGGGATAATCCTTCCGCTGGGGTGTGCGCTGCGTCAATTCAAACAGAATATCCGCCATTCGCGTTTTCAGCGGCCCGGCGGGCATTCGCGCCACTTCCCGGAACAGGCCCTCATACGCCCCGACGTCCTTGCCCTCCTCCATGCATTGCCGGAATTCCGTGGGCAGACAGGCGGCGTAGGATTCCCACTCGTGCATCGCGGCGTATTCGGGCTGAATCAGGGTATCCCCGCGCATCTCTTCCCCGCCCCGCCGGTCGCCGTCCAGCAGCAGCGCGTCCAGGCTCACGCCGAAGCGCCGGGCCAGGCGCGTCAGCTTCTCTATTTCTGGCGTTGCCGCGCCGCTCTCCCATTTCTGCACCGTCTGGCGCGATACTTCCATTTCCGCCGCCAGCTTTTCCTGGGAAAGGCCCGCCTGCGCCCGCAAGCGGACTAATTTATCCTGCAATCGCATCGATTTTCCCCCTTTTTTTTTTATTTTATCAAAAAGCCGAAGGGCGCGCAAGCACCCTCCGGTTTGCTAAATCCGCCGCCCTGAGATGGCGGGCTTGTGTAATTCCCTCAGGTAAGATCGGCCTCCAGCCGGACGCACCGGCCCACGAAGGTCAGTTCGTTATAGTTTTTAATCTCGCTTTCGCAGCTTTCATCGTATTTTTGCAGCATGGCCTGATAATCGTTCACTCGCTTCACCTTGCGCAGCACCCGGCCCTGGGGCGTTTGCAGCAGCATAATCGCCCCGTCCACGGCGGCCTGAGCGGGCACCACCAGCAGAATATCCCCCCGGAGCACCCGGAAGCCCCGCAGAGCATTATCCGGGGCCATAAAATAATACACCTTATCCGGGGCAGCGCCCTCGATTTTTCCGTTGGTGACGGGCAGCAGGCGGTGGCCCACCTCCTTCATCACCGCGTTATACACCGGCACATGCTTCAGCACCCCGGCAAGCGCATCCAGCCAGATGGAGCCAACAACGCCGGGATCGGCGTTCCCGCTCTCTTGAGGCTTGGCCTTTTCCGCCTTTTTCTGCGCCGCGGCCTGGGTAATTTGGGGCACGGCGGATTGCAGATCCACCGTGGCGGCGATGTCGTCCAGAGTGAAATCCGCCTCGTTATGCTCCTGCATGCCCATGGTTTTGAGAATACGCCGGGCCTGATCGTCCGCGATAATGCGGGTGCCCGCCTCCACCTCCATCAGATATTTATCGCTGACCCCGCATTTCCGGGCCACCTGCTTGTGGGTCAACCCCTGACGGGTACGCTCCAGACGAATCAAATCTCCCAAACGGCTCATAACAATGCATCCTTTCTTATTGCAGTTTTTCCGGCAGCGCAGCGGCGCAGCCGGCGATGTAATCCAGGTTTTCCTCCCGGCAGATTACATCCCGCCGGGTGTGGATGCGGGGCAGATAATACCCCACGTGTTTCCCCACATGGCAGACGGCCAGCGCTGCCCCCCGGGAAAAGGACAGATGATCGGAATTATACCGGGTGTTTTTCCCCGAGCAATGCACGGCGTTTAATTCGCCCACCGCCGGAAAGGCGGCGCGAAGCGCCCGTTCAAAGGCCGCGTCCTCCGACTTGGGAGCGATCACCAGCAGGTGCTCGCCATCGCCCACGCAATCCAGGTTCAAAATCCGGGCGTCGACCTTCTGCTCCGGGTGCGCCTTGGCGTATTGCTGGGAGCCGATCTTGCCGTATTCCTCGTTATCAAAGAAAATGAAGGCGGCGTGGGCGCGCTCCTCCTGGGGCAGACGCGCCATGACTTTCAGCAGCGCCGCCACGCCGGATGTATTGTCGTTGGCGGTATGACGATTGGCCTTACCGAAGAAGATCAGTGCGAACAGCCCGAAATAAACCAGCAGAAACGCCGGGGCATACGCCTGAGGAGAGCCCGTCAGGTTCATTGCCAGAATTCCCGCCCCAGCGCCCAGTGCCACAAGTGCCAGAACCATCGGCATCTGCGCCAGAAGCGTCAGCGCCATGCTCTTGGGAAAGCAGAGATTGGGCATCGGCATTTCCGCGCAGGTGTCGTAATGGGCGGTATAGATCAACCGCGCGCCCGCCGAATCCCCCGCTATCAGATTGCGGCTTTTCAGCGCGCCCTTTTGCTCCTCCACGCGGCAGGAATAGCCCAGGGCGCGGCATTCCTCCGCAAGCCAGGCAAGAAACGCCTGCTTCTGCTTTTTTGTTTTGCGCGCCTGGTATTTTTCCAGCATCGTTTTCAGCCAGGCATCCCGCTCCGGCGCGGGGGCCGCGTCCGCGGCGGGAAAAGGCGCTTCTTCGTCCTCCCCCGGCAGCAGAATGATTTCCAGGCGCGGGTTATCCCGCGTCGCATCCTGGAATACTGCGGAAAATTTCTTCCAGGTTTCGCCCAATTTCCTTTCCGCCGCGGCGCACCCCGTTAAAACCAGCCGCGTCTCTTCCAATTCGCAAAGGCATTCATACAGCGCGTCCAGGTTTTTTCCGTAATAATCGGGAAATTCCAGCGCCCGGGCCAGCGCCTCGTGGGCCTGAGCGGGGGCTTGCCAGGCGGCGGCGGAAAGCTGCGCTTGCTTCATTCTTTCATCTCCTCGAAGGTGTTGTAATGGTCTTCCGTGTAATAAATCAGGCCGTCGCTGCTGAAAATAATGCGCTTGCCGTTGCGGAAGGTTCCGTCGAAATCAATATCGCATTCGTAATATTTTCGGCCCTTTTTCGTAGGCAGAAGGCCCTCGTAATTGCCGAAGTAATCGCCGCCGACGCTTTTTCCCGGAGCCACCTGCCAAAGGTTCCCCCGGCTGCTGATCCATCCCAACTCTCGCGCTTCGTTTTTCGTGATATAATTTCCCGGCAAATGCCCGAAGGCGCGCAGATAGGCCGCCACATGCTCCTTATCGGAATATTCGCCGTCCTCCAGGACGAAATTTTCCGGTGTTTCCGGGGGCGTTTCCTCCCCTGTGAGCCGGGCGAACAGCGCCGCGTCGATCTGCCCCGTTTCCTTCAGGCCGCAGGCGCTTTGATAATCCTTCACCGCCTGCTCGAAAACGCTGCTGAAATTGCCGTCCAGCTTGCCGCTATAATAGCCCAGGGCCTGCAACGCCTCCTGGGCGATTCGCACATTTTCGCCGGAGCGGCCCGTTTTCAGCGTGACGAACTCCTGCGCCACGCCCGTCTCCGCCAGGCCGGGGGCCACGAAGGCCGCCACGCTGCCCGCCAGAATGGCCAGCGCCAGCAGCGCCACCAGAATTCTTATCGCCAGGGGCTTTTTCTCTTTCACGCTTCTTCCTCCTTCATGCGCCATACGCCGCAATGACCGTACACATCCGTCACCAGAACGGCGGGCGTTCCCTTTACCTGGGGCAATTGCAATATTTCAGGCAGCGCGGGGGTCTGCTTCCGCCGGGCGGCGTGGGCCTGAGCGTAGAAAACACCCTCCCGATAAAAGCCCACCGACCATTGATCCACCGCGTCCAGCCCCGTCACGGGCCCGGGCCCCGCCGGGCGATAGCCCGTCAGGCGCGCGTCGTAATAAGCGATGCCGGGAAGCAGCTCTGCCGCGATTTCCGCCCCGGGGGGCGGCATTGGCAGATCGAGGGCCATTTCCGTTTCCAGCAGGCGCTTGCGCATCACGGCCACGGCCCGGGGGCTTTTATCCGCAATGAGAAAGCGGCGGCCGTTCTGGGCGGCGGCAAGCGCCGTGGTGCCCGAGCCGCCGAATAAATCGGCCACCAGATCCCCCGGCCGGGTGGAGGAAAGAATGATCCGGTTCAGCAGCGCCAGGGGCTTTTGCGTATCGTAGCCGGTGCGCTGGGGATCCTTCTGCTGCAAATGGCTCACATCCGCCCACACATCCCCGGGATAGACGGGGTCGTCGTCGTAATAGGTATACAGCTTGCCCCCCGATTGAATGGTGCGGTAGGCGCGGCCCTGCGCGTCCACGCAGCGGCGCATGTGGTTGGAGCGGTTCTCGCTCCGGGGCAGGGGCACGGCGCGGATATCAAAAAATTGCCGCCGGGATTTTCGATAGAATAAAATGACGTCATGCTTGCGGGAAAAGCGCTTCATGCTGCGCCCCCCCGATTGATAGGCCCAGATGATTTCATTCACAAAATTGCTTTCCCCGAAAATCTCATCGCACAGCAGCCGGGCATAGGCGCTCATGCGGCTGTCCAGATGCAGAAAAAGCGAGCCGGTATCCGCCAGCAGCAGCCGTGCGTTTTCCAGCGCGCCCCGCAGCATGGCAAGATATTCCCCACGGTTGGCGTATACGTCGCTGTAGGCGGGCAGAAGCAGCGCCTCCTTGCCCGTTTTCCAGCCCTGCTCTCCCACTCGCATGCGCAGACAAAATTCCTCGCCCGTCATAAAAGGGGGATCCAGATAGACGCATTGCGCTTGCCCGGCATAGGCGGAAAAATCCTCCCCCGCCGCCCGAAGCAGCACGCTTCCCGCCTGACCGCCGCCGTGAATTTCCCGGCGGCACGCGGCCCGCACCCATTCCATCCTCACCGCCCCCTTACCATTTCCTTTAAGCGCCGGTTATAGGCGTGCAGCGCCTCCAAAAATTCCGCGTGCCGGGGGCAGGCGTATAAAATCTGCCCCGCCTGAACAACCGCCTGCACAAAATCCTTCCGCAGCCCCGTCTTGCCATATTCCATCAACGGGCAAACCGCCCACCCCCGCCGATCCAGCCGCACCCCATTCCGGGCGGGCAGCAGGGGGAAAAGGCGGCAGGCCAGGGGCCGCGTTTTGCGGTCGCATCGCCCCAGGCAGGTCAGCAGCCGTCCCCCGGGGAAAACGGAATCGTCGGAAATAATGGAAAAGCCCTCCGGCAGGGGAGAATACAGCGCTTCCTCCTCCGGAAAAAGCAGCATGCCGCCCTGGCCGTCCTCATCGCATTGGCAGCACGCGCCGCCGCAGAAGCGCCCGCAATCCTGATTCAAGGGCGTAATATCCTTCAGCAGCTCCCGCGCCGCGCGCACGGCCTCCAGGCACTCCATATTCCCGCCTCCCTCCGGCTTTATCAAAATTATTTTACCACGAACGGCAAGGATTGACAAGGCGCAAGGAAGGATATAAGATGAGAACAAAAGGGGGAAAAAGAGCGAATGGAAATGCTGCTGCCCGCGCCCGTGGCCCTGGCCCTGGGGCGGCTTTCCCAGGCGGGCTTTCCCGCCTATGTGGTGGGGGGCTGCGTGCGGGACGCCGTGCTGGGCGTTCCGCCCCATGATTATGATTTATGCACCGCCGCCCGGCCGGAGGAAATGCGCCAGGTTTTTGCAGGAGAGCGCGTACTGGAAACAGGCGCGCGTCACGGCACGCTTACCGTGCTTTTGCAGGGCGCGCCCCTGGAAATTACTACCTTCCGCCTGGACGGGGAATATCAGGATGGGCGGCACCCTGCCGCCGTGCAATTCACCCGCCAGATCACCGAGGATTTATCCCGCCGGGATTTCACCATCAACGCCATGGCCTATGCCCCCGGGGAAGGGCTGGTGGATCCCTTCGGCGGGCGGCGGGATTGCGCCCAGGGGGTGATTCGCTGCGTGGGACGGGCGGAGCGCCGCTTTGAGGAGGACGCGCTGCGCATTCTGCGCGCCTTGCGCTTTTCCGCGCGTCTGGGCTTTCTCCTGGAGGCGGATACCGCCCGGGCGCTGCACGCCTTGCGGGGAAATTTAGCGCGCATCAGCCGGGAGCGCATCGCCGCCGAATGCGGCGGGCTGCTTTTGGGGGATTGGGCCGCCCCCGTGCTGCGCGCATACGGCGACGTGCTGTTTTCCGCCCTGCCCAGCCTTGCGGAAACGGGCTTTTCCTTTGCCGATCCCCTGCTGAACGCGCTGCCGCTGCTTCCCCGGGAGCCCGCCTTGCGTTGGGCCGCCCTGCTTTTCCCGCTGCCCTCCGCGCTGCCAAAGCGGGAGGAAATCGCCCGGGCGCTGCTGCGCGGCCTGAAGCTGTCGAATCAATTAACGGACACGGTGTGTTCCCTGGTTCGGGAACAGTTTTTCCCGCTTAGGCAGGATACGCTGCTGGAAGCGCTGATGCGCATGGGCCCGGAGGGGGTGGAGCGAATGCTCCTGCTGCGCTCTGCCTGCGCCCAGGCCTGCCATCCCGGCCGGGCGCGGGAAATCCAGGCGCAATTTACGGTGCTGGAGCAGGCACGAAGGCAGCTGATCGCCCAAAACGCCTGCTTCTCGCTGAAACAGCTGGCGGTGAAGGGGCCCGATCTGACCGCCCAGGGGCTTCGAGGCCCTCAGATCGGCCAGGCGCTGCAACAATTGCTGGCGCTGGTGGCCCAAGGCCGCCTCCCAAACGAAAAAGAAGCGCTGCTTGCAGCCTTGCGTAATATAACGAGAGAATAAAAATATGCGGGGGAATCCTTTAGTTTCCCCCGCATATTTGCTTTCCGCGCTCATTCATCGAACTGGTTTTCCGCGCCGGGCGTGGGCATATGGGTAAAGCGCCAGGTGCGCTCGTCGTATCGGGCCATGGAAACGTCCTTTTCCTGGGCGTCGAAGCTGACGATATCCAGAATCTCTCCGCCGAAGGAGAGCACCACCCGCTCCCCCGCGGCGCTGAGCTTAAAGGGCAGGTGAATTTCCGTTTCGGTCACGCGTTCCTCTCCCGAAGCGAAAAGAATCAGATAGCCGTGAGCGGGCAGCACCCAATCGGGAAACGTAAATTTCCCCAGGTTCTTTTTGCCGTCCGAGATGCACAGGCCCTTCAGATTCACCGCGTTCTCCCCGGCGTTATACAGCTCGATCCAATCGGGGGTATCCCCCGCTTCATCCTCCAGGGTGTCGCCGTTGGAGGCCATAAATTCATTGATGCGAATATCCGTCAGGCGGCCCGTTGCCTCCTCCGCCAGGGCGCAGGAAAGCAGCAGCAAAAGCGCCGCAGCCAGACACAGAAATCTTTTCATATTGCGTTCTTCCTTTCTATGCGTTTTTCTTTTGCAGACAGGCCGTCAATCCGGCTCCTCCAGCAGCATCCGCATCTGCCGCGCCGCCGCCTCGCCCCCTGAGGAAAACAGGTGAATTTTCCCCCGCTCGCTGCGCTCGGAAAGCAGCCCCTTTTCCGCCAGCCGCCTGCGCAGCTGCCGCGCCGTGCCCGCGTTGCCGTCCAGCAACGGCGTTTGGGGAAAATGCCGGGCAATTGCCCGCTTCAAAAAGGAATAATGGGTGCAGCCCAGCACCACCGCCTCCACCTTTTGCCCCTGATAGGGGGCGAAAAGCGCGTCCAGATAAGCGTGCAGGGCGGGGGAATCCAATTCCATTTTTTCCACCAGTTCCATCAACCCGGGGCAGGGCAACGAAACCACGCCCGCGCCGTACTGGGAAAGCAGTCGCCGGTATTTTTCCCCTGCCAGCGTTCCCGGCGTGGCCAGGGAAAGAATCACCCCGTCCCGATGCAGGGCCGCGGCGGGCTTAAGGGCAGGCTCGATGCCGATAATAGGCAAATCGGGATATTCCTCGCGTAAGGCTGCCGCCGCCGCGCTGGTGGCGGTGTTGCAGGCGATCACCAGCGCCTTAACGCCCATGTCCAGCAGCCGCTCCGTCGCCTGGCGGGTCAAGGCCAGCACCGTCTGCCGATCCTTGGTGCCGTAGGGGGCGTGCAGCGTATCGCCGTAAAAGATAAAATGCTCGTGAGGAAGCTGACGCACTGCCTCCCGCAGCACGCTGATCCCCCCCACGCCGCTATCGAACATTCCGATGGGCCCGTTCGCCCTTTGCTCCGTCATGGTTTTTCTCCTGTGCGTCCGTCCGCGTCTCCGCGGCTTATGGGCCCTGCCTGGGCCGCTTTCTATCATAGCACAAAAAGGCGCTTTAAGCAAATCATTCCAGCCCGTCGAAATAGGCGCAGATCGCCTGGGCCAGGCATGGCATGGCCGCCAGGGCCTGGGACAGCGTGTTTTTATTATTGCCCACCTCGATGAGCATGCTGGGGGTGGCGGCCTGCTGATTATAGCGCCCGCTCTTGAGCGAAACACCCCGGCACAGGCCCTCCGTCTGGCCGTTGAGCGCCTGGGAAACGGCCTGCGCCGCCCGCTGGTTGCTCTGCCAATCGGGCCGCTCGTCAAAGCCCGTGCCCGTGCCCTGGCCGATCAGGATCAGCAGCCGCGCCGCCTCCGTGCCTCCCGCCGTCACGGTGTTGGGCCCGTTGCCCTTGGAATAGGAATCCCGGTGCAGATCGATATATAAATCATAGCCTTCCTTGGCCGCCGCCTGCAGCCCCTCCAGCGATCGGGAATAGGCGGAGGAAAGGCGCGGCGGCTCATAGGCGGTGGTATCGTGGGTCACGCTCACGCCCGCCGCCATGAGATATTTTTCCAGTTCCGCTCCCACCCGCACGATATTGTGCTCCGCATCGCTGGTGCGCCATTTTTCCGTTTCCCGATATGTATCGCCCGCTTCCATTTCATAAGCCTCATAGGTATGCGTGTGATACAGAAACACGCGCCGGGCCCGGCGGGGAGCGGCCACGGAAAGCACCTCCAGGGAAAAGCCCTCCGCCTCCCGGGTTTCGCCCGTCAAATCGATGGATACCGCCCGGGCGCACGCCTCCACCAGCCCCTGCCCTCCGGATAGCAGCAGCGATACCCACAGCAGCAGCAATTGCCCGGCCAGGATGCAGGCGGCGCGCCGGGCCAGCGCTTTTTCTTGAAACCGCATAGGCTCACCTCATCCAAGTATATGCGTCCGGTTCAGCCGTCATGCGAAAGGGCGGTGATTTCTTCCTCGGATAATCGCGCCTGCAGGGCGAAATTCAGTCCGTCCGAAAGGACGCGAGCCACCCGGCCCACCAGTTCGTCCACCTCTCGGGGCGTGACCACCATTTCCCCCATGCCCTGCTGAATCACCTTGGCGATCATGGCGTCCATGGCCTGCTCGTGTTCCTCCTCCGCCATGCCCATATCCTGCAAAAGCAGGCCCAGGGCGTCCCGTGCGATCACGGCGGCGTACACCACCATGGGCACACCGATGGCGATCACCGGCACGCCCAGCGATTCCTTCGTCAGCCCCATACGATGATTGCCCACGCCGCTGCCCGGCAAAATGCCCGTATCCGTCACCTGGATGGTGGTGCCGATGCGGCTGCTTTCCCGGGCGGCCAGCGCGTCCACCGCAATCACGGCGGCGGGGCGCACGCGCTCCACCACCCCATGCACCACCTCCGCCGTTTCCATGCCCGTCACCCCCAGCACCCCCGGGGCCACGGCGCACACGCCCCGCAGCCGCTCCTTGAGGGAATCCAGCGTGATTTCCTTCATGTGCCGGGTAATCAGCAGCCCCTCCAGCACGCGGCTGCCCAGCGCGTCCGCCGTCATGCGGCGATTGCCCAGGCCCACCACCAGCAAATCCCCAAAGGGCGGCAGCATCCTGCGCACCGCTCCCGCCAGCGCCCGGGACAGGGCCGCGCGCTCCGCGCAATCCGCCCGCAGCAGGCCGGGATGGGAAAAGGTGATGTATTGGCCCGGCGCTTTATCCAGCGCTTTGGCCGCCTCTAAGGTAGAAATGCGCACCTGCGTTTCCTCAATGGGCCCGTGACGGAAGGTGCGCGACATAACGCCCTCCAACGGCCGCGCGCCTGCCCTGCTTTCCATTGCCAGATCGGTTCGAATCTGCATACTTTTCGCCCCCTATTTCAGGCTTACTTTGCGCCGGGAAAGGGCGTTCTATACGAAAAGCAAAAATATAATGACGTTGAAAAATCATTTAGAAAAAAAGCGCCGTTCCGGCGGGTAGCTGTCCATAAAACAGGTTTCACGAAACAAATAATATGGCAGTTGCCGGACAAGGGTTGCTGACAAAAAGGGGTATGTGCCGTTAAGACACATGCCCCTTTGCTTTTTTGCTGTTTTAAAGGTTGATTATGGCTGATTTTTTGCCGTCACGCGTCTTTCGGAGGGCGCTTGATGGGATTTGCCGCCCTACTTGAAAAGCGGGCTGAAACAGTCGCTTTGCCAAAGGAAAGTGAGAGCTATGTATTATCCAGAGGATACTGCAAGGAAGATTAGTTCTGATTCATTCCGAATGGTTCATAGGTCAGCAGCTTTTTCTTCCAAAGGGCCTCTGCATCAATGATTTGATTGTCTGGAAGTGCCTTGGACAAAACCTGCAACACTGAAAACTGCAAACCGTGGCAACTATGATTTACAGACTTCAAGTGGCTGATCATTCCCTTGTTGTTTCCGTGACCGCCCGTAGCGACGTAGACAGATTTTTTCGTTGTAAAGCGCACTTTCCCACTCACGTAGAATCTCCGCCAGCTCCGGCGGCAGACGTTTGCGGCACTCGTGTCGCAGTTCCTCCGGCACGCCGTAGAATGCCTCAGCGATGCTGCCGGTGATGGCGGCGAGGGTGTCGCTGTCGCCGCCGAGGGACACCGACGTGCGCAGCGCGTCTTCAAAATCTGTGCTTTCCAGAAATGCAATAATAGCCTGCGGCACGGTTTCCTGGCAGCTCTCTACATGATGGTAGGTGGGACGAATTTCGTCGCAGGTTCGGCTGAGGTCGTAGCCGAATTCGCGCTCCACATACGCTTTGATTTCCGCTTTGTCGTGACCCGTGCGGGCGAGAAAGATGGCCGCGGCGGTGGCCTGTGCGCCCTTGATGCCCTCCGGGTGGTCGTGGGTCACCTGGGCGGTGAGCCGCGCCAGACGCAGCGTTTCCGCCATATCTGTTGCCAGCCATGCGGCGGGAGACACCCGCATGGCACTGCCGTTGCCGTAGCTTTGGTAGGGCTGCGGGTCATCCTCATAGAGCCAGCCGCCAAAATGGGTGCCATAGCCCCGGTCAGGGTAGGCGCGGCCTAGCTGCTGCATCTCCCGCACCAGTGCCGCTTTGATGGCGGCATCGTCCTGCCCACGGGTGCTGAGCAGCGCCTTCGCCACCGCCAGCGTCATCACCGTGTCGTCGGTAAAGTCGGAACGGCGGCTGAACAGGGGGAAATCCTTCGCCTTATAGTTGTTGCAGTCGAACTCGTAGGGGCTGCCCACGATGTCGCCCAAAATCGCTCCGTACATACGCTTACCTCCCTCTTTTCTGCACGTCCTCGTCGATGCGGCGCTTCCAGTCGGCGCTAAGCGGCCGGGCGGCGCGGACGCTGCACACCGCCTCGCTGATGACCTCGTAATTGAGCGCTGTGCCCGCCTCGTCGCACTTGTAGTTCACCGAGCGGTCCACACCGATGCCGAAACGTGCCGCCTCCTTGGCCGCGTCGATGTTTGCGCCGAGGAACAAAAACTCCCAGCCGTACTTCTCCTTCTGCCGCTGAATCATGCGGCGCACACGCTCGTAATCGTAGCGGCGGCTGGCGTTTTCGTAGCCGTCGGTGGTGATGATGAACATCGTCTTCTCCGGCACATCC
>CAKULG010000026.1 GCA_934667105.1 uncultured Clostridia bacterium
CCCCGTGGGGGGAGCGACGCTAAAAAAACCGACTTGCCGGAGGACGACCTTCCATTTCAATCCACGCTCCCCGTGGGGGGAGCGACCATGGCAGACCTGTTCGGCGAGTGGGTGCCGGATATTTCAATCCACGCTCCCCGTGGGGGGAGCGACAAATACCGATTGACCTCAAAAAGCGCGCGCCCGTATTTCAATCCACGCTCCCCGTGGGGGGAGCGACGATTGCCAGGGAACGATTACGGGGGATTTTACGGGATTTCAATCCACGCTCCCCGTGGGGGGAGCGACCAGATGGTGCAGCGGAACCCCATCAATTTTAACCACATTTCAATCCACGCTCCCCGTGGGGGGAGCGACAAGGCCATAAAGCGGGGCGTGGCGGGCATGCAGATTTCAATCCACGCTCCCCGTGGGGGGAGCGACTTTTACCCGGGAGCAGGACGCGCTGGGGCAAGAATGATTTCAATCCACGCTCCCCGTGGGGGGAGCGACTGGCGCACGCGCCATTCTGTCCAGTCTTTGCGGAATTTCAATCCACGCTCCCCGTGGGGGGAGCGACCGACCCGTTTTCTCTGCCCACAGGGAATAGGGAATTTCAATCCACGCTCCCCGTGGGGGGAGCGACCCTGCTGCTGGCTCTGCTGCTGCGCTTGCTGCGGCTATTTCAATCCACGCTCCCCGTGGGGGGAGCGACCGAGCGGAACTACGCCAAGAGCGCCTACGAAAGCATTTCAATCCACGCTCCCCGTGGGGGGAGCGACAATTGCTGGAACCGTTCACGCGCGAGGAAAAAGGAATTTCAATCCACGCTCCCCGTGGGGGGAGCGACACAGCCTCATATGCTTCCGCCACGCCGGAAACAATTTCAATCCACGCTCCCCGTGGGGGGAGCGACGATCCAGGTATTCCGAGCAAAAATAATGATCCTGCATTTCAATCCACGCTCCCCGTGGGGGGAGCGACGCGCACGGAGAAAACGGGGTATCGCGCAGCTATGATTTCAATCCACGCTCCCCGTGGGGGGAGCGACGCGGTAAACGGCGGGCCCCGAAATAGGGGCCCGCTTAAATTTCAATCCACGCTCCCCGTGGGGGGAGCGACAACGTAACAACGCAACAAAAAACGAAAGGGGAATATTTCAATCCACGCTCCCCGTGGGGGGAGCGACCGGGGCGGGATGTACAGCTACGACCCGGAGGAGGAGATTTCAATCCACGCTCCCCGTGGGGGGAGCGACCGCAGCGATACAAGCAACGTGAATACACGGAGGCAATTTCAATCCACGCTCCCCGTGGGGGGAGCGACCATTACCAGTTATCCCGATCTCGGCGGCACGCCATTTCAATCCACGCTCCCCGTGGGGGGAGCGACATCCGTCGAAATGTACCGCGCAGCGCTGGAAAAATTTCAATCCACGCTCCCCGTGGGGGGAGCGACAGCAGATAATTACAAAAATCATCTGCGAATTGCGTAAAAGCTGACAAATGCGTCGGCTTTTGCGCAAGAAGGAAAAGGCGGCGGAAGAAAATTGCGTGAATTTTCCGCCTTTTTCCTGCGGAGTCATGGTGCGAACCGGGCGAGGAAGCAATGCGCGCTTCCGGTTCGCGCCGGAGGGCTAGAGAATCAGGGGAGAATCCAGATCAATCCCCATGCTAACGCCAAAATGTTCTACTTTTTCGGCGTAATGGTTGCCGAGCCTGTAAAAGCGCACGCTATCCTTGGCTTCGTCCATTTCAGCCTGGATGAGATGCTTGAGGCGCGTGTATTGGGTGGCGTCCACCCGGCATTCGAAAACCGAATTCTGCACGCGCACGCCGTAATTTACGCATTGCTTGGCAACGCGCCGCAGGCGTCTTTCCCCATCGGGATCCTTTACATGAATATCATACGTCACCAGAACCAACATTTCAAGCCCTCATTTCCACAAAAACGGCGGATAAGCGTCCAGATCGCCGCGCAAATGGCGCGAGAGGAGCATGGCCTGCGCATAGGGGACAAGGCCCCAGGCCAACTTCTCCTTTAGATAGGGGTGCGTGAGCGTATCCTGCTTGCGCTTTTGCCATGCGGCGAGAAAGGTGCGCCGGGCGTCGTCCTTCAGGAAGAACGCGCCGTTTTCTTTTTGATCAAAGTCTTTGCGCGTGATCGTGCCGAGATTGATGAGCGAAAGCACAAAGCGATCGGCCAGGGGCGCGCGCAGCTCTTCCAGCATATCCAGCGCGAGAGATTTTCGGCCCGGGCGCAGCGTATGCAGAAAACCGACCGCAGGATCGAGGCCGACGGATTCCAGCGCGCCTGCAATTTCGTTGCCCAGCAGGGTGTAGGTGAAGGAAAGCAGCGCGTTGACGGGATCCAATGGAGGACGGCGATTTCGCCCGTCGAAGGGGAAATCAACGGGGCTGCGGAGAATCATTTGTGGAAAGGCCGCGAAATACGCCTTTGCCGCGCTGCCCTCGACGCCCATGAGCATGTCGCAGGATACGGCCTGGGAAATCATTCCCAGGGCGAGCTTCATTTGGTCAATGCTGCTTCGCATCGCCTCCGTATCGATGCGCATAGAATGGTCGCGGCAAAAATGCTCCAGCAGCCATCTTGCGTTATAGATTTTCCCGGTTAAAAATGCTTTCGCAATGGAAAGGCCCAGCGCGGGATTATCCGCCGTGCGGTATTGCGTCGTTCGCAGCAGCACGTTGCCCTGAACGGGCCCTGAGATGCGGCTTAAGAAGCGGCCGTGCCGGGTGAGAAAACACAGGCCCACGCCGCGCTCGGCGCACGCGCCCATGAGCGCGGGGCTTGCGCCGCGATAACCGAAGCTCACGATGTTTTCCAGATTGTGAAGCGGGACGCGCCCCAGCGTTTCGCCGTCGGCGCAGACGACCGCGTTTTCACCGTCCAGCGATAGATAGGCCTCTGGATTGGAGACGTACAGCGTGTTCTGCAATTTTTTCATGCGTCGTCCTCCAAGGCGCGGCGAATGTATTCGGAGGCGGAGAGCCGCTTCGCCAGCGCCGGTTGGCAAAGCTCCTGCATCGAGCAGCTTTTGCATGCGGCCGTCATTTTTGCCCGGGGCGTGTATCCGCGCTCAAACAGGCGGTGCATTTCCGCAAAGGAATTCCGCACGCGCTCACGCAGCGCGGCCGTCAGCTCGACGGGCTGGCGGCGGCGGATTTCGCCGTAATAAATCGCGCCCTCCGGAATCTCCGTGACGAACATTTCTTCCAGGCACATGGCCTGCGCGCACAGCTGCAATTGCTCTGCGCCGCGATCGTTGGGCCTGCCGCGCTTATATTCCACGGGGTACAGCCGCCAAAGCCCGCTTCTTCCATGGATGGGCACGCCGCCGGGGTCGCTGTGCAGCTCCACCATATCGCATTCGCCGGAAGCGCGCAGGGCTTCGCTGCGCACGGGCATGGCGCGGGAAAGCAGCGTGGCTCCGCGCAGCTGCGTAAATCCCGCGTCATGCACCCGCTCGTGCATATAATGGCCTTCCAGCGTCAGCGTGTTTTCCTTCCAAAGCTGCTCGACGTGGATCAGCGCCCATTGCCTGCGGCAGAAGGCGAAATGCTCCAAGCCGGAGATCATCAGGAAATCAGCGTCGTTATTCGCCATCGATCATGGTGTATTTAAGCCCGCAGATTGCGGATTCATCCACGGCGACGGTGGGGAGCGCGGAGGGATCCTCCGGTTGATTGACCCGCAGGGAACGATGCACCTTGGCGGAGGAATACTGGCCGCTGGGGCAGTTATGCTCCCACCAGACGAGCTTAACGACTTCCATGCTGCCGTCCGGGCGGGCGGAGGTGGCGTCGTTGCGGAAAAGCGTGCGCAGCGCTTCCTTCAGCGCTTCCGCGTCCTGCTCGCTGAATCCGGTTTTGCTGGCCGGCTGCACGTTGATGGAGCCGAAGGCGGTGTATACGCCGTAATGAACGCGATGCTTCATGCCCATTGTGTCGCGCCCTTTTCTATCCGGATCCGCGCTGGTTTCAAGATTGACGGATTTGGTGATCTGCGAACTGACGATGTTCACGCTCTCCTTGGAAAAGGCGCTTTGAATGCTCACCGGGCCGCGAATGCCGATGGATACCGCGTCGCTTCCCTCGCTTTCATCCTTTTTCCCTGATTTGAAAGCGAAAACCTGGCCGAAGGCGCGCACATCCAGCCATGTTTCGCAGGCAATGCGGGCGTAATCCTCCCGGGAAACGCCGGAATCCTCCGCCTTGTCCTTGGCTTTCTTTTGCGCGTTGATTGCCGCCAGGCATTCCTTCAGCGCCGGGCAGCCGTCCGCACGATCCTTGAGGGAACGATAATCGTCGCCCTCCGCGCGGCGATCGTCGGACTGCACGAATACGGGATAGCCTTCGTCGATCCAGCGATTGCGAATCTTGCGCTTGAGGCAGACGTCGGAAACCTCGCCGAACCCTTCGTAGGTTGTGCGCGGACGGTTGCCATCCAGCGGGTCGCCGTTGGGGTTGGCGTTGTGGACGGTGAAAACGAGGGCGAAGTCGATTTTGTGGTTCAGAGCGGTCATGGTTTAATCATCCTTTCTGTATTGATTTAGAATGCATTCAGATTGCACAGATAGAAGAAATAGAGGTATTCCGGGCCCAGCGGTGCGTCGCTGTTCCATTGATTTTCAACCACGCGGGCATGCAGCGCCTCGGCGCGCCGGAGGAGACGCTTGGAAAACCAGCTTTTTTGCGCATAGGGGCGCATGCGGTTTTCCAGATACGCCCAAACGTCGCTGGGGCGCTGCGCCGACCGGGCCATAAAGCGCATTGCGTTGCTGGGGCGGTTTTCCTCCTCCGGCACGCTTAAATCCAGAATTCTGCGTTCCGCCTGATTTTCCAGGGCCAGCAGCGCGCCGAAGGCGGCCTCGCGGCTTTCAATGGGCGGCTCCTGGGGCGGGGCGGCGGGACGCCAGGCCTCCCGGTTCAGCCCGGAGGCGGACAGCGCCTGGAGCATCATCAAATACCCGCGCAGGAAGCCCCGACCCAGCGGCGCGTCGGAAAGGCGATCCTCGGGCAGGAAGGCTTGCTCGATTCTGCTCAGCAGGCGCTGCGCATATCGCGCCGTTTCCTCGCCAGATTTCTCCAGATAGGGGAGAAGCCGGTCGTGAATTTTAGACCAGGCGGTCATGGGCCGCGCGATAAAGGCGGCCGTCAGCGTCATGGCGTTTGTGCGGCCGTCCCGGCTGCTGAGGGTGGGCTTTCCCTCCTCCGCCCGCATTTCGGATGCCCATTCGAAATGATCGGCCACGGCCAGCAGGCAGCCGAACAATTCATCTCGCCCTTGGGGAGGCGCGTAATCGCAGGAGGGCGTTTGCGTCAGCCCGCTCTGCCCCTGGGCCAGCGCGCGGATCTGCGCGCTGAAACCGACCAGGAAGAGAGGAAAGAGCGTGTCGCCGGTCTGCGCGTCCTCGGCGGGAAACAGGCCTTCAATCTGGCCCAGCAGCCGCTTATAAAACCGCGCGCTATGGCCGTCCCTGCCCAGCGCTTTGAGCGCCGGAAGCAGCTTGCAATACAGCGTCGGCCATGCGTCCTCCGGGTGCAGGGCGAAGCGGCGCATCATCCGGACGGCGTTGGTTTTTCCCTCCCCGGTGGCGGCGCGCTCCGCCCAGTGCGCCACGGCGAGCAGACGGCCGTAGAGATAGCCGCGATCGGTGCAGGCGGCGTCGAGCGCTGGAGAAGGGACAAAAGCGCTTTTGTTATAATGGGAATACATGCGAATCATGGCGCAGGCGGCGGCGACGCAATTGCGCCACTGCGGTTCGCTCCATTGGCTGTTCTGATCGGTGAAGGATAGCGGCTGCACGGCGCGGTTGTACGCGGCCTTGACCAGGTTGAGCGGCAGCGCTTCCCCCTCGATCACGCAGTGCAGCAGGCGCATCTGCAAATCGCGCATGAGCTTGGTCGCAGCCTTATCCGCCTTAAAATCGCCTTTGGCGGTCTGCACGGCGTCCACGCCCATCACGGCCTCGCAGATTTCCTTCCATGTTGCCGGACGATTGAAAACACCGCCGTTTTTCGCGGGAAAATCCCAGCGACAGACTTCGTTCCACTGGTTGACGCGCCCTTTGAATACGTTTCCGGGCAGCGTCTGCGAATAGATGACGGACATGCGCCCGTCCGTGGCGGCCTCCAGGCCCAGAATGACGATCTCCTCGATGCGCCGCTTCGCCTCGTCCGTAAGGCCGGCGTTTTCGTATGCTTTCTGATCCGTGTTGTATCCCTGAACGGATTTGAAAAGCGCGTTAACGTAAGCCTCAAAGGTATCGGGATACGCTTTTTCATCCGCTTCATCCGGCGCAGCCTGAGGCGCTTTTGTGTTCCAGCCCACGAACAGCATTCCGTATTTTTTGAAGCCCTGATGATCCAGCAGCCATTTAAGCGCGTTATGCATCTTGGCAGAGCTTATGGCCCCCACCGTCGCGGCGCTTCTGTCATTTACAAAGCGGCCCTTATATTGGAAGGGAAAACCGCTGTCCTTGCCGGAAATCAGCTTGGCGTTTCCCGCCAGCTTCGGATGGTTTTCCATGATGGGCGTTCGCGCGCCGGTTATATAGCACAGCCCCGTTTCTTCGCCCGTCAGGGCGGCGAGCCGGCGGCTCCAGCTTTCCCGCACGTCGGCGCGCATCCACAGGCGCTGCTCCTCCCCGCCCCAATAGGCGATGCTGAAGCAGGCGAAGCTCTTTGCGTCCGGCCCTTCGCCCGTCGTATCGTTTTCATCTTTATAGAATTTACATTTCAGCCCGGGAACGGAGCAAAGATCGGCGTACAGCGTTTTCTTTTTCAGATACCCCAGCAGAACGCGCAGACAATCCGGCGCTTCCGGCGCGGCGCACCAGTCTTCCAGCTGGGCGATATAATTGCCGAAAAGCAATGGCCGCTTATCGTTTGCAATCAGATATTTTAAGCAATCCGCCAGGGGAAAGGGCGCGCTTTTCGTGCTGGTGCGGCCCTCCGCCTGGGGCGAGGAAGGAATGGCGCAAAGCTGCTCCTCCTCCGGGAGGGGCTGCGCGGTGAGAAATTCGCCGCCGGGGGAGAGGAGGATGTTGTATTTTATTTTTTTTTGCACGAAGCCGATGGGAAGGAGCGGCCTGTCCTCCTCCGCGCCGGTGGTATCGATAACGGCGTCGAATACGTCGCAAAGCCTATTAAAGAAGTTCATCGTTCCTCACCTTCTTCCGTTAATTCCGCCGCCAGGGAAGACTCCTGCAGGCCGGAAAAATTGCCGTATTTCCCGCCGAATTTCTTGGGCTGCATGGGCCGGATGAAGCGATACATTGCGGGGTCGCATTCCTCCGGCCGGGGAAAACGGATTTCGCCGTTTACCATTTTGGCGTGCCATAGCTGCACGCCCAGTTCGTTTTTCCCGGTTTCGTCCGGGTATGCGAAGCTGTGGAACATTACGCCCAGATCGATTTCGCCGCTGCCGTCGTAATCCCCATCGCCCTCGCCATATACGCAGGGCTCCACATAGCCCTGGCATTCCCGCGTACCCAGGAAAATATCGCGCCGCCCGCCCTTTTCCACCATTCTGCGCGCGATGCAGTGGTGCTTATTTTCGTTTTGCCCATCGGCGATGAGATCGGGCTCGGTTCGATAGGGGTTGGGCGTAAAATACGCCCGCACCTGATAAACCGGGTCTTTGAGATAGGTGTAAATGGAAAGCGTGTTGGGCTGCCCGTCATAGCTGATGGGGCGAATGCTCTTGCTTTCCGTCTGAATGGCATGGAGAATGCGGACGGAAGATATGAACCATATCAGGGAAGGGCGCCAATATATGCTTTCAGTAATCCCCTTCAGGGCCTGATAGGTTGGCACGGGAAGCGTCGCCTTTTCGCCGCCCATGCGCAGCGCGGGCTCGGAAAACAGCGCGTATCGTCCCGATACGCAGAATTCAATGCTGTTCCTGATTTTTCCATCCAATAAAATCACCTTCTTTTCGTAATGAACGCTTGCGCAAAAAAGAGAAACAAGGTATAATCATTCCCGTCGCTCGATGAGCGTGGATTGAAAATGTAGAGAAAAATAAAGCGCGAAAAATGGGGCGAGGGGGAATGCGTTAAAAACGCGTTCCCCCTTGTTCGACCTAAAAGAGCAAAGGAGGGTGACTGCTCTTTATCTGGATTATACAACGATTCCAGGCCTAAGTCAATACTCTGTAGAGAAAAACAAAGAAAAACATCAAAAGAAAACAAGCTCCAGTGCTCCTTTCTCCACGCTCACCCCGGCTTCCTTGGAATAGTACCCCTCCTTTAAAACGCACACGTTGCTTTGGGCGGGCTGCCAAATCGCCCCCGCCTCGCGTAAATGGCGGAACGTGCTTTCGTAAAGATTCACCGTGTAGGCCTGCGCCTTGCGCAGAAGGCGAATTTCTTCCTGCATATCGTGCCTGCCGTTCAGGGCGGCGATAATTTCCACGCCCTCGCCCCAGGGAACAAGAACGGGCGTTGTTTCATCCGAAATGACGAAAAAATGCTTGGCGGCCGTTCGGAAGCTCTGATGAAGAACCAACGCCTGCGACGATTGGACATTACAGCGCGCTTCATGCGTATATTTCCCGTTTTTTGCCAGTAAATCGGTCAGGTAAGCCATTATTTTTTTCTCGCCGGGGGCGGAAACGTCGGCGGGAAATCTCTGCGTTTCCTGGATGTAAGGCTCCTCGCTCCGAAAATATTGGTCGATCATAGCGGGAGAATCCAACTCGTCCGGGAGAATGGAGGGGTTCGCGAATATACCGGCGGTGATGTTCGCGCCTTTCTGCACATCCGGCAGCTTGCTCAATGCGTTTGTTTCCTCCGGGAAATTCCAGATCAGCACTTCGCCGCTGCCGTATTCCATATTTCGGTTGGCGCGGCCCGCCGCCTGCACGATGCTGGGCAACCCCGCCAGATCGCGAATAACCACGGGGAAGCTGACGTTAATCCCCGCTTCGATCAGCGCGGTGGAAACGCACAGCACGCGCTTTCCCGCCTTCAGCCAGGCCTTCATCCGGGTGATGAGCACTTTTCGATGGGCGGGGCACAGCAGCGTGCTCATATGAATGCAGAGAATTTCCTCCTTCGGGCCCGCCTGTTCCGCGTCCGGCGCGGCGTCGGGGGCGTTATCAGAGAAAATAAGCGCGTGCCCCCGCGCCTGAAGCGCTTCGGTGGCCGCCTGAAAAACGCTCCACGCGGCGGCCTTGATATTGACGATGACCAGGACGGATTTTTCCTCCATCAGCTGGGCGATGCGCTGGCCCGCGGAGGCGTAGGTTCGCCCGAAATCCGGCTGCGGAATATAATGAACGCGCTTTAATTGGGCGTAGAGCGCCTCCGCCTGGGGAATCAATTCGCTGGGCGCGGGCGAGAGGGCAAGCCGCGGCTGCGTCGCCGTGCAAAGGACGACGGTGCTGCGCCCGTAAGTGGAAAGAAACTGGATCGCGCGCTCAAAGAGCACTTTGCAGTGCTTTGGAAGCGATTGGATTTCGTCAAAAATAAGCACGGCGTTTGTCAGCCGGTGAAAACGGCGGGCGGCCGAATTGGGCGCGGCGTAGCACGCGTTCAGAAATTGAACAAGGCTGGTCAAAATGATATCACAGTTCCAGCGCTCGGTCAGGCGTTTATAGGCGGTTTGTTCATCCTCCGTTTCCAGGACCACGTTGGAATGATGCTCGAGAATGGAAGGATAGCCGCCCAGCGCGTCGCGGATATCCTGGGCATTTTGATCCAGAATGGTGTTATAGGGGATGATGTAAAAAATCCGGGTTTGCCCGTGAAGCGCCGCGTGGCGGAGGGCGTATCGAAGGCTGGAATAGGTTTTTCCGCCGCCGGTGGGAACGGACAGGGTGACGATTCCGGGGGGCAGGGCGGCCTTTTCAAAGCATCGATCGGATATATCGGCGCGGATGCGGTTGATTTTCCCGGCGTTTGTCAGATTCGCCTGGCGGAATTGATCGAAAACATCTAGCAAGGCGCGCCAATCCGGCGCGGGCGCGGAGGCGGCGAAGGGATCCTCACCATATTCAAAGCAGGCGGAATCCCAGCGGTCCGCGTCCACCAGCATGCTCAGCAGCAGGCGGCAAAGCAGGCCCAGCGCGGCCTCTGTGGAGGCGTTTGTTAGCGATAAATCGGGAAACAGCGCGGCGATTTCGGCGCAGCCTGCCTGAAACAGCGCGTCCAGCGCGCTTTCATCTGCCACGTGCTGATGAAACCAGGCAATCGCCTCATCGGCATGGACAGGGCGCGTTTCCGCCTCAAGGCCTTGCAGCAGGGGCGACATGCCTCTTTGATCCAGGCAATCGGCCAGCCCGGCGTGATGGCCCGAAATGCACAGCATGATAATTTGCGCGGTCGCCCGGACGCGGGGCGTGGCGCCGGGGCGCAAAAACCAGCGGCGATAGGCGTAAATCGCCCCAGTGGGCGCGTGATGATGCGGCGAGGCGGCCGCATTTTCCGAAAGCGCGGCGCGAAGATAGGCTTCAAATTGCTTTGTCGCCTTGCCCATGTCATGAAGCAGGCCCATGAGCCGCGCAAGGTGGGGCATGCCGATTGCCTGGGCGGAAGCGGAGCAGAGACGGCCGATGGCCTCGCAATGCGCTGAAAGTGGCTGCGCAGCGCCGTCCGATTCGCGAATATGCGCTATCATAGAGCGGTTCTCCTTCAATCTAATTGGATAAAATTAGTATAGGAAGAAAATGTTTCTATACGAATATTATAAACCAAATTTCGCAAAAACACAATAAAAAAGCGGAAATATGACCCGATTTCCGCTTTTTCCAAGAAAAACCGTATTCATTTTAAACGCGCGTCAAACGCAAGCGGCATACAGTCTGGGGCTTCGGCGGGCGAGAACGCCCGGCGGGCCGTCATTCCAGCGCGCCAGGAGCCCTTTTCCTGCGCAGCAGCAGCACTCCCGCCGTCAGCAGGGCGGGGAAGAGGATGGCGGCCAGGAAGCCCGTTTTCAGGGCAAGCTGCGTTATCGGCGCGGTCTGAAACAGCGCGGCCAGGGGCGAGGAAGCGCCCGCCTGCACCGCGTCGCTCAGCGCGCCCACCAGGCTGGGCCCCGCGCAGCAGCCGATATCCCCCGCCAGGGCCAGCAGCGCGAAAAGCGCCGTGCCGCCCCGAGGCATTCGGGCGGAGGCCAGGGAAAACACACCGGGCCACATCACGCCCACGGAAAAGCCGCAGGCGGCGCACCCGATCAGCGAAAGCAGGGGCGAGGGGGAGAAGACGGCCAGCAGGTAGCTGGCGATGCACAGCCCGCCGCTTAAAAGCAGGGCCGCGGTGGTGGGCAGGCCCTTCGTCCGGCTGAAAAGCACCCGGGCCAGGCCCATCAGCGCCGCAAAGGCGCAGGGACCCAGCAGATTGCCCAGGGTTTTGGATACATTCAATCCCAACTCCGCAAAGAGGGAGGCCCATTGGCTCATGGCCTGCTCCGAGGCCCCGGCGCAGAGCATCAGCAGGAAAAAGAGCCAGAAAACCGGCATGCTCAACAGCCGCTTTAGGGACAGGCCCTTGACCTCCTCCACCAGGGCGCAAAGGGGCGTGCGGGCGAAAAGAAAGGCATTGCAAAGGGGCAGCAGCGCCCAAAGGCAGGGCAGCAGCCGCCAGTTTTCCCGTCCCGCCAGCAGAAAGAACGCCGTGGACAGCAGCACCACCCCCACATGCCCCCAGCAATAAAAGGAGTGAAGCAGGCTCATTTCGCTTTCCTTGCGCTCCCCGGGCAGGGCCTCGATAATGGGGCTCACCAGCACCTCCAGCAGCCCGCCGCTCAGGGCGCACAGCGCCGTGGCGGCCATCAGCCCCGCGTAGGGCGGAAGCAGCGAGGGCAAAAGGGCCAGGCCCAGCAGGCCCAGGCAGGAGAAAATGTGCGCCCCTACCGCGCAGGCGCGATACCCGATGCGATCCACAAATTTGGCGGACAGCACGTCTACCAGCATCTGAATCGAAAAATTCACGGTGATAATCAGGCTGATCTGCGAAAGCGAGAGGGAGAATTCCTGCTGAAAGGTGATGAACAGCAGGGGCGAAAGATTGTTGATGACAGCCTGGACGATATAGCCCATATAGCAGGCCAGGCGCGTGTGGCGGTAGGTCAGCGGCTTCATACGAACGCTCCTTTAAACAGACGAATTAAATATGCACCTGCGAAAAGCCCCAGACGGTGAAAAACAGGGCATAGGCCAGGACGTGCAGCGAGAAAACGCTCCACCCCTTTCGTTCCCTGGAAAGCAGCGCGTAGAAAAAGGCGTAGGGCATGGCGTCCACTGCGTAGCGCGCCCCCAGCTGATAGCCCCCGAAGGTGCGGTGCAGCAGAAGCAGGAACAGATGCGCCAGCATGGTAAGCACAATCACCGCCTTTTCGGGGGTGATTTCCCGGCGGATGCAATCCCGGCAAAAGTGAATCAGCGTCAGCGTCAGGGCGGGGCAGGCCAGCAGCAGGGAATAGCCGAACCGCTTGAAGCGCAGGCCCTCCGCCGTCCGCTCCAGGGGCGCGCCCAGCAAGAAGGTGCGCAGATTGGGCAGCACATGGGCGAGGGAAAATTGCGTGCCCCCCTGAAAGGAGAATTCGGGCAGATAATTATGCCCAAATTCCAGGGGATTGCCGAAGCGCGCCCAGTTATACGCCGCCAGGCCCGCCGCCACGCACAGCCCCAGCCCGATCCCGGGCGGCAGCCCGCGCAGCGCCCGGCCAAAGCCCACGCCCGCCCGCCGCCTGCGCAGGAAATAAACCAGAAACAGGGGCAGGGCGTACAGCGCGTCAAAGGGGCGGCAGGCCACCGACAGGGCGTAGCACAGCAGCGCCGGGGCGGCCCGGTTCCGCATCAGCAGGGCGATGGAGGCGATCATCAGGAAAAAGGCCAGCGTCTGGGCGTGATACCACACCGCCCCCTGCACCGTCATGGGCAGCAGGGAGGAGCCGAAGCAGAAAAGAAAGGCGAACGCCGCGCTTCGCGGCCGGGCATAGCCCGCGCGCTTGAGCGCATTGTAAATCGCCAGGCACGCCCCCGCCGCGTAGAGCTTCACCAGCAGATTATCCGGCGTATCCGCGCCGAAAAGAAAGGTGAGGGGCAGCAGCGCCAGGGAGGGCAGGGGCGGGAAGGAAACATAATAATTTCCCTGATAAATCGCCAGCTCCAGGGCGGGATAATCCTGGCTTAAAAAGCAGCGCCCATCGCGCCAGGCCAGGGCCTGGAGAGTGTAGGTGTTGTAATAGGAGGGGCCGAAAAAGCTGTCGCCGCTGATGGCGTGGAGCAGCAGCCAGCACAGCGTCATTTGCAAAAGCAGCCATACCGGCCAGGGATCCCGCCGGGCCAGGCGCGCCCGAAGGCGGCCAGGCAGGGCCCATTCACGCTTCCGGTTCATCGTCTTCCTCCGGCTGGGCAGGGGCCAGCACGCGGGCCTCCTGGCTGTTAAGCAGGGGCGGCTCCCGCCGGGCCCGGCGATATACGCCGCTCTTTTTCAGATCCCAGGCCTTGCAGTTATCCCGCAGCTCATCCCGCAGGGAGGCGATCACCCGGGCCTTTAGCTCCTCCGCCTCCACCGGGAACATCAATTCCACCCGCTTATCCAGGTTTCGGGGCATCCAATCGGCGGAGGAGAGGAACACCAGGGGGTCGCCGTCGTTTTCAAAAACAAAGGCCCGGGAGTGCTCCAAAAAGCGGCCCACGATGGAGCGTACCCGCAGGTTTTCCCGGCCGCCCGTTTTCAGGCAGCAAACGCCCCGCACGATCAAATCAATCTGCACCCCTGCGTCCGCGGCGGCGTAGAGGCGCTTGATAATTTTGGGATCCACCAGGGAATTGAATTTGGCGGTGATTCCCGCCTTCTTTCCTGCCTGAGCGTTTTCCGTTTCCTGTTCGATCAGGCGGTTCAGCGCCTTGCGCAGTCCCGCGGGGGCGGCGATCAGCTTTTCCATGGGCGCGGTTTCGCCATAGCCCGTCACCATATTGAAGAAGGCCCCCGCGTCCCGGCCGATGGTTTCATCGCAGGTGAACAGGCCGAAATCGGTATACAGCCGGGCGGTCACGTCGTTATAATTCCCGGTGGCCAGATGCACGTAGCGCCGCAGGCCCGTGGGCTCCCGCCGCACCACCAGGGTGATCTTGCTGTGGGTTTTCAGCTTGGGCACGCCATAGAAAACGTGGCACCCGCTCTTTTCCAGGGAAAGGCACCAGTTGATGTTGTTTTCCTCGTCAAAACGAGCGCGCACCTCGATGAGCACCGTCACCTGCTTGCCCTGCTGGGCGGCCCGGGAAAGGGCGGCTACGATGGGGCTTTTGCCGCTGACGCGGTAAAGCGTCTGCTTGATGGCCATGACGTTGGGATCTTCCGCCGCCTCGCAGACAAAGCGCACCACGGGGTCGAAGCTGTCGTAGGGGTGATTGAGCAGGATATCGCCCTTGCGGATGGCCCGGAAAATGGAGCCTTCCGCCTGGAATCGAGGATCCAGCCGGGGCTTGAAGGGCGAAAAGCGCAGCGCGTCGAAGCCCGGCAGGGAGGAAAGCTGCTTCATAAAGAAATCCAGATGCAGCGGCCCGGGCACGGCGTATACGCCGCCCTCCCATACGTCCAGATAATTTTTGACGCGGGTGAGCAGCCGGTGATCGCTTCCCTGGGGCGCCTCCAGCCGCACCACCCGGCCCCACTTGCGGCGCTTTAAATTTTTGCGCATTTCCACAATCAGCGCGTCCGCGTCGCTGTCGTTATAGGTGAAATCGGTGTTCCGGGTCAGACGGAAGGGCATGAGGGCGATGGGCTGCGCGCCGCCGAAAAGCCGGGCGGCGAAGAGGGCCACCACGTCCTCCAATAGAACGCCCCGGGCCTTGCCCTGGCCCATGGGCAGCAGCGTCACCCGGGGAAGGGAGGCGGGCAGGGGGATCAGCGCCATGCGCGGCGCGCCGCCCCGCTGGGCGGGGGGCAGCAGCAGCGCCAGGTGCAGGCTGCGGGCGGCCAGAAGGGGGAAGGGGCGTTGATCATCCACCGCCCGTGGGGTCAATAGGGGCTGCACCTGTTCGTCAAAAAAGGCGGACAGCCATTTTTTCTGCTCGCCCGTCAATTCCTCGGGGCGAAGCAGAAAAATGCCCTCCTGCCGTAGAGCGGGCAGATATTCCTGCCGCAGCAGCGCGTATTGCCGGGCCACCAATTCGCCCACGGCGGGAAAAATGGCGTTCAGCTGCTCCTGGGGCGTCATGCCGGCGGGATCGCGCTTGGTCACGCCCGCTTCCACATTTCGCGCCAAAGAGCCCACCCGCACCATGAAAAATTCATCCAGGTTGGTGGCGCAGATGGAGAGAAATTTGCCCCGTTCCAGCAGCGGGTTATCCGGGTTGGCCGCCTCCTCCAGCACGCGGCCGTTGAATTTCAGCCAGCTAAGCTCCCGGTTTTCGAGGTTGTTTTTCTTCTTGCCCATTTTCATCGTTCCTTTTTTTAAAAACGCATTATTAATCTTGCGTCAGCTTTACCGTAAGGTTCAGGATGGTTACGGCAGGGGTGTTAAACAGGCGGAAGGGCGGCAGCCCGATAGCGGCGGAGGCCCCCAGCCCGGGGCTGATATACTGGGGAATGCCCAGGAAATAGGATAGCCCCGAAACGCCCCGATCCCCGGGAAACCAGCCGTTTTGCCCCAGCCCGGCAGATTCGGGCACGCGCACTGGCCCTACCCAGGGCAGCCGCCATTGGCCGTTTACATAGTGCCCCGCCAGCACCAGCGAAACCGTGCGCACATAGCTGGCGTTATCCGTCTGGGTGAATTCCTGCAAATTTTCCATGGCGGATAATTGCAGGGGGTGATGGGTCAGCGCGATATGAATATCGCCGGAGGTGATTTCTCGCCGCGCTTCGCGCACCCGGCGCAGCTGATCAAGCTGATATTCCACGGCGATAAGCGCGGCCTGGCGCGCTTCGGATTCCGCCTGGCCCAGCAACTCGCTTCGCCGGGCGTTCAGCGCGGTTTCCGATGCGTCCGCATCCAGGGAATAAATCCATTCCGGGCACAGCCAGATCACGCCGTTCCCCCGGACGATCTTCTGAGGCGCGTCCAGATAAATCGCGCCCTGGGCCTCGGCGCGCAGGATGTATTCAGCCTTGGCGTTGTTATAGCCGTGCGGGGTGGAAAGCAGGGGCGCGGGGTCCTCGTCCCCGGGGATGAAATAGACGGGGGCGACGCCCTGGAAAAGATCGATCAGCTTAAGAAAGGCGGTCACGTCCCCGTCCCGGCCCGTCACATCCCCCGTGACGCAGACGATATCGAATTTCTGGCTGCGCACGGCGGCCCACAGCCGCTCCTGATTCGCGCCGAAGAGCAGGCCGTGAAGATCGCTGATATGCAGAATTTTGAAATTTTCCAGCGACGCGGGCAGGGAAGGAATGGTGACGTTTTGCCGCTCCAGATTTACGCGGCTGTTATTCAGATGATTCAGCGCCAGGGCCACCGCCACGATAAAAACCAGCAGCAGCGCCAGAAAGCCCAGCCAGGGACGGCGCTTTTTTGGCTCCGCGAAAAGCGGATCGGCAGAGCGTTTCATAAAAATCTCCTTTCCCAGGGGATTGAACACCATTATAGATTGAACACCATTATATATGAAAAGGGCCCAACTGGCAATGCGAAAAATCCGCCGGATGCAGGATTTTACACTTTTTTGACGAACGAAAAAGGGAGCGATTCGACAGAATACGGCAAAGGTTCTCATCGCATTTTGCGGGAAACCATGCTATGCTGGGTGAGGCTTGTCCCCGCCCTGAAGGAGGAAGCCCGGATGCCCAAGAAAAAGAGCAGCTATCAGTGCGCCGCCTGCGGCTATGAAACCCCTCGCTGGCTAGGTAAATGCCCCGAATGCGGGGCGTGGAACACACTGGAGGAGATCGCCCCCCAGCCCGAAGCCCCCGCCCCCAAGCAATATAAGCAGCGAGGAGGCATTGGCGCGGAGGCCCGGCCCCTTCGTGAAATCGAAACGGGGCGGCAGGTGTATACGAAAAGCGGTCTGGAGGAACTGGACCGCGTGCTGGGCGGCGGCATTGTGGAGGGCGCGCTGATTCTGGTGGGCGGCGATCCGGGCATCGGAAAATCCACGCTGCTGATGCAGGTGTGCGCTCATCTTTCGGAAAACGGCAAGCGCGTGCTCTATGTGAGCGGCGAGGAAAGCGCCCGGCAGATCAAGCTGCGGGCGGTGCGCCTGGGAGTGCAGGACAGCGAAATGACCGTCCTGACCGAAAACGCGATGGACGCGGTGGAGGCCCGGCTTCAGCAGGAAGCGCCGGATTTCTGCGTGATCGATTCTATCCAAACCATGTATCGCCCGGAAATGGGCAGCGCCCCGGGCAGCGTGAGCCAGGTGCGGGAATGCGCCTCGGTGCTGATGCGCTATGCCAAGACGGAGGGCTGCGCTATTTTCCTGGTGGGCCACGTCACCAAGGAAGGCGCGCTGGCCGGGCCCCGGGTGCTGGAGCACATGGTGGACGTGGTGCTCTATTTCGAGGGGGATCATCAGCATGAATACCGGCTGCTGCGGGCGGTGAAAAACCGCTTCGGCTCGGTGAACGAGCTGGGGCTGTTTGAAATGACGGGCACGGGCATGCGCCCGGTGGGCAACCCCTCGGAAACGCTGCTGTCCCAGCGGGCCAAGGGGGCCAGCGGCTCCTGCGTTTTCTGCGGGCTGGAGGGCTCGCGGCCCATGCTGGTGGATATTCAGGCCCTGGCCACCCAATCCTTTTACGCCGTGCCCCGGCGCACGGTGGACGGCATGGATTCCGCCCGGGTGATGCTGCTGCTGGCGGTCATGGAAAAGCGCGCGCGGCTGAAAATGTATAACCGGGATGCGTATATCAACGTGGCGGGAGGGCTTTCGCTTAACGAGCCTGCGGCCGATCTGGCCTTTTGCATGGCGGTGGCTTCCTCCTACACCGATCGGCCCATTCCCCCCGATTGGGCGGTGATGGGCGAGGTGGGCCTGGCGGGCGAGGTGCGCGCTATTCCGCAATTGGAGCGCCGGGTAGCGGAATGCCAGCGGCTGGGCTTCACCCATATTCTCTGCCCCCGGGACAGCGCCCGCCATTTGCGCGGCACCCAGGGGGTTACGCTGCACGGCGTGGACACGGTGGCCCAGGCCATGGCCGTGCTGGATCTGCTGCCCTCCGCCTGATAAAATGGCCTGTTTCCTCCGAAACATGCATGGGCGGAGCGAAAAACGCGCATGCTATCTTCATACAGTATCATCGTTGAAGAAAGAGAGGAAGCATTGTCATGGAAACGGAACATTTATCTATCTCCTCCCGGCGCTTTCGCGCTCTGTGCGGCCTGTTTGCCGGGGCGGCCCTGGCGGCGCTGCTGACGCTGCCGCTGCGCCTGCTGCCGGCCGGGTGGTATCAAGGGGCGGCGGCCCTTACGCTGTATGCGGCGCTGCTTCCCCTGGGCTGGGTCCTGGGCGGCGCGCGGAAGGGCCCGGGCGCTTTTCCGGCGGCGGAAAGGGCGGACAGCGCCGCGCCCAAGGTGCTGGATACCTCGGTGCTCATCGACGGGCGCATTTATGATATTTGTAAGGCAGGCTTTCTGGAAGGCCCACTGGTAGCCCCCGCCTTTGTGCTGGACGAACTGCGGCATATCGCCGACAGCGCGGATTCTCTGCGGCGCAATCGGGGGCGGCGCGGGCTGGATGTGCTGGCCCGGCTGCAGGAGGAGGCGGAGCGCCGCGTCCGCATTGTGGAAAAGGATTATCCCGATGCGGAGGAGGTGGATGTGAAGCTGCTGCGTCTGGCCCGGGATCTGGGCGGCGCGGTGCTGACCAACGATTATAATTTGAACAAGGTGGCGGGGGTCACGGGGGTACGGGTGCTCAATATTAACGAGTTGGCCGGCGCGCTGCGTCCCGCCGTGCTGCCCGGGGAAGAAATGACGGTGCAGGTTATCCGGGAGGGCAAGGAGCCCGGCCAGGGCGTGGCTTATCTGGAGGATGGCACCATGGTGGTTGTTGAAAACGGCCGCCGCAGGATGGGGGAAAAGCTGGAAATCGAGGTGACTACCGTGCTGCAAACCAGCGCGGGGCGCATGATTTTCGGCCGGGCGAAGGAAAAGGAAAACCGCGCGGGATAGCGCGCAAAGGTGAGCAAGCGGGTGTCGCCCCGCGTCCACGCAGAAGCGAGCCGCGGGTTTCGGGCGGCAATTTAAGAATTGCCTGCCCCCGTTGCCGCTTTCTTCCCCGGGCTGTACATTTGGCCCGGGGTGTGTTATAATATTTAGGAAAGCTGCGTTTGCGGTTTTCCGGGCCGCCGGGCGGCAAGCATGCTATGAAAGCGGAGCGCATTTTCCCGCCGGGAAGCGCGCTCCGTACAAACGCGCAGAATGTGCGCCGGGAAGATCGCTTCCCCTATTTATTTATTTTCCATACTTCAGGAGGCACTATGAAACACAACGGATGGATTCGTCAGGCGGCGCTGCTGCTGGCCGCCTTTTTCTGCCTGTCCATCCTTCCCTTTTCCGCCCTGGCGGACGAATACGATCCCCTGTATCCCGAACGGCTGTCCGAAGGGCATCTTTCCGCCAGCTCTGCCATTTTGGTGGAGGCGGACAGCGGCGAAGTGATTTTTGAAAAAAACGCGGACGCGCTCATGTATCCCGCCTCCACCACCAAGATTCTCACCGTCTGGTTGGCCCTGACCATGGGCGATCCGGAACAGAAAATTACCGTCAGCGAGAACGCTGTGAACATCGCGGCGGACGAATCCTCCGCCAAGCTGGCGGCGGGGGAGGAAATGCGGCTGATCGATCTGCTTTACGCCGCCATACTGGTTTCGGGCAACGATGCGGCCACGGCCATCGCCGAGGGGCTGTGCGGCTCGGTGGAGGCTTTCGCCAACCAGATGAACCGAGTGGCGGCCGCGCTCGGCTGCACAAACACACACTTTGTCAACGCCAACGGCCTGCACGATGAAAATCATTACACCACCGCCCGGGATATGGCGCTGCTGGCCCGAGTAGCCATGCAAAACACCACCTTCCGCCAGATTGTGGGCTCCACCTCCTACGTACTGCCCAAGGACAATGTGTATCGCTCCCGGGAAATTGTGACGGGAAACAAGTTTTTGCTTCCCTCCGCCGAAAAATGCTATTACGCCTACAGCACCGGTATCAAAACCGGCACCACCTCCGCGGCAGGCAAGTGCCTGGTGGGCTCCGCCAACAAGGACGGGGTCAGCCTGATTTCCGTGGTTTTTAACGCGCAGCAGGATCAGGAGCGCTATACCGATACCATCAAGCTGATGGATTATGGCTTCTCGCAATATTTGAGCACCAGCATCGCGGAGATTTATTTAAAAAATCCCCGAGTGATTGATATTCTGGGCTTTGATCTGGAGGATCCCGAGGTGGGGCGGCTGAAGCTGAACTTGCGCAAGGTGGATCCTGCGGCCACCGATCTGGTGGTCACCACCCAGGCCCAGGTGGAATACTGGGTGCAGAATTTCAGCGCCATCACCGTCACCGAGTTCACCCGGGAATTCCGCGCCCCCATCGAGGAGGGCGAGGTGATGGGCACGTTGACCTATACCCCCGCCGACGGGGGCACGCCGGTGGTATACGAACTGCTGGCTTCCCGCAGCATTGCCGCACGGGCGCAGCTGGCCCCCACGGTGGAGCAGATTATCGCCGACGCGGAAAACGATCCAAACCCCTTCCCTCGAATCACCTTTGAAATCGTGTTCCTGTATCTGATTTTGCCCGCCGCCTGCGTTTACGCGCTGATTAAGCTGGGCAAATTCCTGCTGCCCCGGCTGAAATTCAAGCGCCGGGTGCGCGGCTTTAAGCCCACCAGCCGCTATTACCGCTGAGGGCGTTTCCCGTTCGCACGGCGGGAGGAAGGAGTATAGAACGATGTATTTCACCTTTAACCATACCAATCTCAACGTGGCCAACCTGGAAAAAAGCCTGGCCTTTTACCGGGAGGCCCTGGGCCTGCTGCCCGTGCGCACCCACACCGCTCAGGACGGCAGCTTCACCCTCGCTTTTCTTTCGGACGGCGAAAGCAGCTATCAATTGGAACTGACCTGCCTGAAGGCGCATCCACAACCCTACGAACTGGGCGAAAATGAAACGCACCTGTGCTTCACCGCCTCGGATTATGAGGCTGCCCATGAAAAGCACCGCCAGATGGGGTGCATCTGCTATGAAAACACAAAAATGGGCCTGTATTTCATCGAGGATCCGGATGGGTATTGGATCGAGATCGTGCGGCCCAAGCATTGAACGAGCGATAATAAAGCGTAAACATTAAGGGGGAGCCGTTCTTTGGCTTACAAAGAACGGCTCCTCCGCAAATACCTTGTTTTCGTTTTTTCACAGTCCCTTTGCGTAAAAAACGTTAAATCAGCTTGCGCAGGAATTCCACCGCGTCGCCGATATCCCGCGCGGGCTGATCGCCCACTTCCCGCTCGATGGTCAGGAAGCCGTGATAGCCGATCTCCTCCAGCGCCTTCAGATAGGCGGGGAAGGGCACGTCGCCCTGGCCCAGGGGCAACTCGATAAAGGAGGGGCTCACCACCGGCGCATCCTCTGCCACCAGGCCGTAAATCTTTTCAGGGTCGCGGTCCTTTAGCTTGCGGCCGTCCTTGGCGTGGGTATGCACGATGTATTTTTTTAGGGTATGCACCGCCTGCACCGGGTCGTCCCCCGTCACCATCACCAGGTTGGCGGGGTCCAGGTTCACGGCCACGCCGGTGGAATGCAGCCCGTCCAGGAAGGCGCAGAGCGTCTTGGCGGTTTCGGGGCCCGTTTCCACGGCGAAGTGCGCCTGCATGCGGTCGGCGTATTCCGCCAGTTGGCCGCAGGCATCCTGCATCACGGCGTAGCGGGGATGGCTGGGGTCTTCGGGCACCACGCCGATATGGGTGGTGACGATATCGGTTTCCAGTTCCTTGGCTAAATCCACGATACGCTTGGATTTTTCAATCAACTCCGGGTTCTTTTCCGCGTCGCCAAAGCCGTGACCCAGATCGCCGCACAGGGCGGAAATGACCAGGCCCTCGCCCCTTACCTGGCGCAGAAACTCCTTGCGCCGCTCGCCCGTCAGCTTTTCGGGAGCCAGCTCGCCGTAGGTGGCATAGGCCTGAATGCCCTGCGCCCCCAGCTGGGCGGCGGCGCGCAGCGCCTCGGGAATGGGCAGGCGGAAGGATTCCAGCATCACGCCGATAGAAAATTTGCTCATTGCAATAACGCCTCCTTTAATGGGGTATCTAGAGGTATTATATCTGGTTTCCCGCCTCCGCGCAAGGGGGGAAAAACGGCCTGCGCGCCGCCTTTTTTGCACGCTATTTTTCAAAAAAACGACTTTTTTCCGCAATCCTTGCGCGCCGGGCGTATTTGTGATATGATGTAAGAAGCTGGCGCGGCGGCGCCGGGGCGGGAATATACGGCCGAAGGCACGCGAGGGGGACGAGGGCCATGATTCATATGCATATCTTTTTGGTGGGCATGGCGGGCGCGGGAAAAACCAGCCTGGGCAGGCGATTGGCGCAGAATTTGAACGTGCGGTTTGTGGATACCGATCAGCGGGTGAGCGAAATGCTGGGAATGTCCGTGAACGAGATTTTCGCCGCCTTCGGGGAGGCCTTTTTCCGCAATGCCGAAACGGGCGCGCTGATGGAGTTGGTGGGCCAGCCGCCCTGCGTGGTTTCCACCGGGGGCGGCCTTTGCACCATTGCGGAAAACGTGACCATCATGAAAAACCACGGCGTGATTATCCATATCGATCGCCCGCTGGATCAGATTCTTTCCGACATCAAAACCGATCGCAGGCCCAACCTGGCGGGGGGCACCCATGAAGACGTAATCGATCTGTACAACCGCCGCATCGGCTATTACCGGGCGGCGGCGGATTACCGGCTGGATAATTCCAAGGGCTTCGTCATGGGCGTTAAAAATTTAACCGAGCTGGCGGAGAGCCTGGAGGCCGAGGGCCTGTAAGGGGCGAGGAAAGAGCGCGGCGGCGTTCAGGCGCGGCCCGCTTTTTTCATTCGCCGGGAGGAGGAAAAACGCCATGGAACGCCTGCGCATTGAAACGAGCAGCCCCTATGATATTCTGATCGGGGAGGGCCTGCTGGATCGCCTGGGGGAGGAAATCGCCCCGGTGATTTCCCCCTGCCGGGCGGCGGTGGTGGGGGATGATTGCACGGCGGCGCTTTTCGCGCCCCGCGCCGCCGCAGCGCTGGAAAAAGCGGGCTTTTCCCCTGAAATTTATGCCTTTCCCCGGGGTGAAAAAAATAAATCCTGGGAAACCCTGGGCGCGCTGCTGGAATGGCTGGGAGCGCGCCGCTTTTCCCGCAGCGACGTTGCGGTGGCCCTGGGGGGCGGCGTGACGGGGGATTTGGCGGGCTTCGCCGCGGCGGTATACGCCCGGGGCATGCGCTTTGTGCAATTTCCCACCACGCTGCTTTCAGCGGTGGATGCATCCGTGGGCGGAAAAACGGCGGTGAACCTGGCGGCGGGAAAAAATTTGGCGGGCGCTTTTCATCAGCCCGCCCGGGTGCTTTGCGATCTGGATATTATGCGCGCCCTGCCCGCTTCCCTGGAAAGCGACGGCCTGGCCGAAATGCTCAAATACGGCGTGCTGGCGGATGCGGCGCTTTTCGAGCGCCTTTCCTCGGGCCGCTGGCGGGAAAGCCCCGGCGCGGTCATTCGCCGCTGCCTGGAAATCAAGCGGGATTACGTGGTGGGCGATGAAACCGATCAGGGCAAGCGTCAATTTCTCAACCTGGGCCACACCTTCGGCCATGCGGCGGAATGCTGCTCCGGCTTCCGCATTTCCCATGGCCAGGGGGTGGCCATGGGGCTGGTGATGGCCGCCCGGGCGGCGGGTATGGATGCGCAGCCCCTGGCGGCGGCGGTTTCCGCTTGCGGGCTGCCTGCGGAATGCCCCTATCCGGCGGCGGCGCTGGCGGCGGCGGCCCTGGGGGATAAAAAGCGCCGGGGCGGGGAAATCACGCTGGTGCTGCCCGAAAAAATCGGAAAGTGCAGGCTGGAGCGCGTCTCCATATCGCGGCTGCCCGAAATTTTCGCCCGGGCGAAGGGGGAAACGCCATGAATATCACGCTGCTGCCCGGGCCGCTGGCGGGAACGGTGGAAGCGCCGCCCTCCAAAGCCTGCGCCCACCGGCTATTGATCCTCTGCGCGCTTTCCGGGGGTGGGAATGTGCAATGCCCGCCCGGAGGCGAGGATCTGGCCGCCACGGTGCGGTGTCTGCGGGCGTTGGGCTGCGAAATTCTGGAGGACGCGGCGGGCTGGCGGGTGAAAAGCGGCCCCATTCCGGAAGGGCCGCCCGCGCGGCTGGATTGCGGGGAAAGCGGCTCTACGCTGCGCTTCCTTCTGCCGCTTTGCGCCTGCATGGCCCGGAAAATTGCAATAACGGGCCGGGCAGGCCTGGCCCGGCGGCCCCTTTTGCCGCTGCTTGCCGCCCTTGCCGAAAACGGCGCGGCGGCGGAAGGCGCGGCGCTTCCCCTTACGCTGGAGGGCGGCCTGCGCCCGGGAACATTCGCACTGCCCGGGAATGTCAGCAGCCAGTTTTTCACCGGTCTGCTGCTGGCGTTGCCCCTTTTGCCAGAGGACAGCCGCCTGCTGTGGACCACGCCGCTGGAATCCCGGCCCTATGTGGATTGGACGCGGGCGCTGCAAAAGCAATTCGGCGTGGAAAGCGTTGAAACGCCGGAGGGCTTTTTCATTCCCGGCGGGCAGCGGTATCGCGCGCCGGAGCGGGTGATCGTCGAAGGGGATTGGTCCGCCGCCGCCTGCTGGCTGACGGCCAACCGCATGGGCGGTCGGGTGCGGGTGACGGGGCTGCGAGGGGATTCGCCCCAGGGCGATCGGGCGATCGAGAGGCTGCTGGATTGCCTGAGCGGGACGATCGATTTGAAAAATACGCCCGATCTGGGGCCGGCGCTGGCCATTGCCGCCGCCGCCGCGCCGGGGGTTACGCGCCTGACGGGTGCGGGCCGGCTGCGCCTGAAGGAATCCGACCGGCTGGCGGCCATGGCCCGGCTGATTCGGGCGCTGGGGGGCCGGGCGGAGGAAACGCCCGACGGCCTGACGATTTTCGGCGGCCCACTGCGGGGCGGTGCGGCCCCCGGGGCGGGGGATCACCGGGTGGTAATGAGCGCGGCGCTGGCGGCCACGGTGTGCCGGGAGCCGGTGACGATTCTGGGGGCGGAGGCAGTGGAAAAATCCTATCCCCATTTCTTTCGGGATTATCAGCGTTTGGGAGGGCGAATTTTGCCATGACGGATTATCAACTGGGCGATCGGCTGCGCGTCACGCTGTTCGGCCAATCCCACGCCCCGGACGTCGGCGCGGTGATCGAGGGACTTCCGGCGGGCATGCGGCCTGATTGGGCGGAAATCGCCGCCTTTATGCAGCGGCGCGCCCCGGGGAAGAACGCGCTTTCCTCCGTCCGCCGGGAGGCGGACGCGCCGGAGATTGTATCCGGCCTGAACGAGGAGGGCTGTACCTGCGGCGCGCCCCTGTGCGCCCTGATTCGAAACGGCGACGCACGGCGGAGGGATTACGCCGCCCTGCGGGATACGCCCCGGCCCGGCCATGCGGATTACGCCGCCTGGCTGAAATACGGCGAGCATTGGGACGCTTCCGGCGGCGGGCAGTTTTCCGGGCGCATGACAGCGCCCCTGTGCTTTGCCGGGGCGCTGTGCCTGCAAATTTTGCGGAAGAAGGGCGTGGAAATCGCCGCGCACATTTCCCGCGTGGGCGATATTTGGGACGACGCGCCCGATCCCGTTCATCCCCGCCTGCCGCTGTACGCCCCCGGCGCGTTCCCCGCGCTGAACGCGGAAAAGGGCGCGGCCATGCAGGCGGCGATCAGTGCCGCGGCCCGGCAGGGGGACAGCCTGGGCGGCGCGGTGCGCTGCGTGGTCACGGGCGTGGCAGGGGGCCTGGGCGGGCCGCTTTTCGGCGGGCTGGAAAGCCGCCTGGCCGCCGCGTTGTTCGCCATTCCTGCGGTAAAGGGCGTAGAATTCGGCGCGGGCTTTAGCGTGGCGGGCATGCGCGGCAGCGAAAATAACGATTCCTTCCGCCTGGAGGCGCATCAGATCCGCACGGTCACGAACAACGCCGGGGGCATTCTGGGGGGCGTTTCCACGGGCATGCCGCTGATTTTTCAATGCGCCCTGAAGCCCACCCCCTCCATCGGAAAGGAGCAGCAAACGGTGAATCTCCGCACGGGGGAGGAAACGACGGTGCGCATTCAGGGCCGCCATGATCCCTGCGTGGTTCCCCGGGCCGTGCCGGTGGTGGAGGCCATGGCCGCGCTGGTGCTGTGCGATTTGATTTTGCAGGAGGGAAAATAGAATGGAATTGGATTTGCAGGAAATCCGGCTGCGCCTGGACGCTATCGACGCGGAGCTTTCCGCCCTGCTGGAAAAGCGGATGGAAACGGTGACGCTGGTGGCGGCCTATAAAAAGGAGCGGGGTATGCCCATCCTGGACGCGGCCCGGGAAGAAAAGATACTGGAAAAGGTGCGGGAGCGGGTGGCCCCGGAATTCGCCCCCTACGCGGCGGAGGTCTATCGCAAAATTCTGGAAATGAGCCGGGCCTATCAGGCCGCGCGGCTGGAGGAAAAGCCATGATGGAATACGGTCTGCTGGGCAATCCCCTGGGCCACAGCCTGTCGCCCCGGCTGCATCGCTATTTCGGCGATTATGATTACCGGCTTTACGCCGTGGGGCCGGAGGAAATGGCGGATATTCTGCGCCGCAGGGAATTCCGGGGGCTGAATGTGACCATCCCCTATAAACAGGCGGCGGCCGCCTTTTGCGACGAGCTGACGGCCCGGGTGCGGCGGGCCGGATGCGTGAACACACTGATTTTCCGCGACGGCGTGCTGACGGGGGATAACACCGATTTGTTCGGCCTGGAAACGATGCTGGAAAAGGGCGGCGTTCGTCCGGCGGGCAAAAAGGTCGCCATTTTGGGCAGTGGCGGCACCGCCCACACCGCCCGGGCCGTATGCGATTTTCTGGGCGCGCGGGAAATCGTGGTCGTTTCCCGCCGGGGGCCGGTGGATTACGCCGCCCTGTACGCGCGCCATGCGGACAGCGAAATTCTTATCAATACCACCCCGGTGGGCATGTATCCCCGCGTCGATGAGCAGCCGGTGGATTTATCCCGTTTTTCCCGGCTGGAGGGCGTGGCGGATGTGATTTACCGCCCCTGCCCCACCCGGCTTTTGCGGGCGGCGGCGGCCCGGGGCGTTCCCGGGGCGGGCGGGCTTTGGATGCTGGCGGCCCAGGGCTGGCTTTCCGCCCGGCTGTTTCTGAACCGGGATATTCCGAAAGCGCGCATGGATGCGGCCTACGCGGGCCTGCGCCGGGAATTGGAGGAAGAAAATGCGGGTGCTGGTGCTTAACGGGCCCAATATGAATTTGCTGGGCCTGCGGGAAAGGGCGCTTTACGGCGCGCAAAGCTACGCCGATTTGGAGCGGTATATTCAGGATGAGGCGGCGCGGCTGGATATGACGGTGGAAATTCGTCAGAGCAATCATGAGGGCGATTTGGTGGATTGGATTCAGCAGGCCTATGGCCAATTTGACGGCCTGGTTCTCAACCCCGCCGCCTACACCCATACGTCAATCGCCATTCTGGATGCGCTCAAGGCGGTGCGCCTGCCAGCGGTGGAGGTGCATCTGACGGATATTGACAGCCGGGAGGCCTTCCGCCGTGTCAGCTATGCGGGCATGGCCTGCCAGGCCCATTATAAGGGCCTGGGCTTCGCGGGCTATGGCAAGGCGCTGGCGTATCTAAAGGAAAACGTATAAAAAGGAGAAATCATGGAGCAGATGGAAATAGCGCGGGAGCCGCGCTCCTTTCTGGATGCGGAGGGGCGCTTGAAGGCGCTGCCCGCCAAGCAGAACAAGCGAATGCTGGCGCTTGGTATCTGTATGACCGCCTGGAGGCGGAACGAACCTAACCGGAATCGGAAATCAACGGCCTGCTCAACGGCTGGACGTGCTTCCGGGATCCCGCCACGGTGCGGCGGGAGTTGTATAATCACCATTTTCTGAACCGAACAACCGATGGAACCAGCTATTGGAAGGAGCCTACGCCGCCGACGCTTTAAGCGAGCGCGCCCGGCAGAAGGAAAAACGGAATGCAAAGCGATTTTGTCAACCTGACGGCGGAAAACCTGGCGGAGGAAACGCTGTGCTGCATCGTGCGCACAAAAAAGCCCCATCCCGGGGTGGAGGAAAAACGCGCTTGGCTGGCGGAGCGGCTGAAGGAAGGCCATGTCTTTCGAAAACTGCGGGGGAAGGAATGCGCTTTTATTGAATACGCGCCCCTGGAAACGGCTTGGGTTCCGGCGGAGGGAGCGGGGTATTTGTATATCTACTGCTTATGGGTATGCGGCGCGCCCAAGGGGCATGGCTACGGACGCGAGCTGATGGAGTATTGCCTGCAGGACGCGAGGGCCCGGAGCAAGGCGGGCGTTTGCATGCTGGGCGCGCGCAAGCAGAAGGCCTGGCTGGCTGATCAGGCCTTCGCCCAGAAATTCGGCTTTGAAATCGTGGATGAAACGGTGGGCGGCTACACGCTGCTGGCCCTCTCCTTGGATGGAAGCAAGCCCGCCTTTACCCCTGCGGCACGGCAGGAGCGCATTGAGCGCCGGGAACTGACTATTTTCTACGACGCGCAGTGCCCCTTCATTCCGCCCCGGATAGAAAAGCTGCGGGCGGATTGCGCGGCGCGGGCTCTGCCCGCCTCCTTTATCCGGGTGGATTCCCTGGCGGCGGCTAAGGCGATGCCCTGTCCCTTTAATAACTGGGCGGTGTTTTACGATGGAAGATTTCAGACGGTGAATCAGCTGGATATTACCGGCCTGGAAAAGCTGGTCAGGACAGTATAAGGAAAAAAGGCTTACGGGGCGTTTTTTCACAACGGTTTAATTGCTTTCTCAAAATTCCAAAATAAAAAATGCACGCAGCGCGGGTAGCAGCGCATAAGACAGGTTTATAGCTTTAGAGAGAACAGCGTGGCGGAAGTCACGCTGTTCTGCTTTTTGATGCGTGAGTGAGCATTTCGGCAATGATGCTC
>CAKULG010000027.1 GCA_934667105.1 uncultured Clostridia bacterium
CTACGGTGATTCTGGCCATGGGCGCGGGCAAAACCGCCGCCAAGGCCATCGACGAATACCTGAGCGCAAAATAATCCTCTTCAGCGCCCCGGGCGGCGGGAAAAGCGCCTTCCGCCCGGCGGCGCACTTTCGCATGCTTTTTTGAAAAGAGGGAGAGAACCCTTGAAGCTCTTTATTTGCCCGAACCGGGCCAAGGAAAGCCAGGCGCAGACGGCCAGGGCCTGCATTCAGGCCCTGGAGGCGGGCGCGGGGGCGGAATGCCTGCTTTCCCCCGGCGACGCGCGGGCCCTGTTTGGCACGGAGCACCGGGCGGGGCGGCCGGAAGAATGCGATCTGATCGTGTCCATCGGCGGCGACGGCGCGGTGCTGCGGGCGGCGCAGACGGCTATTGCCTGGGATAAGCCGCTGCTTGGCGTGAACGCCGGGCGGCTGGGCTATCTGTGCGCGCTGGAAGCGGACGCGCTGCCGGAGCTTGCGGGAGATACGCTGCTTCGGGGCCTGACCCCCTCTCCCCGGACGCTGCTGGCCTTTACATATGCGGGGGAGGAGCGCCTGGTTCTTAACGACGTGGTGGCCGCCAAGGAAAATTTCGGCGGCACCGTCACCCTTTCGGCGGAGCGGCAGGGCGCGCCCCTGGCCCTTTGGCGGGGGGACGGGCTGATCGTATCCACCCCCACGGGCTCCACGGCCTATTGCCAGTCGGCGGGCGGCCCGCTGGTGGACGCCCGGGCGGACGTGCTGACGCTGACGCCCATTTGCCCCCATTCCGGCCCCGCCCACGCCCTGGTGCTGGATGCGGGCATGCCGCTGCGGCTTTCGCCCCAGGCGGGCGAGCGCATTTGCCTCTACAGCGACGGCGTGCCCCTGGGTCCGCTGACCGAGCCGCTGGAAATTCGCCGAAGCGAAAAGCGGCTGCTGCTCTTCAGCCGGGAAAATGAATTCTCCGGCTGGCGCAGGGAAAGGAAGAATACAAGATGAAGAAAATCGTTATCGCGGGCGGCGGCGTGCTGGGCAGCCAGATCGCTTATCAAACGGCCTATTGCGGCTTCGACGTAACTATCTGGCTGCGCAGCAAGGAAAGCATCGGCCGCACCCAGCCCAAGCTGGATCATCTGCGCGAGGTGTACGCCGAGACCATCCGCAAGATGGCCACCGCCGAGGGCAAGAACATGCAGGATTGGGCCCGGGGCATTGCCGGGCAGGACGCTTTCGATGAAAAGTCCTGCCTGGAAAATTCCGAAAAGGCCTATGCCTCCATTCGGCTGGAAACCGATTTGCAAAAGGCGGTGGCGGACGCGGATCTGGTGATTGAATCCATGGCGGAAAACATGGAGGATAAAATCGCCTTCTATCAGAAGTTGGCCCCGCTGCTGCCGGAAAAGACCATTATCGTCACCAACTCCTCCACCCTGCTGCCCTCCAAGCTGGCCAAGTATACCGGGCGGCCGGAAAAATATCTGTCCCTGCATTTCGCCAATTCCATCTGGAAGAACAATACGGCGGAAATCATGGCCCAGAGCAAAACCGACCCCCGCTATTTTGATGAAATCATGCGCTTCGCGGAGCAGATTCGCATGATTCCGCTGCCCGTTCGCAAGGAAAAATCCGGCTATCTGCTCAATTCCATGCTGGTGCCCCTGCTGTTTGCGGGCATGGATCTGTATGTGAACGGCATTTCCGATCCCCAGAGCATCGATAAGGCCTGGGAGTTGGGCACGGGCGCGCCCAAGGGCCCCTTCCGCATCCTGGATACCGTGGGCCTGACCACCGCCCACAACATCGTGAAAATGTATCTGAAGGTGCCTTCCTTCCTGGCCCCCTATAATTTTAAGGGCATGGATAAGATGCTGCGGGAATACATCGCTGCGGGTAAGCTGGGCATGGCCGCGGGCGAGGGCTTCTATAAATACGAAAAATAACGGCAAAGCAAGCCGTGGGAAATGCGGCCCCCAACCGGCGCAGGCCGACGGGCCGCTTTCCCCGGCTTTTTTCTGTTCAGCCCCGTATATTTTCCAAGGATGGGGGCATCCTGATACCGAGGCAGGGAGCGCATCGCGCACAGCCGAATCGGCTATCCGCCACCGCGCTGCTGAAACGCCTTAGGAGAGCACATCAAACGCGATGCGCTCTCTTTTTATATTTTCCGGCGCGGGCGGACATTTCTTCCCGCCGAGGCGCATACCCATAAGCAGAAGCGATAGGAGGGAATGCGTATGGAATTTATTCGTGAAAATATGGAAACGGAGCAGCTGCTTTCCGCCCGGCCAACGCAGACGGCGGTGGAAACGGAGGCGGCGCTGCCCGGCGGCCTGCGGGAGGAAACCCGCGTGTTTTTCGCCGACGCGCAGGCGGCGGTGCACGGGGGCGAATTGATGGGCAACCGTATCACGGCGGAGGGCAAGGTCACCTTCCATGTGCTCTACGCCCAGGGAGATTTAAGCCATATTTCCGCCCTAGAGGCCAGCGCGGAATTCAGCCAGCCCCTGCCGCTGAAGGAAGAAAACGCCCAGCGCACGGCCGCACGGGTGACGCCCCGGGCGGAGGTGCAGCATGTGAGCGCCAAGGCGTTTAACGGGCGGCTGCTGCTGCGGGCCATTGTGCAATTGACGGCGGAGGCGGCGCTGCCCCGAACGATTTCTTATATCAAGGATGTGGCGGGAGAGGATGGGGTGCAGCGCGCCGTGCAGACCCTTTCCCTACAGCGAGCCGTGGGCGAGGGGCAGGCGCAGAACCTGCTCAAGGAGGAATTTGAATTATCCAGCGCGCTGCAAATCAAGGAAACGCTTTACGCCACGGCCCAGGCCCAGGTGGAGGATATTCTGGGTGGCGCGGATGGCCGCGCCACCGTGACGGGCACGCTTTCGCTGGAAGCGTATCACGCCTCTGCCCTGCCGGGCAGGCCGCTTCTGCGCACGCGGCACACCATGCCCTTCGAGCAGAGCGTGGGCCTTTCCGGCGCGCTGGGGGACGCCCTGGCCGCCCGCAGCGAGGTGCGGGATGTGGCGGTGCTGAGCCAGGAGGGCGGCGAGGGCCGCACGCTGCGGGCCGAGGTGCTGCTGGATACTGAGATTACCGCCCTGGCCGACGCCCAGCAGCAGACCCTGCGGGACGTATTCACCACCGCCGGAAACGCCTTGGAAACCCGGGCCCAGCATGTGCTTTACCGCACCGGCGCGGTGCAGGAGCAAACCGCTGAAAGCGGAAAGACCGCGCTGCTGCTGCCTGAAGGCTCGCCCCGGGTGCAGGAGGCGCTGCTGGCCTTCATTCGCCCGCTGCCGGTGAAGGCGGAGCGCCAGGGCGGCAAGCTGGCGATGGAAGGCATATTGGAAGTCACCCTGATTTACCAGACGGAGGATAACCCCGTGCCCGTTTCCCTGGAGCAGGAGGAGCCCTTCCACGCCGTTTTCGCCACCCAGGCGGAGCCGGAGGACGCGCTGACCCTCACGGCGGAGCAGGTGGAGCCCAGCGTGCTGACGGGGGACCGGGTGGAACTGAAATACATCCTGCGCCTGCGGGCCGAGGGCGTGCGCAAGGCGGGGGCGGATGTGATCGTGGAGGCGGAGGAAACCGCCGCGCCCCCGGAAAAACGGGGGGTGGCCCTGTATTTCCTTCAGCCGGGGGAAAGCCTATGGGAGGTTGCCAAGCGATACCGGGTGGCCCCCTCGGCGCTGGAAACGCTGAACCCCGGCCTTTCAGAGGATGCGCCCGCGGGCACGCCGGTGATTACCTATAAGCGATAAGCAGCCCGGAAAGCAGGCAGCAAAGCAGCCCGCCCGCCAGGCAGGCCCGACGGCCCTTTCGGAAAAAAGCCGCCTCCCCGCCCAGGCACAGGGCGGGGGGAACGGCCGCCAGATGGGCGAAAAGCGCGTTATCCGAGGCGGGGGCCAGGGCGTTCAGCAGCGCCGCCGCCCCCTGCGCCAGCAAAAGAAAGCAAAGCGCCCCCAGGGCGGATGCGAAAAAGGCCCGGGCGGGCCGTGCCTGCCGGGCGTGGAGATAGGGCGCGCGCTGGCGCGGCGGCAGCAGAGGGCCTGCAAGGCCCCACAGAAACACCCCCGCCGCGCCGCCCGCATGCCCGCCCAGGGCGGCGGCCAGCATCGCTGCGGGCGCGCCCCAGAGCATCCATCGCCGCATGCGGGCGGCCTGCATCCTCATTCCTGATAGACGGTGATCTGGTCGATGAGCTTCTGCGCCTGGCTCTTCACATCTTCCAGGGCGGAAGCACCGTCCAGCGTTTCGGCCAGGGCCTGAATTTCCTTCACCTGGGCCTCATCCGCCGTTACGGCCACGCCGGTGACGGACTTTTCCACCGTCTGCACCCGGGATAGCACCATCTTCTTCATTCGTTCATCCACGCCGCCCTGATACTGGCTGTTGAGCTTCACGCCCACCAGCGCGGTTTGGTCCAGGGCGATCACATAGGCGTCGTCCACCTCGGAGAGCTGCCCAATGGCGTCCTCCATGGTTTCGGACGCCTTTTTCGCGTCCTCCAGGGTGGCGATGCCGCCGCCGGGCGTCAGCGCGTCTGGGGAGGGGCTGCCCATGGGGGCAACCGGGGCGCTGGGGGACGTATCGGGCAGCATGTTCGTCACGCCGGGGGACGGGGATGCAAGGGTATCCGCATTGCCGGCGCAGCCCGCCAGCAGCGCCGCTGCCAGCGTGAGCAGCAGCAGGAGCAACCAAAGCTTTTTCATGAAAATTCGCCTCCTCGCCGCATATTGTGCGCAAGGAGGCGATGAATTATCAAAGGGAATGGCTGGTTAATACAGCGTGCAGCCGCCGATGAACTCCCGCAGCAGCGAAAGCGGCGGAATTTCCCGCAGCGCTTCCTCGGTGGCGGGCAGCATATAATGAAGAATTTTCAGCAGCCGCCGGGAACTTAAATACACCGGATCCTCCGGCGGAATGCGCTTGAGCAAATCATAGGCATAGCGCTTGAGCACGGGCAACTCGTAATGCAGCGCGGAATTGAAAACGAAATCCGCCTGCTCCTGATAGGGGAAAATCCATTTTTCTTCGCCCCGGCGCACGCTGGCCCACATATTCAGCGTTTCCTCCGGGGGCGTGTTGCGAAATTGATGATCCCGCACAATGCGGCGCAGCAGCCGCGCGTCGGTTGTACGGATGCGGTTGTGCTGATCCAGGTTCAGGCAGGTCAACTCGCTGATATAAATTTTGCAGATCAGCGCGGGATCAAAGCCTTGATGCAGGGCGGGATTCAGGCCATGAATGCCCTCCAGCACCAGTACTTGTTTTTTTTCCAGGCGCAGGGGATACTTTTTTTCCGCCCGGCGGCTGGAAGGAAAATCAAAGCGCGGCATCTGCGCCTCCTCGCCCTTGAGCAGCAGGGCCAAGCATTGGCGCAGATAGGGCACATCCAGGGCGGAAAGCGCCTCCAAATCAGGCTTGCCGTCCGCTTCCAGGGGCAGCGCGTCGCGATCCAGATAGAAATCGTCCAGGGAGATCAGCACGGGCCGCAGGCCCAGCACCCGCAGATGAATGCACAGGCGGTTGGCAAAGGTGGTTTTGCCGCTGGAGGAGGGCCCGGCTACGAAAACGGCCCGGGCGCCCCGGCGCGCCACGCCGTCGGCCAGTTCCGCCAGGGAGCGATCATGCAGCGCCTCGTTGACCCGGATGAAATCGGGCAGCCGCCCGCTTACCGTCATATCGTTCAGATCGGCGGCGTTCATGCAGCCCAGAATATCGCACCAGCGGTTGGATTGGGCGAAGGCGGCCAGATGCTTGGGCCGGGAAACAAAGGGCGCGGGATGGGCGGGATCCTGGGGCGAGGGCATTTGCAGCACCATGCCCGGGGCGTGGAGCAGCAGGCGGAACACGGGCACATACCCCGTGGAGGGAAGCATGGCCCCATAAAAGTATTCCGCCATGCCGCCGCAGAGATACACGTTGAAATAATCATAGGGCCGATAGGCCAGCAGGCGCATTTTATCCGTTTCGCCCTGATCGTGGAAATATTCGATGGCCTTTTCCCGGCTCCAGCGTTGGCGCACGAAGGGAAGATCTTCCTTTACGATTTTCTCCATTTCCGCCTGCAATTTTTCCACCGTCTCCGCGTCGGCCTCCCGCTCCAGGAAGCGCATATACACGCCGTAGCCGATGGAATGCTCGATGCGCAGATGCACCCCGGGCAGCGTGCGCTGCACCGCCAGCAGCAGCACAAAGCGCAAAGAGCGCTCGTAAATGCGCCGCCCTTCTTCATGCTGGAAGGTGATGGGCTGCAAAACGCTATCCTGGCTCACCGGCTCGTTCAGCTCCAGCACCCGGCCGCCGCACAGACAGCCCAGCGCGCCGGGGAGCGCCTCGGGCGCCAGGGCGGCAAGAATATCCTTTACGGGCAGCGGGGCGGGAAAATCTCCCTGCTTATCCATGAATTGAATATGCATGCAATAATCCTTTCTGATTTTGACTTGGTTAAAAAAGGGCGGGGAAGCGCCTTCACTCCTCCGCCGTTTCCAGCGCCGCCACCTTCTGCCGCCATTGCAAATGCTTGGTGTGCACATAGGGGGCACTTTGCTCCTCCGAAAGGGAGGCGCTGCGGGTCATCACCCGCTTGCCTTCTTCATTTTTGCCGAATTGCAGCTTCACAAAAACCAGCCCGTGGGCAGGGCAATCCGCCAGCGCCATATAGCGATATTCCCCCTGGGGCACATAGCCCTCCTCCACATGCAGGCGCTTGCCGCAGATGGGGCAGGGGGGATTCATCGCGGCGCTGCTCTTGAGCGCGTCCTGCTTGGAGCGCACCCGCAAAATGGCCTGGCTTTCCCGCTTGGAGCGATCCAGATGCTGCAATTTTTTGGGCGTCAGCGGATACTCCAATACCCGCTGAGGTGCGGGCAGATGGGCGAAGACCAGAGCGGTGTAATAGGCGTCGTTCACCGCGTTATGGAAGGGCAGGGTCTCGTCGGGCTGAATTTCAAAATGCTCCATGGCGGCCTTAAGGCCCGTGCGTTCCTTGGAATTGCCGATCACTTCGCCAAAGAGCCGCTGGATGTCGTAGATTTTGGCCAGCTTGGTTTCGCTCTGGAAGAAGGACATGTTTTGATCCAGCACCGAAATATCGTCGCATCCCCAGGTGAGCAGCGCATAATCCTCCCCGCACCAGGCGGCGAAGGCGGCCACGGCGGCGTTAAAATCCGGCGCGCCAGCCAGATCCTCCGGGGAGATATGGGTGATGCGCTGAATGCGGGGGTGCAGCTTCACATAGTGCTGCGGGGCGATCAGCTGGCTGAAGGAATCCACAACGCGCAGCTGTTCATCCACCCGGACTGCGCCGATCTGAATCATTTCAAAGAGCAGCTTGCCCCCCACGCTCTTATAGGCGGGGGAATGATAGGATAGGGGCTGATTCCATTCCAAATCCAGAACGATATACTGCATGGCGGCAACCACCTCGATATTTTCTCAGGATAGCGCGTATTCCGCGGCGCTTTTTCCAGCCAGCGCGCCAGTGGCGAAGGCGATTTGCAGGTTATACCCGCCGGTGTGCGCGTCCACATCGATCACTTCCCCGGCGAAATACAGCCCTTCGATGCTCCGGACGGCCATCTGCGCGGGGCGCAGGGCGCGCACGTCCACGCCGCCCCGGGTGACGATGGCCTCCTCTATGGGGCGCGCGGCCAGAATGGTCAGGGGCAGGGCCTTGAGCGCCCGGGCGATGCGCGCCCGCTCCTCCGCCGTGATCTGGCAGCAGGGCTTCTCCCCCGAAACGCCGCACAGGCTGGGAAACAGCCCCGCGAAGCGCTGGGGCAGCAGCGTTTGCAGCGCGGCGGTGAGGCGCTTTTTTCCCGCGTCGGCCAGCTCCCGGGCGATGCGGCGGGTCAATTGCTCCTCCGTCAGGCCGGGCTTTAAATCCAGCGTCGCCTCCGCCCGGCCGCTTTCGGGCAGATGGGCGGATAATTCCAGCGCCAGGGGCCCGGACACGCCGAAATGGGTAAACAGCATTTCACCCAGCTCGGAATAGATTATTTTACCACAGGAACGTCCGCTTAAGCAAATATTTTTCAGGGAAAGCCCCTGCAATTCCCGGGGCCATGCCTCTTGGGTAATCAGCCCGGCCAGGGAAGCCCGGGGGGCGATCACGGGCAGGCCAGCCGCCTGGGCCATGCGCAGGCCGTCGCCTGTGGAGCCGGTGGAGGGGTAGGAAAGCCCGCCGGTGCAGACGACCACGCTGCGGGCGTGAAGCTCCCGCCCGTTTTCCAGCCGCACGCCCAGCACTCGGCCGTTTTCCAGCAGCAGCCCTTCCGCCCGGGCGTGCAGCGCGATCTGCACCCCCGCCTGGCGCAGGCCCTTTTCCAGCGCCCGGGTCACATCGCTGGCCTTATCCGATACGGGAAACACCCGGCGGCCGCGCTCCTCCTTGGTTTCGCAGCCCAGCGCCTGCAGCAGCGCCCGGGTATCCGAGGGGCCGAGCAGCCCCAGCGCGCTGTAGAGAAAGCGGGGGTTGCGGGGCACCTGGCGCAGAAATTCCTCCGTATCGCATTGATTGGTCACGTTGCAGCGGCCCTTGCCGGTGATGTAGAGCTTTTTGCCCAGCTTTTCATTTCTCTCCAGCAGGAGCGCCCGCGCGCCCTCCCGGGCGGCGAAAAGCGCGGCCATCATGCCCGCCGCGCCGCCGCCCACCACCAGCGTATCATATTCCGGCTGCAATTTTCTTCCTCCTTGGGGGCCGTCCGGGCCGCGCTTATTGGTTCTCCTTATTGATATATACGCTGTACGCGTCCCAGATTTCCTCCAGCCGGGCGAAATGCCGGTTCAGATCGTTGCGCTTTTTCATGGCCAAGGCCACCAGCAGCGCGTTGATTACCGACAGGGGGGCCGCCAACGAATCCACGAAGGAGGCCATATCCGTCCGGGCGGAAAGGCAGATATCCGCTTCCTGATGCAGGGGGCTCATGGGCCCGTCCGTCAGGCCAATCACCTGGGCACCGCTTTCATGGGCGAAGCGCATGGCCTCCAGCGTGCGGGTGGAATAGCGGGGAAAGCTGATGCCCACCAGCACGTCCGAGGGCCGGATGCGGGCGATGGATTCGAATACGTCCGTGCTGCTCATGGCCACCACCCGCACATCATCGAAAATGAAATGCAGATAATAACCGAAAAATTGCGCCAGGGGAGCGGCGGAGCGCAGGCCCAGCACATAGATGGTCTGGGCGGAGAGCAGCCGCTCCACCACCTCGCCGAAGGCCGCCGCGTCCATGGAATCCGCCGTGTGGCGAATATTGAGCATGTCCGTTTTCAGCACGGTGGGCAGCACGTCGTCCTCCTGGATCTCCGCCGTCATTTCAAAACGCTGCACCGCCGTAAGCCGGTGGCGCACGATTTCCTGCAGGGAATGCTGCAATTGCGGATAGCCCTCATAGCCCATGGCCACTGCGAAGCGTACCACCGTGCTTTCGCTCACCCCCACCATTTCGCCCAGGGTGGAGGCGGTCATAAACACGGCCTTATCATAATGCGCCATAATGTAATCGGCAATGCGCCGGTGGCTTTTGCTCAGCCGCTTGCCGCTCAGGTTCAGCCGGTCGATCAGATCCTGCTTTTTTTCCATGGTTCTCGCCTCGTCTTTCTGGCCGAATACTCTATATTATACAGGAAATGCAGGAAAAATTGCAAGTCTATTTAGCAAAATCCTGCATTTTTTCTTCCAAAAGGCGATTGTGATCGGAAAATGCGCCCAAAAATGTGCAGGTCACATGGCCTTCATGCAAAAATGCGTAATCGCTGCCCGGCTCCAGCAGCTCCAGCGGCACGCCGGAGGTATCGTTAGCGCCCAGCCAGAAATAGGGCTCGCCCTGGGGGCTGACGCGCTTTTCATAGCGATCCAGGAAATATGCCTGGGACAGGGGGCAAATTTTCAAGGGCTTAAGCTGCTCCGGGGGCAGGGCGGGGGCGTTCAGGTTCAGGCAGGCGAAGCGGGGAAATTTCTCTTTTTGAAATTTTTCCGCCATTTCTACCGCCATGTTCGCCAGGTGCGCTCGCATTTCATCGGTCGCCCCCCGCATAATGGAAACCGCCAGGGCGGGAATATACAGGGTGGCGGCCTCCCGGGCGGCGGCTACCGTGCCGCTGTAATACACGGAGGGCCCGGCGTTTTCGCCGTCGTTGATGCCGGAGAGGCAGAAATCAAATTCCTCCTCCGCCAGAAAGGGGGCCACCCGCACGCAGTCGGCGGGGGTTCCGTCCACAGCAAAGGCCCGGGCCCCGTCCCAGGGACGGGGATGGGCGTGGAGGGGGGTGGTGAGGGTGATATGCTGGCTGTTGGCGCTGCATTGGCTGCTGGGCGCGCTGACAAAAATTCTATGGCCCCGGCGCTGCGCCGCGTCCGCCAGCGCCCGCAGCCCCACCGAGGAAATGCCGTCGTCATTGGTGATAAGAATATGCATAGCAAGGCTCCTTTCCGCCAATTCCCTTGGCGGCTTCTATTATAGCGGAAAAGAAGGGGGGATGCAAGCATGCGGGCGTTTGCCTCCGGCATACCATAAAGCACAGGAAGGGAGAGGATGCGAGGATGGAATACGGCTATCAGCTGCTGCGGGGGAAAAAAGGGGCCCAGGGGTATCTGCGCCGAGGAGAGGGGGAGCGCCGCCTCACGGCCCAGGGGCTGATCCCCGGGGCGGCATACACCCTGTATCGCCTGGAAGGAAACGCGGCGCTGCCCTGCGGAAGCGCTGCGGCGGACAGGACGGGGAGCCTGCGCCTGGCGGCCCCGGCGGAGGATTGCTTTCTGGCCCAGGGGGAGCGGCCCGCGCTTTGGCTGGACGAGGGGCAGTATTTTCGGGCGCAGACCGCGCTGGCCCGGGCGGCCCTGGCCCGGCGGGCGGCGGAGGAAGAGCAAATAAGGGCGGAGACGGAGCAGCGGGCGGCGGAAACGGCGCGGGAGCCGGAAGCGCCCGCCGCGCCTGCCGTTGCGCCGGAAATCATGCCGGAGCCGGAAACGCCAACGGAATCAGCGCCCGCGCCGGAAAGGACGGAGGAAGCGCTCCCCGCGCCGGAAATGAACGCGGAGCCGGAGCCCTTGGCGGCGGCGCCGCTTCCCACCCAGGCGGAGGAAGCGCCCGCAGGGTATGCCCTGCGGCCAGCCAGGGAAACGGAGCCCGTGGACGCGCTGCCCGCCCTATCCTGGCCCCCGGCCGCGGCGGAACTGAAGGTTTATTTCGAAACGCTTTCGCCCATCGCGCCCTTCGACGCGCCGGGCTGGCGTTTTGTGCGGGTGCCCTCGCCGCTGCGGGGCGTGCCCTATTGCGCAGTGGGGGTTCGCGCCCAGGACAGCCGGATTACCCAGGTGGCCTACGCCGTGCCCGGCACGCCCCATCACGCCCCCGCCGCGCTGCCCGGCTATCGCTATCAGATCGGCCGGGAAGGGGAGGGATATTGGACGCTGTGGCGGCGTGTGTAATGGGCTTTTCCCCGGGGGCAGTGCGGCGAAAAAATGGCGGCGGCTTGCACAAAAAGACAAATTGTGCTATCTTTAAAGGGACGAAAGGATAAACGCCCCTTATTATTCACGCAGAATCGCCCGGAAGGAGGACCCGCGCCCATGCCCTCTTTTACGCGCAAGGCCATCATGGAGGCCTTTATGCAGCTGCTGGATCAGCGGCCGCTGAACAAAATCACCATCAAGGACGTGGTGGAGGTTTGCGGCATTAACCGCAACACCTTCTATTATCATTTCGAAGATATTCCCGCGCTGATCGAGGCCATCGTGCAGGAGCAGGCGGATCAGATTGCCCGGGAGCACGCCAGCGTGGGCTCCATGGAGGAGATGCTGAATATCGCGGTGCAGTCCATCCTGAAAAACCGGCGCGCCGCCCTGCATATTTTTAATTCCGGCAACCGGGATATTTACGAGCGTTATCTCATGCAAACCTGCGATTATGTGGTGGGCCGGTATCTGGAAAGCGTAGTCGGCGAGAGAAAAATCGCCCGGGAGGATCGGGACGTGCTGGTTCGCTCCTATTCCTGCTGGTGCTTCGGGCTGGCGATGGATTGGATGCATCACGGCCTGAAGGAGGATATTCAGCCCAAGCTGAAGCGCCTGTGCGATTTGCGCCAGGGCATGCTGGAGGAAACGCTGGCCCGCTGCCGGGTGGAATGACGCGCATTTAATATTATTATGCGGGGGAACCCGTCTTGGGAGGCCAAAGACGGGTTCCCCCTGTTCTTCCTTCTCAGAAAGCGATATGTGCGGGCGACGAGGAATCAGCTTGCTTCTCCGCCGGCGGGCGCAAAGGGCGGCGTTCGCCGGAGCGGAGCTTCGCATAAATAAGTGTTCCCCGCTTCTTACGCCTGCTCCTGCAAATATTTTTCCAGCATTTCCGGGGCCACCCATTCCTGAATGAGGGCCAGCATTTCTTCTTTATTGCGGCGTTCGGTCATCTGGGCCAGCCTGCGCAGGCGGTATTTATAAGTGCTTTCCGAAATGAAAAGCGCGTCGAGAATCTCGGCCTTTTTCCGGCCCCGCAGCATCAACAGCAGCAGGGAAAGATCGGTGGCGTCCAGGCGGCTGAGCAGCGCCTCCACCCGCAGTACGTCTCGGGTGGTCTGATCCTGATAAAAATTGCGATAGCTCAGGCTGATGGGTGCGGCGGGGGCGGGCCGGGGCGGCGCGGCGGGGGTAAAGGGCCGGAAGGCGGTGGTTTTGCCCAGCACCATCTGAATGCGCACCAGCGTTTGCTGGGAGGCGATGGCGGGGTTTTTCCGCATGTAAATCACGTTGTCCACCGCGATGCGCCCCACCTCGGCGTAATCCAGGGTAAGGGAGGTGATGGAGGGGTGAATCAGCCGGGCCAGCAGCGTGTTTCCAAAGCTGATGAGATATAAATCCTCCGGGATGCGCTTGCGCCGGGCCAGGGCCTGACTTTTCACCAGCAGGATGGCGGAAACGTCGTTGGCGCAGATCACCGCGTCGTAGGGCGCGCAGCGGGCGATAAATTCATCGGTGCATTCCGCCAGATCCCCGGCGTAATTGAAAATATCCCCGTCGCTAAAGGACAGGCCGCATTCGGCGCAGGCCTCCTGCATGCCGATGATTTTTTGCTGATCGTTGGGGGAGCGGGGGTTGTTCGCCACAAAGGCGATACGCCGCCGGCCCAGCGAATAAAAATATTTCACGGCGTTGACGACGGCCTTGCGCTGATCCAGGGCGATGATATTCATATCCTCTCCCGGCTGTGGGGCCAGCATGCTCAGCACCACGCCCCGCATGCCCAGGGCGCGCAGCCGCTCCATCGCCACCTCGCCCCAGCTGTGGGAAAGGTTCATGGCGATCACGGGCCCGGCGGAGGGGGGCAGCTTTTCCAATTGCGCAAGGCCGATCATGCGCACCTCGTATTTTTTGTAGGCCGCCCGCTGCCGGATGGCTTCCAGCAGCATCACGTTCCAATGGGCGTATTCGCCCGCAATTTCGCTGAGCACATAAATGTTCCGCTCCACGTCTGCCGCCTTCCTTCCATTTTTTCACGGGCTTATAGCATACCACAAATCCCCCGAAAGCGCCAGCGGCGGGCGCGGGCGAAGAAAATTTTCTTTCGCGGCGAATTCCCGGTGCGAAAGCCGCGGCGGCGCTGCGCTTTGGAAATTCATTTTTCACAATCTCCTTTGAAAAATCGCCCCCGGCGCTCTTGCGCGAAAGCGCCGTTTCCATTATAATGAAGTGTGCGCCGAAAAGGCGCGCGGCTTCCAATTTTATTGCGATAAAAAAGGAGATACAGCAAGCATGAGCAAGCAAATGACCGCCTTAATTATTATGGATGGCTTCGGCGTCAACCCCGCCCGGGAGGGCAACGCCATCCTGGCCGCCGGCACCCCCAATCTGGATCGGCTGCTGGCCAAATACCCCCACACCCAGCTGGGCGCCAGCGGCATGGACGTGGGCCTGCCCGAGGGCCAGATGGGCAACAGCGAGGTGGGCCATCTTAATATCGGCGCGGGCCGCATCGTCTATCAGGAATTGACCCGTATCACCAAGGATATTCAGGACGGCGAATTCTTCAAAAAGGAGCCCCTCGTCTGGGCTATGGACGCGGTGAAGCAAAACGGCGGCGCGCTGCATCTGATGGGCCTGCTTTCCGACGGCGGCGTGCACAGCCACAACACCCATCTCTACGCCCTGCTGGAAATGGCCAAGGCCCGCGGGCTGAAGCGCGTGTATGTGCATTGCCTGCTGGATGGGCGCGACGTGCCCCCTACCTCCGGCATTGAATATGTGCGCCAGCTGGAAGAAAAAATCAAGGAAATCGGCGTGGGCGAAATCGCCTCCCTCCAGGGCCGCTATTGGGGCATGGATCGGGATAATATCTGGGAGCGCGTGGAAAAGGGCTATAACGCCATCGCCCTGGGCGAGGGCGAGCAGGCCGCAGACGCCGTTTCCGCCGTGCAGCACAGCTATGATAACGGCAAGACGGATGAATTCATGCTGCCCACCGTGGTGGAAAAGAACGGCGCGCCCGTGGCCACCGTGCAGCCCGGCGACAGCGTGATCTTCTTCAATTTCCGCCCCGACCGCGCCCGGCAGATCACCCGCGCCTTCATCCAGCCCGATTTCACCGGCTTTGCCCGCAAGCGGGGCTTCATTCCCGTTCAGTTCGTTTCCATGACCCAGTATGATGAAACCTTCACCGGCCTGAAGGTGGTCAATCCCCCCGAAACGCTGAACAACACCCTCAGCGAATATCTTTCCAAGCTGGGCAAAACCCAGGCGCATATCGCTGAAACCCAGAAATACGCCCATGTGACCTTCTTCTTCAACGGCGGCGTGGAAGCCCCCAACCCCGGCGAGGATCGCTTCCTGATCGATTCCCCCAAGATCGCCACCTTTGACCTGATGCCCGAAATGAGCGCCCCCGCCGTGACCGAAAAGGCGCTGGAACTGATTCGCAGCGGCAAATACGACGTGATGATCCTTAACTTCGCCAACTGCGACATGGTGGGCCACACCGGCGTGATGGAAGCTGCCGAGGCCGCCGTGAAGGAAGTGGATCAGGATGTGGGCAAGCTGGTGGACGCCATTTTGGAAAACGGCGGCCGCGCCTTTGTGACGGCGGATCACGGCAACGCCGACCAGATGATCGACCCCGAAACAAAGGAGCCCTTCACCGCCCACACCACCAACCCCGTGCCCTTCATCGCCTGCGATAACGCCCTCATCGGCCGCACGCTGCGCCAGGGCGGCCGCCTGGCGGATATCGCCCCCACCATGCTGGATAGCATGGGCCTGGAAATTCCCGCCGAAATGACGGGCAAGAGCCTGATTCAATGATTTATTCCTATTGCAAAAAATGCAAGCTGGAAAGCCCCGGCGACGCCTGCCGGGGCTGCGGCAAGCGCGCCTCCGCCGCGGGGCTGCGGGATGTGTGGAGCATCGCCGCCGTTCCCCTGGCGGACGGCCGCGCCTGGCGCGGGGCGCTGCTGACGCTGCTGGCGGTGACGGTGCTGCTGCTGCTGTTGGTGTTCGGGCTGGAGGCGATGCTCTCGGGCGGCGCGAAGGTGCAGGCCCTTTGGACGGGCGCGCTGCCCCGGTATATCTTCGCGGTGACGCCGCTGGGGCTGGCAATCACGTTTCTGTTCCTGCTTGCGCAGGGGCGGGAGGTGATCGTGTTCATCCTGGATGCGAAGGGCGCGCATCTGCAAACCTGGCATGAGCCCTCAGCACTGAAAAGCTGGGCCCGGCTGCAAAGCGCCGACCGCAGCAAGGACGTGCCCCAGCAGGATGGCTCCGTTATGCGCCTGGCCCAGGAGCGGCATATGCTCTGGCCCGATGTGCAGGCGGTGAAATACAAGCCCGGCCGCGCCGCTATCTATCTGTACCACACGCCCTACTGCGCCCCCATGGCGCTGCGCCTGCCCCCCGACGAATATGAAACGGCGGCGGCCTATGTGGGCAAATACTGCAAGGGTAAATAAGCCCGAGAGCGGCGCTTTGCCGTCTGTAAAGGAGGCCTTTTCCATGTCCATCACGCTGCATGAAATTGCGAAAATGCTGGATCATTCCACCCTTCAGCCCTTCCTCACCCCGGAGGATATTCGCAAGGGCTGCGATATCGCCCTGGAATACGGCACGGCCACGGTGTGCGCCCGGCCGTATGATATGCCCCTGGTGGTGAAGCGGCTGCGGGGCAGCGACGTGCTTCCCTGCACGGTGATCGGCTTCCCCCACGGCGCGCACCATACCTCGGTGAAGGTTTTCGAGGCGGAGCGCGCCCTGGATGACGGCTGCCGGGAGTTGGATATGGTGCTCAATATCGGCGAAATGCTGGCGGGTAACGAGCACTATGTACGCGATGAAATCGCCAAGCTGGCCCAGGCCGCCCATGCCCGGAAGGCGCTGCTGAAGGTGATTCTGGAAACCTGCTATCTCTCCGACGCGCAAAAGCGCCTGGCCTGCCGCCTTTCGGAGGAAGCGGGGGCGGATTTTGTGAAAACCTCCACCGGCTACGGCACCCACGGGGCCACCATCGCGGATGTGCGGCTGATGCGGGAAAGCGTATCCCCGGCGGTGCGGGTGAAGGCCTCGGGCGGAATCCGCACGCTGGATATGGTGTTGGCCTGCCGCCAGGCGGGGGCCAGCCGCTGCGGCGTATCCGCCACGCAGAAAATCATGGAGGAGGCCCGGGCGCGTCAGGCCCAAGGCGCCCTCACCGAGCAGCCCTTGGCCGCGCCCGAGGAAAAGGGCGGCGCATATTAAAAAGAAAAGTGCAAGGCTGCTAAAGCGGCCTTTCAGGGTGTCGAAAAAGGATTTTCGACACCCTGTAAATGCAAGTCTGCTAAAGCAGTCTTGCATTTAGAGCATCATTTTCTTGTAAAATGGGTATCAAAGATACCTCATTTTACGGCCAGAAAATGATAGAGGAGGCGGCATTCTGCCGCTCCTCGGCGACGTACATGCCGCCGCCTGCGGATTTCAAATGAAGGGCTGACCGCCCTTCATTGCATCCCGCAAGTTTGTCTGCTACTTTTTTGACAGTCTGCAAGGCTGCTAAAGCGGCCTTGCATTTGAAATTATCGAGCAAAAATATCGGCGGAAACGTCTGAGTATAAATATAAGGAGGCCGTTTAGATGGGATACCGGGAAGAATATCAAAGCTGGCTTACCCGCTTTGCCGCAGATCCGGATACCGTGGCGGAGCTGCAATCCATCGCCAAGGACGAAAAGGAAATTGAGGATCGCTTCTATACCGAACTGGCCTTTGGCACCGGCGGCCTGCGGGGCGTGCTGGGCATGGGCACCAATCGGATGAACGTTTACAATGTGCGCCGGGCCACCATGGGCCTGGCCCGGTCGCTGAAGGATCAGGGCATTGCGGATCGCGGCGTGGCGGTGGCCTATGACAGCCGCATCATGAGCGATGTGTTCGCCCGGGAAACCGCGCTGACCCTGGCGGCGGCGGGGGTGAAGGCGTATCTGTTTGATTCGCTGCGCCCCGTGCCCATTCTCTCCTTCGCCGTGCGGCATCTGGGCGCGGCGGCGGGGGTGATTATCACTGCCAGCCATAACCCGCCTCAATACAACGGCTATAAGGTGTACGCCGCCGACGGCGCGCAGCTGGCCCCTGAGGCGGCGGACGAGGTGACGCGCCATATCCGCGCCCTGCAATACGAGGATTGCGTGCCCATGCCCGAGGCGGAGGCCCGGGAAAAGGGCCTGCTGCAAATCATCGGCAATCGGGAAGTGGACGATGCGTATATCGAAATGGTGAAAACCCTGGCGCTGCGGCCCGAACTGCTGCAAAAGCGGGGCGGGGAACTGAATATCGTCTATACCCCCCTGCACGGCACGGGCAATGTGCCCGTGCGCCGGCTGCTGCGGGAGTTGGGGGTTTCCCATGTGACGGTGGTGCCTCAGCAGGAAAAGCCCGACGGGCATTTCCCCACCGTCACCGCCCCGAACCCGGAGGATCCCGCCGCCTTCCGCCTGGCCATTCCCTTGGCGGAGCAGGTGGGGGCCACCGTGGTCTTTGGCACCGACCCGGATTGCGACCGCCTGGGCGCGGCCGTGCGGGACGGTGAAGGCGTGTTCCACACCCTGACGGGCAACCAGATCGCCTGCCTGATGCTGGCGCATATCCTGAAAAGCCGCAAGGAAAGCGGCACGCTGCCCAAGAACGGCGCGGTGGTGAAATCTGTTGTGAGCACCGAGTTGGCCCGGGCTATCTGCCAGGATTACGGCGTGGAAATGGTGGAAGTGCTCACGGGCTTCAAATTCATCGGCGAAAAGATTCAGCAGTTTGAGGAAACGGGGGCCCACACCTTCCTTTTCGGCTTTGAGGAGAGCTTCGGTTATCTTTCCGGCACCGCCGTGCGGGATAAGGACGGCGTGAACGCCTCCCTGCTGCTGGTGGAGGCGGCCTGCGCCTGCATGGAGCGGTGCGAAACGCTGTACGACGCGCTGCAGGCCCTGTATCGCAAATACGGCTATTATCAGGAGCGGGGCATTTCCGTCACGCTGCCCGGCAAGGACGGCGCGGAAAAAATTCGCGGCATGATGGCGCATTTGCGCGCCTGCCCCCCCGAAAGCCTGGGCGGCTTGCGGGTGACGGCGGTGCGGGATTTCGATCGTTCCGTCCGCACGGAAAACGGCGTGGAAACGCCCCTGGATTTCCCCAAATCCAACGTGCTCTATTTTGAATTGGAGGAGGGCAACTGGGTGTGCGTTCGTCCCAGCGGGACGGAGCCCAAGATCAAGCTGTACATCGCCTCCCGGGGCGCGGATCAGGCCCAGGCCGCCGCGCGCAACGAGGCCATGGCTCAGGCCGCTTCCGCCTTGCTGAAGGAGTAAAGAATATAAGAAAACATGCGGGGGAAACGAGGGTTTCGGGCGGCAATTTAAGAATTGCTCGCCCTTAGCCGCCCCTAAGGGGGTCAGCACTCATCAGAGCGGTTGTCCACAATTCGGCATTGTCGTACAGGGGCGCAGAAAACTGCGCCCCTATACTCTGTGCCTCCATTGGACCTTCATCCGCCCTTGGCGGCGGGAGATGAAGTCCCCTTCCGTAACCGCAATCGACGCGGCGGTTCGCTGCCGCTTCCGCCGCTTTTCGGCTGACTCGGGAGACACCCCCTTCCGAGAAGGTCGATTGGGTAAAAGGAGAAAATAAGAAATCGACTTGCTTTTTCGCAAACATGGAAAAAACGCTCCGACCTGCAATCCTGCTGCTTGCGGGCCGGAGCGTTTGTGTTTTTTATAGATTCCCTTTCCATACGACTTTCTTGGGAGAGCGCAAGAGGGGGGTCTTTGGTCACAAAGAACCTCCTCTCGCATTATCTCTCGCATTATTCTTCCTGGGCCAGGAGCTTTTCCAGGCTTTCCTTTTTCAGGCCGTGCATCAGCAGGAAGGCGGACTGCAGGCTTTCTTCGTGACTCAGGCCGTAGCGCCGCAGGAAGAGCAGAAACAGGCCGTCGCGCTGGGCTTCCAGTTCGCGGGCCAGGGCCTCTCCCGCAGGGGTGAGGTGTACGTCGCTATAGAGCGCCTTTTGCACCAGCCCCTTTTCCTGCAAAAGGGCCAGGGCGCGGTGCACGGTGGGGCGTTTAACGCCCAACAGCTGCGCCACATCCTTGGAGGCGACCGTTTCCAGGTTATCCGATAGGGCGAGAACCGCCAGCAGGCAGCGAATGAGGGCGGTGGACATGACGCGGGGCCTCCTTTTTTGCATTCGTTTGTCGTTATCGCCGGGGAAAGCCCTTGCCGGGAGGGGCGCGCCGGATGCGCTTCCCCTGCGCTTTTCCCTTCGGCTTTCCCGGAAGCGAGGAGGAGGGGGCTCTTTGGCTCCCCAAAGACCCCCCTCCCGCTTATTCCAAATCGTTCCTCAGTGGCAGCCCTTGCAATGGGCGCAATCGCCGCCGCAGCTGGATTTGCCCTTGCGTTTATCGCTGACCAGCTTGTAAATCACCAGGCCCACAATCAGGGCCAGCACGCCGCAGACAATTGCAGTGCCCATATTACGCGCTCACTTTCTGCGCACGGGTTTCATGCGCATAGGGGTTTTTCCGGAAGAGCAGATACAGCATGGCAACCAGCAGCACCAGCGCCACAACCGTGCCCACGCCGAACACGCCCTGGAACATCATGCCGATCTGATACGTCATCAGCGCGATCACATAGGCGAAGCCGCACTGATAGCCGATGGCGAACCAGGTCCACTTGGCGTTGTTCATTTCGCGCTTGATGGCGCCCATGGCCGCGAAGCAGGGAGCGCACAGCAGGTTGAACAGCAGGAAGGAATAGCCCGCCAGGCCGGTGAAATGCAGCGCCAGGTTGGCATAGACGGAGAGATCGCCGCCGCCGTAGAGGATGCCCATGGTGCCCACGATGTTTTCCTTGGCGACCAGACCGGTGATGGAAGCCACAGCCGCCTGCCAGGTGCCCCAGCCCAGGGGCTGGAAGATCCAGGCGATGGCGCCGCCAATGGCAGCCAGAATGGAATGATCGATTTCGTCCTTGGCCAGCATGCGGAACGTGCCGTCCACAACGCCGAAGTAAGTGGTGAACCAAACGAAGATGGTGGAGAGCAGGATGATGGTGCCGGCCTTCTTAATGAAGCTCCAGCCGCGCTCCCACATGCTGCGCAGCACGTTGCCCACCGTGGGCCAGTGATAAGCGGGCAGCTCCATCACGAAGGGAGCGGGATCGCCCGCGAACATCTTGGATTTCTTGAGGATGATGCCGCTGATGATGATGGCGGCCATGCCCACGAAGTAAGCGGAGGTGGAGATCCAGGGAGAGCCGCCGAACAGCGCGCCCGCGATCATGGCGATGAAGGGAACCTTCGCGCCGCAGGGGATGAAGGTGGTGGTGGTGATGGTCATGCGCCGGTCGCGCTCATTTTCAATGGTACGGCTGGCCATGATGCCAGGCACGCCGCAGCCCGTGCCGATAAGGATCGGGATGAAGGATTTGCCGCTCAGGCCGAACTTACGGAATACACGGTCCAGCACGAAGGCGATACGGGCCATATAGCCGCAGGCTTCCAGGAACGCCAGCAGCAGGAACAGCACCAGCATCTGGGGCACGAAGCCCAGCACCGCGCCGACACCCGCCACAATACCATCCAGGATCAGGCCCTTCAGCCAATCCGCGCAGTTAATGGCGTCCAGCCCGCTTTCCACCAGTACCGGGATGCCGGGCACCCACACGCCGTAATCGGCGGGATCGGGCGCGTCAAAGCCGTTGGCCTCCAGATATTCCGCGCCTTTCAGATAGGTCATGGGGATGGTTTCATCCTTGCTGGCGCCTTCCGGAATCTCGGAATAATACACCGTCATATCGGAAACGGCCAGGGTTTCTTCATCTTCCACCTGGCAGATAGCGGTCTGCTCTTCAGGCTGGAAGGCTTTGATCTGCTCCAGGGTCGCGTCCGCGTCGAAATCGTCCGCTTCGGGATCGATTTCCAGGCCCGTGAAGGCGCTGACCGCGTTCACAGCGGCGGAATAATTATCCGCTTTTTCGCTGTATTCCACGCTGCCGATGCCGAAGAGATGCCAGCCGTCGCCGAACACGCCGTCATTGGCCCAGTCCGTCGCGCCGGAGCCCACCGTGACCATGGAGATGTAATACACCAGGAACATCACCAGCGCGAAGATGGGCAGGCCCAGCCAGCGGTTGGTGACAACGCGGTCGATCTTATCCGAAACGGACAGCTTGCCCGCGTTCTTTTTCTTATAGCAGGCCTTAATGACCTGGGCGATATAGACGTAGCGCTCGTTGGTGATGATGCTCTCCGCATCGTCTTCCAACTCGGCTTCCGCCGCCTGAATATCGCTTTCGATATGCTTCATGGTGTCGGCGGGGATCTTCAGCTGCTCCAGCACCTTGCTGTCCCGCTCGAAGATCTTGATGGCATACCAGCGCTGCTGCTCGGCGGGCAGGCCGTGAACGGCCGCTTCCTCGATGTGGGCGATGGCATGCTCCACGGGGCCGGAGAAGGTATGCATGGGCACGGTCTTGGTGGAGTGGGCGGCCTGCACGGCAGCCTCCGCCGCTTCCATGATGCCCTCGCCCTTCAAGGCAGAAATCTCCATCACCTTGCAGCCCAGCTGGCGGGAAAGCTCGGAAACGTTGATCTTATCGCCGTTCTTGCGAACCACGTCCATCATGTTCACGGCCACCACCACGGGGATGCCCAGTTCGGTGAGCTGCGTGGTCAGATACAGGTTACGCTCCAGGTTGGTGCCGTCGATCAGGTTCAGGATGGCGTCCGGGCGCTCGCCGATGAGGTAGTTACGGGATACAACCTCTTCCATCGTGTAGGGGGAGAGGGAATAGATGCCGGGAAGGTCCATGATAACGACGTCGTCATGGCGCTTCAGGCGGCCTTCCTTCTTTTCCACGGTAACGCCGGGCCAGTTGCCCACGAATTGGTTAGAGCCGGTCAGGGCGTTGAACAGCGTGGTTTTGCCGCAGTTCGGATTGCCCGCCAGCGCAATCTTGATGGCCATCTTTGTTTCCTCCTTTATTTTTCCGCCCGCCGGCCTGGGCCGGGAGCGCCGTTCGCTTTTTTTGCCGGGGATTATTTCACTTCAATCAGTTCCGCGTCCGCCTTGCGAACGGACAGCTCGTAGCCCCGCACCGTCAACTCCACCGGGTCGCCCAGGGGCGCCACCTTGCGCACGTACACTTCCGTGCCCTTGGTCAGCCCCATGTCCATGATGCGGCGCTTCAGCGCGCCCTCGCCGTGCAGCCGCTCGATAACGGCGGTTTCCCCGATCTTTACATCCTTCAGCGTTTTCATGTTCCCGCTCCTTTCTCCTGGTGGGCGGCTTGGTTTGCGCTCGCCCCCCGCTTTGCCTTACACCATAATGCGCATGGCCATGGTTTTATCCAGCGCGACGCGGCTTTCCTTCACGTTCAGGATCAGATTGCCGCCCAGTTCGCTGATCACCGTGACCTCTGCGCCGACCACGAAGCCCATTTCGGCCAGATGCTGGCGCACATCGTCCTGGCCGCTGATCTTTTTGATAATGTTGGCGTCGCCAACATTCGCCAGCCCCAATGGCATCATAAGCGATCTCCCCCTCCAATTAGATAAATCTAACGCACGGGCTTTTAAAATGGTTAGAAAATGTTAGTCTCCTCTAACCGCCGGTTAGTTTAACATAACTAACTCTCTTTGTCAACAGGCTTTTTGGGATTTTTTTATATTTTTTTGTCGTGCGCCGTCGAAAGAATGGGCGCGAAAAAGGGCGAGAAATTTTCCGGGGGAAAAGGCGGGCGGGAAGAAGGCGTCGCCGCAGAAAAATTTTGAAAAAGCAAGGGGCGGAAGGAAAAATATTCATATTAAATGCAAAGAAAAACGGGCGAAAAAAGGGGGTTGACAAATGGGGGAAGGTTTGCTATGATGTTCGTGGTTAGAGAAATCTAACTAACGACCGGAAAGAAACGCGAATTCCTTATTTTTTTCACTGTTGATTAGATACGTCTAATTGGAGGAACGGCCATGAGCGTTCACTTTGAGGAAACCCTGATTCGCCACTGCGCGGCCACGCTGGCCCGGCATAAATGCGGCAGCCTGTTCGCCTATGCGCCGGGGCCGGGGGAGAGCCTGGAGGAGAACCTGGCGGCGGTGAACGCGCGGCTGGCGGGGAGGGGCGTGCAGGCGCGGCTGATGAAGCGGCGGGCCCAGGGCGGGCTGATCTATGTGTACCGGCCCGATCAATTGGCGGCCCGGCTGGCGCAGCCGGAAATTCTGGCCTTTCTGAAGGAACGGGGGTACGCGGGCCCCGCCCTGGAGGGAGCGCTGGAAACGCTGGCCCGGCGGCTGGGCCAGGGGGAAGAATTTCCCCACGAGATCGGCGTTTTTCTGGGCTATCCTCTGGCGGATGTGCTGGGCTTTATCGCCCACGGCGGGCGGGAGTTCTGCTGCCTGGGCTGCTGGAAGGCCTATTCGGATGCGGAGCAGGCCCGGCGCACCTTCGCCCTGTATCACAAATGCCGGGAGGTATATCTTGCCTGCTACCGGCGCGGCTTTGATGTTGCGCGGCTCACCGTGGCCGCTTAACATACGATTTACTTCATTATTAAAGGAGGCTTATCCATGAGCGAACAGATTGCCGTTATTTACTGGAGCGGAACGGGCAACACCCAGGCCATGGCGGAGGCGGTTTCCAACGCCTGCGGCGGGACGCTGTATACCCCGGGCGCTTTCCCCATGGAGCAGTGGGCGGAATGCGGGGCTGTGGCCCTGGGCTGCCCGGCGATGGGGGCGGAGGTGCTGGAGGAAAGCGAATTTCAGCCCTTCTTCGATGCGGTGAAGCCGCTGCTTTCGGGGAAAAAGCTGGCGCTTTTTGGCTCCTATGGCTGGGGCGACGGCGAATGGATGCGAAACTGGGAAGAGGAATGCCGGGCGGCGGGGGCGGCCATGGTCTGCGACCCCGTGATCTGCCAGGACGCGCCGGATGCGGACGCGCTGGCCCAGTGCGAGGCCCTGGGCCGGGCGCTGAAGGAGGCCTGAGCATGCGCGTGGGCAAGCGCCTTCGGGGCAGACTGGGAACGCTGGCGTTGGCCGCGCTGACGCTGCTGCTTTTCCGGCTGGCCTGCGCCTGAGCCCTGCGCCCCGGGGCCGCCGCCGAAGAATGCACGGCGTAGACCCCCTTTGGAGGCTTGGCAAAATCAGCCCTGCGCGTTGCTCCGCCGGTTTATCCTCCGGCCTTGTGGGACAAACACTTTTTGCCTTGATGAAGCACCTTCTTCCTTCCTGCCTTGCTTATTGATTATTTTTTAGGGGTGGCGCGCAAGCGACTGTTTGCCGCCCGCCGGTTGAAGCGCCAACCGGCGGGCGCTTTTTTGTGAGCCTTTTCCCGCTTTCCCCCCTGCCGCGCGTTGACAAGGGGCGGCAAATGGGGTATCATAAAAACTGGCGGCGGTTGCCCTGCGGGGAAAAACGGCCGCCCGGAAAAAGGAGGAAATGAAAATGGTGAATTCTGTAACGAAGGACATGAGCATCGGCGAGGTGCTGCGCATTCATCGGGGCACCGCCCGCATCTTTATGGAATTTGGCATGCACTGCCTGGGCTGCCCCCACGCTACGGCGGAATCCCTGGCGGACGCCTGCGCGGCCCACGGCGCGAATGTGGACGAGCTGGTGCACCAGCTGAACGATTTCCTGGCCAACGCGGAATGAGCCTGGAAATTCGCACCCCCGGCGAGGCCTTTTATCTGGCGGCGGAAATGGAAAAGCGCGCCATTCGCTTGTATGAGCGGGCGCTGCTGATTTTTTCCCAGGGGCCCTGCCGGGCGGCCATTACCGAAATTCTTTGCCAGGAGCGCCAGCATCTTTCCCGCTTTGAGGAAATGGGGGCTCAGGCCCCCGACTTCGAGCAGGCTCAGCTGCTGGCGGCCCAGGCGGCCCGCACGCTCTTTCCCGGCGGCTTAATGCAGGCCCAGCGCCAGGGGGCGTTCGCCTCCTCCCAGGCGCTGCTTGCCTATGCCGCGGAGGAGGAGCAGGGCGCGATTCAGCGCTATTCCCGCTTCGCCGCCCAGTTTCAGGGCCCGGCGGGGGAGGCGTTTTCCGCCATCGCAAAGGAAGAAGAATCCCATTATCATCAGCTAGGCGCGCTGCTGGCCGGCGGCGCATGAAAAAAGGAGGCCCAGGCATGCAGCAGCCCACCGTGGCGTCCCTTACCCGGGATATGAAATTCGAAGGCTTTTTGCTGGTGCGCTCCGCCGAGCAGCGCACCTCCTCCAACGGCGGAAAATATCTGGATATGACCCTGTGCGATACCACCGGCGATATCAACTGCAAAATGTGGGATGGCACGGTTCCGCCCCCCCGGCAGGGCACGGTGATCAAGGTGCGCGGCACCGTGCAGGAATACAACGGGCGGCAGCAGCTGCGGGTGGAGCGCCTGCGCAAGCCCGGGCCGGAGGACGATGTGGATCCCTCCGCCCTGATGCCCTGCGCCCCCGAATCCCCTGAAAGCATGCTGCGGGAAATTAACCAGACTATCGACCGCATGAAAACGCCTCAGCTTCAGGGCATTCTGCGGGAACTGCTGAAAATGTGCGGCGACCGCCTGATCTATTATCCGGCGGCCCAACGGCTGCACCATGCCGAGCGTAGCGGATTGCTGCACCACACCCTGGGCGTGCTGCGGGCGGCCCAGCGGCTGCTGCCCCTGTATCCCTTCCTGGACGGGGATTTGCTTTGCGCCGGGGCCATCGCCCACGATTTGAGCAAGACGGCGGAATTCCTCAGCGACGAGGCGGGCAACGTGGCGGATTATTCCGCCGAGGGGCAATTGCTGGGCCATTTGGTGCACGGCGTGGCCCAGGTGCAGGAAGCGGCCCGCCGGGCGGGCGTGACGGGGGAATATGTGCTGCTGCTTTCCCATATGGTCATCAGCCATCACGGCCAGGCCGATCACGGCAGCCCCAAGCCGCCCATGTTCGCCGAGGCGGAAATGCTGCATCTGCTGGATGATATGGATGCGAAAATGAACGAGATGGAGGGCGTGATGCGCCGCACCCCGCCCGGAGCCTTCAGCGAGAAAATCTGGTCGCTGGATCGCAGGCTGTATCACCCCAACACCCAGCCCGCGGAAGCCGCCCCCCGGGACGACGATAGCGCCTATTCAGGATTGTTATAAGGAATAAAATCATGCGGGTGTGGGGAAACCGCTCTTTGGGCTGTCGCCCCGCGTCCACGCAGAAGCGGGCCGCGGGTTTCGGGCGGCAAACGAAGGTTTGCTCGCCCTCAGCCGCCCCTAAAGGGGACGGCGCTCCAATCGCCCCGCGTCCACGCAGAAGCGGGCCGCGGGTTTCGGGCGGCAATTTAAGAATTGCGCGCCCTCAGCCGCCCCTAAAGGGGACGGCGCTCCAATCGCCCCGCGTCCACGCAGAAGCGGGCCGCGGGTTTCGGGCGGCAATTTAAGAATTGCGCGCCCTCAGCCGCCCCTAAAGGGGACGGCGCTCCAATCGCCCCGCGTCCACGCAGAAGCGGGCCGCGGGTTTCGGGCGGCAATCAAGGATTGCTCGCCCTCAGCCACCCCTAAAGGGGACAGCGCTCCAATCGCCCCGCGCTACTCCGCTAAAGCGGAAGCGCGGGTTTCGGGCGGCAATCAAGGATTGCCAGCCCTCAGCCGCCCCTAAAGGGGACGGCGCTCCAATCGCCCCGCGTCCACGCAGAAGCGGGCCGCGGGTTTCGGGCG
>CAKULG010000028.1 GCA_934667105.1 uncultured Clostridia bacterium
TTTGCTTCGCAAATCTCCACCTTTCCCTTGACTGTGCTCTCTGTGCTTTGTGTAACCTATGTTTGACGCGGATACATTTTTCTTCCCCTACCCCTTCGCCGCCCCCTTGACAGATTCCCACTTTGGGGGTATACTTGGCCTAATTTCATAGAAGGCCTTGAAGCAGAAAATTCTTTCCCCAAGCCCTTGCAAAGCGAGCCGGCGCACGGTGCGAGACCGGCGCGGGGGCGGAAAGAAGGCCGCTGCCGAGCTATCCGCCCGAAGCCAGTAAGGCGGATCGGTTTCCCGCCGTTACCGGGCTTGAGGTGGGCGCTCCCCGGGGCGTCAATCGAAGTGGTACCGCGAATGCAGGTGTGTCTGTTCGTCTTCGAAGGAAGCAGACGCACTTTATTTTTTTCGGGCCGTGCCCGAAGCAACGCAAAAGGAGCTGAAGCACCCATGAAATCTATGACCGCTAAGGAGCTGCGCGCGCTTTTCCTGCAATTCTTCCAGGAGAAGGGCCATGCCGTTATTCCCTCCGCCTCCGTCATTCCGGAAAACGATCCCACCGTGCTGTTCACCACCGCCGGAATGCATCCCCTGGTGCCCTATCTGCTGGGCCAGAAGCACCCCGCCGGCCGACGCCTGACGGACGTGCAGAAGTGCATCCGCACCGGCGATATCGACGATGTGGGCGATATGAGCCATTTGACCTTCTTTGAAATGCTGGGCAACTGGAGCCTGGGGGATTACTTCAAGAAGGAAATGATTCCCTGGAGTTGGGAATTCCTCACCAGCGAAAAATGGCTGGGCATCGACCCGGATAAGCTGGCTTTCACCGTGTTCGAGGGCGACGCGGATTGCCCCCGGGACGAGGAAGCCGCCCAGCTGTGGCGCTCCTGCGGCGTGAAGGACGATCATCTTTTCTATCTGCCCAAGGAGCATAACTGGTGGGGCCCTGCCGGCATCACCGGCCCCTGCGGCCCGGACACCGAAATGTTCATCATCGTGAAAAAGCCCTGCGGCCCCCATTGCTCCCCCGCTTGCCACTGCGGCGCGTATCTGGAAATCTGGAACGACGTGTTCATGCAGTATAATAAACAGCAGGACGGCTCCTTCCTGCCCCTGGCCCAGAAAAACGTGGACACCGGCATGGGCCTGGAGCGCACCATCTGCGTGCTGACGGGCAAGAAGAGCGTGTACGAAACGGACATCTTCGAAAGAATCCTGGGCAAAATCGAGGAGCTTTCGGGCAAGCAATATCATCCCGACGATGAAAACACCAAGGCGTTCCGCATCATCGCCGATCATATGCGCACCTCCACCTTCATCCTGGGCGATCCCCGCGGCGTGAGCCCCTCCAACGTGGATCAGGGCTACATCCTGCGCCGCCTGATTCGCCGCGCCGTGCGCTACGGCATGGGCCTGGGCCTGCAGGCGGGCTTCACCTGCGAAATCGCCAAGGTGATCATCGATCAGTACAGCGACGTATACCCCGAATTGCAGGAGAACTCCGCCTTCGTGCTGGAGCAGCTGAAGCTGGAAGAGGATCGCTTCGCCCGCACGCTGAAGCAGGGCGAAAAGGAATTCGAAAAAATCTATAACAACGCCTGCGCCACCCGCACGCTGCTGGAGAACATCCTGCAGGCGGAAAACCCCGTGGCCCTGGCCCAGGAGTTGGCGGCCAGCAAAAAGCTGCGTCCCTCCCCGGATATGATGCCCATCATCGAGGCGGCCAACGCGGGCAAGAGCGAGGCGCTGACCACCGCGCTGAAGGCCCGGCTGGAAACGCTGAACACCCTGGACGGCCGCAGCGCCTTCAAGCTGTACGATACCTACGGTTTCCCCATCGAAATGACCAAGGAATTGGCCGCCGAAAAGGGCCTGAAGGTGGATGAAGCGGATTTCGCCCAGCGCTTTAAGCAGCATCAGGAAACCAGCCACGCCGGGGCGGAGCAGCGCTTCAAGGGCGGCCTGGCGGATGCCAGCGAGCAGACCGCCTGCCTCCACACCGCCACCCATCTGCTCCAGGCCGCGCTGCGCAAGGTGCTGGGGGACGAAGTGCACCAGAAGGGCAGCAACATCACCGCCGAGCGCCTGCGCTTCGACTTCACCTTCGGCCGGAAAATGACCGCCGAGGAGCTGGCCGAGGTGGAGCGCCTGGTGAACGAGGCCATCGAGGCCAAGGTGCCCGTGACGCTGGAAGAGATGACCGTGGCCGAGGCCAAGGCCCAGGGCGCTATGGGGCTTTTCGAAAGCAAGTACGGCGAGCGGGTGAAGGTGTACACGATGGGCAAGTATTCCAAGGAAATCTGCGGCGGCCCCCATGCCGCCAACACCGGCGATCTGGTTTCCTTCAAAATTCAGAAGGAAGAATCCTCCTCGGCCGGCGTGCGCCGCATCAAGGCCGTCATCGGCCGCAAGGCGTAAGAAGAAAATACGAAAAAGCGTGGGCGAAAATCGCTCACGCTTTTTCATATGCTTCTCTGCTTTCGCTTTTAGCGCGCTATCGCCAAAGGCCTTCAATCAGCGCGTCCACGCGGCCACGTTTTCATCCGTACCCAGCACCATATGGGTGCCGCCTACGCAATGCTCCGTCCCCTGGGCGTAATCCAGGCCGCTGGCGGCGTAATCATAGGCGATGGAGCGGCGATGCTTTTCCAATTCAGGGTTGGGGCTGGGAATGGCGGAAAGCAGGCTTTTGGTGTAGGGATGCACGGGGTTTTCGAAAATTTCCTCCTTCGTGCCCGATTCCACCATATACCCCAGATGCAGCACGCCGATCCGATCGGAAATATACTTAACCATGCTCAGATCGTGGGCGATAAACAGATAGGCGCAGCCCGTTTCCTCCTGAATATCCTTCATCAGGTTCACCACCTGGGCCTGGATGGAAACATCCAGAGCGGAGATGCACTCATCGGCGATCACCAGCTTGGGATGCATAATCAGCGCCCGGGCAATGCCCACCCGCTGGCGCTGGCCGCCGGAAAATTGATGGGGATAGCGGGAGGCGTGCTCCCGGGAAAGGCCCACCTTTTCCAGCATTCTGCCAATTTCCTCCCGCCGCTCCTCCGGGGAGGCGCAGCGGTGGTGAATATCCAGGCCTTCGCCGATAATATCCTCCACCTTTTTGCGGGGGTTCAGGCTGGCCATCGGATCCTGGAAGATCATTTGCATATCCGCCCGGAGCATTTCCCGGGTGGGCCGATCCAGGCGGCCGGAAATTTCCTTGCCCTGAAAAAGGATGCGCCCGCCCGTGGGATTATACAGGCGAATCACGCTGCGGCCAATGGTGGTCTTTCCCGAGCCGGATTCCCCCACCAGGCCGTAGGTTTCCCCGGGATACACCTCGAAGGATACGCCGTTCACCGCCTTAACCGCGTTATGATGGGTCAAGGGAAAATGCTGCTTCAGATTTTCCACTTGCAGCAGCGGCTCTCTCACCGGCATTTTTCTCCCTCCTTCCGGGCGCGCTCCAGCCGCGCCTTCAATTCCGCCGGCATTTCCACCCGGGGCGCGTCGGGATGCAGCAGCCAGGTGGCGGCGTAGTGGGTATCCGTCACGCGGAAGAGCGGCGGCTCCGCCTTTTCATCAATAACCAGGGCGAATTGATTCCGGGGAGCGAAGGCGTCGCCCACCGGCTCATGCAGCAGGTTGGGCGGGCTGCCGGGAATGGAATACAGGCGCGTATCGTCGGTATCCAGATCGGGCATGGCGGAAAGCAACCCCCAGGTGTAGGGATGACGGGGATCATAGAAAATTTCATCCACCAGGCCCGTTTCCACAATCTTGCCCGCGTACATCACGTTCACATAATCCGCCACCTTGGCCACCACGCCCAGATCGTGGGTGATATAAATGACAGACAGGCCCATTTCCTTTTGAATATCCTGAATCAGCTCCAGAATTTTTGCCTGGATGGTCACATCCAGGGCGGTGGTGGGCTCGTCGCAGATCAGCACGTCGGGATCCCCCGAAAGGGCGATGGCGATCACCACCCGCTGGCGCATGCCGCCGGACAACTGATGGGGATAGCAGCGCATGCGCTTTTCCGCCTCAGTAATGCCCACCAATTGCAGCAGCTCCAGCGCCCGGGCCCGGGCCTCGGCCTTGCTCATCTGCCGGTGCAGCAGCATGCCCTCCATGATCTGCTTGCCGATGGTCATGGTGGGGTCCAGGCTGGTCATGGGATCCTGAAACACCATAGCGATCCGCTGGCCGTTAATGGTTTGGCGCAGCTCCTTTTTGCTCATTTTCAGCAGGTCCACCGGGGTTTCGTCGCCATCCGGGCCTTTATAGGCATAAAGAATTTTGCCCCGGTTCACAGTGGCGTTCGCATCCAGCAGGCCCATAGCCGCCTTCATCGTCACCGATTTGCCCGAGCCGGATTCCCCCACGATAGCCACCGTTTCCCCCCGGCGCAATTCAAAATTCACGCCGCGGATGGCATGGACGCTGCCCGCGCTGGTGCGGAAGGAAATATCCAGATCCTCAATCCGGAGAACAATATCCTGAACGTTCATAGCTTCCTCCTCACATATCCTCCAGCTTGGGGGCCAGCGCCTCCCGCAGGCCGTCGCCGATGAAATTAAAGCCCAGCATCAGCAGCGCCAGCACCGCGATGGGCGGAAGAATCTGGTAAGGGAGGGTGGTGATGTTATTGAAGCCATCCTCAATCAGCGTGCCGATGGAGCACTGGGGCAGCACGATGCCCACGCCCACGAAGCTCAGAAACGCTTCGGTGAAAATGGCGGTGGGGATGGAAAACATTACCTGGGTGATGATGGGGCCGATGGTGTTGGGCAGAATTTCCTTAAAGATGATATGGCGGCTGCCCGCCCCCAGGGTGCGGCTGGCCAGCACATATTCCTGTTCCTTGATTTTCAGCATTTCCGCCCGGGCCACCTTGCTCATGCCGATCCACTCGGTTAAAAGCAGCGCCACGATCACCAGCGCCATGCCCTTGGGCATGAAAATAGCCAGCACCGATACGATCACCAGCCGGGGCACGCTGTTGGAAATTTCCACCACCCGCTGCATCACGCTGTCCGTCACGCCGCCGAAATAGCCCGAAATCAGGCCGTAGCTCATGCCGATAATCATATCGATAATAATGGTCACAAAGGCGATTAGCAGCGACACCCGCGCGCCGTACCAGGTGCGGGTCCACAAATCGCGGCCCATATCGTCGGTGCCGAAAAGGAAGGTGCGATCGGCGAAATAATCGCCGTATTCCTCGCCGCCGAAAAGCTGATGCAGCACGGGAATCCGGGGCGAGATTCCTCCGGCGGTAATCTGGCGGTTCCGGCCGTTCACCTGCACCTTCACCGACACAATATCCTTATAGCCATAGCCGCTCACCATAGGGCCGAAAACCGCCAGCAGCAGAATCAGCAGCACGATCACCAGCCCCGTCATGGCGCGGCGGTCGTGCAGGAAATGCAGCGCCACGCCCTTCCAATACCCCTGGGAGGAAAAATTTTTATCCGTGGAAATATCCCGCCGGTTCAGCAGCGCAAAATCCGAGGGCTGGGGCGTATAGGCCGCCTGGGGAACGATCTCCGTTTTTTTCATTGCTTCACGCCTCCCTCTTGGCGGATACGCGAATCCGCGGGTCCAGCAGGCCGTAGAGCACATCCACCAGCAGCATCACCCCGATATACAGGGAGGAATACAGAATGCCCAGGGCCAGCACATAATTATAATCCACGCCTTCGCCGGTAATCGCGTCCACCATCAGCTTGCCGATGCCGTTGATGCCGTAAATTTTCTCCACCACCAGCGCGCCGGTAAGCAGATCCACCACCAGCGGGGCCAGCACGGTGACGATGGGAATCAGCGCGTTGCGCAGCACATGGCGGCGCACCAGCTTGCCCCCGTACAGCCCCTTGGATTCCGCCAGGCGCACATAATCGCTGTCGATCACCTCCACCATCTCGTTGCGCGTGAAGCGCGCCACGGTGGACATGGTGAACAGGCTCAGCGACAGGGCGGGAATCACCGAGGAAAAGGCGAATCGATCGAAATCAAAGAAATACGGGAAAAAGGAAATTTTATAGGAAAAGAAATATTGCAGGAAAATCAGGAACACATAGGAGGGCACGCATACCCCCAGAATGGAAAACACGGTGCAGAAGCCATCCAGAAAGCGGCCGCGGTGCAGCGCGGCGCACACGCCCAGCAGCAGCCCGAACACCGTGCCGATTACCACGGCCAGGCCGCCGATGCGGAAGGAATTGGATACGCAGGCGGAAAGCACGGTGTTAATGGGCGCGCCGTTATACAGCGAGGAGCCTTTGCCGAAATCCCCATACAGCAGCAGATTTTTCAGATACCGGACGAACTGGGTCAGGATGGGATCATCCAGCCCCATTTCGGCGCGCTTATTCGCAATCTGCTCCGCCGACATGCGCTCGGACGGGAAGGGATTGCCCGGCATAATGCGCACCAGCAAAAACAGCAGAAATGTGATAATCAGCAGCGTCAGCAGCGCCATTCCGATGCGTTTGAATACATATTTAATCATCATTCAGCAATCCTTTGCGTATAGGGTGAAGAATGCGGCGCAATCCGGGCGGCCCGCAGGGGGGCCGTCCGGACTGGCCGAAAACAGGGGCTTCGTCCTCCGATTATTCGATGACGGCGGACTTGTAAACGCGGTTCAGCGCGACGGGGTGGAATTCAATGCCGCTCACGCCGGAAGCGATCAGGTTAGCGTTGGCCTTGGTATACAGCGGGGCGATAACCGCCTGCTCCATCACCAGGGTTTCGGCCTTGTACATCGCCTCCCAGCGAGCGTCGTAATCGCTGATATACGCGCCGGTGGTGCAATCCGCGATCAGCTGATCGTATTCCGCGCTGCTCCAGAAGCCGTAGTTGTTCGAGGCGTTGGTGATCCACATGCCCAGATAGGTCATGGGATCGGCGTAGTCCGGGCCCCAGCGGGTGAGGGCCACGTCGTAGTTATCATTCTGCATCTTGTCCAGGCGCTCCGCCTTGGTCATGGGCTGCAGGTTCAGCGTAAGGCCGGGCAGCGCTTCTTCCACCTGGCTCTTGATGGCCTGGCCCACCTTGGCCACCTCGGTGCCCTCGTTGTTGCCGTAAATCATGGTGAATTCGAAGGTATCCTTGCCCAGCTCCGCCTTGGCCTTTTCAAAATATTCCAGGGCCTTTTCGGGGTTGAAATCGCACACATCCGCAAATTTCATCTGATCGGCGGAGAAATCCTCGCCCGTGGTGCTGCTGGCGGCGAACTGCGGAGGAACGGCGGTGTAGGTGGCCAGGGAGCCGTCCATCACGTAGTTTTCCACGATGGATTCACGGTCGATGGCGTTGCTGATGGCCAGGCGCAGGTTCGCGTTGGCCAGCATGCCGCCCTGCGCGTTATTGGCGGTCTGGCTGAAGGTGACATACCACATATAGCCCGCGCCGGTGACGCTCAGCTCCTTGCTCATCTCCGCGTCCTTTTCCACGCTGCTCACCTGGTTGCCGCTGATGGTAACAACGTCCAGTTCCTTGGTCTTGAAGGCCACCAGCGCGTTATCGGAGGAGCCTACCACCTGATACTTAATACCGGCCAGCTTCACCCGGGCCGCGTCCCAATAATCCGCGTTTTTCTTCAGGCTCAGGCTGGCGGTGCCGGGGGTGTAATCCTCCAGCACGAAAGCGCCGTTGGAAAGGAAGGTTTCCGGGCTGGTGCCGTAGGTGCCGTCCGCCAGGCCGGTATAGAATTCCTCGTTGATGGGATAGAAGGTGGGGAAATACATCAGGCTGGGGAAGAAGGAAACGGGCACCTCCAGCTCAACCACAAGGGTTTTCGCATCCGGGGCGGAAACGCCCAGGGTGGAGGGATCCGCTTCACCGGCGATAATCGCGTCCGCGTTCTTAACGCAGCCCACGCTGCTGCCCATCATGTAGGCGTATTCGCCCGCTTCCTTGCAGATGCGCCGCCAGGCGAAAACAAAATCGTCCGCCGTCACGGCCGCGCCGTTAGACCATTTCGCGTCCCGCAGATGGAAGGTATAGGTTTTGCCATCCTCAGAGGCGTCATAGCTTTCGGCGATAGCGGGAATGGAAGCGCCGGAGGCGTCCATCTGCATCAGGCCGTCGATGCAGTCGGCGATCACTTCAAAGGATTCGCCGTCCGTGGCCAGATTCGTATCCAGCGACATCACGTTGGTGCTCAGCATGACGCTCAGGTATTTCCCGTCCTCCGCCACGGCGGGAGACGCGACGCACGCGCACATCAGCATAAGCGCAAGAAGCAACGCAAGGGTCTTTTTCATACCGATCATCCTTTCGCTTTTTTCCATCCTGCGGGCACGCCCGCAAAATGAATGCCATTATGATACATCATTTTTTGAAAATTGCAAGCGAAATACATCGAAAATACAAATATGTTTGATTTTTCGCTGTATCTCAGTAATTTTTGAATATTTGTATTTCATGAAATTCATATTGTGCTGTCAATAGATTTTTATATACCATATTTTACATGCATGTCCGGCATATTTGAACACGGTTGAGGGAGCGCGCGAAAAAGCGTCCGGCCGCATGCATCCGGCGCAATAAAAAAAGCGCTCCCCGACGCAAAGAAAACGTTTGCGGATGGGAGCGCCAGCACGCGCTATGCCGATTTAGCGCCGCGCAGGCTTGTTAAGCTCGAAGGCCGTCGGCGCGCCGCCCTATTCCTCCGTGCTGGGGGGCGCGTCCTCCAAGCGGAGGATTTTTTCCGTCAGCAGCTGGCTGAATCCCGCGATGATGGCGGAGCAAAAAATCAGCCGTTCCACCGCCGCCGTCTCCCCCGGCGCGCCGTTCATCACATCCTGGGCGTTCTGACGCACCTGCTGGGCAAAATACAGGCAAGTGGCCTTATGCTCCCGGGCGCACTGATCGTACAGCGCGTGCATTTCCTCCAGCGATAAATCGGGGGGCAGCATGCGCTTCACATAGGTCATGCTCATGCTCTGCTTCAGAATGCAGATCAACATCAGATACGCCAGATGCAGCCGGGAATAACGCTTTTTCCGGGGCGGGGGCATCAGCTTCAGCCGCACATAATTATTCACCGCGCTGGCGGTGATGGCGGGGTTGCCGTGCTCGTCCGCCGGAAGAAAATTCAGATACTGCGCCGCCAGGCTTACCACCTGATCGATATACAGGTCGAAGGCGGGCAGCTCCTCCCAGGCGGGCAGCGTAAAGGCCGTCAGATATTTTTCCCACCGGCGCAGCTTCGCCGCAACCACTTCATTTGCGCACACCATGCTTCTCTTCCCCTTTTTCGCCGCTCCCTGCGGCGCTTCCCGTTCATTATAGCCGCCCCGGGCCGGAAACACAAGAAAATCTGTGAACATTTTTCGAAGGTTTCCCGCCCCGTATTGACATAATACAGTGAACTATGTAAAATAATATGCGATATTAGGAAAGGAGAAGCCTTTATGAGCGTTTCTATTATCACCGACACCTCCGCCAATTTGCCCTCCCCCCTGACCCGGGAGCTGGGGCTGACGGTTCTTCCTTTTTGGTATATAGAGCAGGGGCAGGAAAAGGCCTGCCTGGATACGGAAGCGTTTAACGACGAAGCGTTTTACGCCGCCCTGCGCCAGGGCGAGCGGGTGACCACCTCCATGATTAACGCGGCGGCCTATCGCGCCGTAATGGAGCCCCTGGCCGCCCAGGGCGAGGATATTCTTTATATTGGCATGTCTTCGGGCATCAGCGGCGCTTACAACGCGGCGCGGCAGACGGCGGAGGAATTATCCGCCGAATTTCCGGAAAGAAAAATCGTGGCCTTCGACACCCTGGGCGCTTCCCTGGGGGAGGGGCTGCTGGCGGTGGAGGCGGCGAAAATGAACCGGCTGGGCCTGGGCCTGGAAAGTATTCTGGAGCGGATGCGGAGCATGCGCCAGCGGATGCGCCAGGTGTTCACGGTGGACGATCTGATGTTTTTGCAGCGGGGCGGCCGCATTTCCCGCATTTCGGCGGTGCTGGGCTCGCTTTTGCAAATCAAGCCTACCCTGTACGGCGATAGTCAGGGAAAAATTGTGGTGGGCGGTAAATGCCGGGGGCGCAAGGCGGCCCTCAAGGCCCTGGCGGAGGATCTGGCCGCCCACATCCAGGAGGCCCTGGATCAGACGGTGGGCATCGCCTACGCGGGCTGCCGGGAGGAGGCGGAGGCCCTGGCCGCCATGATTCGCAGGATTTACGAAAAAATCGAAATCATGCTGGTGCCCTATGAGCCCGTTACCGGCAGCCATGTGGGCCCCGGCACGGTGGCGCTTTTCTATCAGGGCGCGCCCAACCCCGCGCGGGGATAACGACGGTATAAAATATTTGCGAGGGAGCCTTCTTTGGAAGCCAAAGAAGGCTCCCTCGCGCTCTCTCAAGAAAGTCGATTGTGGGGAAAAAGGCGTCAAGAAAACGGCCTGTTTCTCCGCCAAGCAGGGGCAATTTTTTTGCAATACAGAAATCCTGAACGCATGCTTGCATTGAGGAGGGGCTGTGAAAAACACATCTCCAGTAACGAAGAAGCTGGGATTACGGCGAGAAGCATGTTTCTCTTTGCCAGCGGAGCATAAATAGATCGCATGCTTCTGCCTAACCCAGACAGCTTTCTTGGAAGGGGGGAGCGAAACGACCGGCCTGCCAGTGGCAGGAGCGGCCTTTAGGGCGCAGGGAGCCCCGCGAGTCAACCGAAACAAGCGGTGGGAGCGGCAGCGATCCGCCGCGCCGATTGAGGTTGCGGAAGGGGGAGACGTTCTTTGGCTTACAAGGAACGTCTCCCCCGCAATACTTTGTTTTCGTTTTTTCACAGCCCCTTCTTTTTTATTCACGGAAAAGCAAGCGGATTCCCTGATATTCGATTTCCCAAATTGAATTTACCCTATAATAATTCTTCCCTTTGTATACAAGCTTTGCAATTCTGCATTGAATCTTGCATTTCTGTGTCGAAGCTGCGCAAATTTGCAAAAAACGGTTGAAAATGGGTTTCGTTTCTGTTATAATGATAAAAGACAGTGCTTTCAAACGGATTTTTCTTTTCCCGTCCGAAAATGGAGCCTTTCCTGTCTTTCCAATTTTCGAGAAAGCGGGCCCTTCCGCAGCGCAAAAGCCTGATCTATGCTCCCCTTTCGCAGGCGGCCAAGGCCGACGCCTTTTTTCTCTGCCGCCCGGGGCATTTTCTTATCGCAAGGAGGATTTCATCGCATGAGCGAAGCCTATGAAAAAATGACCGTTCTGGCCCTGCGCCGCGTCGCCAAGGAAATGGGCGTGAAGCTGGGGGCCGGCATCAGCAAACAGGGAATTATCGAAAAATTAGCCGCCGCGGGCGCTTCCGCCTCCCAGGCGAAGGAGGCTCCCGTTCAGGAGGCGCTGGAAATCCCGGAAACCCAGGAAATCCAGGAGGCCCCGGAGGCCCCCGGCGCACCGGCGCATCCCGTCCGCAAGGCGGCCATCATCGCCGACGACGAGCCGGAGGAAGAAACGGACGATATCCCCGTCCTCACCCCCAATCAAATTCTGCGGGATATTTCCCGCCCCGCGCCCAGCGCCCCCGTCCCGCGGCCCGCCGCGCCCCGGCCCGCCCCGGCGCAAAGCGGTGCTTCCTCTTTAAGCAATATTTCCTCCAAGGCCCCCGCCTTCACGATGGAGGGCTCCCGGGCGTGGCATAATCCCCGGGCCTTCCAGGCTCCCGCCCCCGGCTATCAGCGCGCCCCCGCTTCCTGGGGTGCGCGCCCGGCCCAGCCCGGCCCCGCCGATTCCCGGCCCTATGCGCCCCGCGCGCCCCAAGCCCGGCCCGATTCCCGGCTGGATATGCGCCAGGCTCCCCGGCCCGCCGCGCAGTATCCCCAGCGCTTCGGCCCGGAGCAGACGGAGGAGCCCCGCCGCCCCGCCGATTACCGCGCGCCCTACGCCCAGCCCGCCGACGTCGCTCCCGCTCCGCGCCAGGATTACGCCCCCGCCTATGCGCCGCCCCAGGCGCAGCCCGCCTATTCCCCCGCCGCTCAGGACGCGCTGATGACGGGCGAATGCGGCGACGGCAAGGGCGTGCTGGAGGTGCTGCCCGACGGCTTCGGCTTCCTGCGGCAGAATTATCTGCCCGGGAAAAATGACATTTACGTTTCCAACGCCCAGGTTCGCCGCTTCGGCCTGCGCACGGGCGATCTTGTGGAAGGCAAAACTCGCCCTCAGCGGGAAAACGACCGCTACGGCGCGCTGCTGTATATCACCGAGGTGAACGGCCAAACGCCCGAGGAAGCGCCCCAGCGGGCCAGCTTCGACGCGCTGACCCCCCTCTACGCCAAGCGCCGCATGGAAGTGAGCGCGAAAAACCCCGATCCCACCCTGCGGCTGATGGATCTGCTGGCCCCCCTGGGCTACGGCCAGCGGGCGCTGATCGCCCTGCCCCCTCAGGCGGAGGGCAACGCGCTGCTGCTGAAGCTGGCCGCCGCCGTAAGCCCCAAGGCCCAGGTGATGACGCTGCTGCTGGATGAACGGCCCGAGGACGTGGCCGCCGTGAAGGAGGCGATTCGGGGCGAGGTGGTGGCCGCAGCCTACGACGAGCCCCCGGAAAATCAGGCCCGGTGCAGCGAGCTGCTGCTGGAGCGGGCGCTGCGCCTGGCGGAGCAGAAAAAGGACGTGGTGCTACTGGTGAACAGCCTTACCGCGCTGGTTAAGGCCAACAACCTGCTGGCCCTGCAGGCCGCCCGGCTGACGATGGGCGGCCTGGCCGCCGGGGCCATGACCAAGGCCCGCCGCCTTTTCGGCGCGGCCCGCAATCTGAAGGAGGGCGGCTCCCTGACGGTGATCGCCCTGGCCCAGACGGGGGCCCCCGGCTCCCTGGAAGAAACGATGCTGGAGGATTTCCGCCGCGCCGCCACCATGACCTGGCAGGCCGCGGGAACGGGCGCGGAGCCCGACCGGCTTCTGCCCCAAAAATGCGCCTCCCGCCACGACGAGCTGCTGCTCTCCCCGGAGGAGCTGGCCGCCGCCGGAAAGCTGCGGGCGTTGCTGGAAAACCAGCCTGAAAAGGTGCTTTCCTTGCTGAAGGAAACGAAAAATAACGCCGAACTGACTGCCCGCCTCAACGCCCCGGCGGAGGATTAACCCCGTCCATCGCACCAAGGACCGGCCCGGGCCCTCCGGGCCGAAATCAGGAGGAACACTATGCAAGCCACGAATTACCGCTGCCCCTGCTGCGGCGCGGCGCTGACCTTCGGCAGTAAAAGCCAGCAGCTGGATTGCGCCGCCTGCGGCAATTCCTTCCCGCTGGAAAGCATCGAGGAGGCCGCGCAAATCCAGGTGGAAAACACCACCGACGAGCAAATGCATTGGCAGGCGCCCCCCAACCAAGGCTTTGACGAGAGGGAAAACAGCCATATGCGCGCCTACCGCTGCCAGACCTGCGGCGCGGAGATCCTGGTGGAGGATACCACCGCAGCCAGCGAATGCGTCTATTGCGGCAATCCCACCGTCATGCCCGACGTGCTCGCCGGGGCCTATCGCCCCGACGGGGTGATTCCCTTCAAAAAGAGCAAAAAAGAGGCCCAGGACGCGCTGCGCGCCCATTGCAAAGGCAAAAAGCTGCTGCCCAACGGCTTTTTCACCGAAAACCGGCTGGAAAAAATCACGGGCGTATACGTTCCCTTCTGGCTTTTTGAATGCGACGCCGAGGCGGATATGACCTATAACGCCCAGCGGGTGGACGTGCGCCGGGAGGGCGATTACGAAGTGACCCGCACCCAGCATTTCCTGGTGCGCCGGGGCGGGCATGTGGGCTTTAACGCCGTGCCCGTGGACGGCTCCCAGAAAATGGACGACACGCTGATGGAATCCATCGAGCCCTACAGCGACGAGGCGATAGAAGGCTTCTCCATCGCCTATCTCAGCGGCTATCAGGCCCAGCGCCACGATCAGGACGCCGCCGCCTGCCAGCCCCGGGCCAACGAGCGCATCCGGGAAAGCGTCCGCGCGCTGATGGCGGGCACGGTGCAGGGCTATTCCTCCTTCACCCCCCTGAACACCCAGATCGCCCTGGAGCACGGCCGGGTGCGTCAGGTGCTCATGCCTGTGTGGCTGCTGAACACCCGCTGGCGGGATAAAACCTACACCTTCGCCATGAACGGCCAGACGGGCCGCTTCGTGGGCGATCTTCCCATGAGCAAGGGCAAATTCTTCAAATACCTGCTGGGCGTGTTCGCCGGGGTGGGGCTGGGCGGCTGCGCGCTGCTTTATCTGCTGTTCAGCATGGGGGTGCTGTGATGATGAAGAAATTTTTCGTTTTGCTGCTGGCCCTGTGCCTTTTCTGCCTGCCCGCCCTGGCGGAAAGCCGGGTGACGGATGACGCGGGCCTGCTGACCGCGGAGGAAATCAGCGCTCTGGAAGCGGAAATTCAGTCCCTCCGGGATACCTATCAAATGGATTTCGCCCTGGTCACTGAGGAATACAGCAAAACCGCGGGCCGCGCCTTCCATGTATATACCTCCGATTATTTCGAGGCGCATGATTACGGCTGGGGCGCGAATAAGGACGGCGTGATTTTCCTGGTCAGCCTGGGCGAGAGGGATTACGCCATCGTCACCCACGGAAAGGCCATCCAGGTGTTCACCGATTATGGGATCGATCAAATCAAAGCGGACGTGGCGCCCTATCTCTCCGACGGGGATTACGCCCAGGCTTTCTCCCGCTTCCTGCGGGCGGCCCGGCAATACCTGGAGCATTATGAAGAAGCGGACGCGGCCTATGATATCGATGAGCCCGTCCAGCTGCTCACCCCCGGAGAGCGCCTCGCCGAAACGGCCCCCATTGTATTGATCGTGGCGCTGGCGGCGGCGCTGATTACCGCCTTTGCCCTCAAGGGCCAATTGAAAACCGTGCGCCGGAGGATCGACGCGGCCTCCTATGTGCGGCAGGGTTCCTTCCAGCTCTCCCGCGCCCAGGATATCTACCTCTACACCACCACCCACCGCCGCAAGATCGAAACCGAATCCCATAACAACGGCGGCTCGGGCGGCGGCAGCAGCACCTTCAGCAGCAGTTCCGGCGGCACCTACGGCGGCAGCAGCGGGAAATTCTGATTTTTTTGAAGGAACGGGCCGCGCCGCCGCAGGCTGTTCAAGGCTCTGTGCGCGCGCCCTTCCGGAAAGGAAAAGCATGGCGCTGAGCGATCGGAAAATGAATCGCGTTTTCCTCTGGATCATCTGGATTTTCGAAGGAATTCTGGTAGGCTTCGGGGCCATTCTTCCCGGCATCAGCGGCGGCGTGCTCTGCACCGCCTTCGGCATGTATCACCCCCTCATCGAAACCATTTCCCATCCCAAGGCGGGGCTGAAAAAGCACGGCCTGATGCTGGGCGTTTTCTGCGTGGGCGTGGCGCTGGGCTTTGTGGGGCTTTCCGGCCTGACGGCGAAGTTGCTTTCGGAAAACACCGCCCTGATGACCTGCGTTTTCATCGGCTTCATCCTGGGCACGCTGCCCGATCTGTGGCAGGATGCGGGCAAGCAGGGCCGCGGCCCCGGCGCGTATCTGGCGCTTGCGCTGGGCCTGGCCTTTATTGTGGGCATGCTGTTTCTCTTTAAAACCAAGCTCTCTGTGGAGGTCGCGCCCAATTTCCTGGGCTTTATCCTCTGCGGCGTGCTTTGGGGGCTCAGCTTCATCGTGCCCGGCCTCAGTTCCTCCTCCCTGCTGCTTTTCTTCGGGCTGTATCAGCCCATGCTCGGCGGCATTTCCACGCTGGATTTTCGCGTAATCGCGCCTATGGCCCTGGGCATGATCGCCTGCGTGCTGCTCTTCTCCAAGGGAGTGGGCCTGGCCTATAAGCGCTTCTACGCCGTGGTTTCCCACGCCCTGATCGGCGTCGTGCTGGGCTCCACGCTGATGATCCTGCCGCCGCTGGGCGATACGGCCGCCGCCGTCGCCCTGTCCGTGCTCTGCATTGCGGGCGGCGCCGCCTTCTCCTTCTTCTTCACCTGGCTATGCAACCGCATCAAGGCAAAAACGGAAGGATAAATAAGGAATTTCCGGACTGTCGAAAAAAACTGCGAACAAACCTGCGGATAAAAAAGGGCTGAGAATAAACACATCTCTAGTAATGAGGAAGCTGAGATTACGGCGAAAAGCATATTTCTCTTTGCTAGCGGAGATGCAAGTAGATCGTCTGTTTTTTTCCGATCCATACAGCTTTCCTGGAAAGGGGGCGGGGGAGACGTTCTTTGGCTTACAAAGAACGTTTCCCCCGCAAATATTTTATTTTCGTTATCAGCAATCATTCAAACAGCGCCATGCCCAAGGCTGTTTGCAGGGCCCAATCCGCCGCGTCCCCCGTCGAGAGGCCCAGCGCGCGGCGGGCGCGGATAACCGCCTGCCGTGTGGCCGCGCCCAACACGCCGTCCGCGCTGCCCTGCAAAAAGCCCCGCTGAATCAGCCGCCGCTGCAACAGCTGCACATCCGAGCCCCTGTCTCCCTCCCGCAGGGTGCGCAATCCCGCGTTCAGCGCGCCGTAGGCCCCGCCCTCCAGCACCACCCGCGCGCCGTTGGGCGCCATGCGATACAGCCGCTCCGCATCCCCCACCCGCAGCCGGATGCAGCCGTGAGAAGCGTTCTGGCCGATGGAGCCGGGGGCGTTTGTGCCGTGGAGGCCATATTGACCAAAGGGCACGTTCAGCCCCAGAAAGCGGGTGCCAAAGCCGGACAGCTCTGTTGCGAAGCGATAGCTCACCCGATATACGCCCACCGGCGAGGGCGTATCCCGCGCCCCGGCCGCAATGGGGAAAACCGCCGTTTCCACCCCGTTTTCATATACGATCAGCCGCTTACGATCCAGTTCCACCCAGATCAGCAGCCCCTGGGGCGCGGCCGCCGGGCGGGCGGGGGGCCCCGCGCGGCCCAGCCAAAGCGCTCCCCACAACGCCGCGCACAGCAGCCCCGCCCCCAGCAGCGCCCCGGCCCATTTTTTCATGCGCCCGCGCCCCCTTTCCTTTCATTTTATGCCGCCGTCCCCCACGCCATGTTTCGTATTGACAAACTTCGTTTTCTCGCGATAGAATACCCCCGGAATGGGGAAGCTATCGGCAAAAGGCCCCTTCCGAAAGGAGACTCCTTATGCGTCAATTTAGCGTAACGGGCATGAGTTGCGCCGCGTGCAGCGCCCGGGTAGAAAAGGCGGTGCGCCAGGTGCCCGGGGTGGAAAGCTGCGCGGTAAGCCTGCTGACCAATTCAATGGGCGTGGAGGGCAGTGCGCCGGACGGCGCCATAATCGCGGCGGTAGAAGCGGCGGGCTATGGCGCGCGCCCTAAGGGCGCGGAAAAAAGCGCCGCCCCGGCCCAGGACGCGCTCACAGATCGGGAAACCCCCGCCCTGCGGCGGCGGCTGATCTGGTCGCTGGGCTTTCTGCTGCTGCTGATGTATATTTCTATGGGCCATATGATGTGGAATTGGCCCCTCCCCGCCTTTTTTACGGGCAACCATGCGGCGGTTGGCCTGGCCCAACTGCTGCTGGCGGGGCTGGTGATGGTGATTAACCAGAAATTTTTCATCAGCGGCTTTAAGGGCCTGATTCATCGCGCCCCCAATATGGATACGCTGGTGGCCCTGGGCTCCAGCGCGGCCTTCCTTTACAGCACCTATGCCCTCTTCGCCGTCACCGGGGCCCAGACGGCGGGGGATCATGCCGCCGTCATGCAATGGATGCATGAATTCTATTTTGAATCTGCGGCCATGATTCTGGCGCTGATTACGGTAGGAAAAATGCTGGAAGCCCGCTCCAAGGGCAAAACCACCGACGCGCTCAAAAGCCTGATGCGCCTGGCCCCCCAGACCGCCACCCTGATTTCCGGCGGCCAGGAGCGGCAGGTGCCCATCGCCCAGGTGAAAAAGGGCGATGAATTCCTGGTGCGCCCAGGGGAAAGCGTGCCGGTGGACGGGGTGATTCTGGAGGGCCACACTGCCCTGAACGAATCCGCCCTCACGGGCGAAAGCCTGCCCGCCGATAAGGGCCCGGGGGATTCCGTTTCCGCCGCCACCATCAACCAATCGGGCTTTATCCGCTGCCGCGCCACCCGCGTGGGCGAGGATACCACCCTGTCCCAGATCATCCAGATGGTCAGCGACGCGGCGGCCACCAAGGCCCCCATCGCCAAGGCGGCGGACCGGGTTTCCGGCGTGTTTGTGCCGGTGGTGATCGGCGTCGCGCTTGTGACGCTGGCGGTATGGCTGCTGCTGGGCAAGGATATCGGCTTCGCCCTGGCCCGGGCCATCAGCGTGCTGGTCATCAGCTGTCCCTGCGCCCTGGGCCTGGCCACGCCTGTGGCCATCATGGTGGGCAGCGGCGTGGGCGCGCGCAACGGCATTCTTTTCAAGACCGCCGCTTCCCTGGAGCAGGCGGGCAAAACCCAGATCGTGGCTCTGGATAAAACGGGCACCATCACCAAGGGCGAGCCTGCCGTCACCGACGCGCTGCCCGCGGAGGGGGTATCGGCGGAGGAGCTGCTGCGCCTTGCCTGCGCCCTGGAAAAGAAAAGCGAGCATCCCCTGGCCAAGGCGGTGCTGCGCTATGCGGAAGAGCAAAAAATGGCGGATATTCCCGAGGTATCAGATTTTCAGGCGCTGCCGGGCAACGGCCTGAAGGGCGTGCTGGCGGGCGAAACGCTGTACGGAGGCAATCTGGCCTTCATCCGCCGGCAGGCGGAGGTTTCCCCCGCCCTTGCATCCCAGGCGGATTCCCTTTCCCAGGCGGGCAAAACCCCCCTCTTTTTCAGCCGGAGCGGCAAGCTGCTGGGCCTGGTGGCCGTGGCCGATCAGATCAAGGAGGATAGCCCCCAGGCCATCCGCGAGCTGCGCAATATGGGCGTTCGCGTAGTGATGATTACGGGGGATAACCAGCGCACCGCCCAGGCCATCGGCGCCCAGGCGGGGGTGGACGAGGTGATCGCCGGGGTGCTGCCCCAGGGCAAGGCCCAGGCCATCGCGCAATTGCAGCGCCAGGGCAAGGTGGCGATGGTGGGCGACGGCATCAACGATGCCCCCGCCCTCACCCAGGCTGATCTGGGCGTGGCCATCGGCGCGGGAACGGATGTGGCGATCGACGCTGCGGACGTTGTGCTGATGAAAAGCCGCCTGAGCGACGTGCCCGCCGCCATTCGCCTGAGCCGGGCCACGCTGCGCAATATCCACGAAAATCTTTTCTGGGCGTTCCTGTATAACACCCTGGGCATCCCCCTGGCGGCGGGCGCGTTTATTTCGCTGCTGGGCTGGCAGATGAACCCCATGTTCGGCGCGGCGGCCATGAGCCTTTCCAGCTTCTGCGTGGTGAGCAACGCGCTGCGGCTGAATTTCTTCAATCTGCGCAGCCCCCGCCATGATCGAAGGGGGCGGCCCGCGGTCCTGCCCGTCGTTTCCCAGGCAGCCCCCGCCCTGAAAAAAACGCTTCGCATTCAGGGCATGATGTGCGAGCATTGCGAGGCCACGGTACAAAAGGCGCTGGAAGCGGTGCCTGGGGTAACGGCCGCCCGGGCCAGCCATGCCGAGGGGCTGGCCGTGGTTGAATTAAACCAGCCCGTTCCGGAGGAAGCGCTTCGCGCCGCCGTGGAAGCGGAGGACTACCAGGTAACGCAAATCACCGACGGTGAGAAAAGTTAATAATAATATGCGGGGGAACCGCTCTTTGTAGCCAAAGAGCGGTTCCCCCGCACCCCCTCCGAGAAAGCCGATTGGGTAGGGTGAGGCGGCAAGAAATCAGCTTGCTTCTCCGCCTGCAGGAGGAAAGGGCCGCGCGCAGCAAAATGGGGCCACGCACATCTTCCAAGGAAGCCGATTGGGTAGGGTGGGCCAGCAAGAAAACCGCTTATTTCCCCGCAAACAAGGGAACCGTTCTTCAGCGCAATCGTCCCTCAAGGGGCGGCGCGCAGCAGAATGGTTCCCTTGAATTATTTTCCAGCTTTATTTTTCAGAGGTCAATTCCCGGCAAAAGGGTCACGGTGCGCACAAAGGCGGCGCCCAGATGCTTCATCAGGCCCATTTGCGGCGCGTTCCGGCGGAACACAGGGGCGTACAGGGCGTTCACGCTCCGCTCCCGCAGCAGCGCCCCCGCCGATTGCAGCAGCTGCTTTGCCATGCCCTGACGGCGATAATCCGAACGGGTATAGAGCATCAGCAAGGTGGCGTTTTCCCCCGTGCCGGTGAACAGCGCCTCGCTGACGGGGGTTCCCGCCCGATAAAAGCCCAAGGCCATAAAATGCTGCTGCTGTTGCCAGAGGGTAAGGGCGTCCCGGGTAATGGGCTGAATGCGATAGGCGTTGGCCCGTGCCAGGAAGGCGTTCAGGTTCGCCTCATCCATCAGCGGAACGGAAGCGAACTGCATGCCCATCGGCGCGCGGGCCATGCCCATCGGCGGCAGGAAGCGATACAGATCCTCCCCGTCGTCATTGCGAAAGCCGCAGGCCTCGTAAAAGCGCAGCATGCCCGCATCCTCCGGGGCAAGCTGGGCGTAGAGCCGGGCGGGCAAATTGGGGTTCTGGGCTCGCAATTGCTCCGCCCGGGCCAGCAGCGCGCCGTAAAGCAGCGCCCGGGCCGAGGGCTGCGCGTCGATCTGCATGAACAGGTGCTGGGGCCGTTCGGGATACATTTCCCCCTGAAAAAAGGGAATCACATAGCCCGTGCCCATTTGAATTTGCTGATCGTTGGCCACGAAAAACACGTTTTCCGGCGCGACCCCCTGATAGGCCGTCTGCGGATGGGTAATACGCATAATATGACAAATCCCCTTGCTGATGATTCTTTTGTACAGGCGTTTATTGCCATTCAATGCCCGCGTAATTGCTGCTGGGGGTGAGATCGTAAACGATCCGCCGCACCTCCGGCCGCTGGCGCATGGCGCGTTCCACCACGGTTTCCATCACATCGTAGGGCAGCCGGGCGGCATAGGCCAGGCTGCGTTCGCTGGCATGCACCGCCCGCAGGCAGATCACCGCGCCCTTTTCATCCCCCGGCATGGGGCAAAGCACGGCGAAATATTGCCACAGGCGCTTCTGCGCCCCCGCCCGAAGAACTTCCTCCCGGAAGATGGCGTCCACCGCCCGCAGCGTTTGCAGCCGCTCCAGCGTCACCTCGCCCAGAATGCGCAGGGCCAGGCCGCTGCCCGGGAAGGGCTGGCGGGAAAGCAGATCCTGGGGGATGCCCAGATAATCGCCCACCCGGCGAATTTCATCCTTAAACAGCTCGCGCACCGGCTCGATCACCGTGCCGCCGCCAAGCAGCCTCGCCCGGCGATCGCCCTGGCCGAACATGATATCGTTATAGCTGGTGCCGCGGATCACCGCGTCGAAAGCGCCCAGCTTGACCGTTTCCTCATCCAGGATCTGCTGCATGGTCTGGCCCACCAGGCGGCGCTTTTCTCCCGCGTCCGTCACGCCCCTGAGCGCCTGCATAAAGCGCTCCTGGGCGTAGATTCTGGTGATATTCAGGCCCAGCTTATCCCCATAGAAGGCCATAAACCGATCGCCCTCGTTTTCCCGCAGCAGCCCGGTATCCACAAATATGCATTTCAGCCGCGCGCCCAGCGCCCGAAAGGCCAGCAGCGCGCTCACGCCGCTGTCCAGCCCGCCCGTCATGGCGCACACCGCCGTGCCCTCGCCCACCACGCGGCCGATCTCCTCCACCGCCCGGGCCACGAAAGCGTCGTCGTCCCACCAGGTGGTGCAGCCGCAGATGTCCTGGGCGAAATTCCGCAGCATGCGGCAGCCCTCGGGGTCGTTCTGCTCCACCTCGAACTGCACCGCGTAAAGCGGCAGCACATCGGAAGAAAAGCCGATCACCGTCTCCCCCGCCCGGCAAATGGCGGTGGCGGCGGCGGGCAATTGCATTTCCCGGGCGCAGGGCAGCATGCGCTCCCCATCCTCCAGGCCCGAAAGCAGCGGGCAAGCCTGATATTCCAGGCGCGCCACCGCGTTTTGAAGGGCCGGGCCGCCCGCAGCGCCGCCCAGCGCCGTTAAAACCAGCGCCGCCGCGTCGCCCAGGGCCAGCAGGGGAATGCCGCTTTCCAGCAGTCGGCCGTCCAGGCCCACGGGGGTTTCGCCCTTCACGCCGCCCGCCAGCAAAAGGCCCATAGGGCTTTGCTCCTTAATTTCCTCCAGGGATGCGTCCCCGGGGAGAATTTTGCATAAAATTCGCTCAGAACGCAGCTTGCGGGTAATCGCCCGGCTGGATGCATCGTCAAAATTCAGCACCAGCACCATGTCACGCATCGTGTCACACCCTTTCAAAGGACGGATTTGCGCATTAAACTTTTCTTTATTCGACATTCGCCCGGGAAATTCCTGCTATGGATTTTCATCCTGCTCCACCACCCATAATTCAGGGTGCTCGCGATAGCGCTGGGCGATATAAGCCTTGAGGGCCAGGCGCGTTTCCCGGTTGGCCACGCCGCTTTCCGAAAGCCCGGCCTGGCGCTGAAGCTGCTTCACGGCCCGCTCGGTCAGCGCGCCGTAGCGCCCGGTGATATACTGCCCCTCCAGCAGCCCCGCGTCCACCAGCTCGCCTTGCAGGGCCTTCACCTTTTCTCCCGCGCTGCCAAAGCGCAGCGTAATATCCGCCAGATCGTAAACCGTCCCATAGCCCAGGATGGCCCAATGATCGATAGAATACACATTGCGCGCCACGGAATCCGGGTTATTGCCCTCGATCACATGCACGCGCACGCCGCCTTGCTCGTCATAGGCGCAGTATTCCACCATCGCCACATGGGTGGTATCGCCCAGGGCGCTGGTGGAAAAAAACATCCAATCCCCCGGCTGGGGAATATAGCTGTTTTTGGCGATGGCCTCGCCGGTGATTTTGTTCCATTGGCTGCCCCAGCCGGGCACGGTGCCCTTCCGGGCGATATACCGTCCCTGCTTGAGGAACCAATCCCGGCCCGTATTGGTTCCGGTGTAATAGGGATAGATGGAATTGAGCAACTGCGTTCCATGCTGCCGGTCCACCTGATCCACACACCAGCACAGAAATTCCGCGCACCATTCCGCCGTGGGATCGCCCGTCCAGACGCCGTATTTCGTAGCGCCGGAGCGCTCCTCCCGATAGCCCAGCTCTCCCCGGGCGATTTCCAGCAGCCATTCCACATAATCGGGCAATTCGTCCAGGGGCGCGATGCGCGTTTCCTGGGCCGCGCCGGGCGTTTGCAGAGGCACCAGGGTTTCCTCCGGCCCTTCGTCCGGGGCGGAGGTGGAAAGCGCTTCCTGGGCGGGAGCGGGTGTTTCCTCTCCCCCGGCGCTCCAGGCCAGCCCGCACAAAAGCAGGCAGCCGCTTAAAAACAGGCAGAGTAATTTTCGCACAGGCTTCTCTCCCTTTTCTGGGTGTTTTTCGTTTTACAGGGAAGCGGGGCCGGAAAAACGTTCCGGTCCCGCAGGGGGATGGAAACGCGGGGGCGGCGGGGCTTTGCGCGTTCCGCTTCTTCGCCCGGCGCGTTTCCGTTTTCATGCTTTAGGCTTCGCCGCCCGGCTCCTGATCCCGATGGCGATCCGCCCGGCGCTGCCGCTGATAAGCGCCGCCCGGGGCGGATTGCGCCGCCTGCTGGGGCCGATAGGCCTGGGTGGCGTTCCGGTCGGAGGTTTGCTGGGGCTGATAGGCCTGGGTGGCCTGGCGCTCCGCCGTCTGCTGGGGCTGATACGCCTGGGTGGCGTTCCGGTCGGAGGTCTGTTGCGGCTGATACGCCTGCGTCGCCTGGCGCTCCGCCGTTTGCTGCGGATTATAGGCCTGCGTCGCCTGGCGGGGGCCGCCGTAGCGCTGGGCCTCTCGCTGGCTCACGGGCCGATAGGGGTTGGTGGTTTGCGCAGGGCGATTGGGGGCCGCCGCGCCGGATACAGGCGCGTTGGGCGTCTGCCGGGGCGGATAGACGGGCCGCGCCGCCTGCTGGGGGTTATTCTGGGCCGCCCGGGTCTGGGGCTGACCGGCGTTATAGGCCTGCCGCGCCTGCTGCGCGCGCACCGCCTGCCGCCGCCGCTCGTTCTGGCGATGGAGGGTGTAAGCGTAATACGCGCCGCCGCCGCCAATGGCCGCCAGGGCCAGCAGCACCCAGGGCCAGGCCGAGCCGCCGCTCTTGGTATCGGGGGCGGGGGTGGCCAGGCCGCCTGCGGGATCCACCGGCGCGATTGCGGGGGTAGGCGTGGGCGAAGCGGTGGCTGTGGGCGTGGCCGTGGGCAGCCGTTCCGGATCGGGGGTGGGGGTGGCGTAGGGGTTAAAGGGCTCGTAGGAGGCGCTCAGGGCGGGGTTCTTCCAGACGGTCTGGTTATAATCCTCCACGGGCTGAATCTGGCTGCTGTTATTATCCGAGGAAGCGCCGCTGCCGCTGTTGGCCTTCAGGTATTCGCTGCTTTGCAGGAAGGTGGTGAGCTCGCCCAGGGAGAGCACCTTGAAATAATCCCCCGAGATATAGCCCTCGGTGCCCGCCTGGCTTACATGATACCACAGGCCCTCCTCATTCTGCACCGAGCCCAGCACCAGCGCGAAGGCGTAATTATCCAGCAGCCGCAGCTGCCGCGCCTTACGGCTGGGCTCTGCCCGCAGGTTCACCTTGCCGCTGTTGCTCTGCACATGGCCGTAGCTGGAAAGGCTGTTCTGGCTGATGGGCTCGGGCGTGGGCGCGGGGGTGGGCGTGATGAGGCGGTTTTCCTGGGATTGCAGATAGGCGATGGTTTCCTCTTCGCTGAGCATGCGCATCTGATCCTCGCGGATATAGCCCCACATGCCCTCGTACTGCACCAGATGCCAGGTGGTTCCCGCGAAGGTTTGGCCCTGCACGTTGGCCACCGTGCCGTAAGGCAGCAGGCGGAGGATTTCCGCGTTGGTATCGGGGAAGGTGCGCATAGGCACGCCGTCGCCCACCGTCATGGCATAGCCCAGCACCTGCTGCGGCACGGGGGTGGCGGTGGCGGATTGCGGCGGCATATACAGCCGGGCCTCCTCATTGCTGACGGGGCGCAGGGCCTCGTGAATCACGAAGCCGTAATTCCCGCTGTTCACCGACTGCACGGCGGACCACACCTGGTTCACATAGGTCTGGCTGGAAACATACACCAGCGAATTGGCGGGTAGCCATTCCAGAATGGTATCGTCCGTCACGCCGGTGCGCAGGGCCACCTGCCACTGGGTCAGGGCGTAGCCCCGATAGGCGGCGGGGGTGGCTGTGGGGGTAAGGGTGGGCGCTTCGGTGGGCGGCTGCGGGGTGGGCGTTTCGGTGGGCGCGGCAGTCTGGGGCGGGGTCTGGGTGGGCACGGGCGAGGAAAGCTGGCCCTGAATCTGGTCGCTTTCGCTCTGGCTGCACAGATCCACAAACTTCGCCATCAGATAGCCGTCCGTGCCGTTCACGCGGACGAGATACCACTGCTCGTTTTCCACCGTCACAGCGGAATACACCCACGCCTGGGTGTTTTTCGCAAGCTCGCGGATCAGCGTGGCGGCCTTGGCCACGGGCTCCTTGCGGAAATTCACCTTGGCGTTGGTGAACGCCCAGCGGTCGATGGCCACGCCGTCAGGCACGGGCGAGGGGCTGGGCGTGGGCGCCTGGGTGGGGGCGGGGGTGTAGCCGAAAATGGCGGCCACCTCCGCGTCGCTGAGCAGGCGCACGACGGAATCCTTCAAAAAGCCCGTTTCATCGCCGATCTGCACGGCGTACCAGGTTTCCTTTTTATCGTTGGTCACTTGGCCAAAAATATGGGCCAGATCCTTCTGCCCCACCTTGCGCAGGGTATTGCTGTCGGTGGAGGGGGCGCTGCGGAAGTTAATGGAATCCCCCCGGGGATAGGCGTAAGCATCCATCGGCGTATAGGGATACGGGAAGGGCGTGGGCGAGCCCGGTGCGGGGGGGTCGGGGGCCGGGGTGGGGGTGGCGGTGGAAACGTAATAGAAGATCACGGCGGCAGGGGTCAGCGAGCCGTCCTGGGCCAGGGTGACGTTCTGCACACCCTCGCCCTGCAGCGCATACCCGGGCAGCAGATCCTGGGGCGCGGCGGCGATGCTGTTGTTCCCCGCGTAGCAATCCACCTCCTGGGCGGTGGCCACGGTTTGGCCCTCGGGGGTGAGATAATACACCGTCACCTTGGCGGTCAGCTCCTGCCGGAACTGGAAGATCACCTCGGCGGGCGTGGCCACGCCGTTGGCGTCCACCTGCACGTTGATCTTTTCCGCGCCGCTGGCCAGTTCGTAATCCGCGGGCACCTTTTCCCAATCCACGGCAATGGCGTTTTCCGCGTTTTCCACGCAGGTTTCCGTATAGTTATAAAAAACGCTGCCCTGGCTGCTTACATATTTCACGTTCACCAGCGCGATCTTGGGGGCGGGCACGTCGGGGGTGTAGCGATAGGTAAAGACGGCCTCCGCCGGGGCTGCCCCGTTTTCATCCACCAGGATGGTCACGCTGGCGGCGGAATCCAGGGTGTAATCCGCAAGCAGCCCCTCGGGAGCGGCCGTGATAACGGTTTCCCCGGGCTGGCAGAGGACGGTTTGCTCCTGGGCCACGGCCTCGCCCTGCTGATTCACATATTTCACCGGCACGTTCACCGCCACCGCGATCCGGCGGTAATGGAACGTCACCCGGTCGGCGCTCAGGCCGTTTTCATCCAGCGTGACTCGCTTGGTTGCTTCGTCCGCCAACTCATAGCCCTGGGGCAGATCGGCGGGGGCGGGCGCAACGTCGTTTTCCCCCGGCTGACAGACAAATTCGGTGGGCAGCGCGATGGCCTTTTCGCTCTCGTCGCAATAGTACACCGTAATCTTCTGGGGCTGGATGGTCTGCTGATAATAGAAAACGACTTCCGATTTATCCGCATGGCCTTCCGCGTCCACGGTCACGGCCTGGGTGGGATCCCCCATGAGGACGTAGCCCGTCAGCAGGCCCTGGGGCGCGGGGGTCACGATGGTGGTCGTTCCCGGCTGGCACACGGCCTCGCCCTCCTGGGCCACGGGCAGGTTATCCTCCTGGGAGAGATACCGCACGGGAATCGTCACGGGATTGACTGCCGGAGCCTCATAGCGGTACTGGAACACGACGGGGTTCTTATCCGCCCCTGCGGCGGTGATTTCCACATACTGCGGATTCTCGCCCGCCAGCAC
>CAKULG010000029.1 GCA_934667105.1 uncultured Clostridia bacterium
GAGAATCAGAGCCATCACTTGGAATCGGACACACATAAATTATACAGAATGTGTTAAGTCTGAGAGAGTGGGAATGACCCACGGTATCCGAAAAAGCCTTGATTTATAAGGGCTTTTCGGCTCTCCAAAGGCTTCCTGCGGACAAATTGAGGACATGGCTCCGTTAGGGAGAATAATGTCAAAGCGTTATTACGCTCTCAAATCTAACTGTTTTTGGTTGGATTTGAGAGCGTTTTTTATTCTTTATCCACCCATTTCTCTCATGTCTCTGACAAGCGCCAAAATAAAAAAAATCTCGTTGAGGACAAGTGAGGACACAAAAAGCTTCTTTTGTCTAAATCGGTAATTATGACTTTCATGCGCTTTTCCTCCATATATTTTTATAACAAACCTTCTTCTTTCATTTTTTCGAGAGAACGATCAATCGACGCTTTAAGTTCAGATTCAACATTGTAATATACAGCGAGTTGAATGAGCGCATTTACAGCTTGCTTAATTTCGTCCGCTAAATGTTGCTTTGACGGTTCGCCGTGTTTCTGAGCTTTGATTCCACTTTTTTCAAAATGGTTTACCTCACTTGCCACTTCACCACATTCCTCAAGAACTCTGGTTGCAATCTGATAGGGATTATTTCCGTTAGGGAACCGATTTGTATACCCTTTTGCTAATTGATATAACTTATCCATAATTTACTCCACTCATATCCTCGCAAAACTAGATTTTCCATTAAAAGCTGTGTTTTACATTATGGAACTAAACGTGACCTTGGATAGCTTGGACACAGCGCTATTATAACGAAAAAGCGTTGCAAATACAAGCGTTGACCTGCGAGATGACGAATTTGGAACAGCGGGCAGAGGCTTAAGCCCTTCCTAAACAATCCTGCCGGAAAGCGCGCTTGCGGGGTGTCGGGGTACAGCAAAGCTTTCATTTGGGCTTTACAAATTGTTCACGCAATTTCGACGCGCGGTGTGGTATAATAAAAACTAAGAGAATGCCTTGGCATTTTCCGGGTCGGTGGGACGCTGTAAGCGTTACATCGGCAACCAAACAACTTAGCGGTTTTTAAGGCCGCCGAACGGGTTTCGAATTTTAGAAAGGGAGGCCGGGGCGTGATCGTTTTCGACGGAGTGGGAAAGCGCTACGGGATGCACCAGGCGCTGGAAAACATCAGCTTCACCGTGCCCAAGGGGCAGGTGCTGGGGCTTCTGGGGCAAAACGGGGCGGGAAAAACCACGGCCATGAATATTCTGACGGGGTGCCTGGCACCTAGCTGCGGCAGCGTTTCCGTGGGTGGCTTTGATGTGATGACCGCCCCGCGGGAGGCCAAACGGCTGTTGGGATATCTGCCCGAGCAGGCCTCGCTCTATGATGAAATGACGGTACGCGCTTATCTGCGCTTTGTGTGCGAGCTCAAGGAGGTTCAGCCCAAGGCGGCGGGGGCGCATGTGGAAAAAATTGCGGAAATGACGGGGCTGGAGGATACGCTGGAACGCAAGATCGGCAATCTTTCCAAGGGCTATCGTCAGCGGGTGGGCATGGCCCAGGCCCTGTGCGGCGGGCCGGAGGCCATCGTGCTGGACGAGCCCACGGCGGGCCTGGATCCCCGGCAGAGCAGCGAAATGCGCGCGCTGATTAAAAGCCTGGCGGGGGGGCGCACGGTGGTTTTTTCCTCGCACATTTTAAGCGAGGTGCAGGCTGTGTGCGACCGCATTATTATCCTGCATCACGGCAAAATGATTTGCGACAGCGCCCTGCAGGCCCTGCGCTGCGGCGAACGCCGCCTGCGGGCGCGAATCGCCTGCGGGGAGGGCGCACTGCTTCCCGCGCTGCGCGCGCTGCAAAGCGTATCCCGGGTGCAGGTGGAGCGCGGGGGCGAGCCGGGGGTGACGCAGGTGGTTTTAACCGCCCGGGAAGGGGCGCAGATCGAGCGGGAGCTGTTCACCCTGCTTTCCGGCTTACAGACGCCGCTGCTGCGCCTTTCGCCAGTGGAGGACAGCCTGGAGGAAATCTTCCTGCGGGCTACGGGCGGCGCGGATTAGCGCGCGGCTCAAATCGATTTGCCTGAGAAGCGTATTAAGGAGGAAGGGGCGCATAATGGGCGCAATTTATAAGCGGGAAATGCAAAGCTATTTTTACACCCCCGCGGCCTATGTTTTCATGGGGGTGTTTCTGGCGCTGGCCAGCGTCTTTTTCGGCGTGGGCAATCTGGCGGCGCGCTCCAGCAATCTGCTTTCTTTTATTTCGCAATTGAGCTATTTGTGGATGCTGCTTTCGCCGGTGCTGACTATGCGGCTCATCGCGGGCGAACGCCGTCAGCGCACTGATCAACTGCTTTTTTCCTCTCCCTGCTCACTTTCCGGCATGGTGCTGGGAAAATTTTTCGCCGCGGCCACGGTGCTGCTTTGCACGGTGGGAGCTACCTTTGTTTACGCCCTGCTGGTGGCGATGTACGGCACGCTGTATTTGGGAGAAACGCTGGTGGGGTATCTGGGGCTGATTTTGCAGGGATGCGCGTTTCTGGCGCTGGATTTATTCGTTTCCTGCTTCGCCAAAAGCCAAATGACCGCCGCCGTGCTGGGGGTGGGGGCCAATCTGCTGGTTTGGCTTTCCGACGTGCTGGCCAGCGCCGTATCCATTCAGGCGGTCAGCGACGCGCTGAATTTCTTGAGCCTGTATCAGCGCTTCGCGCCCTTTGCCCAGGGACAACTGCGGTTTTCCAATGTGTTTTTTGATCTGCTGTTTATCGCCATGACGCTGTTTTTGAGCGTGCGGGTGCTGGACGCCCGCCGTTGGAGCGAGGCCTGAACGATGAAAAAGCTTTCCATCCTGAAAAACAGAAAACTGCGCTGCGGCGGCTTTTCGGCGCTGCTGACGGCGTTGGCGCTCGTTTTCGCCGTGCTGCTGGGGGCACTGGCCGATACGGCGGAAACGCGCTATGCCCTCACGCTGGATTGCTCCTTTAACGCCGCCACCACCCAGGGGGAAACCACCCGGGCCGTGCTTGCGCAATTGGAGCGGGACGTGCATATCTACGCCCTCGTTTCCGAAACGGAGGGGAAAAACGCCACGCTGTTTTCCCTGCTGGAGCGCTACGCCGCCGCTTCTCCCCATGTGACCTATTCCCAGGAAAGCGCGGTTAGAAATCCCGTTTTGCTTTCGCAATTCAGCGACGCGCTGGGGGAAAACGACGTGACGGGGGATTGCCTGATTGTTTCCTGCCCCGAAACGGGGCGCGCCCGGGTGCTGAACGAAAGCAATTATTATGTGTATTCCTACAACAGCGATACGGGCTATTTCGATCAGGCGGGGTATACCTACGAAAAAAGCGTTACCGAGGCGATTTTGTATGTATCCCAGGACGAGTTGCCCGTGGTGCAGATTTTAACGGGCCATGGGGAACTATCCGCAGAGGACGCCGCCGTGCTGGAGGAAACGCTGGTGAACGCGAATTATCTGGTGAAGCGGGTGAGCCTGCAAGCGGGGGATACGCTGGATCCAGAAAGCCCTTTGATGATTCTCTCTCCCCGGCTGGACTTTTCCGATGGAGAACTGGATTCGCTGATGGCCTTTGCCAAGGCGGGGGGCGATTTCTTTTTCGGCATGCAGTATTCCGATTCCCTGACATTGGAAAATTATAACGCGCTGCTGCGCGCTTACGGCGTTACGCCGTATCCGGGCCTGGTGATCGCCAAGGAGGAAGACGCCGACAGCTATTACGACGCGCCGGTTTATCTGATGCCCTATATGCAGGAAACAAACGCCACGCTGCCGCTCATCAGCGCGGGAAAGAATATTCTGCTGCTGGCGGGGGCCCGGGCCTTCCACACCGATTTGGAGCACGACGGCAATGTGACGCTGCTGCCCGTGCTGGCGACGGGGGAGGCGTACATCCGGCATTATCAGGACGAGGCAAGTCTTTCCGAGCAGCAGCCGGGGGACGAGGAGGGTCGTTTCGCCGTGGCGCTGTGGGCGGATAAAATGTATGAGGACGGCACGGTGTCCCACGCCTTCGTCATTGGCAATCTGACGCTTTTCCTGGATTATTGGACGCTGAATAACACCGATTCTCAGGCCTTCCTGCTGCAAATCGTGCGTTCGCTTCAGGGAAAATCCCCCGTGAGCCTGGATATTCTGCCCAAAAACGCGCTTCGGGCGGGGCTGTCGCTGGGCAATATCACCCCCGCCGTCGTCGTGACGGCGCTGCTGCCGCTGCTGGTGGCGCTTGGGGCCGCGCTGGTGCTGCTGCCCAGAAAGAATTTGTAAAAGATGGAACGAATTCCGAAAAAAAAGCCCCGGAAGGGCATGAAAAAAGGAACGCTGGCGCTGCTTTTGCTGCTGGCTGCGGCGGCTTGCGGGGGCGGCCTGTATTTGCTGAACCGCCCGGCGGCCGCGCCCTCCTTTCCGGAAACGCAGGCGCTGTATCTGCTGAACCGGAACGAGGAAGAAATCGACGCTCTGGCGCTGCGTCCCCGCCAAGGGATCGCCTACCCGCTGGTGCGCACGGAAAGCGGCATGCGTCTGCTGGGACAGGAGGATACCCCCCTGCGGGAAGACGTGGTGGAGGACCTTGTGGGGGCGGCGGCTCAGCTGGAGGCCCATGAAAAGGTGGCGGATACGGCGGCGGAGGCCGTCGATCTTTCGGACTTCGGCCTGAAGGATCCGCAGCTTCGCTTGACCGTTACCTATACGGACGGAACGCGGACGGAGCTGCTGCTGGGCGATGAAGTGCAGCACGGGGAGGAAACGCTGTATTATTCCATGCGTTCGGGAGATTCCTGGATATACACGGTGTATTCCGGCCTGTGCGAGCCTTTTTTCCACGAGGCGGAATATCTGCGCGCCTTTGACCAACCCAAGCTTCAGGGGGATCTGCTGGATCGCGTTGAGGTATCGGGGGCGGTTGAATTATCATTGGTTTACGCTGACGGCGCGTGGCGAATGGAAGCGCCCTGGCGTTATCCCGCCGCCCAGGAAAAGATGGACGCGCTGCTTCGGCAGATCGAGGCGATGGCCTTCGAGGCCTGCCTGGGCGAAGCGGAGCGCTTCAGCCTGGCCGATTACGGCCTGGCGCAGCCTGCACTTACCGTCACGCTGACCCAGGCCCCTTCTACGATCACGGGGCAAACCGCCCAGGGAGAAACGGTGTCCTACGCCGTGCCGGAAAAGAAGTATCGCCTGCTTCTTGGGGATGAAACGGGGAAAAGCGGGGTATATCTGCTGTGGGAAAACAAGCTGTTTAAGGCCAGCAATTTTCTGCTGGGCTTCTGGAAATCGCTTTCGCCCGATGATTTTCTGCTGCGCAACCCCGTGAATTATCAGACAGACAACCTGGAGGAGCTTGCTCTTTCCTGGCCGGAGGGGAAGAAGTCCTATACCCTTCGCCTGGTGGAGAGCGTGACGGAGAACAACGAAATCGCCGTGGACGAATATGGCGAAACGCTCTATGAGGCGGAAATATACCGCGCCAGCGGGGAAAAGCTGGACGCGACGGAATTTTTCGCCTGGTATACGGCGCTGGCGAATACAGCCCCTGCAGGGCGGTTGCCGGAAGGCTACGCCCCGGCCGGGGAAAAACAGTTGGAGCTGACGCTGACCGGCCGGACGGGAGAGCGGAGCGTCGCCCTGTATGCCTATGATAAGCTGCATTCCGCCCTGGGGGTGGACGGGACGTATATCTTCTATATGGATTCCGCCTTCCTTTCCCGGCTGCTGGCCGCGCCCTAAAAGGCAAAAATGAAAGATTTCCGCCAAATCCCGGCGCGATACTTGAATATGGCGTTCGGTTATGCTATACTAAAGCCGACCAAGCGCGGAAAGGCGCGAAAAATAAGGAGGAGATTCCCATGAAAAAGCTCCTGGCTTTGCTGCTGGCGGCCGCGATGCTGCTGTCCGTGGCTTCCTTTGCTGTGGCGGAAGACGTCAATCCCGATGAAATCGCGGATACCATGACTTCCGAAAACGGCGTGTACGAAATCGCTTTCGTTACCGACGTTGGCCAGCTCAAGGACGAATCCTTTAACCAGGGCACCTGGAACGGCGTGAAGGAATACGCTTACGCCAACAACCTTTCCTATAAGTATTATCAGCCCGCCAATGGCAGCGAAGCCACTGACGACGACCGCTACGACGCCATGAAGGCCGCCTGCGAGGCGGGCGCCAAGGTGGTAGTGTGCGCCGGCTTCATGCAGGAAGCCGCCCTGAAGAAGGCCGCCGCGGAATTTACCGGCGTGAGCTTCGTGTTCATCGACGGTTATCCCATCGGCCTGGACAACGTGGCCGGCATCGCTTTCATGGAAGAGCAGTGCGGTTACTTCGCCGGCTATGCCGTGGTGAAGGAAGGCTATAAGAAGCTGGGCTTCATCGGCGGCGGCGGCGGCACCAATCCTGCGTGCTGCCGGTATGGCTACGGCTTCGTGCAGGGCGCGAACGACGCGGCCAAGGAACTGGGTGTCACCGTGGATATGAAGTATTCCTGGCAGTATGCCGCCAACTTCAGCCCCTCTCCCGATCTGCAGGCCATGATCTCCGGCTGGTATGAAACCGGCACCGAAATCGTGTTCTCCTGCGGCGGCGATATCTTCGATTCCGTTGCGGCTGCCGCTTCCGCTAACGATGCGGCCGTCGTGGGCGTGGACGTGGATCAGTCCTCCAAGTCCGAAACCGTTGTGACCAGCGCCATGAAGGGCCTGGCCGAAGCCACCAAGTGGGCCGTCGCCAAGGTGTATGACGGCACCTTCGCCGAAATCGGCGGCAAGGGCCTGAGCCTGGGCGTTGAGGATAACGCGGTTGGCCTGCCCACCGCCACCTGGTCCATGGAAAACTACACCGTGGAAGAATACGAAGCCCTGTTCGCCAAGGTTCTCAGCGGCGAAATCGTTGTGGATAACAACGCGCCCACGGAAGCCGGCATCAAGGATGTGGAATTCTCCAACGTTGTGGTGGATTACGAGTAAGCATCCCATCGCGTAAATCTTCGTGGGGGAGGACGCGGCTCTGCGCCGCGTCCTCCTCTTTTTTGGCTTGAAACAGGCTGTTTTGGCCGTCGAAACGATCTTTTTAGGAAAGCGTTATACAGTGGTAACAGATTTTTCTTGCATTTCGCCCGTAGGGGAATTATAATAAAATGTATAATAAGATGCACTTCTTGTGCGCATTTTCCCAGAAAGGAAGCGCTGATATGTCCAACGAGCCCCAATATGTGATCGAGATGCTGCATATCACCAAGGAATTCCCCGGCATTAAGGCCAACGACGATATTACGCTACAATTGAAAAAGGGGGAAATCCACGCGCTGCTGGGGGAAAACGGCGCGGGGAAAAGCACCCTGATGAGCGTGCTGTTCGGCATGTATCAGCCGGAGGCGGGCGTGATAAAGAAGGACGGCAGGGAGGTGAAAATTCACAGCCCCAACGACGCAACCGCCCTGCATATCGGCATGGTGCACCAGCATTTCAAGCTGGTGGACGTTTTCACCGTGCTGGATAATATTATTCTGGGGGCAGAGGATACCCGCATGGGCTTCCTGAGCAAGAAGAAGGCACGGGAAAAGGTGCGCGTCCTGTCCGAGCGCTACGGCCTGCGGGTGGATCTGGACGCCAAGGTGGAGGATATCACGGTAGGTATGCAGCAACGGGTGGAAATTCTGAAAATGCTGTACCGGGATAACGAGGTGCTGATTTTCGACGAGCCCACCGCCGTGCTGACCCCCCAGGAAATTCATGAACTGATGCAGATTATGAAGGGCCTGGCCCGGGAAGGCAAATCCATTCTTTTCATTACGCATAAGCTGAATGAAATTATGGAGGTGTCCGACCGGGTGACGGTGTTGCGCAAAGGGCGCTATATCGGCACGGTGAACACCTGCGATACCACCCAGGAGGCGCTTTCCAGCATGATGGTTGGCCGCCCCGTGCAGTTGGTGGTGGAGAAAGGCCCCTGCCATCCCGGAGAAGATATTCTGCGGGTGGAGCATCTTTCCGCCGCCTCCAAGCTGTATAAGCACGACGCGGTGAAGGACGTATCCTTTGCCGTCCGGGCGGGAGAAATCGTCTGCGTGGCCGGTATCGACGGCAACGGCCAGGCGGAGCTGGTGCAGGCCATCACGGGCCTGGAAAAGGCGAACGGCGGAAAAATCACCCTCTGCGGAGAGGATATTTCCCATGCCTCCATTCGCGCCAGAAGCGCCCAGGGCATGAGCCATATCCCCGAGGACCGGCATAAGCACGGCCTGATTCTGGATTTCACACTGGAGCAGAATATGGCGCTTCAGCGCTATCGGGAGCCGGAATTCCAGAAACACGGCTTTATTCGCTTTGATAAAACCCGGGATTACGCGAACCGCCTGATTTCGCAATACGACGTGCGCTCGGGCCAGGGAGCTGTGACCCGGGCGCGGAGCATGTCCGGCGGCAACCAGCAAAAGGCCATCGTCGCCCGGGAGCTGGATCGGAATATGCCGCTGGTGGTGGCAGTGCAGCCCACCCGCGGGCTGGATGTGGGGGCGATTGAATACATCCACAAGCAATTGGTGGCCCAACGGGATCAGGGCAAGGCGATTTTGCTGGTTTCGCTGGAACTGGACGAGGTGATGAACCTGCCCGACCGCATCCTGGTGATGTACGAAGGCGAAATCGTGGGTGAATTTGACCCCAAGCAGGTCAGCCTGGAGGAACTGGGGCTGTACATGGCCGGGGCAAAGCGGCAACCGAAGGAGGCGCTGGCGTGATGGAGAAAACCCCTTTAATGAAGCGAGAAGGAACCCGTTCGGTTCTGGCTTCGCTGATATCCATTCTCATCGGGCTGTTGGCGGGCCTGCTTGTGATTTTTATCGTGGGCATGAGCAGCGAGGATATGGGCCTGGCCAGCGTGTGGGACAGCATTCGCCTGGTGGCCCTGGGCATGTTCTGCACCGGGCGCGACGCTTCCACCGGCGCGCTGCAATTCGGCTTCAACCCCGCCATGACGGGCAACATGCTTTTCCGGGCCACACCCCTGATTATGACGGGCCTTTCCGTGGCTCTGGCCAATAAGACGGGCCTGTTCAATATCGGCGCGCCGGGGCAGTATCTGGCGGGCACCTGCGCCACGCTTTTCGTGGCTCTTTCCATCCCCACCACGGCGGTTCCCGCCTGGATTGTGTGGGTTCTGGCCTTCCTGGCGGGCATGCTGGCAGGGGCCCTGTGGGGGGCCATTCCCGGCCTGCTCAAGGCGCTGCTGAATATGAACGAGGTCATCGCCTGCATTATGACCAACTGGATCGCCGCCAACGTGGTGACATGGCTGTTTGAAATCAGTAATCTGAAAAACGCGGTGGAAGGCACCAAGCTGGGCTACGTTTACAAAACCAGCTTTAACGGCGTGGAAACGCCCAAGCTGGGCCTGGATCAGCTGTTCACGGGTTCCCAGGTCAACGCGGGTATCGTTATCGCCATTCTTTTCGCCGTTGTGATCTTTATCCTGCTCAGCCGCACTACCCTGGGCTTTGAACTGAAGGCCTGCGGCGCGAACCGCTACAGCGCCCGGTACGCGGGCATTCCGGATAAGCGGAACATCGTTCTTTCCATGGCCATGGCGGGCGCGCTTTCCGGCGTGGGCGCGGCGCTGTACTGGCTGGCCGGCAACACGGAATTTTTCTGGTCCACCTATCAATCGCTGCCCGCGGTGGGCTTTAACGGCATCCCCGTGGCGCTGCTGGCGGCGAATCACCCCATCGGCGTGGTGTTTACGGGCATCTTCATGTCCATGCTCTCCATTGCGGGCCTGCAATTGACCAACCTGACTGCCTTCAACGAATATATCACCGATGTGATTATCGCCGTGATCGTGTATCTTTCCGCGTTCTCGCTGGTGATTAAGCTATGGCTCAGTGGGCGGCGGCAAAAGGCCCGCATGGAGAGCGCGGCGGGCGCGAGCCAGAAAAAGGAGGCCAAGAACGTATGAGCTTTTTGATTCGGCAAACCCTGCTTTACGCTATGCCGCTGATGATCGTGGCCCTGGCTGGCGTTTTCGCGGAGCGCAGCGGTATCATCAACCTGGCGCTGGAGGGCATTATGATTTTCGGCGCGTTTATCGGCGTGCTGTTTGTGCGGCTGGTGCAGCAATGGGGTTGGTTTGACGCGGCCAAGGCGGCGGGAGATTTCTGGGCGCTTCAGGGCTTTGTGGCGCTGACGATGCTTATGGCCGCCGCGCTGGGGGCGATATTCTCGCTGCTGCTGGGCTTTGCGGCCATCAATTTGAAGGCCGACCAGACCATCGGCGGCACGGCGCTGAACATGCTGGCTCCCGCCGTGGTGCTGTTTTTCGTGCGGATGCTGGTGAACCAGAACACCATTTCCATGGCTACGGGGGATTCCGCCAGCTGGTTCATGCTGAAAAAAACCATGCTGGGCTATCCCAAGATGGGCGACGCCGGCTTCTTTGTGGAAACGTTTCTGAACAAGGTGTATCTCGCCACCTATCTGTGCGTTATCCTGTATGTGGCGCTGTCTATCGTGCTGTATAAAACGCGCTTCGGCCTGCGGCTGCGCTCCTGCGGCGAAAACCCCCAGGCCGCCGCTTCGCTGGGCATCAACGTGGTGAAAATGCGCTACGCGGGCGTTACCATTTCGGGCGCGCTGGCAGGCATGGGCGGCTTTGTTTACGCCATGACCACCAGTAATTGCTCCGCCAACGGCGATGTGGCGGGCTTTGGCTTCCTGGCGCTGGCCGTGATGATTTTCGGCAATTGGAAGCCGCTGAATATCGCGGGGGCGGCGCTGCTGTTCGGGCTGTTCAAATGCATCGCCGCATCCTATGCCAGCCTGGATATTAACGGCGACGGCGTGTATCTGCTGAAAAATCTGGGCATCAGCGCGAATTTCTATCGGCTGCTGCCGTATCTGATCACGCTGATCGTGCTGGCGTTCACCTCTAAATCCTCCCGCGCGCCCAAGGCGGAGGGCATCCCCTACGATCCCGGTGCGCGCTGACGCAAAAAACGTGATAATTTAGGCGTGGGCGGAAAGCGTGAAGACGGCGCTTCTCCCGCCCGCGCTGCGATTCTGTCTGGCCGAAATAAGACCAAAGGGAAAGGAAAAGAAACGTTATGCTGCTGGACCGGCTGCTGAACCTATTGGAGGAAAGGAAACTGATTCAACCGGAGGATCGGGCCTATACGCAAAATTTACTGCTGGACGCCCTTCGCATGGACGCGCCTGCCGAGGGAGAGCTTCAAGGCGAAGAGATTGCGGATTGCTTGGAGGAACTGGCCAAATGGGCGGCGGCGCGCCAGGTGATCGCCGATACGAACGACGAAAAGGATCGTTTTACCGCCCGTCTGGCGGGGACGTTCACCCCGCATCCCGCCCAGGTGCGGGCCCAGTTTGCCACGCTGCTGCGGGAAGAGGGGCCCCAGGCCGCCACGGGCTGGTTTTATCAATTGTGCCGGAATAACGATTACATCCGCGTGAAGCGCATCGCCCAGAATATCCGCTACACCGCCTCCGCCCCTTGCGGCGAATTGGAAATCACCATCAATCTTTCCAAGCCGGAAAAGGATCCCCGGGATATTGCAGCAGCCAAAAACGCGCCACAGGCGGGCTATCCCCGCTGCATGCTCTGCAAGGAAAACCCTGGCTACGCGGGCCGCGCGGGCTTTCCCGCCCGGCAGAACCACCGCATCGTACCCCTGAAGCTGGCGGGGGAGGAATGGTATATGCAATACTCCCCCTATCTGTATTACGACGAGCATTGCATCGTGCTCTCCGGCAAGCACGAGCCTATGCATCTGACCCGCCGGAGCTTTGAACGCCTGTTTGATTTTGTGGATCAGTTTCCGCATTATTTTCTTGGGGCCAACGCCGATCTGCCCATTGTGGGCGGCTCCATCCTGACCCATGATCATTATCAGGGCGGCCGTCATGTGTTTCCCATGGATAAGGCGGCGATTCGCGCGCCCTTCCGGGGCCCGGCTAACGCGGGAATCGTCGATTGGCCCATGACCTGCCTGCGCTTTACCTCTCAAAGCCGGGAAGAATTGACGGATATTGGTATGCGTGTGCTGGAAGCCTGGCGGGAATATTCCGACCCGGAACTGGATATTCTGGCCTGTACGGACGCGCCCCACAATACCGTCACGCCGGTGGTTCGCAAAAATACGGGCGGAACCTATACTCTGCACCTGGTGCTGCGGAATAACCGCACCAGTGCGGAACACCCTCTGGGTATTTTCCATCCCCATGCGGAGCTGCACCATATTAAAAAAGAAAATATCGGCCTGATCGAGGTGATGGGCCTGTTCATCCTGCCGGGCCGCCTGAAAACGGAGCTGGCGGAGCTTTCCCTGTATTTACAGGGCAAGGCGGAAATGCCCGAACATTCCGCCCATGCGGCATGGCTTCAGGCGATTGCGGCGCGCACGGGGAGGGCTCTTTCCGCCCAGGCGGCGGACGAAGCGCTGCGTTCCGCCGTGGCGGATACCTGCTACCGGGTGCTGTGCGACGCGGGCGTATATAAGCAGGATGCGGCGGGCCAGGCGGGTCTGATGCGCTTCCTGGGCCAGGTGTTTCCCGGCTGAGGCGGAATCGCCGATAAAAAAACATGAAAAGGGGCGGATACGCGGCGCTATGACCTCAAATAAACGAGAGAAAATAACGCGCAACACCCTGTTTCGCTTTATACTTTGGCTGTGCGTGCTGCTGGTGATGGGAATGATTTTTGCTTTTTCCGCGCAAAATGCCACGGAATCCGGCAGCCTGAGCCGTCAGGTGACCGAGCGGCTTGTGCGGTTTTTCCACGCCGGTTACGATCATCTGCCGACGGCCGAGCAGCAGGCAATCCTGACGGAGGCGGGCCTTTATGTGCGCAAAGGGGCGCATTTCCTGGAGTATACGCTGCTGGGGGCGCTGCTGCGCTGGCTGTATGGGCGGTATACCCGGCGGCGCTTTCTGCTTCCGTTCCTGTCGGGCGTTTTGTTCGCGGCGGGAGATGAGCTGCATCAATACTTTACGCCGGGGCGCTGCGCGGCCTGGCAGGATGTGGCGCTGGACAGCGCGGGCGTGCTTACCGGCGTTTTCCTTGCTTCCCTTATCAGCGTGATTTTCTATCGAATCATACGAAAACGAGGTGCAAACAAATGAAGACAGCGTTGGTTGTTATGGCCGCAGGCATTGGCTCCCGCTTTGGTGGCGGCATCAAGCAGCTGGCCCCCGTGGGCCCCAACGGCGAGATCATCATGGATTATTCCATCCATGACGCCGTCGCGGCAGGCTTTGACAAGCTGGTGTTCATCATTCGCAAGGATATTGAGCAGGATTTCCGCGAGGTGATCGGCACGCGCATTGAAAAAATCTGCCACGAACTGAATGTGGATGTGGATTACGCCTTCCAGGAGCTGGATCAGCTTCCGCCCGGGGCCGCGCTGCCTGCCGGACGGAAAAAGCCCTGGGGCACGGGCCAGGCAGTGCTGGCCTGCAAGGAGGTTCTCCATGAGCCCTTCGCCGTCATCAACGCGGACGATTATTACGGACGCTCCGCGTTTTTGAAGCTGCATGCGTTTCTGGAAACGTATTCTCCCGCCCAGCCCAACCGCTTCTGCATGGCGGGCTTCATTTTGAAAAACACTCTGAGCGATAACGGCGGCGTGACCCGGGGAATCTGCCGCACGGACGAGGAAGGATATCTCACCGAGGTGACGGAGACGCGCCAGATTGTGAAAACCCCGCAGGGGGCGGAGGCAAATGGGAAGGCGCTGGATCTCAACGCCCATGTATCCATGAATATGTGGGGGCTGACCCCTGAATTTTTACCGCTGTTGGAGCAGGGCTTCCAGGAGTTTTTCCGCGGCCTGGCCGGAAAAGAACTGGAGGCGGAGTATCTGCTGCCCGTCTACATCGACCAACTGCTCAAGGCGGGCCGCGTGTCGGTGAAGGTGTTGGAAACGGAGGATCAGTGGTTTGGCGTGACCTATAAGGCGGATCAGCAAATCGTGGTGGATGCGATTGCGCGCATGATCGCCCAGGGCGTTTATCAAAAGAATTTGTTTTCCGATCTGCGCGCGTAACCCGGCGCGCGATTGAAAAAACATTGGATGAAATTAGGGAGGAAAAACGAATGCGTACAACGGGCGTAACCGCGAGAGGAATTGTAACCCCAGTTTTCCAGCAGGGCGACGATTTAATCGGCGCCGTGACTCAGTGCCTGTGCGATGCGGCCAAGGCGGAGAATTTTGAACTGCACGATCGGGATGTCGTGGCGGTGACAGAGGCGGTGGTTGCCCGCACGCAGGGCAATTACGCCACCTGCGAGCAAATCGCGGCGGATATCCGCGCCAAGCTGGGGGAGGGCCCCATTGGGATTCTCTTCCCGATCCTGAGCCGCAATCGCTTCGGCATTCTGCTTCGCGCCATGACCATGGCTTCCCCCGAGGGCGTGGTGATTCAGATGAGCTATCCCTCCGACGAGGTGGGTAACGCGCTGCTTTCCTGGGATCAGTTGGATGAAAAGCAGGTGGATCCCTACCGAGACAGCTTTGAATACGATCAGTTCCGCGCCGTGTTCGGACCGCACACCGTGCATCCCTTTACGGGCGTGGATTACATTGAATACTATCGTTCCTTCGCGCCCAACACGAAAATCGTCTTTTCCAATGATCCCTCCTTCATTTTGAATTATACGAAAAAAGTGATTACCTGCGATATACACACCCGTATGCGCACCAAGCGCATTCTGCGCCAGAAGGGCGCGCAGGCGCTGGGCATGGATGATATTCTCAACGCGCCCGTGGAAGGAAGCGGCTATAATCCCCAATACGGCATTCTGGGCAGTAACAAGGCTACGGAGGATAAGGTGAAGCTATTCCCCCGGGATTGCGAAGCCTTTGTGGAGCGGCTTCAGGCGGCGCTGCTGCAGGCCGCGGGCAAGCATATGGAAGTGATGGTTTACGGCGACGGCTGCTTCAAGGACCCCGTGGGCGGCATTTGGGAGCTGGCCGACCCCGTCGTTTCTCCCGCCCACACCCCGGGCCTGACCGGCACGCCCAACGAACTGAAGATGAAATATTTTGCCGATAACGATCTGCACGCGCTTTCCGGCGCGGCGCTGGCCCAGGCTATGCGGGAAAAGATTCGGGAAAAGGATAAGGATCTGAAGGGCCAGATGGCCTCCGAGGGCACAACCCCCCGCCGCTATACCGATCTGCTGGGCAGTCTTTGCGATTTGGTCAGCGGCAGCGGCGATCGCGGAACCCCTGTTGTGCTGATTCAGGGATATTTCACCAATTTCGCTTCGGAATAATCCATATTCAATATTTATTGAAAAGGAGAAAGCAACGCGATGAAAATCATTCGGGAGATTCTGCGCGGCGTCGTCATCGGCGTCGCCAACATCATCCCCGGCGTATCGGGCGGCACAATGATGGTCAGCATGGGCATTTACGACACGCTGATTCACTGCATCACCCATCTGTTTAAGGAATTCAAAAAGAGCGTGAAAACGCTGCTGCCCTATGCCGTCGGCATGCTGATCGGCATCCTGGCGCTGGCCAGCCTGCTTTCCTTCCTGTTTGAACGCTACCCTCTGCCCACCAACACGGCCTTTATCGGCTTGATTCTGGGGGGCCTTGGGCCGCTTTTCCGCAAGGTGGAGCGGAAGAAGATCAATTTCGCGGCCGTGCTTGCGTTCCTGGCGTTTTTTATCCTGATTATCTGGATGGCCACGAAGGGCGATATCCAGAATGCGGAAAGCTTGCAATTGAATGTGGGGCAGATCTTGCTGCTGGTGGTGATGGGCGCGGTGGCCTCCGCCACGATGATTATCCCCGGCGTATCGGGCAGCATGGTGCTGATGCTGCTGGGCTATTACACCCCCGTGCTCAACGCCCTGAACCAGCTGAAAAGCGGCGTGGTTTCCATGGAGGGCGCGGCGCTGGCGCAATCGCTGGGCACGCTGGTTCCCTTTGCGGTGGGCGTTGTGCTGGGCATTGTGGGCGTGGCGAAGCTGATTGAGTGGCTGGTGGCGCGCATCCCCTCCGTCACCTATTGCGGCGTGCTGGGGCTGGTGCTGGCCTCGCCTGTAGCGATTCTAATGCGTACGGATATGTCCGGCGTGAACCTGACGCAGATTCTTGTCAGTATCGCTACCTTCGCCGTGGGCTTTATCGCCGCCATGCTTCTGGCGCGCGACGACAGGAAGGATGAAAAGAAACTGGCGTAAATTGGGAATATAAATGCTGTGGAGCCATCTCAAGAAATCCGGATGAGGAGGGGAGCTATTAAGCAATCAGCTTGTTTCTCCGCTGACGAAATGAGAAGTACATGTAGTGGAATGTGAAAAAATACATTTCCCGCAATCGGAAGCTGGAATTGTGACGAAAAACATTTATCTTTTTGCTCGTGCAAGTAGAACGCACGCATTTGCCCAACTCATACAGCTTTCTTGGAAAGGATGCGGGGGAACCGTTCTTTGGCTTCCAAAGAGTGGTTCCCCCGCAAATATTATGGTGTTGCTTTTCACAGCCTCTTTTTTTATTTAAGCGTTCAGCGCGGCTTCGGCGTTTTCCTTTTCCCGCATCCTCCGCAGCGCGGCGCTTTGCAGCACGGCGGTTAAAACGAACGTGCAGATGTCGGAGAGGGGTTGGGCGATTTGCAGGCCGAACAGCGCCCACAGCCGCGGGAAAATAAGTATGGCGGGCAGGAAGAAAAGCCCCTGGCGGCCCAGCGCCAGGATCGAGGCCTGGGCGGTTTGGGCAGTGGTCTGCATCATCATGCTGCTAATCATGATGTAGGCGAATAGCGGCAGCGTGACGCATTGCAGCCGCAGCGCCAGCGCGCCAATGCGGATGACCTCCGCATCGTCCGCCCGGAAGAGAGCGATCACCTGGGACGCGAAAATTTCCCCGGCAATCATGACTAAAACCAGGAAAATGGTGCCATAACGAACGCAGAACCAAAAGCCTTCCCGCACACGGGCATATTTTTTCGCCCCGTAATTAAAGCCGCAGACGGGCTGAAATCCCTGGCCGAAGCCGATCACCAGCGAATTGGCGAATTGCATCACCCGGGATACAATGCTCATGGCGGCGATGGCAGGATCGCCGAAAACCCCAGCAGCGTTATTCAGGCAGGCGGTGGCCACGCTGCCGATGCCCTGACGGCAAAGGGAGGGCGCGCCGCCACGGAAAATCTCGCTGAGGAAATGCGGGGTGGGAGTGAAATTTTTGAGGTGGATATTCAGGTTATCCGATTTGCGCGTGCCGATAAACAGCAGCAGGAAGGAAATGAACTGGCTGATAATGGTGGCCAGGGCTGCGCCGCTTACCCCCATCTGAAAGCCAAAGATGAAAAGCGGATCCAGGGCCATATTCAGCAGCCCGCCCGCCCCGATGCCGATCATGGCGAAAAGCGCGTTGCCCTGAAAGCGCAATTGATTGTTCAGCACCAGCGAGGCCGTCATCCAGGGCGCGCCGATGAGGATAATGCCGATATAGCTATTGGCGTAAGGGAGAATGGTTTGCGTGGAGCCCAGCAGCAGGGAGAGCGGCTCCAGAAAGCAAAGACCCAGGGCCATCACCACCGTCCCTGCAAGCAGGGCGCAAAAAAAGCCGGTAGCCGCCATGCGCTCCGCCTCCTCATTTTGCTGGCTGCCCAGGGCGCGGGAGATAAAATTGCCCGAGCCATGGCCGAACATGAATCCCAGCGCCTGAATTACCGCCATCAGGGGAAAGGCGACGCCCACGGCCGCGGTGGCGCTGGTGGCGGCCCCGCCGCCCTCGCTGATCTGGCCGACGAAAAAGGTATCCGCCATGTTGTAGATGGAGGTAATCATCATGGAAACCATGGTGGGAATCGCCAGCTTGATAATCAGGCGCTTCACGGGCGTTTGGGTCATCTGAATGAATTTTTTTTGCTGTTGGGTTTGCGCTTCTGTCTGCATGGGGAAATGTGCTCCTTTGTATTACATTCCCCTATAGTATAAGCTTTTTGCGCTGCATTTTCAAGTTGAACTCGGGCGATTTTTCTGCGTGCGTTTTTTATTTTGTAGTTTCGGATTGAGCAAGGCTTCCCTTTTCTTTTATTCGCGGAGAAACAGGCCGGCTTTTTCAGTTTATCTATGCCGCTTCCTCAGCGGAGGCACGGGACGAATGCACAAAGAGAACTTCCTTGCCATGTTCATATCTGATCAAATTTCTGTGCATGTAAGGAGGCAGGGGGTAAAGCGCCGCTGCAAAAGGGCCTGCGCCTGGGCCGCTTGAACCTCCGATTCAAAAGCGCCGAATACGGCGGAGCCCGAGCCGGTCATTTGCGCCATAACGGCTCCTGCCTGAAGCAGCGCCGCTTTTGCCGCACCAATTTCGGGCCGCATGGGCAGCGAGGCCTCCTCCAACACGTTGGCGGCGCATTGGGAAAGCAGCGGCAGATTCCCAGCCGCCAGCGCACGCAGCGCGCCCGGCGTATCGGGCCGTTTGGGGGATACGGCGGAATAGGCGGAAAAGACCGCCTTGGTGGAAAGCGCGGCGCAGGGCTGAACCACCAGCAGGGGAAAGCGCCGTTTGCAGGGAAAGGGGGTCAGGCGTTCGCCGATGCCCTGGGCGCGCCGGGGCGCGTCGTGCAGGCAGAAGGGAATGTCCGCGCCCAATTTCACGCCGATTTCGCACAGCGTATCCAGGGAAAGGCCCAGGCCCCATAGGGCGTTCAGCCCCTTTAATACGGCGGCCGCATCGGCGCTGCCGCCCCCCAGGCCCGCGCCCATGGGAATGCGCTTTAAAAGCCGCATACGCGCGCCTTGGGCGGCGCCTGCATAGGCTTGCAGCGCCCGGGCGGCGCGAAGCATCAGGTTGTCCTCCCCGGCGGAAAGCTCGGCGGGGGAATCCAGCGTGAGGGAGAGGCCGGCATCCGGCTCGATCATGATGAGATCGCACAATTCCAGGGGCTGCATCAGCGTGTCCAGCAAATGATAGCCGTCCGCGCGCTTGCCCACCACGTCCAGCGTCCAATTAATTTTTGCCCTCGCCTTTATTTCCATCGTTTCCTCCGGGCGCTTGGCCAATCGCCAGCGTGAATTCAAATTCTGCGCCGTTTTCACCCGATACCAGGCGAATCTGCTGGCCGTGCTTTTCCATAATTCGTTTGCAGATCGCCAGGCCCAGGCCCGTTCCCTTGCCCACGGTGTGCGCCTTGTCTGCCTTATAGAAGCGGTCGAAAATGTGCGCCGCATCCTCCGGCAAAATGCCCACGCCGTTATCCTTCACCCGGAAGGCGATGTGATCCCCGTCCTTATGAGAAGCCAGGGTGATCGTGCCGCCCTGGGGGGTGAATTTGATGGCGTTGTCCATCAGGTTAATCAGCACCTGCTGAATCTGATCCGCATCCGCATGGACAAAACAGGGGTCGATTTCAAATTCCGTTTCCACTTCAAGCTGCTTTTCTTCCAGCGGCGTTATGCGGGAAATCAGCACGCGGCGGGCTGTTTCGTTAATGTCAAAATCCGAATAGGCCAGGCTGGTTTCCTCATTTTCCATGCGGGAGAGATTCAGCAAATTGGCGATCAATTTAGAAAGCCGGTGGGTTTCATCCACCACCACCTGCAAATAGCGGGCGTGCTCCTCCGGGGGGATGGTGCCGTCCAGCATACCCTGGGCGAAGCCCTGAATGGAGGTGACGGGGGAACGCAACTCATGGGATACGTTGGCCACGAAATCCCGACGGGATTGCTCCAGGGTGGATAGCTGGTCGGCCATTTGGTTAAAGGCCAAGGAAAGCTCGCGGATTTCCTGGCTTCCAGCTTCGGGGGCGCGGGCCTTAAAATCGCCCCGGGCCATTTGCCCCGCCGCGGCGGCCATGGCGGTGAGGGGACGGGTCATTTGCCGGGTGAAGAAGAAAATGCACAGCGCCGCCAGCAAAAACAGCGTGCCCGCCGCCAGCGCCATCTGCCAGGCCAGGCCGCGATAGGCGGCGTGTACCGTCTGCGCCGCCGTTTGAATCAGCACCAGGCCCATCACCGTTCGCTGGTTATTCAAGATATTCTCCTGCGTCCAGGGCACGATCACGGTGAACAGCGGGCCGGAGGAGCTGTCCGTCTGCACGACGATTTCTTCCCCGCGCATCACCCGATCCAGATAGGCGGACAATTGCTCCTGGCTGGGGAGAAAGCGCAGGCTCTCATCCTGTAAGAAGGATTCGTTGTAGAATGTGCGCGTTCCGCCGTTTCGATCCACCACGGCGATATAGGCGTTGTATTCCTGATACACCCGAGAGGCTTTCCAATAGATATATTGCTCGGTCACGCTGGTTTTGCCAAAGGCGCGGGCGATAGAATCGCTGCTGATGCGGCTGGCCAGATAGGCCATATCCCATGCCTGAGTTTTCAGGGCGTCCATCCGGCTTTTAATTTGGTGATTTCGCAGGTTCACATAGGAAATGCCGAAAAGCACCAGCACGCAAATCAAAATCACCGCCAGCGAAAGCGATAAAAGCCGGGAAAACATGCTTCCCCTGCGCATGAATTATTTCACCTCAAATTTATAGCCTACGCCCCAGACGGTGCGGATCTGCCAGCCTAGGGCCTCGCTGCCCTGCAATTTCTCCCGCAGGCGCTTAATATGCACGTCCACTGTCCGGCTGTCGCCAAAGAAATCAAAGCCCCACACCTGTTCCAGCAGTTGCTCCCGGGTGAACACCCGGTTCTGATGGGAGGCCAGGAAATAGAGCACCTCTAGTTCCTTGGGCGGCATTTCCACCAGCTTGCCCTGGAAATGCACCTCGTATTTTTCCAGGCTGATGGTCAGGCCGGGGAAGGAGAGCGCGCCCTTTTCCGTTTCTCCCGGCGTGGCCCGGCGCAGCACCGCCTTCACCCGGGCTACCAGTTCCTTGCCCTCAAAGGGTTTGGTGATGTAATCGTCTGCGCCTAATTCCAGGCCCAGCACCTTATCAAAGGTTTCATCCTTGGCGCTGAGCATGATAATGGGGATATTGCTGCTTTGCCGAATGGCGCGGCACACCTGCCAGCCGTCCATGCCGGGCAGCATAATATCCAGCAGAATCAGGCTGGGGGGATTTTTCTGAAACGCGGCCACGGCCTCGTCCCCGCGCTCCACCACCGTTACGGCGTAGCCCTCCTTTTCCAGATAGAGCCGGACAAGCTGCGCGATATTCGGATCGTCGTCCACCACCAAAATGGTCTGCTTGGAATCGCTCATAAAATCTCCTCCCATCCTGAAGTATTATTTAAGCTGCACCACGGTCACGCCCTCTTCGCCCTCGCCATATTGGCCCCGGCGGAAGGATTTCACATGCCCGTTTGTTTTCAGCGCCCGCTGAATGCCTTCCCGCAAAATGCCCGTGCCCTTGCCATGCACGATGGTCACTTCGTTCAGCCCGGCCAGCACCGCCTCGTCCAGGTATTGATCCACTTCTTCCAGTGCCTCGTCCAGGGCCAGGCCCCGCACGTCGCAGCTCATGCGCACGGTGCGCTCCATGGCCCCGGTATTCACCTGCACGGAGGAAACCTGTTTTTTCTTTTTCGGCTCCTCCACCAAGCGCAGCTGGCTGAGATTTGCCTTTAATTTCATGATGCCCGCCTGCAATTGCACCTCGCCCCTGGAATCGGGCAGGGAAAGGACGGTGCCCCGGGTGTTCAGATGGGTGATTTCCACCAGGTCGCCAGGCTTAACGGTTTTGGGCGGCTGGGCGAAATTTCCCGAAGGCTGCTTCAGGCCCTCCGCCAGGCTGTCCAGCCCCTCCTCCAGGCGCTTTTTCAGGTTGTTGGCCTCGTGATCCGGCGCGCCGCCGTTCTTTTTCATGCGCTTGAGATCATAGAGAATGCTCTCCGCTTCGCGCTTGGCCTTTTCCAGAATGCGGCGCGCTTCCTCCTTGGCCTTACGGTTGGAAACGTCGCGCTTTTCTTCCATATCCTTGTAAAGGCGCTCCGCCTCGTTGCGCAGCCGCACGGTTTCCTGCCGCGCCTGCTCGGCCAACTCCCGCTCCTTTTCCGCCACCTGGCGGTGGTATTCCGCATTGGCGATCACGTCCTCAAAGCGGATGGTATCGTGGGAGAGCAGCTCCTTGGCCTCGCCGATGAGATATTCCGGCAGGCCCAGCCGCCGGGAGATTTCAAAGGCGTTGGATTTGCCCGGCACGCCGATGGAAAGGCGATAGGTGGGCCGTAGGGTGGCCACGTCGAATTCCACGCTGGCGTTTTCCACCCCCTTGGTGGACAGGGCGTAGGCCTTTAATTCGCTGTAGTGGGTGGTGGCCGCCGTGCGCACATGAATTTTCAGCAGCGCGTTTAAAATCACCTGGGCCAGGGCCGCGCCCTCGGTGGGATCGGTGCCCGCGCCCAATTCGTCAAAGAGCACCAGATCCCGGGGCGTGACGGAATTCATGATGGAAACAATGTTGGTCATATGGGAGGAGAATGTGGAAAGGGATTGCTCGATGGACTGCTCGTCCCCGATATCGGCGTATACCTCCTCAAAGGTGGAAAGCTCGGTGCCCAGAGCGCCGGGAATATGCAGGCCGCTTTGCGCCATCAGCGTCATGAGCCCCAGGGTTTTCAGCGTGACGGTTTTGCCGCCCGTGTTGGGGCCGGTGATAATCAGGGAGGTGAATTCCTGGCCCAGCCATAGCGAGCAGGGAACCACCTTTTCCCGGTTGATGAGGGGATGACGCACGCGAATCAGGTTTATTACGCCCGCCTCGTTCATCTTGGGCCGCACGCATTCCAGCTCCCGGGCCAGCATCCCCTTGGCGAAAACGAAATCCAGATGCTGCAAAATGCTCAGGTTCTGGGCGATCAGGCCGGAGGAGCCCGCCACCTGCTGGGACAGCGCCGCCAGGATGCGATCGATCTCCGCCCGCTCCTTCATGCGCCATTCCTTTAATTCGTTGCCCATTTCCACCACGGCCAGGGGCTCGATAAACAGGGTGGCCCCGGTGGCGGATTGATCATGCACCAGGCCGGGCACATTCTGCCGGTATTCCTGCTTAACGGGCAGCACATAACGCCCGTCCCGCACGGTGACGATGGATTCCATCAGATATTTGGAATAGGCCGCGCCATGGGCCATGGCGTTGAGCTTTTCGCGGATACGGTCGTTGGCCCCGCGAATGTGGCGGCGGATATCCGCCAGGGTGGGGCTGGCCTGATCGGCGATTTCCTCCTCGCTGAGAATGGATTCGGTGATATCGTTTTCCAGCGTGCGCAGGGGCTGAAGCCGAGAGGCCACGGCGGTGATGATGGGCGTGTTTTCCCGATCTGTCACCAGGTTATTCCGGGCGGCGCGGGAGGCGCGCAGCAGATCCGCCACCAGCAGCAGCGCCTTGGGGGAGAGGGTGGAGCCCTTTTCCGCCAGCGCCAGATATTCGCTTACATCCTCAAAGCCGATCAGCGGATGCCCGCCCAGATAGGTCAGCGCGGCCACGGCCTCCTCGGTTTCGTCCAGAGCGCGGTTCACATCCGCCAGCGCCTTTTCAGGCTTCAGCGCCAGGCATTTTTCCTTTCCGGCGCTGGAAAGGGCGTAGCTGGCCAACATCTCGCGGATCTTGATAAATTCCAGCACCCGTAGGGCGCGTTCGTTCATGAGAATCCCCTCCTTTATCAGTATAACGGGTTTCCTGCGGGATTGGCAAGAAATCCGGGCCAAGATTCAAAAACTGTTCACACAGTATTCTTAATTTGGCGCTTATTGCACGCCCTCCAGAAAGCGCCCCACAGTTCCTGCGCAGGAAACGGGCGGCGCGTCCTCCCCGCGCAGCAGGGCGGCGTAATGGGCGGTGAGGGCCAGGCGTTCCTCCGGCGTTTCCAGGGTGAAATTCAATTGCCAGGAAAGATCGCGCGCATCCGAAAGCAAGCCGGATAAATGCAGGGGCTTTGGGGCGTACAGGCCGATAAGGCAGCCCTCGGGAAGCCGCATGGGCATAAGCGGGTACGCCGCGTTCATGCGGTCGGTCAGGTAGGTGCCCCGGGCGCCCTTGCCTTTTTCGCAAAGAGCGCAGGCCTCGCGCCCCTTATCCAGATGCATCGCCGTGCGCATGGGGCAATGATTCAGCAGCATCAGCCGCGCGCGGCCGTAAACGGGCAGGATAAGCTCCATTTGATTTCGGGGCAGCAGGGCGATTTCGGCACGGGACAGCTCCCGGGAAAGAAACGCGCTGCGCAGCCCCTGGGCGGCCAGGAACGCGACAGCCTCCCCGTTCATCACCGGCACGCCCTCCCAGGCCATATCGGCCGCGGAAAAACGCGCCCATTGCCCCGGGCTGGAAAAGGCGAGGGGAACGCGATAGCGCTCTGCCAAAGTCCGCAGAGCGGTCAGCGTTTCCTCCCGGCATTGCGCGGGAAGAATCAGCCGCGTTTTCTCCGGAAATGCGGAAAGCAGCGGCTCCAACGCATGGGGGCGGTAATCCTCCGGCAGGAAAAGCGCCTCGTCCGCTCCGGCGCTTAACAATGCATTTACTTCCTCCAGCCGCTGCGTCTGCACCAGCAGCCGGGGCGTAAAGGCGCGGCGTTCCGGCGCGAAAAAGCGCAGGGCGGGGGCGCAGGGGCGAGGCTGGGCCTGAATGCGCGCCTCCGCAAGCCGTTCCAGCCCTTCCCGGCGCAGGGCGTTCAGCGCGGCGGCGGATAGAAACGCGCCCGCGCTGTCGCAGGAAAGCGAACGCAGGCGAAAGGGCGTGCCGCCCAGCTTGCCCAGGGCGCGCCCCGCACTTTCCGCATCCAGGGGCTTTTTCTGCGCTGCCTGACAGGCTTCACCCGTTACGGAAACGGCGCTTTCCCCGTCGGTAAGGGTCAGCACGGCGGGCTTTCCGGGATAGGCGGTTAAGCGCGCGTCAAAATAGACGGGCAGCGCTGCATTCAGCGCGTCCTCCGTATAGGCGGCCCGGGCGGCGGCCAGTTGGCTTTCATCCTCGGTGCGGCGTACAGGCGCGCCGGGCTGCACGCGGTCGCGCAGGCGCAGCAGAGCCAACCCTCCCGCCGGAACAGGCGGGCCGGAATACACCATGGCCTGCCCGCCGATTTCCAGGCCGTCTCCGTTATGCAGAGGAAGCGCTGGGCGCAGTTCGCCCAGCAGCGCGCCGCCCTTGGGATAGCATTTGCCGATGCGCCCCATGGCCACGCCCAGGGGCGCGACTCGGGTTTCATCGATAACGCCCGCGTCCTCCGCGCCGCCGGGATAGCCCTTTGTGAAGCCGCCTCGGGAGAAAATCTGGGTCAGTTCCATTTTTTCATTCGCATCGGCAGGGGTAAAGCGTCCCTCCAGCAGCGCGTCCAGCGCCCGGCGGTAAAGACGGGTGGTTACGGCCACATATTCGGGGCGCTTTAATCGTCCTTCGATTTTGAAGGAATACGCCCCCGCCTGGGCCAGGCGAAGCAGCTCGTCCCGGGCGCATAAATCTCGTGGGGATAGCCAGGCGGCACAGCGGCCCCCATAGGTATAGGCCAGGCGGCAGGGCTGGGCGCATCGGCCGCGATTGCCGCTTCGGCCCCCGATCATGGAAGAAAAAAGGCATTGCCCGCTGACGGATACGCACATGGCCCCGTGGCAGAATACCTCCACCTCCAGGCCTGTCTGCGCCGCTTGACGAATGGCGGCGAGGCCGCATTCCCGGGCCAGCACCAGCCGCTGCACCCCCAGGCCGCGCATAGCCTCTGCGCCGGAAAGATTATGCAGGGCCATCTGTGTGCTGGCGTGGACGGGCAGTTGGGGAAATTCCTCCCTACAGATTTTCAAAACCCCAAGATCCTGCACCAGCACCGCGTCCGCCCCCGCGTCGGATAAAAAGCGAAGCAGCGCCCGAACGGAAGCCAATTCCGTTTCTTTAATTAGGATATTGACCGTGACATAAATCTTTTTCCGATGCAGATGCGCCAGGCGCAGAGCGCTTTTCAGCATTTCCTCGTCGAAGCCCGCGTTAACCCGCGCGCCAAAAGCGGACGCGCCTAAATAGACCGCGTCCGCCCCGTTTGCCAGCGCCGCCTTCAGCGCGTCCATACTGCCCGCCGGGGCAAGAAGCTCTCGTTCATTTGGCATGCCTTAATTCATTCAGCTCCTGCCGCGCCTGCATCAGTTCCCGCCGAAGGCGCGTATTATCATCCTGGGCGGTGAGCAACTCATCCGCCATGGAAAGCCCCGCGATCACCGCTGCCGTTTCCCGCCCAACAAAGCCGCTGGAGCTTGATTCGGCGATTTTCCGATCCACATAGACCGCCACCCGGCGCACATGCTCGGGGGAATCGGCGCTGGTAAGCGTGTAATCCCGCCCGGCAATGCGCAGGGTGTAGGAGGCCTCTTTTTTCGGCGCGTCCATCACAGCTTTTCGAAGGGATAATCCGCCGCGCTGGCGTCCACGCGGATGCTCTTGATGCGCTGGGGCTGAAGCGGCTTATCCATCCAATCCCGGGGCACGGAAACGATAGCGTCCGCGTGCTCCATGCCCTCGATCACCTTGCCAAAGGCCGCGTAGCCCCCGTCCAGATGGGGGGAATCGCTGGTCATGATGAAGAATTGGGAACCGGCGGAATCCGGATGAGCGGCCCGGGCCATGCTCAGCACGCCGTAGGTGTGCTTTAAGGGGTTCTTCACGCCGTTTTGGGAAAATTCGCCCTTGATGTGATAGCCGGGGCCGCCGGTGCCCGTGCCCTTGGGGCAGCCGCCCTGAATCATAAAGCCGGGGATCACCCGGTGGAAGGTCAGCCCGTCGTAAAAGCCGCCGTTGGCCAGCGCGATAAAATTGCCCACCGCCTGGGGCGCGTATTCCGGATACAGCTCGCCCTTTAATTCGCCGCCGTTTTCCAGCACGATGGTAAAGGCGGGATGCTTCATTTCGCTCATGATCGTTCCCTCCGATTTTCAATTTCTAGGCGCTTTTTATCAAAGCTTCGCGCACGGAGACGCAAAACAACCCACTTTGAATGATAGCGCCTTTTTTCCGTTTTGTCAATGAATGCGCCCGGTTCCCGGCGCGGCTTTTGAAAAATATTCCATTATATGTCCCGCGCGTGTTGAGTTATAATACATAGGTAACACGGAAGCAAGCAAAAAGAGAACTCATGTGGTAAGATAGCAGTGTCACCAA
>CAKULG010000030.1 GCA_934667105.1 uncultured Clostridia bacterium
GGCACGGAGTTTACAAACGCGCTGCTGGTGACCAAGTCAAAGCACAAGACGCTGTTTGAGTCCGCCCTACTTGAAATAGGCATTGCGTATCACCGCATTCAGATCGCAACGCCGCGCCACAACGGCAAGGTGGAGCGCCAGCACCGGACGGACGAGCTGCGGTTTTACCGGCACATGCGGATGTACAGCCTGGAGGACGGCAGGAGGCAGCTGGCGGTATACCAGCGGCAGTCCAACGACCACATCATGACGTGCCTGGACATGCAGTCGCCCAACCAGCTGCTGGCAAAATACGCCGGCGTCATGTGGTAAAGCCTGCGGGCACAGGCGCGCAGCAAGACAAAGTATCCAAGGCTGTTCGGCAAGCCTTGCCGAACAGCCCCCTCCCATTGTACTTCTTTCTTACCACAGTCAAGGTCAGGTCGTATTTGCTTCGCAAATCTCCACCTTTCCCTTGACTGTGCTCTCTGTGCTTTGTGTAACCTATGTTTGACGCGGATACATACGCAACATATTCGTCACGTATATTGTGTCCAAGAATCAATGATATGTAACACAGAGACGAAAGGAGAACAGTCAGGGGGAGGGTGGAGATTTGCGAAGCAAATACGTCCCACCTTGACTATGACAAGCGAAGCAAAATGGGAACGGGGCGTCCGGCACAAAGAGCCGGATGACCTTGGCTGCCACATAAGATCCCGATACAAATCGAGCACCTGGTTGGGAGACTGACGCTGTGTGGCAATTTAAATCCGATGATACGCAATTTTCATGTCGATCAGAGCCTCCTCGAACAGCGTTTTGTCCCTAGATTTGGTCACGAGCAGGGCGTTGGTAAACTCTACGCTGATGTCTGTCTGAATCACGCGGGTTGGGAACGGCGCATTCCTGATCAGCTTTTCCAGAAAGTCCCTTGCACTGACGCTACTGTGTTCGCTGCACATTTCCCGGTACGTCCAGTGTGTACATTCGTCCTTCGCCGTGAACTGATAGTACTTCTCACAATTTGCAACACAGTACGAGGGGACGAACTTGATGTCCATCTGAATCTTCTTACCGGGGTATTCAGCTTTCTGGTATGACTTGTTCTTCCTACACTTGCGCTTCTTCTCCGGCCGGATCAGCTTGTACACTGTTCCTGAAGCAGCCATATCTTTATTGTCGATACACCCTTCTCAAGTCCATCTGCAGCCGCAGCTGCCATCTTAGGTGGCGAATCCAATGGGCAAACCCTTTGGCGTAATAAAGATGGGAAAACGTTAAAGGAATTGAACTCGAAACAACTCTCATGATTTATTTCGGAGGCACAGAGTGGTTGAAGAGATGACCTGACAGCTACACCTGATAGTAGAAGAACTTGAGGCTACTTAGAGTCGCTAATATAGGCCATGTTTGCGAAAAAGAATATCGGAGGTCAATATGAAATCTGAATGTGAGATCATTTTCAAATCGATAGATCTTGGGAACCTTGGAGTCATTGCACCCCATAAAGCGAAGTATTATGACCGCTATAACATGAGCTGGCTAATCGGAGCCGCTAATGCCGGTATGCAGCTGAATTACGTGACTTTCTGGCACGAAGGGGAAGAGTATCCCAATCACTACTTCTCTCAATGGTACCAAGGAAAGCCATTTTCAGTAAACGGTCGAACTTACATAACCGCAGAGCAGTATATGATGTCTGAAAAAGCGCTCCTCTTTAAGGATCTGTATCATTACGGATTGATCATGGAAGAGTCATCCCCGAAGAAATGCAAGGATTTGGGACGATTAGTCTCGGGCTTTGATCCCGACATCTGGGATAACGCATTACGTGAAATCATTTTCCATGGGAATCTTGGGAAATTCCAGAGTGATATCGCGCTCGTGGATGTTCTGCTGGAGACGGAAAATGCGGTTTTGGTGGAAGCCAGCCCATATGACGGGATCTATGGTGCAGGATTGGCTGAAAACGATTTATTGAATCCGGATGGGACTCTGAAGGTGATGCCGGATAACTGGAAGAATCCGAAAAACGGCAGCCAGGCAACGAATCACCTCGGCTTTGTATTGATGGGAATTCGAGACTTATTCCGTCAGCTTATGGGGCATTCCTGGAGTCCTGGGGAAGAATACCATTCCTTATGAGTCCTCCGTGCCAACTTTGGCGGAAGGCATTAGCAGAGCTAACAAATCGCTTCGTTCTTGCCAACCGATCGGTCTATGCAGTTAGCAGATTACTGCCTCCTGACACGATCAGAGCCCGTGGACTATCCTTCTGATTACCGTCTACGGGGCACTCAAAAGTGCCCGCAATTACAAGTATTTTTTCAAGTTTAGGTAAATTGCCGTCCGTATCGTCCGCCTTTTTTAGCACGACCATCCGAAAAAATTAGACGCAGAAGAAGGGGTATCCGTGAAGGGGGATTAGAAATCGGGCTGAAAAATTAGAAAACTGCTAACAGGGGGTCATCCTCCGTTAGCAGATTTATTTGTGTTCCACAGCACCGTGAAAAAGAAAAATCCTACCAGCTTCACAGCTGCCTTTTTGAGGGCAAATCTGTCGATCTGGTAGGAAAAATGGTGATCCCGGCGGGATTCGAACCCACGGCCTGTCGCTTAGGAGGCGACCGCTCTATCCTGCTGAGCTACGAGACCTCGTTCTCGAAAGTCCTTATTTTTCAAGACTTTCGAGGCTTCGGTGATTGTTCACCGTGATGCTTGGGAGTGGTTTTTGCTAATCGGGAAGGTCGATTTCTAATCAGCTTTTCTAATTTGGGCGGTAGGACATTTTCCCACCTGCTGATACTGACCTTACGGATCAGGGGCGTCGGACTGATTCCATTTCCGGGTCATATCCGAACGCTACGCCCGTTTTCAGCTTCCGGAAAAGCGGCAGTCGGCCTTTTCTTAGGAGGCGGACGCTCTATCCTGCTGAGCTACGGGCGCAAGCAAAAGCGATTTTCCTAATCATTATCGCATGATTGTCACCGTGCGGTTTATGAACCGCCGCCCGGCGACCCGGAAAACCACAAAAGTGCTTTTCCTAATTATTATAACATATCCTTCCCCCCGGCGCAACCTTGGCGCGCAAGATTTTTCCCGGCGCAGGCGGCCGTTAAAGCGCGGCGCTTGGGAAAAGGAATCGCCTGGGCGAGGAATTAACCAAGGCCGCCTTCCTCTTTGCGCGGCGCGGCGGCGGAGCCGCGGTCTATCAACCGGGAGGAAATCAGGATATTCTGGGGCAGCGCGCCTTCAGGCTGCGCTTCCCGCAAAATGCGAACGGTGTTCTGGGCAATTTCCGCCACAGGGAAATCCACGGCGGTAAGGGGCGGCGTGGAAAACGGCGCGTAGGTGTTATCAATACTCACCAGCGATACATCCTGGGGAACGCGCCAGCCCTGGGCGTAAAGATAATTGGAAACGCCCACCATCACCGGATCCGCCGCCACCACGGCGGTGGGCAGACCGCAGCTTTCCACATAGCGGCGCAGCGCTTCGCCGCCCTCCCGCGCGTCGTACCCGGTCAACGGGTAAAACGCCGCCTCCCGCTCCACGTCCATGGCGCGAACGCCTTCCATAAAGCCGTTTTTTCGCTGTATCTCCACATCCTGCCCATTCTCCACGCCCAGATATACAATGCGCTTATGCCCCAAATGGGCCAGATAATGAACCGCCTGAAAAACCATTTCCCGGGAATGAAGCATCACCTTGTTCAGCCCGTAAATATCCGGCGCGCGCTCCACCATCACAAGCGGCGTCGCCAGGGCGGTCAAATAGCGCCGAATGGGCATGAAATCCATGCTCACGCAGCAAAAAACAACGCCCATCAGCCCGCCCTGCCGCTTGCGCTCAATCAACTCGACAAGCGTTTGGGGCGCTTCCGCTTGAAGAAGATAATGCAGATCAGCCTGCCAGCCCTGGGCCTGAAATGCGACGGCCAGCTCTTCCACGATTCTTGAAAAAAGAAGATTGCCCGTGCTTCGGGGAGAAATGAGCAGCACGCGGGGGGCCTCCCCCTGGGCGGCGGAATCCTTTACGCGGCTAAGATCATACCCCGCCGCCCGCAGCGCGGCTTCCACCCGCTCCCTCTTTTCCTGGGAAACGTAGCCGTTATTGCGAATCACGCGCGTAACCGTCGCCTGTGAAACCTCCGCCTGCTTGGCAATATCCAGCAATCGAATCCCCTTCACCGCGGTTCCCGCCTCCTTCATGCCCGTTTGATTTATGATAATACAGAATGGAAATTTCGTCAATTCTTTGAAGCCGCCTTCATGGAGAAACTTTTCATACGGAAGATTTCCTAACACGTTCCATTACTAATATGAAATTTTTCACATTAAAATAGAATGTTTATTGAATCCTAATAAAAGTATTTCAAATATTATCTTGACTTCCCGTGCTTATCGTGTTATGATTCGTTTGTGGAATTTATGTGTGAAATATTTCATACATAAATTATCGTTTTACACGGCATAGAAAGAAAGGAACATCCTGTATGAAAAAAAATGAAAGGGATCATTACTATCGGCCCCAAAACCAGCGAGATTCGTGAATTGGATAGGCCGTCATGGACGACGATTCCGTTTTAATCAAGCTGAAATACTGCGGCGTGTGCTATTCCGAGCATTACGACTGGGCGCATACGCAGAGCCCCAAGGGCTTTGGACACGAGCCCTTGGGCGTGATCGTTGAGACGGGCAAAAATGTGAAAAATTTCAAAGCGGGCGACCGGGTCAGCGGCCTGTGGGGAAGCACGCTGCCCGGGGCGGGCGCTATGGTGGAATATCAGGCAGCCAATGTGAGCAAAAGCACCCTGATTAAGCTGCCGGACAACATTCGGGACGAGGATCTGATCGTGGAGCCGCTTTCCTGCATGTTCAGCGCCGTAAGCAAGGTGAAAAGCGCCATGCCCGGCACGCCCGTGTGCGTGGTGGGCTGCGGCTATATGGGCTGCGGCGCTATCAGCCTGCTGAAGCTGCGGGGCTTTCATGTGGTGGCGGTGGACATTCGGGAAAGCAGCCGCCAGGACGCGCTGAAGTTCGGCGCGGCAGAGGCCTACTCCCCCGAGGAGGCCATCGAAAAATTTGTAGCAAACGCAGGGACGGTCAATCCCCTGGAAGCGGGCTTTGAGGCCGTCTGCGAATGGGGCGAAACCAACGAATCGCTGGATACCGCTATCCGGCTGACCAAGATGTGCGGCCAATTATGCGTGGGCGCTTACCACACCGGGCCCAAGCGGCTGGTGGATATGCAGTTGAATGTGAAGGCCGTCGATCTGCTCAGCACGCACCCCCGGGAAGCCTGGCTGAACAAAACCGGCGCAAAAAACGCCGTGCGTCTGCTGGCAAGCGGCGAATGGAATTTCCGGAATATTCCCACCATGGTGTACCCCATGAACCAGTTTGACCGCGCCCAGCAGGAGCTGGAAACCAAATACGGCCATCATATGAAAGCCGTCGTCAACCTGGAAATGGAAGACGGCGAGCCGTACATGGCCCAATAACAGGCTTAACGCGCCCGCCCATACCTACCCGGCGCGGGCGGGCGCATATTACACGGCATAGGGAGAGAAAAAAATATGCGGCTGGCAATTGAAAGCGACCATGTTGGGCTTTCGCTGAAAAAATATTTGATTCAGTATCTGACGCAGCAGGGACATACGCTGACGGATGTAGGCGCCTATTCGCAGGAGCGCACCGATTATCCCCTTTACGGCTATAAGGCGGCGCAGCTGGTCGTTTCCGGTCAGGCGGATTACGGCGTGCTGATCTGCGGAACGGGCGTGGGCATTTCTCTGGCGGCCAACAAGGTGGACGGCATTCGGGCCGTGGTGTGCAGCGAATCCTACAGCGCGCGCATGGCGCGCCTGCATAACAACGCCAACATCGTGGCCCTGGGCGCGCGCGTTGTTGGCGAAGCGGTGGCCCAGCAGATTGTCGACGCATTTCTGACCACGGATTATGAAGGGGGAAGGCATCAAAAGCGCATCGACATGCTGACAGAAATTGAAAAGGGGACGTTTCAGCCATGAGAATCGGCATTGACGTGGGCGGAACAAAGGCCGTCGTGGCCGCCGTGGATGAAGCGGGCCGCATCCTGCGCAAAGAAAGAATCGCCACAGGCGAAAACGCCTCCTGCCGGGAAATCATTCGCCGGGCTGCGCGCGCGGCGGCGGAGATGGCGGGCGGCGCGGAAAATCTTCGCTCCGTGGGCATAGGGGTCCCCGGCACGGTGGACGCGGCAGGCAAGCGCGTTCTCTGCGCGCCCAATATCGGCTGGCACGACGAACCCGCCGCCGCTTTTTTTGAAGCAGAAACGGGGTTAAGCCCCTTTCTATGCCAGGATACCCGCGCGGCCGCCTGGGCGGAAGCGTAAAACGGCGTAATGCGCGGCAAGCGCTGTTTGATCTGCGTCACGCTGGGAACAGGCATTGGCTGCGGTATTGTGCTGGAGGGAAAAATCTGGCATGGCGCGCTGGGCACGGCGGGCGAAATCGGCCATATCCCCGTCCGGGACGCAGGCCGCCTTTGCAATTGCGGCCGCAGCGATTGCATGGAGGCCTATGCTTCCGGCACAGGCATGGCCCGCACCGCGCGGGAGCAGGGCCTTTGCCAGACAGCCGAAGCGCTTTTTCGCCTGGCGAAGGACGGCGACGAAAAAGCGCTTCGCATTATTGACGAAGCGATAAACGACGCATCCACCGTGCTGACGGCGGTGGTTAATCTGCTTTCCCCGGACGCTCTGCTCTTCAGCGGCGGCCTGTCCGCCCAGGAGACGCTGTTTGTTCAACCCTTGATCGCCCGCATCCGCCAGCGGGCCTATCAGCGCGCGCTGACGGATACGCTGTACATGGGCCCGGCGCCGCTGGGTCCCGATGCGCCGGTGATTGGCGCGGCCTTCCTGCGAGAGGCCTTTGAAGGAGAAAGAAAATGAAATCCATGCTATCCGCATCCATCATGTGCGCCGCGCCCCTGCAAATGGAAAACCAGCTGGATTTTCTGGCGGAAAGCGGCGTGGATTTCTTTCATTGCGATGTGATGGACGGGCATTTCGTGCCCAACCTGATGCTGTCCACAGAAATTATCAAGGCGATGAAGCGGCGCTATTCCACGCCGCTGGATCTGCATTTCATGGTGGAGCGGCCGGAAAACATGCTGGCCTGGTTTCCCTTTGGGGAAGGGGATCTTGTATCCATTCATTACGAAAGCACGCCCCACGTCTGCCGGGCGCTGGAAATGATCCGGCTGCGGGGCGCGACCCCCATCCTGGCCCTGAACCCCGCCACGCCCCTGGAATGCGCCCGGGAAGCGCTGGATTCCATCGGCGCGCTGCTCGTCATGACGGTCAATCCCGGCTTTGCCGCCCAGAAAATGACGCCCTCCGCACTGGACAAAATTCGCCGGGCGCGGGCGCTGCTGGAAAAATGGGGCCGTCCCGGGCTGCCCATTCAGGTGGACGGCAATTGCAATTACGCGCATATCCCCCAAATGGAGGCGGCGGGGGCCAATATCTTCGTTGTGGGCAGCAGCAGCGTTTTTTCCGCGGCGCTGGGCGTTGAGAAGGGATGGGAAAAAACCTGCGCCTGCCTGAATAACCGCTGATCCTCCGCAAGGGCGCGTTCGCCTCCCGCGCTTCTTTTGCTTGCGCATCCGGCCGTTTCCTGGTATAGTGGAGGCGGACGCAGCCGCGCCCCAAAGGAGGAAAGAAAAATGAAGCATCACATTCTGGCCAAATACAAGGATACCGTGGAAAATAAGGAAGCGCTGCTGGAAGAAATTCGCCTGCTGTTTGCCGACGCGGCGCGCATTCCCGGCGTGCTGGGGGCGCAGGTGATTCCCAATTGCATTCCGCGCCCCAATCGCTATGACCTGATGATCGTGGTGGATATGGAAAAGGAGGCCCTCCCCGGCTGGGACGCTTCCGCCCTGCACCACGCCTGGAAAGAAAAATACGGCGATTTGCTGGCGGCCAAGGCAATTTTTGACTGCGAATAAAAAAAGAAAAATTGCGGGGGAGGTTTTTCATTGACTGCCAAAGAATACCTCCCCCGCATCGTCTAAATCTTTTTCACCGCTGCTCCATCGCCGCCAGCGATTGGCGCAGCTGCTCGGGCCGGGACGCGCCGATCAGTGCGAAGCCGTTCAGGCGCGGATGCTCGGTAATGTATTCCAGCACCACCCGGGAGGGGGTCATGCCCGGCACGGCCGCGCATTTTTCCAGCAGCGCGCGATAACGGCGAATATTTTCTGCGTTCACATACGCCTGGTGCCGGGGCGCCGCATCGGAAAGATCGGGGCGATAACCGCAGGAAAACACGCCGCCGCTCTGACAGGAATAGGCAACCACTGGCAGCCCCATTTGAGCGTAGGCCGTTTCCTCTGCCGCATCCATGCCCACCAAGGTATCGTCCGTCACCGCGGCGGAAAAATCCGCGTAGCTCCATTGAATTTCGGAGGCGGAAAAGCCCGCCTTCCCCCGCGCCGCCGCCCAGGCGTTGGCCTCCGCAATCCGGGCAGCGCGCCAATTGGATGCGCCCAGGGCCAGGGCCGCTCCTTCCGCTGCCAGAGCGTTCAGCGTTTCCATAATTTCCGATACAGGACGGGCCGGGTCGTCGCGGTGCAGATAATACAAATCCACTCGCGGCAGGCCCAGAACCTCCAGGCTGCGTGTCATATCCGCGCGAATTTCTTTTTCTGAAAGACGGGGCGTGCGCGCCTGGTCGTCCAGGGCGTAATGGCCGCCCTTGGTCATGAGGAATATTTCTTTTTCCACGCCCCGGCTGCGAATCCATTCCCCCACCGTGCGTTCGCTGGCGTCCTGGCCGTTGGGCAGCCAGGCGCAATACACCCGGGCGGTATCCAGGGCGTTGCCTCCCGCCGCAAAATATTCATCCATCAATTGAAAGGCCGCGTCCCGGGAAATGCTTCCCCCAAACCGGGCCGTGCCCAGCACCAGGCGGGCCACCCGCCGCGTCGTTCCATCCGCCTGCATGATCGTGCCGTACCGCATATCCGCCTCCTGATTGCAAAAAGGCCGGAGGGCCGCTTCCCCGCTGGGAAACGCCGCCTCCCGGCCTTTCAAAATGAATGGGTTATTTAATCACGTCGCAGCCCATGTACTTACGCAGCGCCTCGGGCACGGTAACGGAGCCGTCCTCGTTTTGATAGGTTTCCAGAATCGCGGCCACCGTGCGGCCCACCGCCACGCCGGAGCCGTTGAGGGTGTGGCACAGCTGCGGCTTTCCCTTGCCGTCGCGATAGCGAATCTGCGCCCGGCGGGCCTGGAAATCCTCGCAGTTGGAGCAGGAGGAAATTTCCACATAGCGGTTATAGGAGGGCATCCACACCTCGATATCATAGGTTTTGGCGGCGGAGAAGCCCATATCGCCCGTGGACAGGCACACCACCCGGTAGGGCAGGCCCAGCAGCTGCAGCACCTTTTCGGCCTGACGGGTCATGGATTCCAACTCATCATAGCTCTGCTCCGGCTTGGTGATCTTTACCATTTCCACCTTGTTGAACTGATGCTGACGAATCAGGCCCCGGGTATCGCGCCCGGCGCTGCCCGCCTCCGCCCGGAAGCAGGCGGAATAGGCGCAATGGCGAATGGGCAGCTGATCGCCGTCCAGAATCATATCCCGGTACAGGTTGGTGACGGGCACCTCGGCGGTGGGAATCAGGAAGGTGTCCTGATCCACAATTTCCGCTCCCTGCTTGCCGGTGAACACCTTGTAGGCGTCCTCCTCAAATTTGGGCAATTGGCCCGTGCCCGTCATGGTGGCGCGAGTGACCATGTAGGGGGGCAGCACCTCGGTGTAGCCGTCGGCGGCGTGGGTGTCCATATAGAAGTTAATCACCGCGCGCTCCAGCCGCGCGCCCAGCCCGCGATACACCGTAAACCGCGCGCCGGAAATCTTGGCCGCCGCCTCAAAATCCAGAATTTTCAGATCGGTGCCGATATCCCAATGGGCCTTGGGGGTCCAGGCGAAATGCCGGGGCTCGCCCCAGCGGCGCTGCTCCACGTTTTCGGTATCGTCCTTGCCGATGGGCACGCTTTCATGGGGAAAATTGGGCAGGCGCATGAGAATGGCGTTGATCTTTTCGTCGATCTCGCCCACCTGCTTATCCATTTCGGCGATCTGATCGCCCACCTTGCGCATTTCCTCCATAATTTCGGCGGCGTCGCCTCCCGCGCGCTTCACCTGGGCGATTTTCTTGCTTTCCTCATTCCGGCGGTTTTTCAGCGCCTCCACCTGGCCTAAAATATCCCGGCGGGTTTCATCCAGTTGCAGCAGCTCCGTCACGTCGATGGAGGAATTGCGCTTTTTCAGCGCGTCGATCAATTCCTGGGGATTCTGACGGATTCGTTTGATGTCCAGCATACGTCATGCCTCCTTCGTTTTTTCCCAATAAAAAAACCGCCCGCTCTACAGGGACGGATTACGCCGCGTTGCCACCCCGCTTGACGTTTTCAGCATGAAAACGTCCGCTCGCATGCGCTGTAAGGGGCGCGGCCCGGCGGCTCGTCGCCGCCCGCTCCCGGGTGGATAGCGGAAAAGCGCCCCTGCCTCGCACCGCCCGGCAGTTCTCTTGCCCACGCTTGCCTCCGCATTGCCCGTTCTTCGCGGTATGGGCTTATTATAATCGCTTTTCCGCCAAAATGCAAGCCTTCCGCGAAAGAAAGAGGCGGCGAGAGGGGAGAATATGCATCGCGGAGAAGCCGCTCCTTCGCGCATCTCCCCGCTTTCACCCCATCGCCGCAAAAAAAACGGCATGACCCTCCGCCCGAAGACGCGCGGCGGTTTCATGCATCTGCCGCACAGAGAGAGGCCGCGTAACGCCCCGGCAAACGCCCCGATCGCATTCCATGCTTTCCAAGACGATTTCCTGGGCGGCGGCCTGAGGCAGGCGCACATAATAGCTATGCGTGCAGCCGCCGTTATCCGCCCGGCCCGCCCGGCAGGCGGGAGGCAGCATATGCCGCGCGCCCTGAAGGATATTGCTCAGATCCCGCAGCATGGCGGAGGCCGTGGGCCGCCCGCCCGCGCCTTGGCCCATCAGCACCACCGGCCCGGCGTATTCCGCCTCATAGCGCACCAGATTCTGATTTTCCAGCGCGGCGCATTCAGGGGCCGTTTCGGGCAGCAGCACGGGCTCCACATAGGCGTAAAGCGAATGATCCGCGTTCCGGCCGCCCCGGGCCAGCAGGCGGCACACCCAGCCCTCCCGCCGGAAGCAGGCCGCGTCCTCCGCCGTCAGCGCCTGCACGCCTTCCCAATGCAGCCCCTCCCGGGGCAGCTCGCCATAGGCCGCCGCGCAGGCCAGCATCAGCTTGCGCATGGAATCCAGGCCGCTCACATCGGCAGTGGGATCCGCCTCCGCAAAGCCCAGGCCCTGGGCCGCCAAAAGAGCCGCGGAATAATCCATATTTTTTCGCTGCATAGCGTCCAGAATATAATTGGTGGTGCCGTTCAGGATACCCCCCAGGGCGAAAATCCGATCGCTGGCGGAGGCCAAAACGAGATTCTGCAAAAAGGGCACGCCGCCGCCGCAGGCCGCTCCAAATAAAAACGCCCTGTCCCGGGCCCGGGCCAGCGCGTCCAGCTCCGGCCCGTGGGCAGCCACCAGCGCCTTGTTGGCCGTGACCACATGCTTGCCCGCCTGCAGCGCCGCCCGCGCATAGGCGTAGGCCGCGTCTACGCCCGTCAGCGCCTCCGCCACCGCCTCGATGGAGGGGTCGGCCAGAATCGTCTCCATCGCATCGGTTTTGAAGGGCGCGTCCGCCTTCCCGGGGCGCGCCAGCACGAGGCCTTGTTCCAGGCCCTGGGCCCGGCCCAGCATTTCGTATACGCTTTTTCCCACCGTGCCAAAGCCCAACACCGCTACCCGCATAAGCGCCTCCAAAAATTTTTTGTCCGTTTGAAAAATACACTTGTATTTTTACGAGAGACAGTGTATCATAGGTAAGGGGAAAAAACAAGGGCGTTTTCTTCCCCCTTCGCAGAAAATACGCAAAAAAAGCAGAGGCGAAAACGAATGCTGGAAGATTATCTGATGATTCACAAAAGCGCGCTGCCCGATTATTTTGAAAAGGTGCTGGCGGCCAAGCGTCTGTTGGAGGAGGGAAAGGTGCGGGAGGTGAGCCACGCGGTGAAGCTGGCGGGCATCTCCCGCAGCACCTATTATAAATACAAGGATTGCATCCTGGCTCCCGCCCAGATGGATAACGGGCGGAAGGCAGTGCTTTCTCTGCTGCTGGCCCATGAGCCGGGGGTGCTCAGCGGGCTTTTGCAGCATATTTCCGCCGCCGGCTGCAGCGTGCTGACCATCACGCAGAATCTTCCCATTCACGGGAAGGCCAGCGTGACCATCGCCCTGGATATCAGCGCCATGGAAAGCTCCATCCAGCAGCTGCTGGCCGAGCTGGCCCAAACCCCGGGGGCGGAAAACCCGCGCCTGGTGGCCATTGAATGAAAGAAGGGAAAACAAGCATGCTGTATCAGAGCACGAGAAGCGATTTTCAGGCCTCCGATCTTCAGGCCGTGCTTCAGGGCCTGGCCCCGGACGGCGGCCTTTTCGTGGATCCCCTGCTGCCCCGGCGGAGCGATTTTGATTGGGCGGGCTGCCTGGAAAAGCCCGCGCTGGGCATGGCGGCGCAAATTCTTGCATATTTGCTGCCCGGCTTTTCGGATATGCCCCTGCTGGTGCGCCAGGCCTACGCCGGAAAGTTTGAATCAGAGGAACTGACCCCCCTGCGCGCTGTGGGCGATCGCTGGGTGCTGGAGCTGTTTCGAGGGCCCACCGCCGCCTTTAAGGACGTGGCCCTCTCCATGCTGCCCCGGCTGATTACCGCCGCCCGGGAGCAGACGGGCTGCGCCCGGGAAATCGCCGTGCTCACCGCCACCTCGGGCGATACGGGCAAAGCGGCGCTGGAAGGCTTTCACGATGTGCCCGGCACGCGCATTCTTGTTTTCTATCCCGCCCGGGGCGTATCCCCCATCCAGCGGGCGCAAATGGCCACCCAGGAGGGGGGCAACGTGTGCGTCTGCGCGGTGGAGGGAAATTTTGACGATTGCCAGCGGGCGGTGAAGCAGGCCTTTGAAGCGCTGGGCTCGCAGGAGCAGGCGGCGGGGGTGCAGCTGTCCTCCGCCAATTCCATCAATATCGGCCGTCTGGCGCCCCAGGTTGTTTATTATTTCATCGCCTATGCCCGGCTGATGCAGGCGGGCGCGGTACGCCGGGGCGACCCGGTGGATTTCGTGGTGCCCACGGGAAATTTCGGGGATATTCTGGCAGGCTATTTCGCCAAATGTCTGGGCCTGCCCGTGGGGCGGCTCGTCTGCGCCTCCAACGCCAACCGCGTCCTCACCGATTTTCTGGAAACGGGGGTATACGATCAGCGCCGTCCCTTCCTGCGCACCGCCTCCCCCTCCATGGACATTCTGGTTTCCTCAAATTTGGAGCGGCTGCTGTTTTACGCCGCCCAGGGGGATACCCAGCAGGTGCGCGCCTGGATGCAGGCGCTGGAGCGCCAAGGCTGCTATCGGGTGTCCGGCGCGCCGCTGCGCCGCATTCAGGAAACGTTCGCCGCCGGATGCTGCGATGAAGCGCGCACCCGGGAGGCCATACGGAGCGTCTGGGCCCGGCACCGGTATCTGCTGGATCCCCATTCGGCGGTGGCCTGGGCGGTAAGCGAGGAATACGCGCAAAAAGAAGGGGCGAAGCGCCCCCTGGTGGTGCTCTCCACCGCCTCGCCCTATAAATTTCCCGCCGCCGCGCTGGAAGCCCTGGGGGGCGATTGCGCCGGGGATGAATTCGCCCAAATGGAGCGGCTGGCCTGCCTGAGCGGCGTGCCCATTCCCCGCAATCTGCGGACGCTGAAGGAAAAGCCCGTGCTTCACCGGGATTGCATTTCCCGGGAGGCGATTATCCCCTACATTTTGCAAAAGCTGCATAAGGAGGAATGATTCGTGCGCATCTTATCCCCCGCCACCTCGGCCAATCTGGGCCCGGGCTTCGATTGCTTCGGCGTCGCCTGGCAATGCTATAACGAAATGGAATGGCTGCCCGGGGGCGAGGGGCTGCGCATCGAAGGCTGCCCCCTCCCCTATCGCGGGCCGGATAACCTGGCCTACGCCGCCTACCGGGCGGTGCTGCAAGCGGCGGGTCTGGCTGAGGAGCCGCTGCTGCTGCGCTTTTTGCGCACGGAAATTCCCCTCTCCCGGGGGCTGGGCTCCTCCGCCGCGCTGATCGCCGGGGGCGTGCTGGCGGCCGACCGGCTGCACCGGCTGGGCCTGTCGCCCCAAGAAATGCTGGCCCTGGCCGCCCGGCTGGAGGGGCACCCGGACAACGTGGCCCCCGCGCTGCTGGGGGGCTTCGCCCTTTCCGCCCAGGCGGGGGAAAAGGTGGTTTCCCTTCGCTGTCCCGTACACCCCGTCTGGCGCTTTGCCGCCATCATTCCGGATTTTGAGCTTTCCACCGCCCGCTCCCGGGCCGTGCTGCCCGAAAGCGTGCCCCGGCAGGATGCGGTATTCAATCTTTCCCGGGCCGCGCTGCTGCCCCAGGCGCTGGCGGGGGAGGATCCTGATCTGCTGCGCTTTGCCCTGGAGGATCGCCTGCACCAGCCCTACCGGCGGGCGCTGATTCCCGGCTGGGAGCAGGCCCAGGCCGCCGTTCAGGCCTGCGGCGGGCTGGCGCTGTGCCTATCCGGAGCGGGCTCCACACTGCTCTGCATCGCCCGGGAGGAGGATTTCGCCCGCCGCCTGCAAGCGCGGCTGGCCGAGGCGCTGCCCGCCTGGGAGGTGCGCCCGCTGCAAATAGACGCGCAGGGCGCGCGCGAGGAAAACGAATAAATTTTATGCTGGGAACCCACTCCAAGAAAGCTAAATGCGAAAAAACGAAAAAACAGGAAAGCGACCTGCTTCCCCGCCGTCTATACTTTTCTCTTAGTTTCAAAGGTACTCCCGGAACATGCGCTGGGGGCATTCCAAAAAAAGTCTCAGGAATTGGATATTTTCCAATTCCTCATATTTGCGGGGCAAAAAGCCCCGCGCCGTAGCCTCCAGAATCGCCGCGCCCGGCATGGCCGCCAGAACGGGCGAATGCGTGGCCAGAATAAACTGGCTATGGGCCGCGCCCTCCAAAATATCCAGCGCCAGGGCGTACTGCTTTTCAAAAGAAAGCGCGCCCTCCGGCTCGTCCAGCAGATACACGCCCCCCGGCTTTAAGCGGGATTGAAAAAAATCCAGAAAGCCCTCGCCGTGGGATTGCAGGGCCAGATCCTCCGCATACAGCCCGGAAAGCTCCTCCAGCGTGCGCATGGAGGGCATCCGGGCGTATTTCTTATCCGCGATGGTATCGTCCGCCTCGATTCGTTCCAGCTCCGCCCGGGCCTCCGCCTTCGTTCGGCTCACCCAGGCGATATAGGCGATAAAATCCTCCGCCGAAAAGAAAAAGCTGCGCCGGGCCGCCAGCTTTTGCAGCGTGAAGGCGTCCTGCGCCTGCTCCGCCGCCCGTTCCCGCTCGATAATCCCCTGCCCGATGCGAACCGCCCCCAGCTTGGCCGCCAGCAGGGAAAGCAGCGTGGATTTTCCGCTCCCGTTATCGCCGCAGATCACCGTGATGGGCGCAGTGAACCGAATTTCCTTTGCGGCAGCAAGGGCGGGCACGGAAAAGGGATACCCTTCCCCCTGGACGTTTTTTATCATTCGCTGCACATACAGCAATGCCTTTTCCTCCTTCAAAAAGAGGGAAGCCCGCGGCGCGGCCCTCCCTGCTCAAGGCCCGCCTTCGCGGGCTGTTTCAGCGCGTTACGATCCCTGGTGCAGCGGCAGCTCCACGATAAACGTCGCGCCCTTGCCCTCCTCGCTTTCCACGCTGATGGCCCCCCCGTGGAGCAGCACCAGCTGATGCACGATGGAAAGGCCCAGGCCCGTGCCGCCCTTTTCCCGGCTGCGGGCTTTATCCACGCGATAAAAGCGATCGAAGATATGAGGCAGATTTTCCTTGGGGATGCCCGGCCCGTTATCCGAAACCACCAAGCGCGCGTCCCGCCCCTGGCGACTGAGGCTCACCTTGATCTGCCCTCCCGCCTGGGTGTATTTCACGGCGTTCTCCATCAGGTTATAAATCACCTGGTTCAGCTTGGATTTATCCGCGTAAATATCGCAGGGGTCGGCGAGGGTAAGGGTGATTTTCTGCTGCTTCTGGCTGGCGATGGGCTCCAGTCGGTGCGCGTTTTCCTTCACCAGGGCGGCGATGGAAAGGTTCTCCCGGCTCAGCTTCACATTGTGCGCGTCCATCTGCACCAGCGTCAGCAAGTCGCTCACGATATTGCTCAGCCGGTCGATTTCCGAATTCATATCGGACATGAATTCCGTCCGCAGCGCGGGCTCCATATCGGGCTGATAAATCAGCGATTCCAGCAGAATTTTCATGGTGGCCAGAGGGGTTTTCAATTCATGGCTGGCGTTGGATACGAACTGATTGCGCGATTGATCCAGCGTTTCCAGCTTTTCGGACATGGAATTAAAGGCCAGAGCCAGCTGCTTCATTTCGCCGCTGCCCTTCACCGGCACCCGGGCGGAAAAATCGCCCTTGGACATGCGCTGAATTCCCCGCATCAGCCCGGCCAGAGGGCTGGTAATCACCCGGGAGAAAATCAGCGAGCACAGCAGCGCCGCCGCCGCGATCAAAACGAAAATCAGCATCATCTGATCCTGCAATTGATACAGATTCTGCATCATTTCCTGCACCGGGGAAACCAGCAGCAGCACGCCGATAATTTCCGCCTGGGAAACCACCCCCGCCGCGCAATAGCCCACCCACGATACATTGGACCGCCGCACGAACAGCAGCCTGGAGGTATCCAGCGCCGCGCCCGATTCCAATTCGTGCACGCCGTAATCCGCGCTCTGCCCCTTCACCAGCACATTGGCCACCTCGGGATATTCCAGCCGCGCGCCGTACAATTCGCCGTAGCTGTCCAATTGCACCTTGCCGTTTTGATCCAACAGCAAAATACGCCCGCCCATTTCGCCGCCGGAGGCGATCAGCTGCTCCCGCAGGGCCTGCACGTCGCTGCTTTTATACAGCGGGGCCACCCGGGAGGCCAGCTTTTCCAGCCCCAGACGGTCGGAACGGATGCGCTGCTCGAATAAATAATCGCCCACCATGCCGCTCAGGGAGCCGGCCATCACATAAAAGGATAGCCCCACGATCAGCAGGAAGGCGAGCAATATTTTCCAGCGAATGCTGGTGAAGGGATTATGAATCCTTATCGGTGAAATAGTAGCCCACTCCCCACTTGGTGAAGATGAACTCCGGCTGCGCCGGGTTACGCTCAATCTTTTCCCGCAGGCGGCGAATATGCACGTCCACCGTGCGGGCGTCGCCCATATAATCGTATTTCCAGACGGTCTCCAGCATGGTTTCCCGGCTGAACACCTTGCCACGGTTGGTGATGAACAATTGCAGCAGATCAAATTCCTTGGCCGTCAGGCGCACTTCCTTGCCCCCCAGCGTCACGGAGCGATTCACGATATTCACTTCCATATCGTGCACGCGAATGATCTTCTTTTCCTCGTTGGCCGCAGGCTGGGCCGCCCGGCGAAGCACCGTCTTAATCCGGGCCTTTACCTCCAAAATATTGAAGGGCTTGGTCATATAATCGTCCGCGCCGTATTCCAGGCCCAAAATTTTATCCATATCCTCGCCCTTGGCGGTAAGCATCAGGATGGGCACATTGCTGCTTTCCCGAATGCGCTGGCACACCTGAATGCCGTCCAGCTTGGGAAGCATCACATCCAGCAGCACCAAATCCACCTGCTGCTCAAAAAAGACCTGCAACGCTTCCTCCCCATCCGCAGCCGTGAGGATCTCATAGCCCTCCTGCTCCAGGGTATACCGCAGGCCCTTGAGGATCAAAGGCTCGTCGTCCACCAATAGAATGCGCTTGGCCACTTTGTTTCATCCTTCCTATCCGTCGCAGGCTTCCCAGGGAAGCGCCTGCCTTTTCCTATTTTACACGCAACAGACCCCAAAAATCAAGTGAATTGAAATATTTTCTACATATTTTTGAAGAAAAAAATACACATCCGCTCGAAAAAACGTAATATGCGGCGAAAAGCAGGCTTTTTTACCCGGCGGACGCATATTTTCCGGCGGCGGACGCATATATCTGGGGCGGAGGTGAACGCATGCTCAGCTTTTTATATTGGCTTTTTCGGGACGCGCTTTTCTTCTTCGGCATGCTTTCCGGGCGAAGCAGCTTTCCCAAGCCCCTCACCCGGGAGGAAGAGGCCGCCGCCGTGGCCGCCATGCGCCAGGGCGATGAGGAGGCCCGGCAGCGGCTTATCGAGCACAATTTGCGCCTGGTTTCCCACATTGTACATAAATACACCGTGCCGGGCTACACACAGGACGATCTGGTTTCCGTGGGCGCACTGGGGCTGATTAAGGCGGTGAACACCTTTAAGCCCGAATCCGGCTCTCAGCTTTCCACCTACGCGGCCCGCTGCATTGAAAACGAGGTGCTGATGCTGCTGCGGGCCTCCAAGAAAAAGCGGGGCGAGGTTTCGCTTTCCGATCCCATCGGCACGGACGGCGAGGGCAACGACATTTCCTTTATCGATATTCTGGGCACGCCCCCCGGCCAGGTGGAGGACGAGGTAGTGCGCCGCATTTCCATGGCCCGGGTGCGGCGGCTGGTGAAGACGCTGCCCAAAAAGGAACGGCTGGTTATCGAAATGCGCTACGGCCTGCTGGACGGCGTGGCCCACCCCCAGCACGAGGTGGCGGCGCTGCTGGGCATTTCCCGCTCCTATGTTTCCCGCATGGAAAAACGGGCCGTCGGCCTGCTGCGATCAGGCATGGAGCGGCCGGAGGAGTAGCGCCTAGAGAGAAAAATAGCTCGGGGGAGGCATTCTTTGGCTTCCAAAGAACGCCTCCCCCGAACCTCTCAAAGAAAGCTGTGTGGATAGGGGCATGCGATAAGAAATCCGATTGTTTTCCGTCAGCGAAATGAATTAGCGGGCTTCGCCAAATATAACGGCAAGGAAGAAACGAACGGATTTATTTCCCCGCCGACAAAAGGGCGCGTGCGACTTTAGCGCAGCCCCAGCGCCCGGCGAAGAACGGGCTCCATGGTATCGGCCATCCGCAGGAAGCCAACGTCGGTGGGGTGGCAGCCGTCCACGGTGCACAGATCGCGGTCGCGGTTGCCAAAGAAGCTCTCGCCGTCCACAAAATAGACGTGCTTATCCCCCGCCTCCCGGGCCTGCAAATACGTTTGCAGAATCACCTGTCTGCGCCGCTCGGAATCCTCCGGATCCGCCTCAAAATTCGGCCTGCTGGCCAGAAGGATGGGGGTTTCCGGCTGCGCCTGGCGCACAATTTGGAAAAAGCGCGCATGGGTATTGCGCAGATGCTCCACGGTGGGGGCGTTATGATCGTAATCCAGAATGAACGCGCTCATTTCCAGTCCGGCGATATACCGTGCCATGCATTCCTCGCCCCGGGCGTTGCCCGAGAAGCCCAGGTTAATCTGGGCCGCGTCCAGCCGCCGGGCCAGCAGCGTGGGATAGCAGCTGCCCGTCTTCCCGGCGCAGCCTCCCTGGGTGATGGAGGAGCCGTAAAAGACCAGCGGCTTTTCGATGCGCAGCGTGCGCCCCGCCGCCAGCTTCGCCCCCGGGGCCGTGCCGATCAGCAGGCTTTTCAGGCTGTTATACAGCGGGAGGTACAGCGCGTAATGCCGCATGCCCCCGGGCAGCGAAGCCAGCGCGCTTTGGCGCAGCGCGCAGCCGCCCATCTCCTGCATCTGCGGCAGCAGATTTTTTATTTCTATGCTCCCCCGCTCGGTTTCTTCAAACAGCTCCATGCCGCTTTGCCCGCAGGGGGTAAAATGCGCCATGTTGCCGCTTCCCCCCAGTTCCCAAAGCACGGACAGATAGGGCGAATCTGTGGAAAAGCGCACGCACGCCCCCGCCAGATGAAAAGAAAGGGCGCGCACCCCCTCGCTGCATTCGGGAAGCAGCGAGAGGGGCAGGCGGCAGAAGCTTCCCTCTTGGTTGGGAACCACGCCGTACAGGCGAAAGGGCGCCTGGCGGGGATCGTAAAATTCTGTATTTTCCGGTGTTCCGTCAGTCAGGCGGAAATTCGGATCCAGTTCGGCAATCGTTTTCATGCTTTTTTCCTTACGCCTGCTCGAAGAAGCGCTCGTCCATCAGATGGATCATCAGGCTGGCCAGCAGCGTGTTGGCCCAGGCGAAATCCGCCCGGGTGAAGCGGGCGGGATCGTTGGGGTCAAAGGATTCATGCATCAGGTTACAGCCCGCATGGGTGCCGGCCAATTCCGCCAGGCAATCCAGAATTTCCTCCCGGGAGGTGCTGGTGAGTGCCTGCATGGTGATGCCGATATGCCACACATACCCTTCCGGCGTATGCGGGCTGCCCACGCCCCGGGCGCAAGCCCCCGCGGCGTAATAAGGGTTCTTTTTCGAAAGAATGAGGCTGCGGGTGCGCAGATACAGAGGATCGTCCGCCGGGCAGAAGCCCAGATAGGGGGCGGAAAGCAGGCTGGGGGAATTTGCGTCGTCCATGAATTTATAATGGCCCAGGCCGTCTGCCTCATAGCAATAGACCTGTTTTCCTTCGATTTCCACCACGCCGAATTGCCGGATGCCCGCCTCCATTTCCTTTTCCAGGGCGGCGCATTCCGCGGCCAGGGCTTCATCCCCAAATTTCTCCCGCGCCATCCGGGCGGCGGCACGCATGGCCATCACGGCCATCATGTTGGCCGGAATCAGATAGCCGTATTCGCAGCGGTCGTCCGAGGGCCGGAAGCCGGACCAGGTCATCCCCGTGTAGCCCACCGGCGTGCCCCGGCCGTTGCAGGGCAGGGTGTCCTGCTCGGGGCAATCCTCCCGCTCAAAGGAATAGGCGGAGCGCTCGTGCCGCTGCTCCAGACGGAACACCTCCGCGATCCGGCGCAGCATGCGATGGAAATCCGCCGTATAAATCGCGGTATCCCCCGCGGCCTTTTCATAGCTTTCCGCCAGCAGAATGGGCGCGCACAGGGAATCCACCTCGTATTTCCGCTCCCAGACGGCGGGGTTGCGTTCCGTTTTATCCACCTTGTAGCACAGGCCGTTGGCCTCCCGGTTAAAGGCATTGGCGTATGCGTCCAGCAGCACGTCCTTCGCCTGGGTGGCGATAACGCCCCGCAGCAAATCGCGCACCGTTTCATCCTCCGCCGCGAAGGGCAGATAATTCTTCACCTGGGCGGAGGAATCCCGCAGCCACATGGCGGGAATGTCCCCCGTGATGACAAAGGCCGCGCCGTCAGGCAGGCGCTCCATGGTGGTCTGCACCGTGCTCAAAAAACAGGGCTTGGCCAGCGGGGCCAGGGCGGGGTAATACCGGCGATAATACGCTTCCAATTGATCCGCATAGCGGAGCAGGCAGGCTGGCGTGTTCATAGCTTTTCTCCTTTGCGCCGCTGGTTTTCGCGGCTTTTTTTCATTTTTTATTTTACTAAAGCAAGCAAAAAAAGTAAATATCCCGCAGAAAAATTCACCGGGAAGAAAACCGGGGCGGCGCTCGCCAGAGCGACTTCTCCGCGCCCCGCTTCAAAAATGCCCACGGGGATCAGGAAAATAGAAAACGCGCCTGCTTTTCCACGGACGAAAAACGCCGGTGTTGCGCCGTTATTCATAGCCTGTTTTTTCATTTGTTCCTATAAAAATGCGCATACGTCGCAGGGCTCTTCCCCGCGATAGCAGCAGCCGCCCTCCATCCGCCGCACCTCCCCCCGCCATGCGTCGCACAGAAGCGGGCCCATACGGGTGGCCCGAATGCGGGCGGGATAGGCGCAGGGATACGCGCAGGAAAGCGCGCCGTCGGGCCGCAGGCAAAAGGCCCGCTCCTGGCAGCCCGCCAGGCATTGCCCACCGGGCAGCGCGCAGAGGGAGCAGGGCGCGCCGGGATAGGCGAGCACCTCCTGGGAAACGCCCCGGGGGCTGATATACAGCAGCCGGGAGGACAACTCCCCATCCCCCACGGCGCACAGGGCGGCCAGGGCGCGGGGTAAAAAGCAAACGGCGCAGGCCGCCCCCGCCACCCGCCGCCGCTGAAGGCAGGAAAGGCGGTGATCGAACAGCAAGATTTCCCCCGCCGCGCCCGCCGCCACCGCCAGATAGCGGCCGCAGGGGCTGGCGCACAGATCCCGGGGGTAATCCCCCGCCGGGGCACTGAAGAGCAACTCGCCCCCCGGGCCGTAGGCCTGAACGCAATCCGCATCCGAAGAGAGAGCGCAAACCGCCCCGCCCAGCCCCGCCAGGGCGCACACCCCCGTGGGCACGGGAAAATCATACAGCGTCGCGCCCGTTTCCCGGCTCAGGCACAGGCCCCAGCGCGGGCCCGCGCAGAAGATTTTTTGCTCCAGGGCGCACAGCGCGCCGCAGGGCGGCGCCATTTTTCTGCATTCGCCGTCCCTGATGCGCATCAGGCCCCGGGCCGCGTCCGCCACCCATAATTCCACAGGCCGCACCCCCTCTCTTTTCAGGGTATGCGGGGGCGGGCGGCGCGCTACAGAATTTCCCGCTTTTTCCGGGCGGCGATGCGGCAGGCCGTGGCCAGCAGCAAGCATGCGACGCCGGGCAGGGCGTAAAACAGCGCCCCCGTGCATAAATGCATGCATAGCAGCAGCCCGCCGTAGAGCAGATAGCGGGGAATGCGCTTTTCCTCCAGCGCCGTTCCCCGCCAGCGCCGGGGCGCGCGAGCGCGCCGCCCCAGGGAAACCAGCTGCGCGTCGGTGGCGGGGTTTTGCGCGCCCAGCAGCGCGATCAACGCTTCCCTGGAGAAAAACCGCGTTTCGATTTCGCCCTGGGCCTGGCGCTGGGCCCCGGGAGAAACCTGGCAGGGAACGCACAGCAGCGCCCCCTCCGCCCGCAGCGCCCGGGCCTGACGCTGCTTTTCCAGCACCAGGCGCGCATCCAATTGATCCTCCGCTGGAAGCTGGATAAAGGAAACCAGCGTCCGCTTCCCCCGCAGAGAGCAAACCACTCCCTCCTCCCCCGCCTGCAAAAGCATCAGCGGCGTTTTGAGGGAAAGCAGCAGCACAATTTCAAAATGCGCCCGCTCGGGCGGAACGGTCAGCAGCCGCTCCAGCGCCAGCTCTCCCCCGATGCGCGCACGCAGGCGTTTTTCCCGCCGGGCCAGGCGGCCGTCCCGCGTTTTTTTATAAAGCATCAGCAGCAGCCCGTACAGCGCCGCCCCCGCCGTCAGGGCGGAGGGGCGCACGCCCCACAGCGCGATAAACCATCCCAGGCTGATAAGCAGCAGCAGCGCCCGCAGCCCCAGCGCGTCCAGCGCCTCGCCCAGGCGCGAACGATGTAAATATTCCTGCATTCCGCTTCCTCCCCCTCTTTTCAGAATGTCCAAAATGCGATATACTATAATCAGGAGATGATAGATTTTGTTGCATTTGGGCGTATTGGGCGGCACCTTTGATCCCATCCACGAAGGGCACCTGGATTTGGCCCGACAGGCCATGCGGTATGTTGGGCTGGACGCAGTGCTGCTGATGCCCATGGCCCGCCCGGCGCACCGGACGGCGGAGGCCTCCATCGCCCGGCGGCTGGAAATGTGCCGCCTGGCGCTGCAAGGGGAAAGCGGGCTGCTGCTTTCGGAGGCGGGGGCTTCCAATTCCGCCCGCTTCACCACCGACACCCTGGCCCCCCTGCGCCGGCAATACCCGGACGCGCAATTCACCTTTATCCTGGGGGCGGATAAGCTGCCCTCCCTGCCCTATTGGCACGAGGCGGACAAGCTGTTCGCCCAGTGCGATTTTCTCTGCTTTCCCCGGGCGGGCGTTTCCGCCGCCGAAGCGGTGGACCGGGCCCGGGAGGCGGGCGCGCGGGTGACGCTGCTGCCCGTGCCCTGCTCCCCCTATTCCTCCACGCTGATTCGGGCGCGCACCGCCCGCTGGGAGGATGCGCCCGGCCTGCCCCTGCCCGTGCTTTGCTATATGGCGGAAAACGGCGTTTACCAGCCCGATTTTCTGCCAAAGCTGAAAACCATGATGAACCCTCGCCGCTTTCAGCACACCCTGGGCGTGCGCAAGGAGGCGGTGCGGCTGGCGGCGCTGCATCATCTGCCCGTGCAAAAGGCCGCGCTGGCGGGATTGCTGCACGATTGCGCCAAGGGAATGCCCCTGGCCCAGATGCAGCGAATCGCCCGGGAAAACCAGCTGGCCCAAGCACCCGAGTTGCTCTCCTCCGGCGCGATGCTCCATGGCCCCGTGGGCACGTATATCGCAAAAACGCAGTTTGGCGTGCGGGATGAGGCTGTGCTCGACGCCATCCGCAGCCACACCATCGGCCGCCCTGGCATGACGGGGCTGGAGCTGGCGGTTTTCGTGGCGGACGCCACCGAGCCGGGCCGGGAGGATTACCCCGGCCTGCAGGAGATCCGCCGTCTTTCCCAGGTATCGCTGCCTGCGGCGGCCCTTAAATCCCTGCTGCTGACAAAGGAATATCTGGAAAGCAGCCATCGACCCTTTTTCCCCATCGCGCAGAAAACCATCGATTATTTATCCGGCATTTTAACCGTTCAGGAAAAAGAATGGTTGAACGAATAAAAAAATACGCATAAGGAGGTCTTGGCATGGATCAAGGAAAGCTCGCCCTGCAAATCGCGCAGATTCTCTACAGTAAAAAGGCTCTGGATATCCGGGTGCTCCGGGTGGCGCATCTCACGGTGATTACCGATTACATGGTCATCGCCTCAGGCCGCTCCGCCCTGCAGGTGAAGGCCCTGGCTGAGGATGTGGACGATCAATTGGCCATGGAGGGCGTCGCCCTGCGGGCCAAGGAGGGCGCAGCGGAGGGCCGCTGGGTGGTGCTGGATTACGGCACGGTGCTGGTGCATATCTTTCATCCGGAGGATCGCCAGTTTTATCACCTGGAGCGCCTGTGGGAGGACGGCGAAAACCGGGTGGCCCTTCCCTTCCTGGAGGAGGAGCAGGCGTGAACATCCAGATTTACTGCCTGAAGAGAAATTTCGATTCCCAGAAGGCGGAGCGCTTCTTTAAGGAGCGGAGGGTGCCCTATCAGCTGGTGGATTTAAAAAAGCACCAGCTGGGTGCCCGGGAACTGGCCTTCTTCGCCCGGAAATTCGGCGCGGAGGCGCTGGTGGAGCGCTCTCCCGAGGCGCTTTCCCACCCCGTGGCCTATACCGATGACGCGGCGTATATTTTAGAATGCCTTCAGCAAAACCCCCGCTTCCTGCGCACCCCCATCGTCCGCAATGGCGACCAGGCCACCCTGGGGGCGGACGAGACTGCCTGGAAGGCCTGGATCGCCCAGGTATAACGCGTTTGGAAAAATCTTACTGTTATTCTCTTGACAAATCCGGCGTTTTGCATTACATTGTAACTGCAAACATTTCCGTATTCTTTTAACCGTGCGCGCCGAAAGGCGCGGGCGGGGATTCTGTAAACAAAAAAGGAGGATTACAACCATGAAGAAAAAAACGTTTCTCCTTCTCCTGACGCTTTTGCTGCTGCTTTGCTGCGGAAGCGCCCTGGCCGAAGGGCACACGCATGCAATCTATGGAGTCGTCAACCTTGACTGGCCGAACCCCATCCCGATGAACGGGCCCAACGAGCCCAAGGATTTCACCATATCGCTCACCAATACGAACGCCAGCCTCAGCTGTTCGCTTTGTTACGAGTTTAACGAGCGTATTACTTTGCCCTCGGCCTCCGAACCGATACTCTTTCACTGCACAGAAATCGCTTTTCCGGCCACCTGTGAGGGTCAAGGCACTTTCCGCTTTGAATCGCAGAATTACACGTTTACCCAGGTGATCGACGGCGTGGAATACCAGAATCTGCGTCTCTCCATATACCTTTCCAGCCCCGTCCTGGGCCATGATTGGAGCAACAAGGACGGCGTGTGCGCCCGGAGCGGCTGCGGCAAGGTGTGCGATCACAGCATGACCGCCTCCCAGCGCCGGGCCTCCGGCGTCGCCGTCATGATCGCGGAGCCCACGGTAGCGCCCCCGTCCGGCAGCGGTACCACAACGAACACCCATTTTCCCACCTGCACCCAGAGCGCCGTCTGCGATATCTGCGGCAAGACGCTGCCCGCCCTGGGCCATCGCTTCAACAACTACGTTTCTAATAACGACGCGACCTGCGAGGCCGACGGCACCAAAACCGCGCACTGCGACAACAAGGGCTGCACGGCGACGGACACCAAGCCCGATACCGACTCCGCACTGGGCCATCGCTTCAACAACTACGTTTCTAATAACGACGCGACCTGCGAGGCCGACGGCACCAAAACCGCGCACTG
>CAKULG010000031.1 GCA_934667105.1 uncultured Clostridia bacterium
GCTGCTGGCGCTGCGGGATCAGCATCTCACCGCCGAGAATCAGCGGCCCGAGGTGCTGGAGGCCATGGCGCGGCTGGCGGCGGCCATGACCGGGCGCTTGACGGCGCTGGAGGCCCGGGTGGCGGCGCTGGAGAGCGGCGGCGCGGGCGAAGCGGGCGGCGATACCCCCGCAGAAACGATTCCGGCCTGGCACGCCTGGACGGGGATCCCGGGCAGCGGCTATCAAAAGGGCGAACGGGTGACGCACCACGGGAAAATCTGGGAGAGCGCCTTTGATGGCGAAAACGTATGGGAGCCGGACACCTTCGGCGCGGAAAGCCTGTGGGTGGAAGTGACGGAAGCGACGGCGTAAAAAAAGGGGGGTGACGCGCCGTGCTGGAGATCAACGCGGCATTTGGCCAGGAGGGCAAAAACCTGGGCCTGGTGGGGCGAACAGGGGAAAACGCATCCCGGCGCATTGTATTCGACTGCGAGGCCGTTCTGGGCGAATTTCCAGGCGCGGGGATCGTCTGTGCCCTGCGCCGGGCCTGCGACGCGGAGGCATACGCCAAGGAACTGACGACGGATGGCAAAAAGCGGCTGCTGACGCTTTCTGCCGCCGATGTGGCCGCGCCGGGAAGCCTGATGATCGAGCTTCGGGCGGTGGAGGCGGACGCGATCCGCAAATCCGCCGTATATGTGGGGCGCATCGAGCGCGGCCTGTCCGGCCAGGGGGACGCGCCGGGGAACCCGGTGGCGGATACCATCAACAACCTGGAGGCGCGGGCAAAGGCGGCCAGCGCGGCCGCTGCCGCCGCCCAGGCCGTGGCGGACGAGGTGCAAGAAAGGCTGGAGGCCGGGGAATTCAAGGGCGATAAGGGCGACCCGGGCAAGGACGGAGCGCCTGGCAAGGACGGCAGCGACGCGAACGTGACCGCCGAGAACATCGAAGCTGCGCTGGGGTATGCGCCCGCCAAAGTACCCCAATCGGTGTCGTGGGGAATTATAAATAATGTTAATGGCGAAATTGCATTAAACCCGGCATCAAATAACACTATCGATTCGCGCACAACGCGACAGCCGATAACCACAGGAAATTTTGATTACGCCGTCACCGCCGCCCTGACGGACGGCAAAGGCCCGGCCTGGACGGCGGCGCAGCAGGCAGCGGCACGGGAGCGGATGGGGATTCCAAGCGATTATGAATTAATCGAAGAAATTGTTTTAGCAGAAGAAAGCAGGGTTGTTCGATCAAAAGAACCGGATGGAACCCCGTATAATTTTGCAGTGATCATGCTGCGTGCAGAATTCCCCGCCTCTGAGAAAACGGGTAATATCTATATAGCATATGATATCGGTAACCATCCCGCTGCTGCAACATCGTACTTTTTATCCCCATATAAAGCCGATGCCGTTAAGTATGGATACTCAAAGATATGGGTGGAAAATAGCCGCTATCGCTCAGGGTGGTGGACTTGTGCGGAGAAAAAAGGGCAGTTTGCGCAATATTACGAGAATCCGGTGCAGCAAGATAAATACTCGATTGCGGACGGAAACATCACCGCTTTTTCCACGGATGTCATGGCCGCTGGCACAAAAATTACGATCTACGGGGTGAGAGCGCAATGAAAAAAAATATCTTAGTACAGACCGGCGAGCGTGAAGAGCAGCGCACACGGCGCATCCCCGCGACCTACGGGGAAAATGGCGAAATCTTAACGCCCGAATTCGTGGAAACCTACACCGTCAACGTGCCCATCATGGAAGCCAGAAACGTTGAAATGACGGCGGAGGAAATTACAGAACTGGAATCCATACAGGCCAGCGCACCAAAACCGGAGCAAAGCGCGGCGGAGCGTGTGGCGGCGTTGGAAGCCCAGGTGGCGGCGCTGACGGCGCTGCTGACGCGGAAGGGGGGATAACCGTGGACAAGACGGAAAAGGCCCGGGAATGGGCGCTTTCCCGGGTGGGGTGCCCTTACATCATGGGCGGCACGGGGCAATTTTGCACGGTGGCCTACCGCAAAGCCCGGGCGGCGCAATACCCGGGCAGCGCGGCGAAAATACGGGAGAACTGCCCGCGCATGAAGGGCAGCGCCACCAGCTGCAGGGGCTGCCGCTGGTGGGACGACACGGCGGGCACGGGCAAGCGGGCCTACGACTGCGCCCAGCTTACCCGCTGGTGCATGGACGCGGTGGGAATTAAGCTGGTATCCGGGGCCACCAGCCAATGGACGCGCACGGCCTGGGCGGAAAAGGGCGAAATTGACAGCCTGCCCGGAGAAAAGCTCTGCCTGGTATTCCGCCAGGACGCGCCCGGGAAAATGGGCCATGTGGGGCTGTATCTGGGGGACGGCACGGTGGTGCACGCAAAGGGGCACGCCTGGGGGGTGATCCGGCAGAAGCTGGGCGAGGCCAGGTTTACCCATTGGGGCGTTCCGGCGGGCCTGTACGCCGCCCAGGAGGGCCGGAACGAGGGCCAGGGGGACGAGAACCAGGGAAAGGGGGGAAATACCTTGCCAGGCGAAAACGCGGAAAACGGGGCCAATGCGGGCCAAAGCGCGGCACTGCGCCGGGGCGATAAGGGCGAGGCCGTGCGGGCGCTGCAAACGCGGCTGCTGGGGCTCGGCCTGAACCTGTACCAATACGGCGCGGACGGGAGCTTTGGCGCGGAGACAGAGGCCGCCGTGCGGGCGCTGCAGGCGGGGGCCGGGCTGGAAGAAACGGGGGTAATGGACGCGGCGGCCTGGGCGGCGCTGGAAACGGCGCAGGCGGTGCAGCGGCAGCGTGCGGACACGCGGGCGTGCCTAAACGCCATGGAGCGGGAGATCAACAACGCCCGGGCGGCATTGCAGACGGCCCAGGAGAGCCTGGATAAGCTGGCGGCGGCGATGGACAGCGCAGTATAAAAACGGAAGGAAAAAACGAATGGAAGGGATTACTTTCGAGGGGGTAGCGGCGGCGGTGGGCGTGGTGATCGCCTTTTGCGGGCTGCTGGTGACGATCACAAAGACGGTGGACGCGGTGCGCTCCTGGCGCGCGCCCCAGGAAAAGCGGGACGCGGAGCAGGGCGAGGCCATCGCAAAAAACAAGGAAAAACTGCGAAACGACATGGCCAGACTGGACGAGCACGACAGGGCCATCGACGGCCTTTGCGCCGGGCAGACGCACCTGTGCGCGGGCGTGCGGGCGCTATTGGATCACGCATTGCACAACGGCAACGCCGACCAGATGAAGGCGGCAAGCGAAGCCATTAACGCCTGGCTGATCGAGACGGCGGCGGGCAGGAACCGGCAAAAGAAAGGGGAATGAAAATGAAGATCGATTGGAAACGGAAACTCACCTCGAGGAAGTTTTGGACGGCCATTGCTGGCTTTGTGGCCATGATGATTACGGCCTTCGGCGGCGCGGAGGAAACCGCTACGCAGATCACGGCGCTGATCATGGCGGGGGCCGCCGTGGTGGCCTATATCATCGGCGAGGGCCTGGCGGACGCGGCCAACGCCGGAAAAACGGACGAAGAAGCGCCGGAGAACGGATCCACCGTGAAGGTGACAAAGGAAGGGATTGAGTTGAACTCTCCCCGCGTGACCCTTGCAACCGCAGTGGTAAAGCAGCCCGAAGAGTAAGGCGGTGACGCTGCATGCGGTTTAACGGCATCCCCAAGAGCCGCATCGATGCGGCGGACGCGGAATTTGTGCTGACCGACGACGAGCGCGACGTGCTGGCCCTCTCCCGGCGCGGGAAGAGCGTGGTTGCAATCAGCCTGGCGCTGGGCATGGGTGAAAGAACCGTCAAGCGCCACCGGGCCAGCATTACGCGAAAGCTTAACAACATGTAGCCCCCGAAAGGGGGCCTTTTTTTATTTTTGCCTCTGCGAAATCGCCCGAATATTGGGGTTAACTCGCCCGAATTTTCGTGTTGCAAAAAATGATTGACAAGCGCCAAAATGCGCGCTATTATAAAAAAGGGGGTATCCCCCTGCCAGACGGAAACGCCTGTGGATTGTAATGACTATCGCGACGGTCGCAAAAAAGAAAGCTTCTTCGGAGGCTTTCTTTTTTTAAAAAAATTCGAATTTATTTAAAAAAGCTATTTACAAGTTATATAACTTGTGGTATAATAAAAACACAAAATAAAGGAGGGAAGAAAATGAAAATTACATCCGATCATAAAAATGTTTGGGAAAAAATCTATAATAATTGCGGATCGACGGAGTACATCCTGCAACAAACCGAAGAGCAGCAAGCCTACGTACAGGCCGCAAAAGCGCTGTATTGCGGAATTATTTCCGATATTAAGGCGGACGAAGAAAAAGCAATCACGGAAGAAATCGTAAAAGATATAATGCAAAAGCTCGGCCTTTCGGCGGATGATTTTTCGGTTGCGAAAACGCCGGAAGAAAAATTTGAGGTTATTGCGCATACGCTATGGCATATGACAACGTTTGAAACCGTCCCCTGGTATGACGGCCAATTAAAAAAATCCGACTGGAAACCTTGCGTTTTCGAATCGAACCCATCGCATGGAAGCTGCACAATTAGCTTTAATAATGGCGACGGAAGTATCCCGGAATTTATATCCTGCACAGACGGCGGGAGCCTTCGGGCCTCGTGGGCAAGCGAAATGAAATGGCACGGACGCGCCACGCAGAATTATAACATAACGCTCGAAGCGATGGAACTGACCAAAAAAATAAAAAGCTATTATCCGCGTTTACAGCATCTTGCAATCCGGGATAATCACGATGGAACGTGGAGCGTTACCGGGCACGATCCCTCCGCGAGGTATAAGCGATACACAACGGAAATTGTTGATCCAACGCCTAATATCAAAAGCTTTTTCGACGTGATAAGGGGGGAACAGCAATGATTAAAAAAGATGGCGATCGGGTGATGATGTCTGTCATCCTTACAAAAAAACTTGCAGAATACCTAGACGTGCACGCGAAGAAAATGGGCCTTAACAAATCGGCTTATATACGGCTATTGATTGCGAAAGACGCAGAGGAATGCGGAAAAGGGGCAAAAAATGAAGAAAGGGATAACAGCTAACAACATATTGGCGGCATACGCAGAGGCCGGGAGCATTAAGGGCGTGGAAAGAAAATTGGGGATTAGCTGGCAAAAAATAGCCCGGTGCCTGGTTGATAACGGGATATGCCCAAACAATACATGCGCGGCCATCCAGATGCTATCTAAGCGCGGAAAAAGCCGCCCGGAAATTTGCGCGATATTAGGAATCAGCCCCAAAACCTGTGATGCATATTGGCCCTATATAAAATGCGCGTATTACGCAGAAAACAGAACGAAAAACGCCCAAAAAATCGAAAAATGCAGAGAAAGAAAAAAGGGGGGAAATGAAAACGAGTTTACATGGATAAAATAGTTTGTCCCCTTTTTGGCCCGTAATTGGCCCCTTTTTGGCCCGCCGGGCCTTTTTTTTTATGCAAAAATATAGGCGAAGGGGGGGAGAGATGGTGTTTAGGGCGTACAACCCAAATCCAGCTGGGGCGCGCGTCGGTGATTGCACAATTCGCGCTGTCAGCAAAGCAACCGGTGATAGTTGGGAACATGTATATTGCGGGCTTTCCGCCGAAGGAATGCGCCTTTGCGACATGCCAAGCGCTAATCATGTTTGGGGCGCGTATCTCCGCCGACACGGCTTCCGCCGTTACGCCCTCCCGGATGTGTGCCCGGATTGCTACACCGTCGCGGATTTCTGCCGCGATCATCCTTCCGGCGTGTATGTTCTTGCTTTAAGCGGCCATGTGGTATGCGTGGAGGATGGCGATTATTACGACACATGGGACAGCGGCGCGGAAGTGCCCGCCTACTACTGGCAAAAGGAGGCCTAATCAATGTTTGGATACGGATACCCGTCTAATTATTATTCTCCGGGCCAGCCCATGCCCGACCAGTTATCGCAGCTTCGCATGGGCCAGCAACAACCCATGCAGCCCATGCAACAGCCCCAGCCGCAACAAGCGCAGCAGCCGCAGCAAAAAAGCGGCCTGATCTGGGTGCAGGGCGAAGCCGGGGCCAAAAGCTACATGGTTGCCAATGGCAACAGCGTCCTTTTGATGGACAGCGAATCGCAGACGTTTTATTTAAAATCGGCGGATGCGACCGGCATGCCATCCATGCGCATTTTTGATTATCGCGAACGGGAGGCACAAAAACCGCAGCCAATGCAGGCGCAAGACAATAAAAACTATGTGACACGAGATGAATTTAACGCGCTGGCAGCACGCCTGGACGCGATGACGGCCAAGCCCGTAAAAAAGCAGAAGGAGGTAACGGCGGATGAACCCACTGTTTAAACAACTCGGTGGGAAGATGCCCGGCCCTATGGGCGATTTTTCCCGGATGATGAAAGAATTCCGGGAATTTAAAGCAAACTTCCAGGGCGACCCGGAAGCGGAAGTGAAAAAGCTTTTGCAATCCGGAAAAATGTCCCAGCAACAACTTGATCAGCTGCAGCAGGCGGCCCAAATTTTTAAAGGCCTGCTGGGATGATATGGGCTTTTATCGTGGCCACGATTAAGCATATATATTTTTTAAAAAAAGAAAGGGGAACCTATTATGACCAACGACTATTCTCTCTCTGATATCCAGGCGGCGACCGGCGGAAGCCGAAACGGTCTGTTTGGCGGCGATGGCGCCTGGTGGATTATTATCCTGTTTTTGTTCGTCTTTTGCGGCTGGGGCGGAAACGGCTGGGGCGGCAATCGCGGCGGCCAGGGAACGGCTATGGACGGCTATGTGCTCACCAGCGACTTTGCCAACATTGAGCGCAAGATCGACGCCGTGAACAATGGCCTTTGCGACGGCTTTTACGCGCAGGCGCAGCTGATCAACGGCACGCAGATGCAGATGGCCAACGGCTTCGCGCAGGCGGAGTTGTCCCGGTCTAACCAGCAGGCTGCGCTCATGCAGATGTTGTACACCATGTCCGCGAATGCGGCGGACTGCTGCTGCAAGACCCAGACCGCCATTCAAAACGTGAACTACAACATCGCCACGCAGGCGTGCGACACGCGGAACACCATCCAGACCGGCATCCGCGACGTGATCGAGAACCAGAACGCCAACGCCCGCGCCGTGCTGGACGCTCTGACCGCTCAGCGTATCGAGGCGAAGGATGAGAAGATCGCCGCGCAGAACCAGACCATTTTCGGCCTGCAGCTTGCGGCCAGCCAGGCAGCGCAGAACCAGTATCTGGTGCAGGCCATCCGGCCCTGCCCGAACCCGGCCTATATCGTGGCCAATCCGTACTGCTGCAATCAGCAGTATAGCTAATCGCACAATTCCCAGCTTCCCGCCCTGTCGGGATGACCGGCCCTGCCGGTGCTGACCACTTCGCGGCGGGGGGGATTCCCCTCGCCGCGTTGAATCGAAAGGAGAAAAAATGAGAAAAAAGCTTGAGTATGCCCAGAACGCGGCATTAAATCGGCTCACAAAAATGGACGTTGAAAAAATGTCTTCGCGCGATCTGTCGGACTATTTCAACGCGCTGATGATTGCAGAATCCATGATCAATACGCACGAGGGCTTCGAACGGCTCAACGGCCTTTGCCGCGTGATAAATAAGGAGGCGTGACCATGGCCGAATATACGCACGCCGCCGTGCAGACCGTTGCCAGCGGCCAGAACGTCATTTTTAACGAGACCCCCGTCGCGCCGTCCCGGTGCATCGTCCATCGCGACGGCTCCGGGGTCGTGACCCTGCGAGGCCTGACCAACTGCCAGACCCGCGCCCGCTTCCGCGTGTCCTTCAGCGCGAACATCGCCGTGCCTGATGGCGGCACCGCCGGGGCGATCTCCGTCGCGCTGGCCATTGCCGGGGAACCCTTGCCCGCCTCTACGGCCATCGTGACCCCAGCCGCCGTCAACAACTTTTTTAACGTCTCGGTAGACACGTTTATCGACGTTCCGGCGGGCTGCTGCGTGACCGTGGCGGTGGAAAACACCTCCGCACAGGCGATCATCGTGCAGAACGCCAATCTGATCGTGACCCGGGAAAGTTAAAAGAAAGGAGAAAAAGATATGAAATCCTTGTATGACCTGAAAGACAAGCTGTGCATGGAGCTGGACGAAATCGCCGGGAAGCCCGATCTTTCCGCCGGTGATCTGGAAACCGTGCATAAGCTGACCGACACTATCAAAAACATTGATAAAATCGCCATGTTGGAAAGCGACGGCGGTTATAGCCGCGCTGGCGGCTGGGAAGCCCGTGGCACCTATGGCGGCCATGCCTATGACGATGGCGGCAGTTCTTACGCCCGCAGGGGCACCCATTATGTGCGCGGCCACTACAGCCGCGATGATGGGCGGATGTATAGCCGCGACGACGGCAAGGCCCGCATGGAATCCGAGCTTGAGGACATGATGCGTAGCGCCGATGGCGAGCAGCGCGAAATCCTCCGCCGCGCGCTGGAAGAAATCCGCAAGTAAAAGAAAGGAGCGGGAGAGCATGATCACCCTATCGTGGATTGAAAGCGAACTGGAAAAGGCCCTGCAGGAGCGGCCAACGGCGCAGGCCGTGTATGATCTGTCCGCGCTGATCACCGTGCGGGCGTATCTGCTCTCCCGCTCCGAGGCGGAGAAGGATCAGCAGGAGCCAAAAGCGCAGACCGTCAACCTGGTGGATTACTGCGCCGATCTGGATAAATGCCCCACCCTGGATCAGGTGGAGGCCGCTATCGGGGCCGTTGCCATCAACACCCCCGAGGAAGCGAAACGCGCCAAAGAGGCCCGCATCTGGGCCGATATCCTGCGGCGTTAGGAGAGGATTTGCATTGTGTACCCTACCGTGTACCCCATAACGGCATATTTTTAGCCGTTGCAAAACGCAGGTAAACGGAAGAAATCCCGAGAAGGCTTAACTTCCCGGGATTTGCTTGGCAGGGGAAGAAGGACTCGAACCCTCAACAAAGGTTTTGGAGACCCACGTGTTACCATTACACCATTCCCCTACACAACGTATTTATTATATCGGAATTTTGCCCCTTTGTCAACAGCGAATTGGCCGATTTCGGTTTATTTTGGCCGATTTCGGTTTATTTTCTTTTCGCGGAAAACGCGCTTTGGTCCCCCGCGGCGTACCCCGTAGGCTTGCCGCCGTTTTTGCGCTGGCTTTTTCGCGGGACGGGGGTTTAAAAAAACGGGAAATGTGATATAATAAATTCAGGAAGATTGCCTTAACAATTTTCCGGGCTGGCGGAACGCCGTAAGCGTTGCGCTGGCAATAAAAAAGGATGAGCCCCCTTGAGGGGGTTCATCGCCGGGGCGCGGCCTTAACGCCGGGTGAATTTCTCATCCGCCGGAGAGCGCACGCCGCCGGGGCGCAGAGGCGCGGAAGAAACGCTTTTTTTCTTTCCGCCGCGCGCAGGAAAAGCATTCCTTGAGGGCAGGATGCGTCCGCGCCCGAGAGAGAAGGAGGCGCATATGCAGCATACGCAATAGGGCATGATAAAAACGCGGAGGCCTTGGGCCGCGTCCGGGCGGGCGATTTTTCCCCCGGCGGCCTCCCCAAATTATCGTGCTTATTTTATTGGGCCGAAGGAGCGGCGAACAGAACATGGAAGAAGAACGCATTGGATTTGTGGGCATCGTTATCGAAGATCTTTCCCAGGCGGCCCGGGTCAACCAGGTGGTGGGCCAGTTTCAGGAGCTGGTGATGGGCCGCATCGGCGTGCCCGATCATGCCCGGGCCATGGCCGTGATCGGTCTGCTGGTGCGGGGAGGAAGCGTCCAGGTGGGCGCGTTCGCCGCCCGGCTGGGGAACATTCCGGGGGTGCAGGTGAAAAGCGCCCTGACAAAAGAAAGGAAGGAAATTTCGCATGAAAAAGCTGATTAAATTGCTGGCCGCGCTGGCGCTGGCCTTGTCCCTCACGGTGATCGCCGCCGGGGCGGAGGACGCACCCGTGCGCGTGGGCGGGCTGAAGGGTCCCACGGGCATGGCCCTGGCCCACATGATGACGGAAAACGACGGCGCTTACACCTTTACCCTGGCGGGCGCGCCCACGGAACTCACCGGCCTGCTCATCAAGGGCGATGTGGATATCGCCGCCGTGCCCGTCAATCTGGGGGCCGTGCTGTATAACAAAACCCAGGGCGGCGTGAAGGCCCTTTCCCTCATCACCCGGGGCATGCTGTATGTGCTGGAAAAGGGCGACAGCATTCATTCCGTCGCCGATCTGGCGGGCAAAACCATCGTGGCCGCCGGGCAGGGCTCCACGCCGGAATATGTGATGAATTACATCCTGGAAGCCAACGGCGTGGAGGCCGATCTGGATTTTAAGAGCGAGCACGCCGAAGTGACCACCCTGGCCCTCAACGGCCTGGCGGACGTGGTGCTGGTGCCCGAACCCCATGTGACCACCCTGATGACCAAGGAGCCCGCCTATCGCAAGGCCCTGGATATCACCGAGGAATTCGCTGCCGCCGCCCGGAAAAAGGGTGTGGAAAACGCGCAGCTTTCCATGAGCGTGGTGGTTGTGCGCAGCGAATTCTGCGCCGCGCATCCCGAAAAGGTGGCCGCCTTTATGCAGGCGCTGGAAGCCTCCATTGCCTTCGCCAATGAAAACGTGGCCGAAGCGGCCCAGGAAATCGCCGAGCAGGGCATCATCGCCTCCGCCGCCGTGGCGGAAAAGGCGCTGCCCTCCTGCAGCCTGGTTTTCATTTCCGGGGAGGAAATGCAGGCCCAGGCCGCCCCGCTGTATGATATTCTCTTCGCGGCCAACCCCGCCTCCGTGGGCGGCGCGGCCCCGGCGGATGATTACTATGTGAAGTGAAATTTGCCCGCTCTCGGCCGTCGCTAAAGGAGCGGCGTTCATAGAGGGGGCGCAATCCGGCCTTGCCGCACAGGGATGCAGAAAGCTGCGCCCCTGTGTTTTTTTCGGGCAGGGTGCCCTTTGACTTGTGTAATTTGGAACGGTAAATTTACGGATTTTGGGCATGAAATAAATGGTTTTAAGCGTTTCCAGGTTGCGCATTTTTAAAATCGTGGCATAATAGCATTAGAAAAACCGCCTGGACGGTTTTTCAAAAAAGCGGCGGCCCGCCAGGACGGGCGCGCGCGGTAAATTAGCGGCATACATACCCGCGGGCGTTTTTCGCCCGCCAGGAAAGGAGCAAGCAACATGGATCAATGGACGGATGAAATAAAGAAGGTTATTAAGGCCGGTATCGGGGCCGTGGCCACGGGCGTGGAAAAAACCCAGGACGCCATCGAAACCCTGGCGCAAAAGGGCGAGCCCCTCTATCAGCAGGCGAAATCCGCCGTGTGCGATACGGCGGGCAAGATCAAAAAGGCCGTGAACGAAAGCGGCATTCCGGACGCGCTTGCCGGCCGTCCCCGGGTGGACTGCCTGATTCGCGCCCTGCAGCAGCTCACCCAGGAGGAACTGGATCAGCTGCGCGCGGCGTTGGAGGAAATCTACCCCACTCGCCCGGCAAACCGCGCGGCGGAGGAAGCCGCTAAGCGCCAGGCTGCGGAAGCGCAGAACGCCCCGGCGGAGGAAGCGCCTGTGCAGGAGCCTCCCGCTGAGGACGCGGCGGACGCCCCCGAGGAAAACGCTCAACCTGCGGATGCGCCCAAGGATTTCCGGGAAAATCAATAATATGAATTGCGGCGGCAGCCGCCCTTAGCGACGGTGCTCAACAGAATGGTTGTCCGCAAGGAAGCATGGGCATACAGGGGCGCGTTAGTTCGCGCCCCTCAGACTGTCAAAAAAGTATCGAACAGACTTGTGGGATGCAATGAAGGGCGGACAGCCCTTCATTTTTTTACGCCCCGCGCTACTCCGCAAAGCGGAAGCGCGGGCTTCGGGGCTGCGGAGCCCTTCGGGCTGTCCTCGCCCCTGCGGCCGCCTTTGGCGGCGCTCTCATCCGCAGAACCGGCTTTGCCGGTTCGAGGAGCGGTAGGAACGACCGCTTCTTCTATCATTTTCTGGCCGTAAAATGAGGTATCTTTGATACCCATTTTACAAGAAAATGATGCCCTAAATGCAAGACTGCTTTAGCAGACTTGCATTTACAGGGTGTCGAAATTCCTTTTTCGACACCCTGAGGGGCGCGTTAGTTCGCGCCTCTGTCATTCCGTGTCTTTTGCGCCCCGCATTCGCCCCGGGCGGGAGGGGCGGCCCCTTTTGGAAAGCCGCAAGGACTGTGCTTTGCCAAAAGCCGCGTATCCGGCGCGAAAACCAACGACGATGCAACACGAAAAAGGGAACGCGGCCCGATCGGCAGCATTCCCTTTTTTGGCGGCGGCCTCAACGAGGAAACCCTCGCCTGCGCGCCTGGACGTTATCACAAGCGGTATTCCGCCTGCGTCCTCCGGCGAGCAATGAAAATTTTTCGTGATTACGCGTTCACAGTGGCCTTGTGCAGCGCCTTCGCCAGACGCGCCTTCTTGCGGTTGGCGGTGTTCTTGTGCATAACGCCCTTGGTGACCGCTTTATCGATAGCGGAGGTGGTGGCGCTCAGTTGCGCGCCGGCGGGGACAACGCCCTCGATCAGGGCACCCTGATACTTCTTGATGGCAGTCTTAACGCCCGTCTTCACCATACGATTCCGCAGGTTCTTTTTCTTGCTCACCTTCACGCGCTTCACAGCGGACTTGATGTTCGGCAACTTCCTTCACCTCCTCAATTAACCTTCGCTGATAATCAGCATTGGTTATTTTATCACAGCTTCAAAAAAAACGCAAGGGTTTTTTCCCGTTTTTTTAATTTTCCGGCGAATTTATCTTCTGCGGCTGAAAAAGCGCCCGGCGTTTGCGATAATAAATGAGATTCAGCACGAAAAGCAGCAGCATTTGGGCCAATGCAATGTAAACGTTGGTCAAATCCACGGCCACGGAGGCGATCAGGGGCCGGAACAGGATCAATTGCCAAACGCCGTAGAGCGCCTGGAAAATATAATTGCCCAGCAGCAGCCGCACGCCCTGCCAGCGCATCCGAACCAGGCCGATTTCAATCAGCGCCAGCACCGCCAGCAGCGCCGCGTTCACCGCAATGCCCACCTGTAGACTCAGCCGTACCGCCTCCGCCGCCTGGGGGTAATAATTGGCCGCGTTGAAGGCGGAAAGCTCCTTTATTTCCTGAATCAGGTTTACCGCCGCCAGCACGAAGCTGAAGGGGATGCTGACGAATTTCAAAAACGAATGCCATTTCATGGGCAGGGGCGAAATGCTTTTCTGGGCCTGGCTCACCTGTCGGATGATCGCCTCGCCCTGGGAGGGCCGCCCCTCTTCCGAAGCCTTCTGCATGGGCGCGCCGCAGGCGGGGCAATAGGGGGAATCAAACGGGGCCTGATGATGGCAGACGGGGCATTCGCGGTTCATGAAAGCGCCTCCTTTTCTGCGGGCCGCCGGGCCCGTGCCTCTATTATACGGGATGGACGGTAGAAATTCAAGGGAAAACCGCTCGGCGGCGGTTGCCCTGGCCGGGGAAAGCATGGTATAATTAGATTAGGAAAATTGCCTGGGCAATTTTCCGGGCCAGCGGACGCTGCAAGCATTACGCTGACAAGCGTGGTATAATTTTCCGGATCGACGGGCGGCACGCCCGGCCAGGCTGGGGAGGGAAACGCATGATTTTATTCGTCTGCACGGGCAACACCTGCCGCAGCCCCATGGCCGCGGCCCTGGCGGCAGGGCGGGGCATGACGGCGGAATCCGCCGGGCTGGCGGCGTATCCAGGGGCCCCCGCCACGCCGGAGGCGCAGCGGGCGGCGGCGCGCTACGGGGCGGATCTATCCCGGCATCGGGCGCGGCAGATCGACGAGACGCTGGCCGCCCGGGCGCGGCGCATTTACGCCATGACGGCGGCCCAGGCGGCCCGGCTGCGGGCGCTTTTCCCCGCCCAGGCGGAAAAAATTTTTGCGCTGTGCCCCGAAATTCCCGATCCCTATGGCGGCGGGCCGGAGGAATACGCCCGCTGCGCGGCGCAATTGCTGCGGGCGGTTGAAGGGTTGGGGGGCGACGATCGTGCGTGAGGAGGCGCTGCGGGCCTTCCTGGGCCCCTATGCGGCGACGCCCGTGCTTTGCCTGGGCCAGACCGATTCCACCAACCTGCAAATGAAGGCCCTGGCCCGGCGGGGGGAAATTCGGGCCCCCTTCCTGCTCACGGCGGACAGCCAGACGGCGGGGCGCGGGCGGCTGGGCCGCGCGTTTCTCTCCCCGGCGGAGGACGGGCTGTATATGAGCGTGCTTGTGCGCCTGCGGCCGGAGGCGCGCCTGCCCGTCACCATCCTGGCGGCGGCGGCGGTGTGCCGGGCTGTGGAGGAGGCTTGCGGCCTTTTCCCCCGGGTCAAATGGGTGAACGACCTTTTTTTGCGGGGCAAAAAAATCTGCGGCATTCTGGCCGAGGGCCTGGGGGAGCAGGCGGTGGTGGGAATCGGCCTGAACCTGCGCACGCCCCCGGGCGGGTATCCCGGCGTGGCCGTGGCCGGGGCGCTGGATTGCGCGGTCAGCCGGGAGGAGATGGCCGGGCGCATCACGGCGAATCTGCTTTCGGCCCAGACGCGGCCCGAGGCGGAGATTCTGGAGGCCTACCGGGCGCGCATGCCCCTGGTGGGCCGGGAAATTCGCTATACTCAAAACGGGCAAGAAAAAAGCGCCCGGGTGACGGGCGTGGATGAAACGGGAGGGCTGATGATTCTGGGGGAAGGCGGGCCGGAGGTGCTGCGCTGCGGGGAGGTTTCCCTGGGCAGTCAGGCCTTTTCCGGCTTGGAATAAAGGCAGCCGCAGTAATCCTGGCGGTACAGGCCGTATTCCTTGGATAATTGCAGGGAGCGCAGATACCCGTTTTTCTTTTTGAAATCTGCGTGCAGATAATTTACGCCCCATTCTTTGCCCGCCGCCTCGCCGATGCGGTTCAGCGCCTCCGCGTTTTTGTGGGGGCTGACGGAGAGGGTGGTGGTGAAATATTCAAAGCCGTTTTCCCGGGCCGCCCGGGCCGTTTCCGAAAGGCGCAGGGCGAAGCAGCGCAGGCATCGGGCCCCGCCCTCCGGCTCTCCGGCCATGCCCTGGGCGAAGGCGGAAAATTTCTCATGCTCCCACCCGCATTCCAGCAGCGGCACCGAAAAGGGCAGCAGCGATAAAAGCCGCTTTTGCTCCGAAAGCCGATGCTGATACTCTTCCTCTGGCTCGATATTGGGGTTATAATAAAAGAGGGTCAACCGGAAATGCGCCTGCAGGCGCTCCAGCACCGCGCTGGAGCAGGGGCCGCAGCAGCTGTGCAGCAAAAGCGTGGGCCGCGCTCCCGCCAGCCGCTGAATCTCCGCTTCCATTTCCTGCTGATAATTGCGAACGCTGTCCATGCCCTCGCGCCCCTTTCCCGGCGGCCCGGTGCGCCGCCCTTCGTCAAAAGGTTTTAGCCGTTTGATTGCCGGCGCAACGCTTACCAGCGTCCCGCCGGCCCGGAAAATCGCAAGAGCGATTTTCCTAATCATTATTATATCACACCACGCAAAAGGATGAAAAGCAATGCAGGAAATTATTATTCACGGCTGGGACGAGCTGCAATCCGCCATTTTCAGCGGCGTATGGGATCCGGACATTCTGCGCTATCGGGATAACTGCGTTTATCGGGGCATGGCGGATTGGACGTGGGGCCTCACCCCCTCGCTGAACCGCGTCTGCGCTCACGATCTTTCCCTGGAAAAGCAGATGCTGCGCTCCTTCCGCAAATACGGCTATGCCGATTTGCAGCAGGCCACCTCCTTCTGGCAGATTCTGGCCATGGCCCAGCAATACGGCCTGCCCACCCGCCTGCTGGATTGGACGTATTCCCCCTTGGTGGCGGCGCACTTCGCCACGGAGGATCAGGAAACCTACGATCGGGACGGGGTGATCTGGTGCGTGCATATCGACCGGATGAACGAGCAGCTGCCCCCGCCGCTGAAAAAAATGCTTCAGGCCGAGCGCGGCAATATTTTCACCATGGAAATGATGGATCGCATCGGCGATCGCTTCGACGCGCTGGACGCGGTATCCGATCAGCCCTTCGCCCTGTTTTTCGAGCCCGCCAGCGTGGTGAACCGCATCGCCAATCAATACGCGCTGTTCTCCCTGTGCAGCGATCCCAACCGCACCCTGGATACGCTGCCCGGCGTGGAGCATTGCTTCCGCAAAATCGTCATTCCAGCCTCCGTGAAGCTGGAAATTCGGGACAAGCTGGATTACATCAATATTTCCGAGCGCATGATTTATCCCGGGCTGGACGGCATCTGCAAATGGATCACCCGGCGCTATGCCGCCCTGGGCCCCAAATATAACCGCCGGAGAAACGGCGAACCGGAAAGGGAGGAATAAGCCTATGGAACGAAAGGACGGCCGCGCGCCCGACGCGCTGCGCCCCTGCGAAATGCAGGCGGATTTCGTCGGCACGGCGGCGGGAAGCTGCCTGATTCGCTGCGGGGGCACCCGCGTGATCTGCACCGCCTCGGTGGAGGAGGGGGTTCCCCCTTTTCTGCGGGGCCAGGGCGTGGGCTGGCTCACGGCGGAATACGCCATGCTGCCCGCCTCCACGGGCCGCCGCAAGGCCCGGGACGGCCTGAAAAAGGACGGCCGGGGCGTGGAAATCAGCCGCCTGATCGGCCGCGCCCTGCGCCAGGCGGTGGATCGCCGCTTCCTGGGGGAGCGCACCATCACCATCGATTGCGATGTGCTGGAGGCGGACGGGGGCACCCGCACCGCCGCCATCACCGGCGGCTTTGTGGCCCTGTGCTGCGCGGTGGATCAACTGCTGCGCCAGGGGAAAATTAAGGAATCCCCCATCGTGCACCAAATCGCCGCGGTAAGCGCCGGGGTGGTCGCGGACGCCCCGTGCCTGGATCTTTGCTATATCGAGGACAGCGCCGCCCAGACGGATATGAACTTCGTGATGAACGAAGCGGGCGCGTTCATCGAATTGCAGGGCACGGGCGAGGGCCGCGCCTTTACCCGGGCGGAGCTTTCCCATCTGCTTTCCCTGGGGGAAAAGGGCGTGCGGGAGCTGCACGCCCTGCAGCGCCAGGCCCTGGGCGAGCGCGCCCGGGTGATTGCGCCCCGGCGCACGCTGGTTATCGCCAGCAACAACGCCCATAAGATTCGGGAAATTTCCGAAATGCTGGGGGACGGCCTGCGGGTAATCTCTCTGCGGGAGGCGGGCTTTACCGGCGAAATAGAGGAAAACGGCGAAACCTTTGAAGAAAACGCCTGCATCAAGGCCCGGGCGGCGGCCCTGGCCACGGGGTATTGCGCCCTGGGGGACGATAGCGGCCTTTCCGTGGACGCGCTGGACGGCGCGCCCGGCGTGCGTTCCGCCCGCTTTGCCGGAACCCACGGGGACGACGCGGCCAATAACGCCTTGCTGATGCAGAAGCTGCAGGCCGTGCCCGCCCAGGAGCGTACCGCCCATTTCGTCTGCGCCATGGCTCTGGCCCTGCCCAACGGGCAGACCACCGCCGTGCAGGGCGCTTGCCCCGGAGTCATCACCTTCGCCCCCCGGGGGGAGGGCGGCTTCGGCTACGACCCATATTTTGAATACGTCAGCGGCGAAACCTTCGCCGAAATGGGCGAGGAGGAAAAGAACCGGGTCAGCCACCGCGCCCTGGCCATGCGGGCCATGCTGCCCTATCTGGAGGAATTGTAAGATGCGGGTGCTGGTGGTCAGCGATTCTCACGGCATGATCGGCCGGCTGGGAAACATCCTTATGGCGGCGGAGGCGGAAGGCCCCCTGGACGCCGTCATTCATCTGGGCGACGGCTATTGCGATCTGGACGAATTTGCCCAAAACGGGCTGCCGCCCCGCTATCAGGTGGCGGGCAACTGCGATCTGGGCCGGGACGGCCAGCAGGAAATCATCACGCTGTCCGGCGCGCGGCTGCTTTTAACCCACGGACATCGCTATCAAGTGCGGCAGGGCGTGGAAAGCCTGCTGGGCGAGGCGCGGCAGGAAAAGGTTCAGGCCGCCCTCTACGGGCACACCCACCTGCAAAAATGCCAATGGGAGGGCGGCCTGCTGCTGCTCAATCCCGGCGCAGCCATGGATGGACGATACGCGATTCTGCGCATCAACCGCCTGGGCGCGGTGGAAGCCCAGCTGCACTGATACATACATTTTCATTTAAAGGAGGAAAAAATATTATGAATCCGCTTGTGAAGCTATCCCCCAAGGTGGCCGCCGCGCTGAAGGAGGGCCGCCCCGTTATCGCCCTGGAAAGCACCATTATTTCCCACGGCATGCCTTATCCCCAGAATGTGGAAACCGCCCTGCGCTGCGAGGCCATGGCCCGGGAAAACGGGGCCGAGCCCGCCACCATCGCCGTCATCGGCGGCAAGCTGTGCGCCGGGCTGACGGAAGAGGAAATTGATTATCTGGGCCGCGAGGGCACCAAGGTGACGAAAGCCTCCCGCCGGGATCTGCCCGCCCTGGTGGCCGAGGGCAAGGACGGCGCCACCACCGTGGCCGCCACCATGATTATTGCCGCGCTGGCGGGCATTCACGTGTTTGCCACCGGCGGCATTGGCGGCGTGCACCGCGGCGCGGAAACCACCATGGATATTTCCGCCGATTTGGAGGAACTGGCCAACACCCCCGTGGCCGTGATCTGCGCCGGGGCCAAGAGCATTCTGGATCTGGGCCTCACCCTGGAATACCTGGAAACCAAGGGCGTGCCCGTGCTGGGCTACGGCACCAAGGAACTGCCCGCCTTCTACACCCGCCACAGCGGCTTCTCCGTGGATTACCGGGTGGATTCCCCCGAGGAAATCGCCGCCTTTATCCGCGCCCAGCGGCAGATGGAATATCCCGGCGGCGTGCTGATTACCAACCCCATCCCCGAGGAATATTCCATGCCCGCCGAGCAGATCAACGCGGCCATCGATCAGGCGCTGCGCGAAGCGGCGGAGCAGGGAATCAAGGGCAAGGCCACCACCCCCTTCCTGCTGGCCCGGGTGTGCGAGCTGACGGGGGGCGAATCTTTGGCCTCCAACATCCAATTGGTGCTCAACAACGTGCGCTTGGCCGCCAAGGTGGCCTGCGCGCTGTAAAGGGAGAAATGGGGGATGCGGGGGAATCGTTCTTTGAGTTGTCGCCCCGCGTCCACGCAGAAGCGGGCCGCGGGTTTCGGGCGGCAATTAAAGAATTGCGCGCCCTCAGCCGCCCCTAAAGGGCGCGGCGCTCCAATCGCCCCGCGCTCCTCCGCTAAAGCGGAAGCGCGGGTTTCGGGCGGCAATTCAAGAATTGCTCCCCCTCAGCCGCCCCAAAGGGGGCGGCGCTCCAATCGCCCCGCGTCCACGCAGAAGCGGGCCGCGGGTTTCGGGCGGCAATTCAAGAATTGCTCCCCCTCAGCCGCCCCAAATGGGGCGGCGCTCACCAGAGCGGTTCCCCCTTCGCAACCTCAATCGGCGCGGCGGTTCGCTGTCGCTTCCGCCGCTTGTTTCGGTTGACTCGGGGGGCTCCCTGCGGCCTAAAGGCCGCTCCTGCCACTGGCAGGCCGGTCGTTTCGCTCCCCTCTCCGAGAAAGCTGATTGGATAAGGACAGGCGACAGGAAATCGCCTTGCTTCTCCGCAGATGGAGGGACAAGGGAATCACTGCGGCATAGCGTCGCAAAGCATGGAGGAGGTACAAACGCATGTTGGAATTTAAATACGATACGCAGCTGCTCGTCGAGGGCAAGGGCCTGGACGAGGACGCGATTAACGAATACTTCACCACCCACTTCCAGGGCGATTGTCTGCTGGCCGTGGGGGACGACGAGTTGATTAAGATTCATTTCCACACCAATCAGCCCTGGCAGGTGCTGGAATACTGCGCCTCCCTGGGAGAAATTTATGACATCGTTATCGAGGATATGGAGCGTCAGGCACGGGGACTGCAAGGATGACGGATATTTGGGAAACGCTTTATGAGCGAGCGCGGGCGGAATACCGCCCCCAGGAAATTTCCCCCTTTCTCTACGCGCATCACGTGGTGTGCGCCCTGGAAAGCGAGAACGGGGAAATTTACACCGGCTTTTGCATCGAGGGCTGCAGCGGCGTGATGAACCTGTGCGCCGAGCGGGTGGCCGCGCTGAATATGTATCTGCAAAGCGGGCAAACCGTGGTGCGCCGCCTCATCGCCTTCCGCGATCAGCCGCCCCAGGGCGGCGGCAGCGGCATGCCCTGCGGCGCGTGCCAGGAATTTCTGCTGCAATTATCCGAAAAAAACAGGGATACCGAAATCATGGTGGATTACGCCCCCCGCCGGACCATTACCCTGGGCAGCCTGCACCCCCATTGGTGGGGAGATGCAAGGTATAACGCCCAATAAATCCATATATCAAAGGAACCGTTCTTTGAGACGTCGCCTCGCGCTACTCCGCTAAAGCGGGCCGCAGGCAGAACACGCTCAAGAACGGTTCCTTCAGATTTTTTTCGCAGATTATTCTTTCTTTTCGCCCGTCAGGCCGTCGTCGGTCAGGCCGGTAACGCGCACCCGCGCCATTTCGCCGGGCGTGCCGCCGGAGAAGAGGCAGGAAATATACTGGGCGGTATAGCCGTGTGCCAGGCCGTCCAGGCATTCCTCGGCCAGCACCTGCACCGTCTGGCCCACCTGGGCCTGCCGGTACGCCCGGGAAAGCTCCGCGCCCACGGCGATCAGGCGGCGCGCGCGCTCCTCCCGCAGGGCCTTGGGTACCTGGCCGCTCATGGCGGCGGCAGGGGTGCCCTGGCGCGCGCTGTAGGGGAACACATGCATCCGGGCGAAGCCGATCTCCCGGCAAAAGGCCATGGTTTCTTCAAATTCCTGCTCCGTTTCCCCGGGAAAGCCGCAGATTACATCCGTGGTTATGGCGCAGCCTGGGAAGGCCTGGCGCAGCAGGGCGCAGGCCTGGCGGAATTCCGCGGTGTTGTAGCGGCGGCGCATCCGGCGCAGCACGCCGTCGCAGCCCGATTGCAGCGCCAAATGGAATTGCGGGCAGACGGGGGTATCCTTCAGGCCGGAAACAAATTCGGGGGTGATGATCACCGGCTCCAGCGAGCCCAGGCGAATCCGCAGCACGCCGGGCACGGCGCAGGCGCGAATGGCGTCCAGCAGCGAAACGCCGCCCAGATCCCGGCCATAGCTGGTTAAATGAATGCCGGTGAGCACCAGCTCGGCAAAGCCGGCCCGGGCCAGGCGTTCCGCCTCCTGGCGCACCGCCTCGGGCGCGCGGGAGCGAATGCCTCCCCGCACATAGGGGATGATGCAATAGGCGCAATAGCGGTCGCACCCCTCCTGAATTTTCAGCACGGCCCGGGTGTGGCCCTCCTGGCGGGATACGCAGAGGGGCTCGTAGGGTGCGCGCAGAATATCGCCCACGGCGGCCACCTGCTGGCCCTTTTCCACCGCCTCCTCCAGCAATTGCACCACCTCGCCCCGGCGCGCGTTGCCAATCACCAGCCGCGCCCCCGTTTCCAGCAGCTTTTCTCCGTCCCGCTGGGCCAGGCAGCCCGCGATAACGATTTGGGCCGCCGGGTTCTGCCGCAGGGCGCGGCGCACCGCCTGTAGGCTTTTTTTATCCCCGGTGCCGGTGACGGTGCAGGTGTTGATTACATATACGTCCGCAGGCTCGTCAAAGCGCCGAAGCTCGTAGCCCGCCTGCTCAAACAACTCCAGCATGGCCTGAGAATCGTATTGATTCACCTTGCAGCCCAGGGTGTGAAAAGCAACCGTTCGCATGATCTTTTCCTCTTTATCTTTCTCGTGGGGAGTTATTCCATATCTCCCGACAGGGTCAACAGCGAAACCAGCGCGGCCAGCCCCGCCGTTTCTGTGCGCAGGATGCGGGGACCCAGCGTGACGGGGAGCGCCCCCGCCTGGGCAAGCCGCGCCATTTCCTCCGGCGCGACGCCGCCCTCCGGGCCGATGATAAGGGCCGCGTCCCGCTGGCCGGAAAAATAGCGCCGAATGCCGTTGCCCCGGGCCTCCTCCCAGGGGGCCAGCGCCAGGGCGTGGCCGGGAAGGGCCTGGCATAGCTGCGGCAGCGTAAGCGGCGGCTCGATGCGGGGAAGCGCCGCCCGGCCCGATTGCTTGGCCGCCTCCTGGGCGATGCGCTGCCAGCGGGGCAGCTTTTTTTCCGCGTCCCGGGCGTCCCATTTGGCAACGCACCGGGAAAATAACACCGGAACAACCCGGCAAATCCCTGCCTCGGTGCATTTCTGAATGATGTATTCCATTTTATCGCCCTTGGGCAGGCCCTGATACAGCGTGACGGACACGCTGGGCTCGGGCGAGGGCAGGCGCTCCTCCAGCGCCAGCGTCACCTGGGGGGCGGTTTGCAGCACCCGCGCGGCGTAAAGCGCTTCCTCCACAATGGCGCAGCAGCGGTCCCCCGGCCCCAGCCGCAGCACCCGCAGGGCGTGGGCCGCTTCCTCCGGGCCCAGCTGCGCCTCCGCTTCCCCTGTCCGCTGGGCGTAAAAACGATGCATGCGTTCATCCTCCCACGATAAAAGTTGATTGTCGCCGTGCGGACTATAGCGCCCGGCGACCCGGAAAAGGTTGAGGCCTTATCCCCGGCTCCTCTTGTCACCGCTTCGCCGTATCCACGGAGCGGGCGAAAACCGCCAGCCGCTGATAGGGGTATTCGGTGGCGAAATTGAGGGCCATGTTCAGGGCGGTGACGAGGAATTCATTCCAGCCCAGGCCCGAAAGCCAATCGCCCAGCAGCGTGGAAAACGGGGTGAAAACCGCGTAATAGGCCAGCGTTTTCAGCATGGCCACGGGCACGTTGGCGGCGGATTGAAAGGTGAATTTGCGGTTGAAGGTGAAATTCCAGATTACTGATAAAAGCAGCGCCAGCAGATAGCAGGGCCAATAGGGCCAGGGGGTGAGCCTGCTGAGCAGGGCGAAGCTGCCCATCTCCACCGCCCCGGCGCTGACGGAAAACAAGAAAAATTTCACGGCCCGCAGCAGCTCTCTGCGCTTTTCCCGGCCTGCCTTTGCCTGCATAAGCGGCGCCTCTCTTTCGTTGGTTCGGGGGTATTGTAGCATTGCGGGCCGCGCCCTGTCAAGATTGGCGAAATTGCGCGGCTTTTCTTTGTGCCCGCGCATTTCGCGCCTTGCAAAAAGAGGAAAAAATGTTATAATGGAAAGGTAGCCATTGCATACGGCTTCAAAGATGAAAAGCAGGAAAGAAGGAAGCAACAATGAAGCAGATTATGGTGGAAACCTCCGCGCGCCATGTGCATGTGACGCAGCAGGATTTGGAAACGCTTTTCGGCGCGGGCTATGAACTGCATGTGAAGAAGATGCTGTCCCAGCCGGGCCAGTACGCCAGCGAAGAGCGGGTGGACGTAGTGGGCCCCAAGAAAACGCTGACGGGCGTGAGCATTCTGGGCCCCGTGCGCTCCGCCACCCAGGTGGAGCTTTCCCTGACGGACGCGCGCTCCATCGGCGTGACCGCCCCCATCCGGGAATCTGGCGATATCGCGGGCTCCGGCGCGTGCAAGCTGGTGGGCCCCAAGGGCGAAGTGGAAATTAAGGAAGGCGTGATCGCCGCCAAGCGTCATATCCATATGACCCCCGCAGACGCCGCCGAATTCGGCGTGGCGGATAAGGACGTGGTGAGCGTGAAGGTGAACACCAACGGCCGCGCCCTGACCTTTGGCGACGTGGTTGTGCGCGTCAGCGAGAAATTTGCCCTGGCGATGCATATCGACACCGACGAATCCAACGCCGCCTGCGCCGCCCCCGGCACCATGGGCGAGTTGGTGAAGTAAAGAAAATCTGGATTATACGAGAGGGTGTTTCGGAGGGGCGATTCGTCCCGCGCTGTTCCGCTAAAGCGGAAGCGCGGGCTGCGAATGGCGCTCACCAGGAACGCCCTCTCTTTTTTAAAAGCTGACCGTAAAAAACAAATTGCGTTTCCGTAAACAAAACTTCCGCACCTCATCCTGCTTCGCAACGCTCGGCCACCTTCCTCAAAGGGGAAGGCTCAGGGTGTCGAAAAAGGATTTTCGACACCCTGTAAATGCAAGCCTGCTAAAGCAGTCTTGCATTTAGGGCATCATTTTCTTGTAAAATGGGTATCAAAGACACCTCATTTTACGGCCAGAAAATGATAGAAGAAGCGGTCGTTCCTACCGCTCCTCGAACCGGCAAAGCCGGTTCTGC
>CAKULG010000032.1 GCA_934667105.1 uncultured Clostridia bacterium
CCCGGCTGCGCCTTCGCCGCCACCAGCGGCGCTTCGATCTCCATCTGCGTTACGTTCGCGTTCAGTTCCTGCTTGCTCGCTATTCTATACATCCTGATGCCTCCTGTCACGCTGTTTTTTGCCTAAGCGTCCGCGCAAAGCACGCTAGAAGCAAAAGAAAATAATTCGCCCCTCATCGCTTTTTTCCTGCCGTTCCGGGCGTTTTTTGCCGAATTTTCCATGCTTTTGTTTTCAGCCCTCGGCGTAATAGGCGCTCATGCCCCGCAGCCGAACGGGGCTTTCGCTTTCCATGATTTCCACTTCGAATTTGGATACGCGCATGGCCGGGAAGGGGCAAATGCACTTATGACCGATGGTGGTTCCCTGATAGAGCAGCACCCGCTGATTCTGCGTTCTGCCCAGATAGCCGTAAAGGGAGAAGGCGCGGCAGGCCTGGCCCTGGGAAAGCTCCTCCATCAGCGAAAGGCGGTTGCAGAGGGGCACGGCCCGGGGATCACCGCCGGAAAGCGCCCCATGGGGCAGGCAGAAGCGCCCTTCCCCCGTCTGAACGCAGGGCAGATACGGCAAGGGCGCGCCGTAGGCCCGGCGAATTTTCTCTCCCAGGCCTGTCATGGCCGCCACGTCCGCCTCGTTCAGCAGGCCGTGACGATTGGGCCCCGCGTTAATGAGCAGATTACTCCCCCGGCCCACGGTCAACTCGTAATGGCCGAACAGCTCGGCGGGCGTTTTCACGGTGCGTTCGTTTTCCTCGCAGTCAAACCAGGTGTCCCGCAGCATCATATCGCATTCGGCGGGGCTGAAGGCGTGGCTGTTCCGCAGGGGGCTCTCCACCAATGAGGAAAAGGCGGGTTCGTCCGAATCGCAGGGGTTGGGCAGCGGGGCGATTCCATCCTCATTGCCGATCCAGCGCACGCCCGTGCGCTCGCCCAGCACGCCGCCGAAAATCAACAGGTTGGGCTGCAAGCGATAAATTTCGGAAAGGATGCGCGGCGCGTCGTACCGCCTGCCCTCGGAGCCGCAGCCGTCCAGCCACAGGTAATCGATCGGGCCGTAATTGGTCAGCAGTTCGCTCAACTGGCCGATGAAATAATCGTCGTAGGCCTTATCGTCGGCGCAGGCGGCCTCGCCGCCCCACTGGGCGGGGGAATAATACAGTCCTACCCGCAGGCCGTTTTCCCGGCAGGCGTCGGTGAATTCCCGCACAACATCCCGCCCGCAGGGGGAGGCGGCCACGGAATAGGCGGTATACTTGGAGGGCCAATTGGCAAAGCCGTCGTGATGCTTGCAGGTCATGATGGCGTAGGAAGCGCCCATGGCCTTGGCCGCCCGCAGCCACTGCCCGCAATCCAATTGATCGGGGCAAAAGGCTTCCGCGGGCATGGGCCGGTTATCCCAATCCTTGTGACCCGTGAAAAAGCTGCGGATACCAAAATGGAAAAACGCGCCCACTTCCCAATCCAGGAAAGCAAGCTGCTGCGGGGTGGGGATGGATCGCATAACGATTCCTCCTGTTCTTCTATAGCTTCGCTAAGCAAAGCATAGCAAAGACGCAAGGACTTGTCAACATGCTATATAATTATTGGAGGGGAACCGTTCCTCAGCTTGCAAAGAACGGTTCCCCCAGATCATTTTTATTATTCTATTTTCTCGTCATTCGCCCAGGTATGCCTTTCGGACGTTATCGTTGGTAAGCAGTTCGCGGGCGGGGCCCTCCATAACGATGCGACCTGTTTCCAGCACATAGGCGCGGTCGGCAATGGAGAGGGCCATCTGGGCGTTCTGCTCCACCAGCAGGATGGTGGTGCCCGCAGCGTGCAGCTCGGCGATGATCTGGAAAATCTGCTCCACCAGCAAGGGGGCCAGACCCATAGAGGGCTCGTCCAGCATAATCAGCTTGGGCTTGCTCATCATGGCGCGGCCCATGGCCAGCATCTGCTGTTCGCCGCCGGAGAGGGTGCCGGAGATTTGCTTTTCCCGCTCCTTAAGGCGCGGAAAATGCTGAAACACATTTTCAATGGAGCCTTCAACCTCCGCCGCAGGGCGGGAATACGCGCCCATTTCCAGATTTTCCCGCACAGTCATCTGCTGAAAAATGCGGCGGCCTTCAGGGCAAAGCGCCATGCCCAGGGAAACCATCTTATTGGCTGGCACGCCGCCGATGGGCTTATCCTCCAGATAGATCTGGCCGCTGCGAGGGCGCAGCAGCCCGGCCACGGTGTTCAGCGTGGTGGATTTGCCCGCGCCGTTAGCGCCGATGAGGGTGACGATTTCATCCTTATGCACCTCGAAGGAAATCCCCTTCACCGCGTGAATATTGCCATAGTACACATGCATATTTTCAACCCGGAGAAGGCTCATGCTTTTTCCTCCTTTTGCTTGCCCAGATAGGCCTCCACCACCACGGGGTTGGCCTGAATCTCCTCCGCCGTGCCTTTGGCGATAACCTTGCCGTAATTGAGCACGCAGATGCCCTCGCAAATGCCCATAACCAGCTTCATATCATGCTCGATCAGCATGACGGCGATCTGGAACCGATCGCGGATCTTGATAATATTCTCCATCAATTCCTCGGTTTCATGGGGGTTCATGCCTGCGGCGGGTTCATCCAGCAGCAAAAGCGAGGGGTGCGTCGCCAGGGCGCGAACGATCTCCAGCCGCCGCTGCGCGCCGTAGGGCAGCGAGCCCGCCTTGGCCCCCGCCAGCCGCTGCATATCGAAAATATCCAGCAGTTCCATGGCCTGGTCATGCTGCCGCTTTTCATTGATCCAATAGGGGGGCAGCCGGAAAATGCCCGAGAACATGCCGTATTTCACCTGGTTGTGCAGGCCGATGCGCACGTTGTCCTCCACCGTCATGTTGCTGAACAGGCGGATATTCTGGAACGTGCGGGCGATGCCCAGCTTGTTGGCCTGGACGGTGTTCATCCCGGCGGTGTCAATGCCATTCACCATAACCATGCCGGCGGTGGGCTGATACACCTTGGTAAGCAGGTTAAACACCGTGGTTTTCCCCGCGCCGTTGGGGCCGATCAGGCCGGCGATTTCCGTTTTGCCGATGGTAAGGTTAAAATCCTCCACCGCCTTGAGCCCGCCGAATTCGATGCCCAAATGCCTGGCCTCCAGCACGGGCTGCTTATCGATATCGCGCTCGGGGATAATGCTGGTGCTGGGTACGGGCACCATTTTCGTATCCTGATTAAATTTACGCTGGGTCATTTCGCATTGCCGCCTTTCTGGGCGCTCACGGCCGCTTTTTTCCGCCGGGGCATCAGCTTTTCCCGCAGGGCGCGGAAAAAGGCCTTCAGCGTGGGGTTATTGGTGAGCAGCATCACCAGGATCAGCACGATGGCGTACACCAGCATGCGGTAATCGCTGAAGGAGCGCAGCAGCTCGGGCAGCACGGTGAGCAGCGCGGCGGCGATAATGGAGCCGCGAATGTTGCCGATGCCCCCCAGCACCACGAACACCAGCACCAGGATGGAGGTGTCGAATTTAAATTTGGAGGCCGTGACGGTGGAATAATTCAGCCCGTAAAGCGCCCCCGCCATGCCCGCCAGCACGGCGGAAACCACGAAGGCCATCATGCGGTATTTCGTCACGTTAATGCCCACGGATTCGGCGGCGATACGGCTGTCCCGGATGGCCATGATGGCCCGGCCGGAACGGCTGTTTATCAGATTCAGCACCACGAACAGCGTGAAGATCACCAGCGCAAAGCCCACGGAAAACAGCGCGATCTTGCCCACCCCCGTGGCCCCCGCCGGGCCGTTGAGGATCATTTTGCCCGCCACCTGTGGATTATTAAAGGAAATATGCAGTGCCCGGCCCTCCACCGAAACATACAGGCAGTTGAGCACATTACGGATGATTTCGCCAAAGGCCAGCGTGACGATGGCCAGGTAATCCCCCTGCAGGCGCAGCACCGGAATGCCGATGAGCACCCCTGCAATGCCCGCGAACACGCCCCCCGTCGCCAGCGCCAAAATCAGCCGCAGCACGGTGTTTTGCATATCAAAGGCGGAAAGCAGCCAGGAGGACATGATAATGCCCGAAAACGCGCCCACGCTCATAAAGCCCGCGTGGCCCAGGCTCAGTTCCCCCGAGATACCCACCGTCAGGTTCAGCGATACGGCCATGACGATATACACGCAAATGGGGATCATCTGCCCCTTGAGGGAGCGGCTCATCATGCCCTCGTTCATCATGGTCTGGCAGATGATATACGCCGCCGTCACCAGGGCGTAGGTGATTAAATTGGCCACGAAGCGCTTATTGATCTTCCAATGAATCTTCTTCATCCGCCTCACCTCAAACCTTCTCGCGCACGTGCTTGCCCAGCAGGCCGGTGGGCTTCACCAGCAGCACGATAATCAGCACCGCGAAAACCAGCGCGTCCCCCAGTTCGGTGGAGACGTAGGCCTTGCCCAGAATTTCAATCACGCCCAGCAGCACGCCGCCGATCATGGCCCCGGGAATGGAGCCGATGCCCCCGAACACCGCGGCGGTAAAAGCCTTGATGCCCGGCATGGAGCCCGTGGTGGGCATGAGGGTGTGATAGGTGGAGCAGAGCAGCACCCCCGCGATGGCCGCCAGGGCGGAGCCGATGGCAAAGGTGACGGAGATGGTGCGGTTCACGTTAATGCCCATCAGCTCGGCCGCGCCCCGATCCTCGGATACGCCGCGCATGGCCTTGCCCATCTTGGTTTTGCTGGTGAAGAAGGTCAGCGCCGCCATAATCACGATATTGGCCAGCACCGTCACGATCATTTCGCCGCTGATGAGCAGACCGCCCCCGAACAGGGAAATTGCGCCCAGCTGAACCATGGAAGGGAAGGATTTGGGATTGGCGCCCCAAATCAGCAACGCGAGATTTTGCAGCAGATAGCTCATGCCGATAGCGGTAATCAGCACCGCCAGGGAAGCGGCCTGGCGCAGGGGCTTATAGGCCAGCCCCTCGATCACCACGCCCAGGGCGGTGCACACCAGCATGGCCGCCACCACCGACAGCGCCGGGGGAAAGCCCCAATACTGCGTGGCGCAAAAGGCGATGTACGCGCCGATCATGATGACGTCGCCATGGGCGAAATTCAGCATTTTCGCAATGCCGTACACCATGGTGTAGCCCAGCGCGATGATGGCGTATACGCTGCCCAGGCTGATACCGTTAATCAGGTAGGAAAGAAATAACGTCATAAATCCACAACCTCTCGCTGTTGAGCCGCCAAAGCTCTATCGAAAAGTAACCAACGGGCAATTTTCCGTTGGTTACTTTTCGGGAAATCTGTGCCCCGGCGCGTGGGGTGGGCCCAGCGCGCCGGGGAAAATGCGGAATCAGTTTACCTTTTCGTATTTGCCGTCCTTGATAACGACAGCCAGGGGCACCTTGGAGGCCGCGCCCTCTTCGTCCCAGGAGGTCACGCCGGTGACGCCGTCGTGGGAGTAGGTCTTGAGGAATTCAATAATCTTATCGCAGCATTCCTCCACCGGGGTATCCGCGGTGATGCCGGTGGCCTGGATGGCGGCGTACATGGCGTAAATCACGTCGTAGCCGTCGGCGGCGAACTGATCGGGGGTAGCGCCGTAAGCGGCCTGATAGGCGGCGACGAAGGCCTGGGTCTTCTCATCGGGGGAATTGGCGGAGAAGGGGGTGAGCAGCAGCACGCCCTCGGCCAGAGCCGGATCAAAGCCTTCAATGTTCAGCACGCCGTCCATACCGTCGCTGCCGCAGAAGATGGGATGATAATCGATGGCGTCCGCCTGCTTGAGGATCATGGAAGCGGGGGTGTAATAAATGGGAAGGAACACAAGCTCCGCCCCCGCCTGCTTGGCGTTTGTCACCTGCACGGAGAAATCGGTGGTGTCGTCGGTGAAGGTGGAAACGGAAACGACCTCCAGGCCCAGTGCCTTGGCTTCCGTTTCGAAGGCCTGATAAATGCCGGTGGAATAGGTGTCGCCGTTGTTGTAGATAATGGCCACCTTGGAAGCCAGCTTATTTTCGGCCACATACTTCGCGTCCGTAATGCCCTGGGCGGGATCGGTGAAGCACATCTGGAACACGTTATCCTTGCCGGTAATAATATCGGGGGAGGAGCCGGAGGGCGTCATCATAAAAACGCGGTCGTTCTGGGCCTCCGTGCTAATCGCCAGGCAGGAACCGGTGGTTACGGCGCCGGCGATCATCTGCATGCCCCAGTCCATCAAGGTGTTGTAGGCGTTCACGGCCTTTTCGCCGTCGGCTTCGTCGTCCTGAGGGTTCAGTTCCAGCTGAATGCCGCCCAGCGCGTTAATTTCATCCACGGCCAGCTGCTCGCCCTGGCGAACGGAAATGCCGTAGCTGGCCGCCGGGCCGGTCATGGGGCCGGTCATACCGATTTTCACGGTATCTTCCGCCTGGACTGCCACGCACAGGGACAGCATCATGGCTACCGCCATCATCATGCAAATCATTTTCCGGAGTTTCATAAGTCCAATTCCTCCTTCGTTAATAATAAATTACCTCCGATCTGCCGATCGGTTGCAAAATAGTATAGCCGCATTTCCGCGCCGATGCAAGCGGTGAATTGTATCTCTTTTGTTTTGTTTCAGCATATCCCGCCTTTTTCCTTGGGCGGAGAGGGGCGGTTACTATTGCTGCGCGCGGCCCAGATAGGCCTCCTTCACCCGGGGATCGTCCAGCAGCTCCTTGCCCGTGCCCTGCATGCCCAGGCTGCCCGTTTCCAGCACATAGGCGGAATCGGCGATGCGCAGGGCGGCGTGGGCGTTCTGCTCCACCAGCAAAATTGTGATGCCCTCCTGATGCAGCGTTTTTATGATGGAGAAAATATCCCGGATCACCAGCGGGGCCAGGCCCAGGGAGGGTTCGTCCATCATCAGCAGCCGGGGACGCATCATCAGCGCCCGGCCCACGGCCAGCATCTGCTGCTCGCCCCCCGAAAGCGTGCCCGCCAGCTGCCAGGAACGCTCCTTCAGCCGGGGAAACAGCTCGTAGATATGCTCGATATCTCCCGTCAGATCGTCCTTGCGCAGATACGCGCCGATTTTTAGATTTTCCAGCACCGTCAGATTGGGAAAAACCCGCCGTCCCTCGGGCACCATGCACAGCCCCTGAGCCACAATTTTCTGGGGGCCCAGGCCGTTGATGCGCTGGCCGTTATAGATAATTTCCCCTGATTTGATGGGAACCAAGCCTGAAATAGCCCGCAGCGTGGTGGATTTTCCCGCGCCGTTGGCCCCGATCAGGGTGACGATTTCGCCTTGCTTTACCTGGAGAGAAATGCCCTTGAGGGCCTCGATGCCGCCATAGCTGACCTTCAGATCCTTGATTTCCAGCAGGCTCATGCTTCTTCCCCTCCCAAATAGGCCGCGATGACGGCCGGGTTTTCCTGAATCTCGGCGGGCGTGCCCTGGGCGATGAGGCGGCCGAAATCAATCACATAAATACGATCGGAAATTTCCATCACCAGGTTCATATGATGCTCGATAATGAAAATCGTCAGGCCGAATTGCTCCTTAATGCGGCGGATAAAGGCGCTCAGTTCCTCTGTTTCCTGGGGGTTCATGCCGGCGGCGGGCTCATCCAGCAGCAGCAGCCGGGGCCCTGTGGCCAGCGCCCGGGCGATTTCCAGCAGCCGCTGCTTGCCATAGGGCAGAGAGGAGGCCGTTTCATCCTTTAGCGCTTCCAGCCCCACCGTCCGCAGCAGCGCCAGCGTTTCCTCCCGCATGCGTTTTTCCTCCGCGCCGTTTAAATGCAGCATGGCGGAAAACACATTGCTTTTCAGCCGCAGATGCTTGGCCGTCAGCACGTTTTCAAACACCGTCATGCCCGAAAACAGGCGAATATTCTGAAACGTGCGGGCAATGCCGCGCTTCGTCACCTGGTCGGGGGTGAGGCGCACCGCCTTGCCCCGGTAAGCGTCGGGCATTTCGCCCGCGTACATCCGCCGCATTTTGCCGGTGGGATGGTTCCGGGCCAGGGGCGCGCCGTCGAAAAGAATCTGGCCGTTGGTGGGCTCGTAAACCGAGGTGACGCAGTTAAAGGCGGTGGTTTTGCCCGCGCCGTTGGGGCCGATGAGGGCAACGATTTCGCCTTCGTTAATCTCCATGCTGAAATCGTTCACGGCCACCACGCCGCCGAACTGCATGGTCAGGTGCTCCACCTGCAGCAAGGGCTTGCTCATGCCTTCACCCCCTCGTTCTTCAGCGTGCGCTTTTTGCAAAACAGGTCGGGCAACTCCCGCGTGCCCATGATGCCCTTCCGGAAGAACAGCACCACCACCATGATAATCACGGAGAACACCACCAGCCGGAAGCCGTTGCGCAACAGCGGAACCTGGAAGCTGCCGATCCACTGCTCCTCATCCAGGAAGCGCAGCCACCATTCGGAGCAGGCCACGAACAGAAACGCCGAAATGCAGCTGCCCGTGATGGAGCCAATGCCGCCGATGACCACGATGAGCAGAATTTCATAGGTCATGGCCGTGGTGAAGGAATTGGCCTGCACGGTGCAAGCGTACATGGCCAGCATGGCCCCGCCGATGCCCGCGAAGAAGGAGGAAATGCAGAAGGAAAGCTGCTTGTGGCGATACAGGTTGATGCCCATGGCCTCGGCGGCGATTTCATCATCCTTAACCGCCCGCAGCGCCCGGCCATAGGAGGAATGCAGCAGCAGCACGATCAGCGCAATGCACACCCCTGCGATCACAAAGGGCACCAGTGTGGAAAGATACAGCGTCACTTCTCCCTCCGCGTTGCGGATATTAAAGCTGGAAAAGGAGGGGAAGGAATGCAGCATGTTGGAGCCGTTGGTAATCGCCCCCAGCTTATCCCATTGGAAAACGGCGCGGATGATTTCGGCAAAGCCCAGGGTGGCGATGGCCAGATAATCGCTTTTCAGCTTCAGCACCGGCGCGCCGATGAGAAAGGCGAAGGCCGCCGCGACCACGCCCGCCAGAATCAGCGCGGGCACCACCGGCAGGGAAAAGCCAAGCAGCCCGCCGTCGTAATACTGATACACGGCGGCGCGGCTTTCCATGGGGATGGTGAAGATGGCGTAGGTATACGCGCCGATGAGCATAAAGCCCGCCTGGCCCAGGGAGAAAATGCCCGTAAAGCCGTTCAGCAGGTTCATCGAAACCGCCACCAGGGCGTACACCGCGCCCTTTTTCAGCACCGTGAACAGCATGGAGGAGGCGGGCAGCACCTGCTCCAGCAGGAAAACCCCCGCATAAATCAGCGCGATCAGCGCGCCCGTAATCACCGCTCCGGGATTCAGCTTCTTTTTCATTTTGCGCACCTCACACCTTATCCGTCATTTTTTCGCCGAACAGGCCCGTGGGCTTCACCGCCAAAATCACAATCAACAGGGCGAAGGTGAAAGCGTCCGAGAAGGTGGTCAGGCCCAGCATTTTTTTAATCACGCCCGATTTGAGCAAAATCAGATCCAAGCCCTTGATGATGTTTTCGCAGATGCCGATAATAAACGCGCCGATCACCGCCCCGGGAATGGAGCCGATGCCGCCGAACACCGCCGCCACAAAGGCCTTCAGCCCGGGCATGGAGCCCGAGGTTTGAATCACGGAGGGGTAATTGGTGAAATACAGCATGGAGCCCACGGCCGCCAGGAAGGAGCCGATGATAAACGTGACGCTGATTACCGCGTTAATGCGAATGCCCATGAGCTGGCTGGTTTCAAAGTCCTTGGAAACGGCGCGCATGGCCATGCCCGTCTTGGTGTGGTTAATCAGCAGCACCAGGGCGGCCACCAGCACGATAGTCAGCGGCGGCGTCACCAGCGTGACCATTTTGGTGGTCAGCGACGCGCCGAAAACATGCAGCGTCACCGAATCGGAAATGACGGGCAGCCGGGGATACACCTTGTTCAGCCCGCCGGTAATATACAGCACCAGGTTCTGCAAAAGATAGCTCACCCCGATGGCCGAAATCATAATGGACATCCGGGGCGCGCTGCGCAGGGGCTTATAGGCGACCCGCTCAATGAGAAAGCCGATGAGCACCGTCAGCCCCAGCACCAGGGGAATCACCACATACAGCGGCAGCCCCGAGGCGGAAAGATACACCATCAGAATGCCCGATACCATGAACACATCCCCGTGGGCGAAGTTAATCAGCCGCAGAATGCCGTATACCATGGTATACCCAATGGCGATCAGCGCGTACTGGCCGCCCACGGAAATGCCGGAGAGCAGATAGGGAAGAATCATCTGCATGGAAACCCCTCCTTCTAATTAGGGACTGTGCCGCTTCCAAAATCCGCCGCGCCCTTCCCGGCGGGCTTTGGAAACGGTACAGGCCGAAATAATACGATAGGGCACGGCGGGAGCGAAAGCCGCTCCCGCCGCGCCGCAAGGCCATGCCCTTCAAGCAATCATTCCACGCCCTGCACAGCCGCCAGCGTCCATTCGCCGGCCGCAGTATCCAGCGTCTTGATGAAGGCGGAATCGCGCTTGGCGTCGCCCGTCTCGTCAAAGGAAATCGCTCCCGTCACGCCCTCCAGCGATACGCCCCACAGCGCCTCGTTCACCGCCTTGGGATCAGTGGAGCCCGCCGCCTTCAGCGCCTCCAGCGCGGTGTAGTACGCGTCAAAGCCCATCACGGAAACGGCGGAAATCATATCGTTGCCGTTGTTGTTGGCCAGATTCACGGAATCGGCATTGATCCAGGCCTTGAAGCCCTTATCAAATTCCGTGCCGCCCTCCTGATAGAAGGTGGAAACGTAAAGCTTCACGTCCTTGCCCTTGGCCGCTTCCACCACCACGTTGGAATCCCAGGTGTCGCTGCCCAGCAGGGGCGCGGTCACGCCCTGAGCTGCGGCGGTTTCCACAATCAGCGGCGAATAGGAAAGGGAGCAGGGGGCGAAAATGACCTCCGCGCCCACCATGGAAGCGGTGGAAAGATAAGAAGAGAAATCAGAGGTGCCGCTGGGGAAGGTTTCTTCCACCACCGTGCCGCCCAGCGCCTCGAACGCCTGCTTGAAATAATGCACCAGGCCCACGTCGTAATCGTTGCCCAGCTCCGCCAGGCAGTAAGCGGTGGTGGCCTTCAGTTCCTTAAAGGCGTAATTGGCCAGCACCGTGCCCTGGAAGGGATCCAGGAAGCAGATACGGAAATAATGGGTGTTGCCCAGGGTGACGGCGGGATTGGTGCAGGTGACGCCGATGGCGGGAATGCCCGCTTCCCCGAAAATGGGTTTGCCGGCGTTGGCCACGCTGGAGCCGTAGGAGCCCAGCACCACCGACACTTTTTCGCTCACCAGCTTCTGGGCGGCGCTGGGGGCCTTATCCGGCGAGGAGCCGTTATCCGCATAAACCAGTTCCACTTTATATTCCGTGCCGCCGATTTCCACGGTGGGGGTTAATTCGTTGGCATACTGCATGCCCAGGATCTCCTGCTTGCCGCCCGCGCCGTTATTCCCCGTGGAGGGCTCGAACACGCCGATTTTAACCACCGGCATCTCGTCCGCCAGCGCGGCGGCGGGGAGCGCTAGCATAAGCGCCATAAGAATCGCAAGAACTTTTTTCATTCTTCTTCCTCCTCCTTGTCTTTGATTAGGCATAGTATATGCGCAAAATCCGAAAATTGCAAGAGCAAAACAAGAAAAATGCAAAGCAGATACAATTCTCCCAGGAAAACGTTTTGAAATTCCGCTTCTGATTTTCTAAAATGCATTTATAAATTATGCATAATTCATTTTCTTGCTTTTCCGTCCGTCCGGGAAGGACAGCGGAGCGCCTGCCTCCCGGCCTTGCTCGGCCCCCGGAATGCGCCGCGCAGGCCGCTTTTCCGCATTTTGCATGTATAATCCGGAGCCAAAAAAGCAATGCAAAGAAAAAAAGCGGGGCCGCCGCCCACCTGCGCCCGTCAGGGATGCGTTCTTGCCTGCGTCTCTCCGTACAAGGACATATGTCCGCCATGCAAAGACATCCGATGCAGCTTTCAAAATTTCCTGCAAAAAAATGCGCAGGGGGCGTATCCAAACCCGCTCCCGCTGCGTTAATATAGGTGAAAAGCGCCATGGCTTTTTTCAAAAAACGGATTTGCGGCGGCGCGTCGCCTGCGCGCCGCCCGGGAATCAAGGAGGATTTTCCCTTGATAAGCGACGCTTCTTTCGTGGAGGAGGTGCGGCAGATGACCCCCTCCCTCTACCGGGTGAGCTTCTCCCTCCTGCGGCAGGTCTACGACGCCCAGGACGCGGTGCAGCAAGCCCTGATGAACGCCTGGGCCGCCCGAGCGCGGGTGGAGCCGGAGCGCTTCCGGCCCTGGCTGATGCGCATTGTGGTGAACGAATGCCGCAACGTGCAGCGAAAGCGCATGCGCATGCAGCCCTCCAATCAATTGGAGCGGCAGGTCGCCCCCTGCCCGCCGCCCGACGCGGCGCTGGCGGACGCGCTGAACCGGCTGCCCGAAAAGCTGCGGCTGCCGCTGCTGCTGCGCTACGGCGAGGGCTTTTCGGAGGGTGAAGTAGCCGCGGCTCTGCGCCTGCCCGTTTCCACGGTAAAGGGGCGGCTGCACCGGGGAAGATTGGCCTTGAAGAAGGAATGGCAGCATGGAGAGGAGGATGCGCAATGAAAAAGAGCTTCGATCAAACGCCCGATTTTCGCAGGGCGTTCGGCAATCCTCCCCCCGCTTTCACGGACGGCGTGGAGCGGACGCTCCGCCGTTTGCAGGAAAACAAGGAGGAAATAAAAATGAAACGCAAAATTCCCGCAGCCCTGGCCGTGGCGCTCATTGTGCTGGCGCTCACCGGCGCGGTATACGCCGCCGCCGCTTCCCACACGGTGGATTTGCTCAAATGGTTCTACGGCGATAACCTGCCCCTCGATCAGGTGGACGTGGCCCCCTGCGGCCAAAGCTACGGCCTGGGCGACGTGGTATACACCCTGGACGACGTGGTATATGACCGGCGGGAGGGCGCGCTCTACGGCAGCGGCGTTATCACCGTGAAGGAAGGCGCAAAAGCCGTGCTGCTGGCGGAGGACTACGCGGTGGACGATCCGGCGGGCTATTTGCTGCATTTCGGCGAGGAGGAAATTCCACAGGGCGCGCCCAGCTATCGGACCCTGGCCCAGGAGCAGGGGGCGAAAATGCTGCTGGTGAAGCTGGTTCCCGAGGGGTATATGCGGGAGGGCAAGCTGTTCACCGGCGATATCGGCTACAACGTGCTGCCCGGCAAGGATAACGCATTCTCCTTCTGGTTTGAAATCTATGCGGATCCGGAGGATCCCCAGGCCGTGGATATTCCTCTCTCCGAAGAATTCAAGGCGGAACTGATTGCCAGCGGCGAGGATCCCGCCGCTTATGCGCAAAAGGGCGTTCCCCTTTCGGAGGAATACACCCTCAAGCTGCACCTGAGCAATTGGGAAATCGCCCCCGACGGCCAGTGGCTGCGGGAGGCGCCCCAGAATACCTGGCTTCAGGAGGAGTGGATCGTCACGGTCCGCCCCAGCGAAGATTGAAGAAATTAAACCGGGGGAACCGTTCTTTGGCTTACAAAGAACGGTTCCCCCGCAATACATTCATTCTGTTTTCACAGTTCCATTTTTTTATTCTGTTTCTTAGTAATCCGCTCCGTAGGGGAAGATCGCCACAATTTCATCCTCAATGCAGACGAAGGTATACAGCGTGCTGCCATACAGCTGATAATTGCTGATGAACTGCTGAATGTTCGTGGTGCGGATCGCCTGGGCGCGCGTGCCGAAATAGAGATCGCAATGGGCGGAAACAGGCAGATGTGCGGAGCCCTGGTTCTGGCTCTGGGCGGTGAAGGAAGAAAGGTTGCCGGTGTCGTAGGTATCCCCGGCATAATTCACCTTCACCAGGCTGGTATCGATATACCAGGTGTTATTCCGCTGATAGATGCTGTTGATATACCCGGAAGAAACGCTGGTGCGCTTTTCGCTGGGCCGCCGCTGCAAATAAATAGTGTAGGTGGTGGACGCGCTGCCGCTGGTGACCACGATGGTCACGGCCTGGGGCTTATCCGTCATGGGGATCACCTGGGAGGTCTGGCCGCTGCGCACCACCTGGCCGTTCACGGTAATCACCGCGTTGGGGTCATAGGCGGTGGGGGTGAAGGTGGGGCGGGAAACCCAGCTGGCCACCGTCAGCAGATAGGTGGTCTGGTAGGGGTTAAAGGAAGCGGGCAGCATGATGCCCGTGTTGGGGCAATTGTGGGTAAGGCTGCTCAGCAGGGAATTTCCGGTGGGCGCCGCCGTGGGATAGGGCTGGGCCGTGGGGTAAGACGGCTGAGCCGTGGGCGCGGAGGGGCGCGCGGTGGCGGGAGCCTTGGTGGGCTGAGGCGTAATGGGCTCGCCGGAGGAGGTGGTCAGGTATTTGCTGCGGATAAAGCCCCGGGTGTACTGGGAACCGATCACCGTTTCCACATACACCCAATCTGACATCGCGCCCAGAGCGGTCACGGTGGTTCCTTGAGAAACGGTGGTCACCCGGCCCGTATTCACCACCGGGTCGTCCGTCAGCTTGCAATCCTCGGTAGCGCGCACGGAAACGGCGGAGAAGTACAGGTTATAGTTCACATCGCCCTTTAGATTGTACATTTTATCCAGCGCGGCGGATTCGATGTAGCCGATGCGATAGCTGCCGCTGGAAAGCTGGTAGCCGATCATCACCCAGCCGTTCGTCACGCCGTATACCCGGGCCACGCCGCCGCCATAGGAGGCTTTTCCGTTGTTGGCCCGGTAATAGGAGGTGCCGGGACCGGAATATACGTCGAAGCTGCCGCTGAAGCTGGCCGTCGCGTAGGAATTCAGGCTGACCAGCTGATCGGCGCAGGCGGGCGCGGCCACGGCGCAGGCCAGCGTCAACGCCAGAAGCAGCGCAAAAATCTTTTTCATCATCATAAATCCTTCCCTTCCTTGTGGTTCCATCCATAGAACGAAGTAAAATGCCATTCTGTTTCCAGCCGCGAAGATTTTTTTATTATATGCTCAGGTTTTTCAGCTTCTCCGCCTGCTCGTGCAGCGTCAGCGCGTCCAGAATCTCGTCCAGCTCGCCGTCCATCACCGCGTCGATTTTATACAGCGTCAGCCCGATGCGGTGATCCGTCACCCGGCCCTGGGGGAAATTATAGGTGCGGATGCGCTCGTTGCGTTCCCCGCTGCCCACCTGGGCCCGGCGGTTTTCGGCATAGGCGGCGTTCTGCTGGGATTGATACAGATCATACAGCCGGGAACGGAGCACCTTCATGGCCTTTTCCTTATTTTTCAATTGGCTTTTCTCATCCTGGCAGGTCACCACCAGGCCGGAAGGCATATGCGTGATGCGCACGGCGGAATCGGTGCGGTTGATATACTGGCCGCCGTGGCCGGAGGCGCGGTAGGTATCGATGCGGATATCCTCGGGGCGGATTTCCACCTCCACCCCCTCCGCCTCGGGCAGCACAGCCACAGTGGCGGTGGAGGTGTGGATGCGGCCCCCCGCCTCCGTCACCGGCACCCGCTGAATGCGATGCACGCCGGATTCATATTTCATCCGGCTGAAGGCCCCCTGGCCGGACAGCGTGAACACCGCTTCCTTCACGCCCCCCAGCTCGGTTTCCGAAATATCCACCGGCTCGAAGAGGAACCCCCGGCGCTCGGCGTAGCGCTGATACATCCGCAGCAGCAGCGCCGCGAACAGCGCCGCCTCCTCGCCCCCCGCTCCGGGGCGAATCTCCATCACCACGCTGCGCTCGTCGTTGGGATCCCGGGGCAGAAGGAACAGCCGCAGGGCCTCCCGCTCCCGCTCCTCCCGGGGCGTCAGCGCCTTTAATTCCTCCTCGGCCATCTGCTTGAAATCCGGGTCGGCCAGCATTTCCCGGGCCTGGGCGATTTCCTCCGTCAGGCCGCGATAGGCGCGATAGGCCGCCACCGCGGGCTCCAGCTGGGCGATTTCCTTCAGCGCCTTTTGCCACCGGGGCACGTCCGCCAGCAGCTCGGGCTGGGCGGAGGCCTCCTGCAATTCCTCCAGCCGGGCCTCCATGGCCTCAAACTGCGCTTCCAGCACAGGCGTTCCCCCCTTTTCCTTCCTCCGCCCGCAGCCGGGCGGCCACGCCCCGGTCCAGGCCGCTTAAATCCCGTATCCGCCGGGGCGCTTCAAAGCGCGCTTCCAGCAGCGCCGCCACCGCGGCGAACTGCGTATCCCCGATCTCCAGAATCAGATAGCCCCCGGGATTTAGATGACCGGGCGCTTCCCGGGCGATGCGGCGGTAAAAATCCAGGCCGTCCGTCCCGGCGAACAGCGCCATTTCGGGTTCCATCCGCACCTCCCGCTGCAATTGCTCCCGCTCGCCCAGGGGAATATAGGGCGGGTTACTCACGATCAGGTCAAATCGCCGCGCAGCCAGGGGAGCGAACAGATCGCCCTGGAAAAAATCCACCTCCACCCCCAACCGCCGGGCGTTTTCCCGGGCCAGGGAGAGGGCGGCCTCGCTCAGATCCGTCGCCGTCCAGCAAACGGCGGGCCGCAGCTTTTTCAGCGCCACCGCGATGGCCCCCGACCCGGTGCACAGATCCAGCGCCTCCATGCCCGGCCCCAGATGGGCCAGCGCCGCTTCGCAGATGCACTCAGTGTCGTTTCGGGGAATCAGCGCCCGGGCGTCGGTGCGGAAGGAAAAGCCCATGAACCCCTGCTCTCCCAGGATGTATTGCAGCGGTTCCCGCTTTTCCCGGCGAGCCAGCATGCCCTCAAAGGCGGCGGCGGCGGGGGCGGGCACGGGCCGCTGCTTATCCACCAGCAAAGAAAGCCGGGGCGCGCGCAGCGCCTCGGCCAGCATATATTCTGCGTCCAGGCGCGCATCCGGCGTTCCTGTTTTTCGCAGGCGCGCTTCTGCGGCGTTCAGCGCTTCCCGAACAGTCACGCCTGCGCCTCCGCCTTTTTCAGAATCACCCAGCCCTCGGGGGTTTTCTCCCCCTGGGGCAGGCCCTCCAGCGCCGCGTTCATGGCCGCGATGGCCACCTCGCACATTTCGTCGGTGGGTTGCCGGGTGGTCAGGCGCTGCATCTGCAGGCCGGGCCAGCGCAGCGCGCGCACCAGCCGTCCTTCGGAATGGGCCAGGCCCTTGAGCGCCTCGTAGCCGATGCCCATAATGCAGGGCAGCAGCACCAGCCGGGACAGCACCCGCAGCAGATAATGCGCCCCCAGGTCAAAGCCCGTGATTTGCAGCACCAGCACGTCGATAATGGAATAGAACAGGATGGAAAGAATAAACGTCAGCAGCAGAAAGGAGGTGCCGCAGCGGGGATGCAGGGTGGAAAACTGCTGGGCGTTCTTGGGGGTGAGGGGCAGATCATGCTCGTGGCAATAGACGGTTTTGTGCTCCGAGCCGTGATACTGGAACGTGCGCCGCATATCTGGAATGCGCCCGCACAGGGCGATATAGCCTATCAGCAGCGCAATGCGGATCACGCCGGACACCAGATTTTTCAGCAGCAGCATGCCCCCCGTGGCAGAGGCGGGAAACAGCATTACCGCCACATTGGGCAGCAGCACGAACAGCCCCACGCTCAGGCACACGGCGAACACCATGGCCACCGCCATAACCACCTTATCCACATTTTTGCCCAGCTTCTCCGCCAGCCATTTTTCAAATTTGCTGGGCTCCTCGGCCTGATCCTCCCCCAGCATATTGGCGCTGTCGGAGAGCGTTTTCATGCCGATAGAAAGCATTTGCACCATGCTCACCGTGCCGCGGATAAAGGGCTTGCCCATCCAGGGATGCTTTTTCGCGGGGCTCTCGTAAGCGTCCCGCTTCACAACGATATCGCCGTTGGGCCGCCGCACGGCCACCGCGATGGCCTCCGGGCCCTTCATCATCACGCCGTCCAGCACGGCCTGCCCGCCGATATCCACGCGGGGCTTTTTTTGTTTTTCTTCCATAATAAAACGCAAGCTGCCTTTCTCTTCAAATCTATATCGGCCCGGGCGCGCCCGGCGGCCCGGCCCTGCGAACCCACATAAGCAAAAAGCAGCACGCCAAGCAAGGCTGTGCTGCTTTTATGTGGCTTACATGCCAAACCGCTTCTTGAAGCGATCAACACGCCCGCCGCTATCCACCAGCTTTTGCTTGCCGGTGAAGAAAGGATGGCACTTCGAGCAAATTTCGACCTTCAATTCCTTCTTCGTGGAGCCGGTTTCAAAGGTTTCACCGCATACGCAGCGAACGATTGCCTTGCCGTAGTTAGGATGGATCTTTTCCTTCATGCCAATTTCACCTCTTTTGCGCATGCAGATGGCGGATTCATAGGTGGCTGCCTATGAGCCGCAGAACATATTATAGCATGCTCCCCACAAGAATGCAAGCGCTTTTTTTGTAAATTTCGGATGTCAGTGCAGAGAGGAGTGGGCGCGCCCGCCGCGGGGAAAATGCTCACAGGCATTTTAAAAACGCCTCCGCAGCCTTGCTGAGCACAGAATGGCGCTTCCAAACCAGCGCGTGATGAATGGCCAGGGCCGGCTCCAGGGGCCGAAAGCAAACGCCGGGCTCCAGCCTTGCGCCCAGATGATCCTCCGTGGTGAGGAAATAGCCAAGCCCACTGCGCACAAAATGCGCGGGCGTGCCGTTGACCACGTTATAGGTGGCGGCAATACAAAGGCGCTCCGGCTCCGTTCCCGCCCAGCGGGCAATTTCGATTTGCAGGCCCTCCCGGCGGTGAAACACCAGCGGCGCGGCGCAAAAATCCTCCCGCCCCACGGCGGGCTTTTGCGCCAGCGCGCATTCCGAGGGCATCAAAAGCCCCCAACGGGCGGAATCGCCCAAGGAAAGATACTCGTATTTCACCGCGTCCACCGGCTCCAGCAGCACGGCGAAATCCAGGCTGCCGTGATCCAGGCGCTCGATCACGTCGGTAGCGTCGCTTGCGTAAAAATCAAATTGCACGGCCGGATGCTTTTCCCGCAGCGCCGCGGCGGCCCGCAGCAGCTTTTCCGGCGGGGAACCGCCCACGGCGATTCTGCCGCCGATTTCCGCCGCGCCGGAGGAGACCTCCGCCTGCGTTTTTTCCATCAGTGAAAGAATTTCCCCCGCGCGCTTGCGCAGCAGCGCTCCGTCCGCCGTCAGGGTAAGCTTGCGCTTGCCCCGAATCAGCAGCGGCTTGCCCAATTCCTTTTCTAATTCCAGCATCTGCTTGGAAAGCGATGGCTGGGCGATATGCAGGCTTTCCGCCGCCCGGGTGATATTCTGCTCCCGCGCGACGGCCAGATAATTTCGAAGAACGCGAATATCCATCGGCTTCACCCCGAAATGAGCATAGCGCGATTTATCATTCTTTTCAACTATGATAAATCATGAATTATTTATATTTGTTATTTATTTCCCCGCATGCTATACTTTCCGGGCATTATAAGAAAGAAGGATGGCTTGCCTTATGCGCGCGCACAAGCTGGACATGCTGCACGGCCCCATCTGGAGCAAGTTTCCCCGCTTCGCGCTGCCCGTGGCGGCCACCGCCATTTTGGAGCAGCTGTTCAACGCCTCGGATATTGCGGTGGTTGGCAATTTCACCGGCGCGGAAAAGACGGCGGCGGTGGCGGCGGTGGGGGCCAACAGCCCCATTATCGGCTTGATCGTCAATCTTTTTATCGGCGTCGCCTTGGGAACCAACGTGGTGATCGCCCATGCCGTCGGCGAGGGCGACAAACGCTGGAGCCCTTCCGGGGGGAAAACGGCTCCTTTTCCTATACGCCGGGCGCGCCGCCGGAGGAGGGCGGCCCCGCCAAGGCGGAGGAGCCCCCGCCGCAGCCGCCCCAGGAAAGCGCCCCGGAAACGGGCCCCGCCTTCAGCCGCTGCATCACCGTATTTTTTGAAAATGGCTCCGCTGCGATTATCTCCGGCACTGACGGCTCGGACGAGGGCGAAATTCTCGCCGCCGCCCAGGCCGCCGTGGAAAAAGAGGCCGGCTTCGGCTATCTCGGGGATTGCGATTTGTTTTATCTCTCCGCCGGGAAAAAGGATTCAGCGAAGGTATCCCTATTTCCCGCGCGGTATCTGCGCGCCTCGCTTTTGCAGACGAGCCTGTATCTGCTTTGCGCATTCGCGCTGACGATGCTTGCCTGCTACGGGATCAGCCGGTATATTTCCCGGCTGGCGGTGCGCCCGGTGGAGCAGGCGATGAACCGCGAAAAGCAGTTCGTCGCGGATATATCCCACGATCTGAAAACCCCCCTGGCCGTGATGCAGGCGTGCCGCCATATCCTGATGGAAAATCCGGGCCAGACCGTCGCCCAGGCGCAGGCCTGGCTGGATCGCAGCGGCGAGGCCATGGAAAATATGCAATCGCTGATCGACGATATGCTGGCCCTCAGCGCCATGGACAGCGGGCAGCGCCTACCCAAGCGGGAACCGGTGAATTTTTCCGCCGCAGTCACCAAGGCCGCGCTGCAAATGGAGGCCATGGCCTATGATCGCGGCGTGGCGCTGGAAACCGACGTGCAGGATAACGTCTTTGTAACCGGGGACGCGGAGGCGCTGCTGCGGGCAGTTTCCGGCCTGATTGAAAACGCGCTGAAATATGAGCCCCGGGCGGGCCGCGTCCGCATCGCGCTGAGCGCCCGAGGCCGAAAGGCGGTGCTTACGGTGCAGAATTTCGGCACGGTGATTGCGCCGGAGGATCTGCCCCACGTTTTCGGGCGCTTCTACCGCAGCGATAAGGCGCGCACCGCCCAGCAGGGCCATGGCCTGGGTCTGGCCATCATTCAGCGGAGTATCCAGCTGATGAACGGGAAAATCGAAGCCGCCAGCGCCCCCGAAACCGGAACCGTCTTTACCGTCACGCTTTGATCCGCGGAGGCCGTAAAAAAATATAGTCTACGCACTGCAGCGAAATGCGCCTCTTTCTTCCCCCGGCAGGCGGAAAAGCAAGTAGATTTCCTGCCGCCTATCCAATCGGCTTTCTTGGAGGAGGCGCGGGGGAAACCGTTCTTTGGCCTCCAAAGAACGGTTCCCCTGCATTATTTTTATACCTTCCCCCGTTCAGAAAATCAGCAGCAGCGCGCAGATCAGAGCAATTACACCGCCCACGGCGCTGACCGTTCCATAGATTTTCTTGGATTCGGGATCCTTCTTTTCTTTGACAAGACAATAGAGCCCTGCCCCTAAAACCAGCGCGCCAATTACCAGACCAATGATTTGAATCGCCATTATTTCTTCCTCCATTTCAGTAAGAATGCAGAGTTGACAATCACGAGCACCGAGCCCGCGTTATGCACCAGCGCGCAGGGGCAGAACACCACCAGAATCGTGACCGCGCGGATAATCTGGCCCGTGAAAATCCAGGTCAGCGCCGCGGCGTTCAAGGCAATGATTACAATCCAGGTGGCCCACCGATCCGCAACGCCCACAAACTTGGCCTTGCCCGCATCCGCCGATTGCACCAGGCGGATCATCCGCTGAATCGAGCTATCCTCCCCCACCTTCGTTGCTTCCATTTCGAAGGTGCCTAGCTGATTCACCGTGCCGCTGGACACGCTGTCGCCCGCGGTTTTATCCACTGGCAGCGATTCGCCCGTCATGACGGCCTGGTTGATGGAGGTCTGGCCCGAAACGATCACGCCGTCCACGGGAACGCCCTCCCCGGGCAGCACGCGAATGCGATCGCCCACCCGAACCTGCTCCGCCGGGATGATTTCTTCCCCCTCCCCGTGCAAAACGCGGGCCGTCTGCGGGGTCAGATGCATCAGTTTTTCAATGCCCGCCCGGGCCACGGTCAGTTCCTCCAGCAGGCCGCCCAGCTGCATGATAAACGCCACCTCCCCGGCGGCAAAATCCTCCCCAATGCAGATGGAGGCGATCAGCGCCAGCGATACCAGCACATCCGCCTTAATATCAAAGGCTGTGACCAGGCCGATCACCGCCTCCAGGATGATGGGAACGCCGCAGAGGATAATGGCAATCCTCGCCATGTCGAAGGGAAACGGCCGAAATCCCAGCAAGCTGCAAATCACCGCCGCGCCGGAAAGGGCAAGCAGCGCCCCATCCTTTTTGATTCCGCCCGCCGCCAGCAGCCGCTCCAGCTTCGCCATCAGCTTCTTCATCGGGAACCCTCTTCCTTCTATACCATAGTGGGTATTGGCATGTTATACATATAGGGGGTCTACCCTGTCAAACGGTGCAAGAAAAAAAAACGGCCGAACAAAATTCGGCCGTAAAAAACGCGGCGACGCCAAATACCGCGAGAAGCGTTTTTAACGCGCGGCGCTCGCCTTCTATGCTTATCCCATGTTTGAAAACCGTTCCACGGCCTTCGTAAAGCGCTCGATAGTTTTATCGGCGTCCCCGCGCTCGATGCCGTCCCGGACGCAATACTTAATATGCCCTTCCAGCACCACCTTGCCGCAGCCGTGCAGCGCGGATTTCGCCTCGTTGATCTGGGCCAGCACGTCCTCGCAGGGAACGTCCTCATCGACCATCCGGTCGATCGCCTGCACCTGACCGATAATTTTTTTCAGTCTGCGATGCAGATTTTCCGAATCCATGCACTGTTTCATTGCGTATCCTCCCTGCCGGCGGCATGCTCAAAGCAGCTTTTTAACGCTTTGCGCCCAGGCCCGCAATTTCCGCTTCCGGCGTTTCCCTCCGCCGCGCTCGTATAAACGATGCTTTCCTCCCGCAGAACGCGCGGGTCGCGCTTATTTTTCACAATCCAGGCGTTGGCGGAATAAATGTTCCAGGCGCAATCCAGGCCGCTTTTGTCAATCGCCAAAAGGATTCGTTCCTCCGTTTGAGGGGAAAAGCCCGCCTCGGCCAGGACGTTTCTATGCGCGTCCAAAATCAGCGCGCCGCTGTAGGAAATGACGGGAGACTGAAACCCGTATTTTTCCTGGATCGGATAAACGCCAGCCGGGCTTCTGGCGGAAACAATCACAAACGGAATTCCCCGCTTCTGCAGCGCCCGAATGGCATAAAGCGTATTTTCCGACAGCTGATGAGCGCTGTTCAGAAGCGTTCCGTCCACATCGCTGAACACGATTTGACAGCGCATGCTTTTTCCTCCTTTCTCTCGATCCTTGAGCGCCGCCGCAAAAATCACAGCGCCTCGCCTTCCGCTTATTCGCACTCCGTGCAAAACAGAATATCCGCCTTTCCCTCCTGCCGGGTATGCCGGTACGTCTCCGTATCCGGCCCGAATAAACGAAACGGCTCGTTGGGCAGGTTGATATCCGCCTGATGCGCCGCGTCGATGCGCCTGATTTCAATCATACCAACCGGCTCCATCCTTCAAATAATTATTTTATTACGGCAGTCCACTCGCCGTCGTGAACGACATACTGAAATTCCGTCAGCTCGGGCGAATTGATAACCCGCAGATGATCCGCAAAATCCTCCACGGTTTTCAGGCTGGGCAGACGGCTGTATTCCACCCACTCCATCTCTCCCTCCTCCGAGGAGGCAAGCGTGCCCGACCATTCGCACGCTTTAAACAGCAGCACAACGTATCTTCCGTTTTCTATGGGGAATTGCTTCACGCCCGCCAGGCGGGGCCGTTTTATTTCCAGGCCCGTTTCCTCCCGCATCTCGCGAATCACAGCGTCCACAAACGATTCCCCGCGCTCCACATGGCCGCCCGGCAAGGCGTACCCCTGCCAATCCTTCTTCCGCCTGTTCTGAAGCAGGATCCGCTCGTCGTCCTCCAATAGGCACAGCACCGTCAGCTCCACGTTTTCCGTTCTGTCCATCGGACGCTCCTCCCCACCTTACTTCGCCGCCTTGCCCTTCCGGCGGCCCGGAAAATCACAGAAGTGATTTTCCTAATCATTATAACATTCGATTGTCAGCGTAACGCCTACAGCGTCCCGCTGACCCGGAAAACCGCAAAAGGCGGTTTTCCTAATCATTATAACATTCGTCCCCGGCGAAAATCAAGGGCGGCCCTGACGGGGCGAGGCGGAAAAGTGTATCCGCGTCAAACATAGGTTACACAAAGCACAGAGAGCACAGTCAAGGGAAAGGTGGAGATTTGCGAAGCAAA
>CAKULG010000033.1 GCA_934667105.1 uncultured Clostridia bacterium
CTCAATCTCTTTCACAAATCCGAACGTGTGCTTCACGAAGAAGAACAGGTGGTTCGGATTTGCACGGTTTGGTGGAGGTGAGGAGAATCGAACTCCTGTCCGAAGACTCAGCAAGACAGTTTTCTTCGAGCGCAGTCCATGTTTTAACATTCCCGCCGCCGCACGCCCCTGGACAGGCTTACGGCATGAGTAGCTTCATGGTGCCGGGCTGCGGCAAAGCTTACGCAGCCCCGTTCCCTACATTTTTGACGCCGGTGACCTGCGCCGTAGGCAGCTCAGGGCCGACGCGCTGCATTAAGCAGCGAAAGCGTACTGATTGTTGTCAGTTAATTTTAAAGTTCCCCGTTTTAACGCGGCCAGGGTCCGCGGCTCGCTTACCATCCCTCCGACAATCCCCGTCGAAACCAATACACCCCCATATTGCCGGGATTCAGCCATCCCGATGATTGCGCATGGCGCGATCCATTTCGCGCTTTGCATCCCGCTCCGCCGCGCTGGCGCGCTTATCGTGCAGCTGCTTGCCGACGCACAGCCCCAGATTCAGCTTCATCCGTCCGTCCTTGAGGTATACGTCCAGCGGCACCAGGGCATACCCCTGGCGCTGGGCCTGGGCCCCCAGCTTGCGAATTTCGCTTTTGTGCAGCAGCAGGCGCTTGGGGCGAAGGGGATCGGTGTTGAAGATGTTGCCCTGTTCATAGGGGCTGATGTGCATGCCCTGCACAAACACCTGGCCGTCCTTCACCATGGCGAAGCTTTCCTTCAGGTTCACCTTGCCCTGGCGCATGGATTTCACTTCCGTACCCTTGAGCTCGATGCCGCATTCAATGCTTTCCTCGATGAAAAAGTCGTGGCGCGCCTTGCGATTCTGCGCAATGGGTTTTACGCCGATTTTTTTCGCCATGCTTCGCCGCTCCCTTCCCCATCGAAATGCGCCCCGCCCACGGTTTATGAACCGCCGCCCGGCGATCCGGAAAATCATTATAGCATATTTCCCGCAGAATTGCAAATAGAACCTGAAAACGCAGGCGAGCTGCTAATTTCCCGCAGGCGTGTCGCTTTCCTGTCGCAGCCGGCGCGGGGATTTGCCCGTTTGTTTTTTGACGAGCCGGGCCAAATAATCCGGATCGCCGATGCCGACCTGGGCGGCGACGGCGTAGAGCGGGAGATCGGTTTGCCGAAGCAGCATCAGCGCGGCGTTCAGGCGCGCCTGACGGATATAATCCGTAATGCCCATTTGAAAAGCGGCCCGGGAGCGCTGATACAGCGTGCCCCGGGAAACGCCGAAAACCGCGCACAGCCGGGGAATGGAAAGCTCCGGATCGGCCAGGTTTTCCTCAATATACTGGGCCAGGGGCAGCGCCTGGTTTTTCTGCTGGGAGCGCAGGAGGGGATGCAGCCGGATATAGCAGGCGCACATGCTCAGCAGCCGGGCCGCCGCCCGGAGGGTATGCTCGTCCTTTTCTTCCATGCGGGCAATTTCCCCGCGCAGCGTCGCCTTGCCCTCCAGCCCCTTCAGCGCCTCCAGGCGGCGGAGCACCTCCGCCCGGCCATCCCGTGCCAGCACTTGCCCGAACATCAGATATCCGATCACCGCTCCGTCCGCCAGAATGGGCGCGGTGGCTTCCGTCAGCCCCATGTGGCAGCGATAAATGCAGATGTCCCGATCCCGGCGGCAGCGCTCCAGGCCCATCCGATCGCAGGCAAGGCACTTTTCGCTGATGCCCGGAAATCGCCGCAACGCAGTGCAAAAAGGCCCCATCGTGCCCGGTTGCGAATACAGAACGCGCATATCCGCATCGTAGACCACCGCCTTGATGCCGGTGATTTGATACAAATCGTCGCAGATGGCCCGCATTTCCTCCTGGGGCTTCACGGCGCTCCCGCCTCCTCTCTTTTTCTGAATTCAGGATAGCACAATCCGGAAATTTGTTCAAGAAAAATGTTCCATAATCCGGATTATCCGTTCCAACGGCCCTGGGCGTAAATTGGCGCACGCATTATAATAAAAAGGAATATGCGTGCCGGGAACGGGCGCGGAAAAGCAATAGAGGAGGAGCAAAAGCATGTCGTTAGCGCAGGAATTGCTGGTAGAAGGGCAGGGCGTATACCGCCTGGCCCCCACCTGGGTTCCCCGGGCCTTCTGCCGCCCGGGAAAGCGGATCAAGCTGCATCCGGATGATTATTATGTGAAGGGCCTGGAAAAGGGCGGTATTGACGAGCGCTGGTTCGCCTCCACCACCTGGGCGGAAAACGGCCCGGGCACGCCGGAGGACGAGGGCCTGAGCTATATCGTTTCGGCGGACGGCCAAAAACGCATGCTGCTGCGGGACGCGGTGGCGGAATTGCAGGGGGAAATCATCGGGCAGAGGCTGTGGGACAAATATCACAAATGGCCCATGTTTTCCAAATTCTTTGATAACCTGGGCCCGCTGCCGCATCATATCCACCACCGGGACGAGCATGCCCGCCGGGTGGGCGCGGACGGCAAGCCCGAAATGTATTTTTTCCCCGCCCAATGCAACAATTACGGCGGCGAATTTCCCTACACCTTCTTCGGCCTGAAGCCGGATACCAAGAAGGAAGAAATCCGCGCCTGCCTGGAAAATTTCAATAAGGGCGATAACCGTTTGCTGGATCATTCCCAGGCCTATCAGATCAGCCTGGATACCGGTTGGGACGTGCCCCCGGGCATTCTCCACGCCCCCGCCAGCCTGTGTACCTATGAGCCGCAATTCGCCAGCGACGTATACGCCATGTATCAATCCGTGCTGCCGGGCGGCCACTGCGTGCCGGAGGAGCTGCTTTGGAAAAATTGTCCGGAGGAGGAGCGGGGCAATTTTGATTATCTGATGGATGTAATCGATTGGGAAGCCAATACCGACGCAGATTTCGCCCGCCATCATTTCATGCGTCCGCAATTGATCTGGGAGGATGCAGCGGGCCGGGAGGAATGGATTTGCTATCGCTGCCGCCAGGTGTGCGCCAAGCGGCTCACCATCGCCCCGGGGCAGGAAAAATTGATTCAGGATCAGGCGGCCTACGGCTTTATCCTGATCCAGGGACGCGGCAGCCTGGGGGCCTGGAATATCGAAACGCCCACGCTGATTCGCTATGGCGAGCTGACCAACGACGAATTCTTCGTCAGCGAACAGGCGGCGAAAAAGGGCGTGCTGGTGCGCAACATTTCCACCGCCGAGCCGTTGGTGATGCTGAAGCATTTTGCGGAAAATCCCGAATTGGACGCCCTCTGGGCGGCCCGTAAGGAGGCGCAGCCATGAGCGCATGGTATACAAATCGCTTTCGCCGCCATCTGTGCGATATGCACATCGACGATTGGGACGACGCTTTTCTCAGCCGCTTCAGCCCGGAGGAATACCTGGAAAATTTGAAGCTGGCGCGGATTAACGCCGCCATGCTGTATTTTCAAGCTCACACCGGGCTGTGCTATTACCCCACGCAGACGGGCCGTATGCACCGGGCCTTTGAAAAGGAGCCTGGCAAAATGCGGCGGCTGGTGGATTTGTGCCATGAAGCGAATATCAGCGTGGTCGGCTATTACAGCCTGATTTATAACACCTACGAGCACGACCGCCGCCCCGAATGGCGCATGGTGCAGAAAAACGGCCGCTCCCGCCGGGAAAACGAGCATACCCGCTACGGCCTGTGCTGCCCCAATCATCCCGAATACCGGGCGTTCGTTTTCGCGCAGATTGCGGAAATGCTGGCCTATTTCCCGGTGGAGGGTATGTTTTATGATATGCCCTTCTGGGGTCACGTCTGCTATTGCCCCCATTGCCGGGGGCGCTGGGCCCGGGAGGTGGGCGGCGAAATGCCCCTGGGGCCGGAGGACGCACGCTGGGAAACGCTGATTGAGCGGCTGCACGCCTGGATGGGCGAATTTTCCCAGGCGGTGGCCGAGCATACCCGGGCCCTCGCCCCGGGGGTATCGGTGGAATTGAATTTCGCCGGGGCGGTGGCCCACGACGCGGTCGGCGTGCCCGGCGATCAGGTGAACGAGGCCTGCGATTACACCGGCGGCGATCTGTACGGCGGCCTGTACGAGCAATCCTTCACCTGCAAATATTACCTTTCCGCCAGCAAAAACCCGCCTTTTGAATACATGCGCGGGCGGTTTGAGCCCAACCTGCAAAAGCACACCACGGTGAAGCCCCGGCAGGAGCTGGAAACCGCCGCGCTGCTCACCAGCGCCCATCATGGGGCCACGCTGATGATCGACGCCATCGACCCCATAGGCACGATGGACAGACGGGTGTACCGGCTGCTGGGCGAGGTATTTGATAAATCGACGCCTTACGAGCCCTATCTTCTGGAAGGGGAGCTGGCGGCCGACGCGGCCGTTTTGTATCATCTGCCCTCAAAGGCCTTCCGCCGGGGCCAGAATTTCGGCCATCATGAGGGCGCGGTGCAGGCGGTGCGCACGCTGGCCCAGGCCCATGTGCCCGTGGCCGTGGCTAGCTATCGCCAGATGGAGCGCCTGGGGCAATACCCGCTGCTCGTCGCCTCGCTGCTGCATTCCCTGACGGACGCGGAGCTTCGTTCGCTCACAGATTATGTGTTCCAGGGCGGCCTGCTGTATTTTTCCGGCGCGGAGGAGCCCGCCCTGCTGCGGGCGCTGCTGGGCGCGGAAAACGCGGGCTTTACCCCGCACACCGTCACCTATCTGGCGCCCCTTCCCGGCCGGGAGGCGCTCTTTGACGGCTTTAATCAGGCGTATCCCCTGCATTTCGACGCGCAGGCCCCCTGCCTGACGGGCCTGGCCCCGGACGCTGAGGTGTGGGCCCGGGTTAAGCTGCCCTACACCACCCAAAATAACGAACGCTTCGCCTCCATCCATTCCAATCCGCCGGGGGTGGATACCGAATATCCCGCCGTGGTGTTCCGGCGGCTGGGAAAGGGCGCTGTGCTTTGGTGCGCCCAGCCCCTGGAAAAGGAGGCGGGGCCTTCCTATGCGCGTTCGCTGCTGGCGCTGCTTTCCGCCCTGGGCCTCAAGCGCTCCCTGCGCACGGACGCTTCCCGCATTGTGGAGCTGGTGACCTTCCGAGATCGGGAGGGCCTGAAAATCAGCGCCGTGCGGATGCAGCACGATTTTGAAGGGCCACTGCCCGGCTTTGAAATCCTGGTTCGGCTGGACGCGCCGCCTCAGGCCGTGCTGCTGCTGCCTGAAAAGGAGCCCGTTCCTTTTGATTACGCCGATGGCTGCGTCCGCTTCCGCGCCCGTCCCCTGGCGCTGTACGACCTGTATCAGATTCGCATATAAAAAAACTGCGGGGGAGTCGCCTTTTGAAAGCAAAGCGGCGGTTCCCCCGCAAAAATTATGAATTACCCAGCAAATCCCAATGGAACTGCACCACGGGGAAGCTCTTGTCCGCCGCCAGGCGGGCGTACACCTGGGGCGCGTCCAGGGGCGAATGCACTTCCTCCACCATTTTTTTCAGATCAATCCTGCCCCAACGCACCAAATCCATCACCGCCAGTAGATCGTCCCGTTCCGTCCACAGCCCGGCGGAGGATTCCAGCCTGGGCCGGGCCATGGTGTGGGCGCCGATCAGGACGATGCCGGGGAAATGCACCTTGCGATAATAATCGATGGAGAAATCCGAATGCCGGGTGCAGCCCAGCAGCGCCACGCGGCCAAAGGGGGCCATGCCGTCCAGCACCTGATCCAGCGCCTTGCCAAAGCCCGTCACCTCGACGGCCACCTTCACGCCGCCCCGGGAGAGGGCCTTCATCTGCGCCGCAAAATCCGGCGCGAAGGAATCCAGCGCGTAATCCGCGCCGAATTCCAGGGCCTGCGCCCGCTTTTCCGCCACGGGATCCACCGCGATCACCGGCGTCGCGCCTCCCGCCTTGAGCAATTGCAGGGCGATGCGCCCCAGAATGCCCAGGCCCATCACCGTCGCAGGCTCGCCCAACTCCAAACGGCATTTGCGCACCGCGGCCAGCGGGAAGGTGGCAATCAGGGCCATGGCCGCATCCTGCAAGGAGGCCTGCTGATCCTCCAGCCGGTGAATATTCCCCTCGTCTACGCACTCATAATGGGTGTGGCAGCCCCAGGTCACGATCACCTTATCGCCGGGCTTGACGGATTTCACCTCCGCCCCCGTCTCCAGCACGGTGGCCGCCCCGTTGTATCCGCCCCGCCGGGGAAAAACCGCCTTCGCCGCCGGGGTTCGGGGGTTCACGTTTTCATCTCCCGTCAGGTTGGCCCGCTCGGTGCCGCTGCTGATGGTGGAATAATGCCGCTGAATCAATACGTCCCGGGGGCCCAGGGGCCGCGTTTCCTCCTCCAGCAGTTCCGCCCGGCCGGGCGCGGTAAAAACAATGCTCTGTGTTTTCATGCGCTTCTCCTCCCGCTTTCTTCTCGTCCCCAGCGCTTTTATCGCCCGGGAAATCAAGCATTTTTCTATATTATAGGGTGGATACAGCGTAATTACCATCCGCAATTCTTTAAAAATCGTATACGATTCTGCAATTCTTTATTTTCCCTTCACGGCGCTCCCGGCGAAGCCTTTTTTCGAACGTCCCGGGGCGAAACGCCCGTGCTTTTTTTGAATGCAAAGGAAAAATACGCAGGCGAAGAAAAGCCGTATTCCTCCGAAACGCGGCTGGCCGTCTCCCCCGCTTCCAGGGCCTTGCGGGCCGCTTCCATTTTCAGGGCCATAAAATACTGCATCGCCCCGCACCCGGTGTATTGCAGAAACACGCGCTTCAGCGTGGCGGGGCTGGTATAGCAGCCCTCCGCCAGCCGGGAAACGCTGAGGCTTTCCCGCAGATGGCGGCGCATGAAATCCACCGCGTCCCGGTAAACCGCCGAATTGCCGCTGGGGCGCGTTTCCGGCAGGGCGGGCTCCCGCAATTGATGCGTCAGCAGCGCTTCCCAGAAAAGGCGCAGGGCGGCGGGCAGCGCCGCGCCGGGGGAAAGCACGCAATTTTTCCAGGGCAGCGCGTCCATTTCCCCAATCGCCAGCCGCGCCAGGCTCTGCCCCGCCCCATCCAGGGGCAAAACGCGGCCCGCCGCCTCGGGCGAAAGCCCCTGGGCGTAAAACATGGCCACGATCAATTCCGTGGTGCCGCTGGCATATACGGCGCTGCGGTGAAAAACATGGGGCGCGGCCAGGTAAAATTCCCCCGGCCGCAGCGTCAGCACCCGGTTATCATAGGTAATCTCCATTTCGCCGCCGCAAACCAGGTTCACCTCCCAGCAGGCGTGGCGATGCCCGGCAAAGCGATAGGTGTTGTCGAAAAAATAATGATACAGCGCCTCAAAGCCCGCGATGGCAATCCCCGGTTCAAAGGTCTGCACAGCGTTCCCTTCCTTTGCAAAAATGAGCCAATTTCGAAAGTTCGTCTTCCAATCGCCCATTTACATGGGCATTTATCTATATTATAATTATTTTGGAGCAAAAATCAAGAAAGAAGGCGGCGTATGCATTATTCCTTTCCCATTTTAAAGAACGAATACTGGTGGGGCGGCTCCACTGGCAAGGCGCAATGCCCCCTGACGGCGGATTCCGAATATCAATTGGATCTGACCACCGCCATCAGCAATCAATCCATGCCCTTCTTCGTATCCAGCCAGGGACGGTATATTTGGAGCGAGCAGCCCTTCACCGCGCGCATCGAAAAGGGCGCTTTTGAATTGGAAGGCGAGGACATTCGGCTCTGCCAGCCGGGAACCACCCTGCGGGAGGCCTATCTGGACGCCAGCCGCCGCTATTTCCCCTGCGATCAGAAGCGGCTGCCGGATAAATTTTTCCAAACGGCGCAATACAACACCTGGATGGAATTCACCTATTACCCCACCCAGGAAAAGGTGCTCGCGTTCGCCCGGGATTATCTGAACAACGGCTTCGCCCCCGGCATTTTCATCATCGACGAGGGCTGGCACGGCCGCTACGGCGATTGGGAATTTGATTTTTCCCGGTTTCCCGATCCCAAGAAAATGGTAGACGAATTGCACGAAATGGGCTTTACCGTGATGCTGTGGGTGGTGCCCTATGTGTGCGCGGACGGGCCCAAATTCGTGCGCTCCCTGCGGCCGTTGGTGGGCACCGACCCTGAAATGGCCAAGCACCTCTACATGCGCACCCCCCAGGGCGAGGTGGCGCTGGTAAGGTGGTGGAACGGCTTCAGCGCCGTGCTGGATATGGAAAACCCCTACGACGTGCAATTCCTGGACGAGCAATTGCAGCGCCTGATGCGGGAATACGGCGTGGACGGCTTTAAATTCGACGGCGGCGCCGTCGGCCGCTATCTGCCGGAAAACGTAATCAACGGCGGCTTCGCGACGGATAAAACGGCCTTCCAGCTGAACCAGGCCTGGAATCGCTTCGGCACGCGCTATCCCTTTCATGAATACAAGGACACCTATAAGGGCGGCGGCCGCAACGTGATTCAGCGCCTGCGGGATAAGGGCCACCGCTGGGATGGCGACGGCATCAACGAGCTGATTCCCTGCGCCCTGGCCTGCGGCCTGATGGGGTATCCCTTCATCTGCCCGGATATGATCGGCGGCGGCGAATGGAGCTATAATTTCCTGCCCGGCTTCCACATCGACGAAGAGCTGTTCGTGCGCATGGCGCAATGCTCCGCCCTGTTTCCCATGATGCAGTTTTCCTGGGCCCCCTGGAAGGCGCTGCGCCCCGAAAACCTGGCCCTGTGCCAGCAGGCCGCCCAGCTGCATCAGCGGCTGGCCCCCGAAATTCTCGCCCTGGTGCGCCAGGCCGAGCAGACGGGCGAGCCCATTCTCCGTGCGCTGGAATATAACGATCCCCATCAGGGCTATGCGTGCGTCACCGATGAATTTATGCTGGGCGAAAATATCCTGGCGGCCCCTGTGGTGACGAAGGGCGCGCGGGAGCGCAGGGTGTATTTCCCGGCGGGTCAGTGGGAGGATGAAGAAGGCCGCCGCTATGCGGGCCATACCGCCCCCGTGCTCCCCGCGCCGCTGGAAAAGCTGCTATGGTTCCGGAAGATTGCTGAATAAATACGACAGGTTCAAGGAGGCACTTTCCATGTTTGATTTGATTTTGCAGGAAAATGGGCGGCTGGCGCTGCTGCTGCCCGACGGGCGGCTGGAGGGCCTTTTCTGCCGGGCGAATTTGGAAGATCAGGGCGAAATTGATCTGCTGCCCGGCCAGCCCGAACGGACGGCGAACGAAGTGATCGTCCCCCTGCGCCAGGAGGCGGGCCGCGTCTCCGGCCGGCTGATTCTGCGCGCGCTCAATGATACCGCCGCCCTGTGGCTGGAGCTTTCCATCACCCAGGCCACCTTTGAGGCCATCGCCGCCTTCAACGCCCAGCACAGCGCCAGCCTGTATATTTCCGCTCTGCCTGGACAGAAGCGCCTGCTGGCCGATTATCTGGAAAAGGCCTGGTGGACCGCCCCCGCCTTTCCCACGCGGCTGGAGGACGTGCCGGAAAAAACGCAGATGCTGCTGGCCCAGACGGAAAACGCCCATGCGTTCATTCTGCCCTTGGTGTGCGATGGATTTAAAGCCGATCTTTCGGGCAACCCCCAGGGCTTGCGCCTGAGCGCGCATCTGAACCAATACGGCCTGGATCGCCTGAGCGGCCCTCTGGCGGCCTTCACCAGCGACGCGGATCCCTTCACGGCAGTGCAGAACGCCTTTGCCGACTGCGTGGAAGCGCATTTGATCCACACCCCCCCGAAAGCGGAAAAGCAGTACCCCGAAATGATGGAATACCTTGGCTGGTGCAGCTGGAACGCCTTTTACCGGGATGTAACGGCGGAGGGGCTGGAAAACAAGCTGAAGGAATTCAAGGAAAAAAATCTGCCCATCCGCTGGATGATTATCGACGACGGATGGAGCAGCGTAAAGGATGAGCGGCTCACCGCCCTGACCGAAAACCAGAAGAAATTCCCCCAGGGGCTCAAGGGCTTTATCCGCCGGGCCCATGAGCAATATGGCGTCAGCGAGGTGGGCGTGTGGCACGCCTTTAACGCCTATTGGAACGGCGTGCATCCCGATTCGTCCCTGGCCCGAGAAATGGCCGCCTCTCTTTCCGAAACAAAAACGGGCCATCTGGTGCCCGGCTTCACCTTCCAGAAGGCCTTTAATTTCTATGACACCTGGCACCGGTATCTGCGCAATCAGGGGGTGGATTTCCTGAAGGTGGATAACCAGAGCAGTTGGGTTTTCTATCTGCGCAACAACGCCGCCTTCCAGGCCGCCCGCACCGCCCACGAGGCGCTGGAGGCCTCCGTGAAGCTGAATTTTCCCGGGCCGCTGATTAACTGCATGGGCATGGCCAACGAGGATGAATTCTTCCGCGAATATTCCGCCGTTTCCCGGAACAGCGACGATTTCTTCCCCGATCAGCAGGGCAGCTTTGTTCACCATCTGATGCAGAACGCCTATAACGCCGTTTTCCACGATCAATTGTTCATCTGCGATTACGATATGTGGTGGACGCAGCATGAATCCGCCGTGGTCAGCGGCGTGCTGCGCGCTATCAGCGGCGGCCCCATCTATATCAGCGACAAGGTGGGCGAAACGGACGCGGCCATGCTGACGCCCCTCATCGAAAAGGACGGCCGCATTCTGCGCTGCGATCACGCGGCGATTCCCGCCCGGAGCTGTCTGTTTGAAAATGTGCCCGAGGAAAGCGGCGTGCTGAAGGTGACAAACCGCTGCGGCGCCAACGTGGTCACCGCGGCCTTTAATCTGGCCCCAGGCGAACGCTCCTGCCAGATTTCCCGAGAGGATACCGAATGCGAGCCCGGCGTGCGCTATCTGGCCTATCTGCATTTCGCCAAGCGCTACATTCCCTTCGACGCGCCTATTTCCTTGACGCTGCCCGAAAACGGCGTGGAGATCGTGAACCTGTACCCCATCGAAAACGGCCGGGCCCAGGTAGGCGACGAAAGCAAATACGTTTCCGTCGCCAGCCAGGACACGCATATTGTTACCGTAGAATAATAACGAACGAATGCGGGGGAACCGTTCTTTGAGCTGTCGCCCCGCGTCCTCGCAAAAGCGGGTCGCGGGTTTCGGGCGGCAATTTAAAAATTGCTCGCTCTTAGCCGCCCTAAAAAAGGGCGGCGCTCATCAGGACGGTTCCCCCGCATCGGAATTCGCTTCCGGCCTTAAAAAACCACCGTCAGCAGCATTTTGAAGCGTTCCTGGCCGAAAACGGCGTGAGGATGCCGGGCGGGCATCACAATGGTTTCCCCCGCCTGCAGGATATGGGGCACGCCGTCGATCGTGAACCGGCCCGTTCCCTCCAGCACCGTCACCATCGCGTCGCCGCCGGATTCATGGGTGCTGATCTCCTCGCCCTTTTCAAAGGCGAAAAGCGTCAGGCTCACCGCGTTATTCTGCACCAGCGTTTTGCTGACCACCTGACCGGGCAAATAATCGATTTCCTCCGTCAGGCGCAGCGCCTCGGCCTTTTTGATATTCTTCATTTTTCCTTCCATGGTTGGTTCCTCCTTTATTGTTTCGCCGTATCCCGGCATTGTGGGGTGTGACTTTCAAACAGGCGGCTGAAGGCGCTGCGATGCACGCTGATGGCCTTTTGCGGGCACATTTCCTGGCAGCAATAGCAGCGGATGCACTTTCGATAATCGTAGCGCGCTTTTTTCCCCTTGCCCGCCTTCACCGCCTTACTCTCCACAGGGCACGCCTGCTGGCACAGGCCGCAGCCCACGCACAGGCGGCGGTTCACCCGGGGGCGATCCTGCAAAAAGGGCAACAGCGGCAGCAGCTTGGCCGTCAGGCCCTTTTTCATTTTGCCCCGAAACACGGAAAAATCCATTTTCCCATAGCGGGCGGCCGCTTGCGCAGGGGTCATTTCCCCCTCCGGCGTAAGCACGGTAATCTGCGCGTCCTCCATTTGGCCCAGCCCCGCCAGGCTTCCCCGCAGACAGGTGGGCGCCAAAGCAGGCTCCAGCCCCACCAGGCGCGCGAACACGCTGTCCAGCGCCACAGGATCATCGGAAAACAGCAACACGCCCATGTGCACCGGCGTGCCCGAGGTGGGCCCGTTGCCTTCCATGGCCTCCACGCCGTCCAAAATATGCAGCCGGGGGCGCAGACAAGCGTTCAGATCGGCCAGCATATCCGCAAACACCTGAGAATCCGGAAAGCGGGCGTGGCCCATGGCCTTGTTGGGGCCCCAGATGCAGCCGTACATATTTTTCACAGCGCCGGTAATGCGCTCCAGGGCGTGGGTTTTCATTTTCGGCAGATTAATAATCGCGTCCGCCTGACGCACGCCGTTGCAAAGATAAAAGCTCTGGCAAGCCCGTCCAGCCGGAAATTCCACCGGCGCGCCGCCGTGAAAATCCGCCAGGGGAATATTCCATTTCCGCGCCTCCGCCAGAATGCCGCTGCATTCCGCCGCCTTTTCCGGAGTGGCGGCAGGATTTCCGGGGCTGTCGCCATAGGAAAGGCGAGTATACCCCGCCTCCCGCATAAGCCGCGCCACGGCGGAAAAAACCGCGGGATGCGTGGTAACCGCCCGCTGAGGCAGCGCCTTGCCCAGCAAATTGGGCTTAAGCAGAATGCGCTCCTCCCGAGAAACAAACCGTTCTATACCGCCCAGCAGCGCCACGCCCTGCCGCACGGCCTCGTCCACCCGCTCCTGCGCGTAATCCGCACAGGGCACGCAGGCCACCCGTGCCTTCTCCATGGCCGCACCGCCTCTTTTCTTTCCGTTTCCGGCCCGCGGAAAGCGCGCTTCCCGCTCGGCCGTTCTCCCAGTATACCGCATCCCGGCGCTTTTCTCAATGGGGAAAAACCGCGCGCTTTGCGGCAGCGGGCAGCGAAAAGCATATTGGGGGAAAAAGATTGACAAAACCGGAGAATTGCTGGTAAAATAGGAAGTAATCTTCTTTCAGCGATTTCAATATAAAAGGAGCGATTTTCATGGCCTCTACTTATCCGCTGCATGTGGCGGGGCTCACGCGCGAATTGCCGATTTGCCGCGTAAGCGACGAGCTGTATATCGGCGCCTTCGTGATTTTTGGCGATGTGGAGCTGACGGAATGCTGCGCCCGGGAGCTACTCAAACGCGCCCCGGAATACGACGTGCTGATTACCGCGGAATCCAAGGGCATCCCCCTGGCTTATGAAATGGCCCGGCAGGCGGGCGTGAACCGCTATCTCATCGCCCGGAAGGTTCCGAAGCTGTATATGAAGCAGGTGTTCTCCGTGCGGGTGAATTCCATCACCACCGCCAAGGAGCAAATGCTCTGCATCGATCAGGAGGACGCGGATTTCATGCGCGGCAAGCGGGTGCTTATCGTAGACGATGTGATCTCTACCGGCGAATCCCTCAAGGCGGTGGAAACGCTGGTGGAGGAAGCGGGCGGCAACATCGTGGGCCGCATGGCGATTCTGGCTGAGGGTGACGCCCAGGCGCGGAAGGATATTATCTATCTGGAAAAGCTGCCGCTGTTCAACGCGGACGGCACCGTCAAGGGCTAAAAAGCGCACATCAAAAAAGGCTACTCTCCCGCTGGGAAAGCGGCCTTTTTTTATTGCGTTTAGCGCTGCGCGGGAATTTACCGTGCTTCGCAGGCGAAGAAGACGTAGGTTTTCTTTTAAAGCTTTACACGCAAAAAACCACCTTTTCAGGTGGTTCATTGCGGTGTGATAAAAGCTCAGGCCTCTTCGGTGACGCCTTCGCTCTGCTGCGTGGGCAGGGCGCGCTGCACATAACCGCTGCGCAGGCAACGGGTGCAGACGTTCAGGCGAACGGGACGGCCAGCCACCATCACGCGAACCTTCTGGACGTTGGGCGCCCAGGTACGGCTGCTCTTGCGGTTGGAATGGCTCACATTGTGGCCCGTCATCAAACCCTTTTCACACACTTCACAGAACTTGCCCATTGTAATTACCTCCCCCGGGGAATTGCTCTTGTGGCGACGCGGCCTTGCGGCTACGATACATCCATGAATGACAGCCTGATTAGTATAGCACAGATATTCTAAAAAAGCAAGCATTTTTTAACAAGCGGATTCTTTCTGTTTTTTTCTAAATTCATGGAACGCATTTATGGCATCTCCCATCGCGCCTCGCAAGCTAAGCGTTTCCTTTTTATGGCGCCATACCGCATTTTTTTGAAGCGACGTTTTCTTTGAGCCTTTGCAAGACAGATGTTGCAAATCAGTTTATGCGGACAAAAAACGAACGTAGATCAGCGCGTACTTTTGTTGTAATTTCTGCCTCGCGCGTAAAACCGCACTTTTGGCGTAAAATAGCAATTGACACACTGGAAAGGAATAAACATAATGAGTGCAAAAACAGGGAGGAAGCAACGAAAATGATTAATTTTTATTCGGATGAAAAATGTTTTCTATTGCAAACTACTCAAAGTTCCTATTGTATTCGATTGACGGGAAACGGAAACGTTATGGGCGCTTACTGGGGAGCGAAGATTGACGACGTTCGGGGCGTGCCGGATATGCAAACCTATGAAAATTGCTTTTCCTGCATGCCCAGCGGAATTTCCTTTGGCGAATATGAAGGAGAAGGGAACAATCGAAACGTGTTGCCCGCCCTTCAGGCCACCTTTGCGGATGGAACGCGGAACGTTTCTTTGGTATATTGCGGTCATCAGATTAAAGGAGATACGCTGCGCATTGATATGCGGGACACGGAAAAGGGGCTGCGGGCATCGCTTTTCTATCTTGTTCATGCGCAATGGGATGTGATCGATCGATATACGATAATTACAAATGAATCGTCCGAAAAAGTGATACTGGGAAAGGCGGCCTCCGCTTGCTGGCATCTGCCCATGCGTTCTCATTATCGGCTTACGCATTTGAGCGGCGATTGGACGATGGAATTCGGTATAAGTCGCCAGGAGATTCTTCCTGGCCGGTATTTGCTGGAAACGCGAAACGGCTTATCCGGCCCCAAGGCCGCGCCGATGTTCATGATTGATCGGGATAGCCGCGCCAGCGAGGAATGCGGCGAGGTATATTTCGGCACGCTGCACTATGCCGGAAATTTTCGCATGATCGTAAGCAAGGATCCTTATGGATGGGTAGAAATTATGGGCGGCGTGCAGGAGGACGATTTTTCCTGGCCGCTGAACCCGGGCGAAAGTTTCCAGACTCCGGTATTTTCTGGGGGATACACGCTGGAAGGATTTGGTGGAGCCAGCCGACGGCTGCATGACGAACTGCGCGAATGGGTAATGCCCGAGACAGAGCGCAATCGCCTGATGCCGGTGCTCCTGAACTCCTACGCTATGTACGGCAATAAGATTAACGAAGAAAACGTGCTGGGGCTGATTCGAAAGGCGTCTGGCCTAGGCGTTGAGTTGCTGGTGATTGATGCGGGCTGGCACGGAGAGGGAGAAGACCATTTATGCGGCTTGGGGGATTGGACCGTCAACCTGGAACGTTTCCCGCAGGGGTTGCACCGTATTCGAGAGGAAGCGCAGAAATACCACATGCAGTTCGGCTTATGGATGGAGCCGGAGGCGGTTTCCTGCCGCAGTCGTCTTTATAAGGAGCATCCTGATTGGATGCTTGGTTATCCCGGCAGAAAGCAGAAATGGGACGGACGCGTTATGCTGAATTTGGGGCTTCCCGAGGTACGAGATTACTTGATCGGCATAATTAACAGCCTGATCGAGGAATATGGCGTATCGTACTTCAAAATGGATATGAATCGCAGCGTCATTCAGGAATTTTATAGCGTCGGCCAACCGGCGGATCAACAGCAAACCTGGGCCGTCCGCTATGCCCAGAACCTATGCGAAATTTATCGGGCGGTGAAGAAAAAGCATCCGGAGGTTTTGATTGAAAACTGCGCCTCTGGCGGCAGACGAGTAGATTTCGCCATGGCGGAGTTTTCGGGCCGCATCAATCGGAGCGATAATCAGGATCCTGTGGATGAATTGAAGCTGCACGAAGGGTTTTCCATGTTTATGCTGCCGAAATTCGCCGGGGGTGCTACGGCCGCCTATCCCAAGTATGTATTCCTGGATGAGGAGGTCGCTCTGGAGGCGGCCGATCTGTACACCGTGCTGCAAAACTATATGCAGGCGGAAACGGCCAAGTTTGTAACTGGCTTGCGTTCGCTGGAGGAGTTCCCGCAGTATCTGAAGGAACTGGACGCTATGGGGCTGCAGGAATACCTGGGCTATTACGCGGATTACTATGCAAAGTACGCCCAGAATTAAGCGCGAATAATCCGGGAGAGCAAGGTGGAAACGCCTTGCTCTTTCGGCGCTTTCGACAAAGGAGAAGCACCCATGGGAAAAGAAACCGGATTTGGAAAAGGGAAAACCCTTTGGCACTACATTCTATCCAATGTCGGCCTTGTGGCGCTTTGCAGCACGCTGCTGTTTACCGTCATGAGCTTCTCTTTTATCCGCTCCATGGAGCGGACGGAGCGTGAACAGCAGTTGCTGAAAATGCAGTTGGCCGTGGAGGACGTGCAAAAACAATTTGAACTTCTGCAATATATCAGCATTCAAATTGGAAACAACGTTATCTATCATCCCGCCTTTTATGTAAATAATTCTTACTATCAACTCAACATGATTCGAGATTTGGAAAAATACAGCGGGTATTCCAATATTTCAAATCAGTACTTCTTTTTCTATCAGGACGATTCCTGGGCTTATCGCAGCACGGAAAAAATATATTTGAGCGCAGCGCTGAGGGCCGCGGGCGTGCAGAACATTCAAAAAGCGGAGGCCGCGTTGAGCGACTAAAGGCGTTAAAATGCCGCTCCCTGCGGAAGGAAGCGGCCTGCGGAGGTTGGGGGCGCTCCGCTTCATTATTTCTTTTTCACCGGGATCCAGATTTCGCAATAGTAATTTTCGTCCATCGTTCCTTTGGCGTATTTCCGCGGATCGTCGTAGTATTCCACGCAATAGCCCGCCGCGAACTCGTATTCCTGCATGGCGGGCAGCCACTCGGTGAAAATCTTTGTGTTCACATCCTGAAGCGCGTTGGGCAGGGCCCCCTTGCAGGGGAACACCGCCCAGGTGAAGGCCGGAACGGCGCGCACCGCAAAGCCCTCGGGGGCCTGCGTATCCGGGGCGCAGGAATCGGCGATGAGATACTCAAAATTTTCCCGGCCCTTCGCCAGATCGATGTTAATGCCGTAGGTTCCCATCACCGTAGCTCCCTTTCCGGCGGCGTAATGCTCCTGCCAGAACTTGGGCACAGCTTCCTTCGCGCCTTCATAGGGAAAGGTTCTCGCGTTGCCCAGCACGGTGAACGCTTCCTTGTCTTCGATTTTGTAATCCATAATGTAGCCTCCCTCAAGTGAAAATTTAATTTTCAGCGGCGCAAAGGTTTTGAGCATGCAGCCCTTCTGACGGGCCGAGGAGGGAGTAACGCCGTGAAACCGCGTAAACGCCTTGGTAAAGCTATCCGGCGAATCATAGCCGTATTTCAGTGCCAGATCGATCACCTTCGCATCCGTGGCCGCCAATTCGCTTCCCGCCAGGGCAAGCCTGCGGTTGCGAATATATTCCGAAACCGTAAACCCGCAAAGCATGGCGAAGCCCTTCTGAAAATAGAAGGGCGAAACGTTCACAGCCCGGGCGATTTCCTCCACGGTCAGCGGCTCGGCGATATGCGCTTCCATATACTGAATAGAACTGCCGATCAGCGCCATCCATTCCATCTTCCCCGCCTCCTTTGTTTCGCTGCGTGGATAGTATAGCACGGGGCGCGTTTCTTCGCCCGACATTGCTTGCTTTCTTTTGTCCTTCACTCAAGGGATGCAATCAGCCGTTTTTCCGGGCGGCCAGATGGTTCATCAGCAGATACGCCGCCATCAACAGCAGAATGCTGCCGCACAAAACGGCGTACATCGCGCCGGTATGCACCCGCGCGCCATAGAAATACAAATTGCAATCCACGCTGTCCCCAATAGCGTCCATCACCGCGTCCGGAAAGCCCAGGGCGCGCATTTGGGCGAATACGCCCCGCAGCGCATGATTGCGCAGCAGGCCGGTGCCATAGGTGCCGGGCAGGAAGGAGAACGCCCTTTGCAGGCCGGGGCCGAAGCTGGAAATCGGCATATACGCGCCGCAGACAAAGCCGTACCCCGCGCTGACAACAGTGCCCACGGCGGAGGCCTGACCGTCGGTGGTCAGAAAAAAATTCACGCAGGAGGAAAGCGCCGTGCCAAATGCGGCCAGCAGCAAAATATCCAACGCAAGCAGCGCCACATCCACCGCCGAAAGATACCAGCCCGTGACCGCCAGATAGGAAAGGCACGCCGCCAGCCCGGTAAAGCCGACGACGAGGGTGGATAGAAGCGCGGCCAGGCAATAGCCCAGCCCCAGCACGCCCGGGCGCACCGGCGCGATGGTCAGGTCATGGCGCGCCCCGCTGGATTTATCCCGAATCATCAGCAGATTGGAGCAGAAGGCCACCGTCACGCAAATGACCGCCAGCAGCGAGGAAGCCAATTGGCCTCCCACGCAGCCGTTCAGCACCCCCTCCGGAACGCTGGCTCCCGCCGCCGCCAGGGCGGAGCGGAAGGAATCGTCGTATACCTTTTTGAGGAAGGTGACGTACAGCACCAGCAAAATCACCGGCGTAATCATGGAAGAAAAAAACATTCCCTTATCTTTAAAATACAGCTTCGTATTGCGCTTTATCAGCGTCCAAAGTCCCGTCATCGCTTTATCTCCTTTCCACGCCCGGGCGGCCCGTTATTGTTCCGGCGTTTCCGCCAGCGTTTTGCCCGTGACGGCGAGGAACACATCGTCCATTTTTCCTTTGGTGATTTCGTAATCCCGGAAGATTTCGGGATAGCGCAAAATCAGGGCCGTGGCCGCCTGGGTGTCCGGCACGGCGATACGGAAGGCGTCCCGAAGAGGGGTATAAGGCCGCTCCAGCCGCCGGGCCTCCTCCTCCGTCGCGCCGTAGAGCGTGATGAAATCGCCGGTGTAGGCGTTTTTCAGCGCCAGGGGCGTGCCCTCGGCCGCAATGCTTCCGTGATCCAGAATCACCACATAATCCGCGTCCGCCGCTTCCTCCATATAGTGGGTGGTGAGGAACACGGTAAGCCCCTGCTCTCGGCGCAGCGCGCCCACCACGCGCCAAAGCAGCCGCCGGGTTTGAGGATCCAGGCCGGTGGTGGGCTCGTCCAGAATCAGGATTTGGGGGCTGTGCAGCAGCGCCCGGGCAATATCGATGCGCCGCCGCTGGCCGCCGGACAGCTTGCCCACCGGGCGGCGCAGCAGCCCTTCTAAATCCAGCAGCGCGGTCAGCTCCTTCAGCCGCTTCTGAAAGGCCGCGCCGTGTATGCCGTACAGCGCCGCCCGGCTTTCCAGGTTGTCCCGGACGGATAATTCCTTATCCAGCACCGAATTTTGAAATACCACGCCCAGGCTGCGCTTCACCGTGTCCGGCTCCTTATCCAAGTTCGCCCCGCAGATTTCCACCGTGCCGCCGTCCTTTTTCAATTGGCCGCAGAGGATGTTGATGGTCGTGGATTTTCCCGCGCCGTTTACCCCCAGAAAAGCGAAAAGCTCTCCCTGCCGCACATGAAAGCTCAAATCGTTCACCGCGTGAATTTCGCCGAAGCGCTTTTGCAATCGTTCAATCCGTATCATATCCGCCATGGAAATTTCTCCTTTCAGCCCCGGCCCTTTGCCCGCAGGGCGCGGCCGCTGGCGCGCAGGGCGCTTTCATTCAGGGCCCCGTCCTCCAGCGCCGGAACGCCGTTGATAAACACCCGCTCAATCCCAAAGGAGCGGCCGCAATCCTCCCGGCCCTGGCGCAGCGTCTCCTCGTTAAAGACGGTAAGATCAGCGTAGTATCCCGCCCGCACATAGCCGCGATCCGGAATGGAGAAACGGTCGGCCACCGCGCCGGTCATTTTCCGGATGGTGCGCGGCAGGGTATCGCCCGTGCCGTTCAGGGCGTATTTCAGGAATTTGGGGAAGCAATCGTAAATGGCGGGATTCTGCACGCCGTGAGGCTCCACCCAGGCGTCCGTCATATACAGGCAGTAATCATCCCGGGATAGATCGCTCACAATTTCGGGCGTGCTGTAGGGCCCCATATTCACGCGGCCCTTGAAATCGCTCATTTCGCACAGATCCAGATATGCGTCGATGCATTGCTTGCCCATTTCCCGGGCGATCTGCGCCACGGTTTTTCCCTCATAGCGTTCGTTGCCCGGCCCCGCATAGGCGATGGTAATATCCTTCCAATCAAAGCCCAGCAGCGCGATGGTCACCCGCACCAGCAGGGAAAAGCGCAGCTTGTTTTTCGGGCGGCGCTTTTCCGCCGGGCTGAGCGCCTGATACCAGGCGGGCATCACCACCGTGATGACCGACACCCCCAGCAGCTCGCTGTAAATATCGAATTGCGCGTCCACCCCCGCCCGGCGCATCGCATAAAGAATCTGCTTTAATTCATCCTTACAGCGAAAGGAACGCCTGCCCACGAAAATCGCATGGGAATATTGCAGCTTCATATGCGTGCCGCGGCTGATTTCCGCCAATTCATCCAGCGCCCGCAGCAAATGCGGCCGCCCCAACAGCGGATAGGCCATGGAAACGGCGCTGCACGCCCGGGGATGAACGGTCATGGGCAGATCGTATTTTTCCGCCAGCCGGGCCACCTTTTTCAGTTCCTCCACGGGAGCGTACAGCCCCGGCTCATACATCAGCCCCAGCGAAAGGCCGCACGCGCCCTCCCGCAGGCTTTGCTCCAGGCTGCCGAGCATGCGCGCTTCCTCATCCGGCGTAAGGGCGCGGCTTTCATTGCCGGATACTCCCGCCCGGGCGGAGCAATGGCCCGCCAGAATGGCGATATTGCAGGGCATACGCCCGTCCACCGCCTCCAGCAGCGCCCCCGCCGAGGGATACGCCCCCGTCGAATCCGCCTGATAGCCAAACAGCCCGCCGCCAATTTTATCCAAATGCTTTGTATCCTTTTCAAAGCCGACGGCCGAAAGGCCGCAATTGCCCGTGATAAAGGAGGTGATTCCCTGGCGGATAAAGGGCGCGAAATAGGGAAGCGGCTCTTTTTTTATGGCGAACCAATCGTTATGGGAATGCGCGTCAAAAAAGCCGGAGGAAACCGACAAGCCCCTCAGATCGATCTCCTGGGCGTCCTGGCAGGCGAGTCCCTCCCCCACTGCCTCGATGCGATCGCCGCAAATCAGAATATCCCCCTGAAACGCATCGCCGCCCGTGCCGTCGTAAATTCGCCCGTTTTTCAGCAAATACTTCATTTGCGCCCCTCCATTTTGTATTCGGCTTTTTCCCTCGCGTAATTGCCGGCGTAATGCTTATAGCGACCCGAAAAATCACTAAAGTGATTTTCCTAATCCATTATAGCATGATTGTCGCCGTGCGGTTTATGAATCGCCGCCCGGCGACCCGGAAAACCGCTAAAGCGATTTTCCTAATCATTATAGCATGATTGTCGCCGTGCGGTTTATGAA
>CAKULG010000034.1 GCA_934667105.1 uncultured Clostridia bacterium
TATGTCCAGCGCGTGCATTCGTCCTTGGCCGTGAATTGGTAGTATTTCCGGCCGTTGGCTACGCAATAGGACGGGACGAATTTTACGTCCACCTGGAGCTTCTGACCAGGATATGCCGCGCGTTCATACGGCTTGTTCTGCCGGGTACGCTTCTTCTTTTCGGGCGGTCTCAGCTTCGAGGCCGTTCGCTTGAAGCAGCCATAGCTCCTGACGTAGCCGCGCTTCTGCGCCTTTTCATAGCCCAGCAGCAGGTCGCGCGGATACTTTTTTGCGTATCGCTGTACCAGCTGGATTTCCCAGTCGCTTTGCTTCAAGGGCGAGTGCAGCGGCGCACGGCTTCGATTCTTCAGCGACTCAATCGTGCCGTCATACCGCCCCTTCCACTTGTGAACCGTCTTGCGGCTCAGCCTGTACCGCTCTGCCGCCTTCGTTACGGAAAGTGCGCTGTGCTTTGCCCGACAATCCCTATGGATGGAACGACAGCGCTTCCTTCATGACCGGCTTCACCAGAAAATCCACCGCCTCGCTTTCAATGGCGGCGTGAACGTATTCAATCTCGTCGTAGCCGGAAAGAATCACCACCCGGATATCGCTGCGCTGGGCCTGCACCCACTGGGCCAACTCCAGGCCGGATACCTGGAACATCTGTATGTCGGTGAGGATGGCGTTCACCGGGTGCTTTTGCAAATAGGCGATCGCGTCCGAGCCGTCCTCCAGCGTGGCGGTGTTGAGTTATAATACATAGGTAACACGAAAGCAAAGAAAAAAGAGAACTCATGTGGTAAGATAGCAGATCCACCAAACCAGCCACCACAGAGGAGTTCTCCATGGACAGAATAACACAGGAAGCGTACTATCGTCAACGGGTATTGAAATATGCGGCGAAGCACGGGGTAAACCGTCTATGCCCGTGCCAGAGAAGAAGGCATCAAAAAACGTCGCGGCGACCTTGAGAAAATGAATAAACAGTATGCAGTATTGGCCTGATTATTCATTTTCAAAGACCAAAAGTTTCACGAAAAAGTCCTGAAAACCCTTATATATCAACGGGTTTCGAGACAGTGAGTTTCACCAAAAGTTGAACTTTCATATTTATGCATCCATTAATCCCCACTATTTACCCTCATTCCAAACAAAAGAAAAAGCCCGAAAGTCCTTGCAAATCAAGGCTTTCGGGCAATGGTGGGATTAGTAGGGCTCGAACCTATGACCTCCACGATGTCAACGTGGCGCTCTAACCAACTGAGCTATAATCCCACAGGACGAAATTTATTATAGCATAGGTTTTCGCCGAAAGCAATACCCTCGTTTGGAAAAATTTTAAAAAGCCGTGATTCTTCGCTTCCATGGGGTTGGCGCTCCCCTGTCCGGCAAACGTAAAACGGCCTCGCTTCGATTCATCCGAAGCAAGGCCGTTTATTGCGCCGCCTGTTCCAAGGAGGGGCGTTCTTTTCCTGTCGTCATTGCAGCGGCTTTTCCATCCGGCCTTTCAGAAGTTCTTCGCCGTAAGTCGAATCAGTGAAAACGGTTCCGTCTCGACGCCCTGTCAAAGCGCGACGCCGGATCGCCTTGCTTTCATTTATCCCGCCGCGCTTTCCAGCCGGGCCAGCCGCGCCGCCAGCCCCTGGCAGAATTCTTCCACGCCCGCCCGGCGCGCCTCCGCCTCCCGGCCCAGAAAATCCTTGCACAGGTGGATCACATCCTGGGCGGCTAGCTGCAAATCCTCCATATCCATCAGCAGCAAATCCCGCTGCACCTTCAGCCGGTCGTTTTCCGCCTGAGCGTCCGGCTGCGTCCGGGCGGCCAACGCCCGCGCCGCCTGCATCAGCTGGCGCACCAGGGGATCCTCCTCCCCCGCCGCGGGAAGCGATAACGATACAGGCGCTTCCGGCGCTTCTGGCTCCAGGGGATTGAAGCAGGGCAACCCCTCCCCCCGCAGCTCCTCATACACGGCCTGCACCTGCTGAGGCCGCTTGCGCAGCAGCGCCCGGTATTTATTTTGATACCGCAGCATCAGCGTTTTTTCCCCGCCGGACAGCGCCGTCACGCAGGCGCGGACGGATTTTCCCTCGCCCCGGGCCATCAGCACCTCCCGCAGCAGATGATGAATTTCCTCCTCGGTAAAAAGCGAAAACGGCGCGGCGCGCTTGAGCTCCTCCCCGCCCCGATCCCGCAGCTGCATGTAGTAATAATTGCGCACGCTGTTGGGCTTTCGGCCCAGCGTGCGGCCCATGCGCTCAAATACGCCGCGCAGGGGCGCCCCGTTCTCCGCCGCCGCGCGGATCTCCTGCCAGAGCATCTCCGTTTCTTCCGGCTGCCATCCGGCCCGCGCCGGCTTTAACGCTTCTTCCATACAAGTCCTCCTCCATCCTTGCCCTTTTTCTTCCATAGTATGCGCCCCGGAAGGAAAGAATATGCGGCGAATGCAAAAACCTCCTCTTCTGGCCGGATTTTCCCTGCTGAGAAAAAAATATTACGGTTTTTTTACGTTTTTTTCATTTTGATGGAACAAAACGGGTTTTTCATTCGTCTATATAAGTGAGGTGACGAAAGAATGAGCACGATGCTTTCTATTTATCCCAAGCCGGACAACCCCACTTTATTGGCCATCGACGAGGACAAGCAGACGGTTTATGTGGACGGGCATCCCTGCGCCCTGACCCAGCAGGAATTCTTTCTTTTGCAGGAGCTGGCCCAAAATATCGATCGCCCCGTCTCCCGGGAGGAGTTGCTGCGGGACGCATGGGGCTACGCCAGCCCCGGGGATACCCGCACGGTGGATGTGCATGTGCAGCGGCTGCGGAAAAAGCTGGGCTTCGCCTGCATTGAAACGGTTTATCGCCTGGGATATAAGCTGCGCGCTCAGGAAGTGTATTGATTTTTTTATCGTCTCCGTCTCGTTTTTTCGCGTTCTCTTTATTTCTCCCCCCTTTCGCCCGGACGGCCGCCCTCTTCCGCGGCCGTTCGGGCCTTTTTATGGGTGCGCCGCAAAAAAACTGAAAAAAATTCCTTTTTTCCGGCCTGGAGGGGTGGCGCGGCGGCGCAATCTATGCTAAAATACAATGTGGTATGCTTCTGGTATACCAGTGGAGGATGAAAACAATGAGTCGAATGGAAAAAATGCTGAGCCTGGCCGGGATAAAGCCGCAGGAGGGCGTGCTGATTCATAAGCCGTCCAACATGTTTTATCTCAGCGGCTATACCGGCGAGGGCGTAATCGCCGCCGGGGAAGGCTTCCAGGCCATCATCACCGATTTCCGCTATACGGAGCAGGCCGAGCGCCAGGCCCCGGGCTTCGAAGTGCTGATGGTGGAAAAGGGCGTAAGCCATATGGCGCTGGCCGCCAAGCTGTTCGCCCGGCACGAAATCAAGGCCGTGCGTTATGAGGACGACGAAGTGACCGTGCGCAGCTTCGAGAGCATCCGCAAGGCCATGCCGGGGATGGAATTTTCCTCCCTGGGCAACGCGCCGGAAACGGCCCGCCGCGTAAAGGATGAGGGCGAACTGCAATGCATCGAAAAAGCCTGCGATATTTCCTGCAAGGCCTTCGACGCGCTGCTGCCCCGGATTAAGCCGGGCCTGACGGAAAAGCAGCTGCAAATCATGCTGGATTACACCATGCTGGAAATGGGGGCCGACAGCCTGGCCTTTGATACCATCGTGGCCTCCGGCGTAAACGGCTCCCTGCCCCACGCCATCCCCAGCGATAAAAAAATCGCCGCGGGCGAAATGATTACCTTCGATTTCGGCGCGAAAAAGGGCGGCTATTGCGCCGATATGACGCGCACTGTTTCCCTGGGCGAGCCCCAGGCGGAAATGCGCCGCATCTATGAAACCGTGCTCCGCGCGCAGGAAACCTGCGAGGCGGCGCTGGCCCCGGGCAAATGCTGCCGGGATATCGACGCCATGGCCCGGGAAATCATCGACGGCGCGGGCTACGCGGGCCGCTTCGGCCACGGCCTGGGTCATGCCGTGGGCATCGATATTCATGAAGAGCCCCGGCTTTCCATGCTGTGCGAGGATATCCTCGTTCCCGGCAACACCATCACCGTGGAGCCCGGCATTTATGTGCCCGGCCTGGGCGGCGTTCGAATTGAAAACACCTGCGCGATCACTGAAAACGGCGCGCGCACCCTGGTTCATGCACAAAAGGCGCTGCTGATCCTTTGATCGGCCCCTTATGCAACCATATCCTATACAAAAATTGGAGGAGTATCAATGATTACTGCGGGCGATTTCAAAAAAGGCATTACCATCGAATGGGACGGCGGCGTGTGGAACATCGTGGATTTCCAGCATGTGAAGCCCGGCAAGGGCGCGGCTTTCGTGCGCACCAAGATCAAGAACGTCATGACCGGCGCGGTGGTGGAGCGCACCTTCAACCCCACCGACAAAATGCCCCGGGCCATCATCGAAACCAAGGAAATGCAGTATCTCTATAACGACGGCGATCTGTATTACTTCATGGATCCCGAAACCTTCGAGCAGATGCCCCTGGGCAAGGAAGCCGTGGAGGACGCCATCCAGTTCGTGAAGGAAAACACCAATGTGACCATCCGCTATTTCAAGGGCCAGGCCTTCTCCGTGGAAGCGCCCAACTTCGTCGAGCTGGAAATCACCAAGACCGAGCCCGGCTTCAAGGGCGATACCGCCACCAACAATTTCAAGCCCGCCACCACCGAAACGGGCTACGAAATCCAGGTGCCCCTCTTCATCAACATCGGCGATGTGATCAAGATCGACACCCGCACCGGCGAATACCTCAGCCGCGCCTAAGCGCAATGCGGCGCAGCATTCCGCCGGAAAACCATCCCGCTGTATTTCAATCAAGGAGGGTATCACGATGAGCAATCTTACTGATCGCGTTTCCTATATCAAAGGGCTTGCCGAGGGCCTGAAGCTGGATACCGAAAAGAACGAGGGCAAGCTGATTGACAAAATGCTGGAGTTGCTTTCCGATATGGCGGAGGAGTTGGACACTCTGCGCAAGGATCATGACGATCTGAACGAATACGTCGAATCCATCGACAGCGACCTGAGCGATATGGAAGACGCGCTCTTCGGCGACGAGGACGAAGAGGGCTGCTGCGGCCATTGCCATCAGGCCGATGACGACGGGGATGAGGACGACGAAGAAGACGATGAAGACGAGCAGGATAACCTGGTGGAATACACCTGCCCGCATTGCGGCGAGGAAATGACCTTCGAGGTGGATAACTTCGATTTTGACGAGGATTATCTCTGCCCCAATTGCCACCAGCCGCTCTTCCCTGAAACGCCCGACGAGGAATAAGGGAAACAAATAATACGCAGGGGGCTCATTCTTTGTAAGCTGAAGAATGAGTTCCCCTGTTCTTTTTTCCAAGAGGGCCGCATCGAAAAGCCCCGGCATAAGGAAAACAGCCTGCTTCTCCGCGAACAAAAAAATATTGTCAGCGGAGAAGCAAGCTGTTTTTCTGTTATCCGATTTTGCCCAATCATCTTTCCCGGCGTGGGCCAGGGGAAGCGAATTCTATATTATCGCTCCACGGTTTCAATAATCCCACCGCCCAGGCAGCAATCCCCGTCGTAGAGCACGGCGCTTTGGCCGGGCGTGACGGCGCGCTGGGGCGCGTCGAAAACGAAATGCAGGAAATCCCCGGTGCGGGTCACCGTCACTCCCTGATCGGGCTGGCGATAGCGGAATTTGGCCGTCAACCGGCAGGGAACGTTTTCCGGAATCGGCTCCCCGATAAAGGTGGCCTGGCCCGCCGTGGCCCCCCGGCTGTACAGCAGTGGGTGATCCTCCCCCTGGGCCACGATGAGCCGATTGTTTTTCAAATCCTTATCCACCACGAAAAAACTGCGCCCGTCGCCCCGGCCGCCAATGCCCAGGCCCCGGCGCTGGCCCAGGGTGTAGTACATCAGCCCGTCGTGGAGCCCTACCTGCTCGCCCTCCGGAGTCACCATAGCTCCGGGCTGGGCGGGCAAAAAGCCCTGCAAGAACGCCTTGAAATCCCGCTCGCCAATAAAGCACACGCCGGTGGAATCTTTTTTCGCGCTTACGGGCAGCCCCGCCTCTTGGGCAATCTGCCGCACCTGCGGTTTGGTCAGCCCGCCCACAGGGAAAAGCGATTTTTCCAATTGCGCCTTGTGAATCATATAAAGGAAATAGCTTTGATCCTTATTGCCGTCCACGCCCCGCAAAAGCCGGCCCGCCCCGTCTGTGCGCACGAAATGGCCGGTGGCCATTTTTTCCGCCCCCAGCTGCATGGCGAAATCCAGAAACGCCTTGAATTTGATTTCCCGGTTGCACAGCACATCCGGGTTGGGGGTACGTCCCGCCCGGTATTCATTGAGAAACAGGGAAAACACGCGGTCTTTATATTCCTTGGCAAAATTCACGGAGTAATAGGGAATATCAATGCGTTCGCACACGTCCTGCACATCCCGCCAATCGCTTTCGGCGGTGCAAACGCCGTTTTCATCCTGCTCCTCCCAATTTTTCATAAAAACGCCAACCACATCATAGCCCTGGCGCTTGAGCAGCAGCGCGGAAACCGCGCTGTCCACGCCGCCGGACATTCCAACGACCACCCGCATTTTTAAAGCGCCCCCTTTTCCAGCATCCGGGCAAACAGCTTGCCGAACGCTTCTTCCGTTACCGCCTGGGGCGCCTGCGCCGCATCCACCGACAAAAAGCGCCCGGGATTCTCCGCCGCCAGGGCCTCGTAAGCCGCCTCCGTCCGGGCCTGGAAGGCGTCGCCAAGCTGCTCGATCCGATCGGGCTCGGAGGCGGAAAGCCGTCGGGCCAGCGCCTTTTCGTGGGACATGCGCAGATACAGCGTCGCGTCCGGCGCGCCCTCCCGCAGAGCCGCCTGATTAATCGTCTTCACCCAATCCAGAGAAAGTCCCCGGGCGTTGCCCTGATAAACCAGCGAGGAATCCACAAAGCGATCGCACAGCACCACCTCTCCCGCCGCCACGGCGGGAAGGATCACCTGCTTCACATGCTGGGCCCGAGCGGCGGCGAAAAGCAGCGCCTCCGTTTCGGGGCACATGCCGCCGTCCTCCTTGGCCAGCACAATCTTGCGAATCTCCTCCGCAATGGGGCACCCCCCCGGCTCCCGGGTGCGGCGAACGGAATAGCCGAACTGCCGCAGCCGCTTTTCCAGGGCGGCGGCCTGTGTGCTCTTGCCGCAGCCGTCCACCCCCTCCAGCGTGACGAAAAAGCCCTTCTGTTTTTCCATATCGGGGCACAGCAGGGCGCACAGCGCCGCCGTATCCTCCGCCGCGTGGGTGGGCCCCGCCGCCAGCAGCTCCGCTTTTTCGCCGTAGCCGTACAGCGCCGCCACGGAATCGATGCCGCAATCCTGCGCGCCCTGAATATCCCCCGGCGTATCGCCGATCATCACGGCGCGGGCGTTTTCGGGAAGCACCCGGCGAATCAGCGCCCCCTTATCGGCGTGAAGATCCTGCTCCCGGGGGCCCGCCACCGCGTCCAGATAGGGGGTCAACCCAAAATAGCGCAGAATCGTTTCCGCCGATTGCTGGGGCTTTCCCGTAGCCACGGCCAGATAAGCCCCGCGCTTTTTCAGCGCGGCCAGCAGCGCCCGGATATGGGGATACACCTGATTTTCCTTCCAGCCGACGGGGTTATACCGTTCCCGGTAATCATCCGTGGCCCGGGCGGCCTCCTGCTCGGTCATGCCGCAATAGCGCATAAAGGATTCCGCCAGGGGCGGCCCCAAAAAGCGCTGCAGGGTGGCCGCGTCGGGTATGGGACGCCCTGCTTTTTTCAGTGCGTATTCAGTGCAGGCGCAAATGCCCTCCCGGGAATCGGTCAAGGTGCCGTCTAAATCAAAAATAAAAGCATTGTAGGACAACAAGAAAAAAACACCCTCCCAAATTGATCTGGTCGGGTATTATTTTACCTTTTGCAGCGAAAAAAATCAACCCTTCAATATCAGCCCTTCTCCACCGCGGGAAGATACAGCCTGCAAAGCTTTCTGCGTGTTCCCCGGGGCGCGGCCCCGCGCAGCAGCCGTTTTTCGCAGGGAAAGCAAATCAGGCAGCCCATAATCTGCAAGCCCGTCGGAAATGCGCGGCCGCAGAGAATGCAGCGATTTTCCTGCATGGTCATCCCTCCTTTTCCAAGAACAGGATGCCCAGAAAAAGCCAAATTATGCAAATATTTTATGGCCGCGCGCTTTCCAGCAGCGCCCGAAGCGCGTCCTCTTCGCCGTAAAGCCGCAGCCCCTTTTGATAGGAAAACAGGCCGCATTCCTGAAGTCGGCGCTGATACCCTTCGCTTTGCAGCCGCGCCAGCAGCCGCTCCCCCGCCGCGCTCAGCGCCCGAGCCTGCACCGGCAGAAAGCCCCGCCCCTCGGGTGGCGCATAGGCGCGATAGCCCCGGGAAAGGCCCGCCGTCTGGCCGGGGGTAAGCAGCGCGGCCTGGGCCAGCCCCTGGTCGAAATCCCGGGCCGGATCCGCGCTGATTTGCGCGCCGGGGTAAACCCCCGCCCATTCCGCCGCAGCCAGCAGCCCCGAAAGGGAATCGAGCGTGGGGGCGGGAGGCGGCGTGGCCGCCGGACCGGGCGAGGACGAAGGCCGGTAAAACAGCGCGCTGGTAGGCGCGGGCGTGGGAGGCTGCGTCTCCGCGTCCGCCACGATGAGGGCGCAGCCGCGCAGCGCCAGGGGCGCCTCCAGCTCCGACGCGATCAGCAAATCGGGCGGAACCACCCCCGCCTGGCCCGAAAGCGCGGCCTGGGCCTCCTCCTGGGTGGCGGCGCGCAGATACACCCGCTCTCCCGTCTCCTTCTCATATGCGGCGGCGCATTTGCGCAGCCACGCGCCCACCGCCGGTTCCTTTTCCGCCAGCCACACCCGGATAATCCGAACGCCGCCCTGCGCCCTTTCAGGGGCTCTCTCCCTCAAGGGAAAAAACAAGAGCAGCGCCGCCGTTGCCAGCAGCGCCGCGCCTGTAATCCAGCCTTTTTTGCGCACGACCACCGCCTCCCTTTCCCTGAAAGCCTATGCCCGGGGCGGGAGGAATATGCCCAAGGGGGGTCAATGGGAAGCGCAGTGTTGCGCCGCGTGGGGAGCATCTTGCTTTTCCTCCGGCGGAATAGCCCCCGAGCGCACCAGGGAAATTTTCGCGCAGACGGGGCCCGCCAGCTCGTAGAGCACGGACGAAGCCAGGATGATCGTAAGCAGCAGATTGCCGATCTGCTCGGGCAGCATCCGCGCCGCCAGGGAAGCCAGACCAATGGCGACCCCCGCCTGGGGCACCAGCGCGCCGCCCAGCCAGCGGCAGGTTTTCTCATCCTGCCCCGTCATGCGGCAGCCCAGATACGCCCCTGCGTATTTGCCCGCAATGCGCACCAGGAAATACACCACACCCACCAACCCGAAGGCGGGCAGAATGGACAAATCCAGCCGCATGCCCGACACCACGAAAAACAGGCTCATCACCGGCGGCGTGAAAGCGGAAATCTGCTCGAAAAGCCGCTCGTCCTGGGTGCGGTTGATATACACCGCGCCGAACACCATGCAGGAAAGCAGCGGCGACACAGAGAAAATGGCGCAGATGCCCGTCAGGCACAGCAGCAGGGCCAGGGCCAGAATCAGCCGGTTATCCCGGCTGCGGCTGGGGGGCAGAATTTTCCACAGAATCACGGCGAAGGCCGCCCCCAGCGCAATGGCCCCAATATTATACAGGATGGGCAGTGCAACGCCGGCAAAGGAAATCGCCCCGCCCTCCCCTGCGGCCGTCACCACGGCGGAAACGCCGCTGAACACCAGCAGGCACACCACGTCGTCCAGCGCCACGATTTGCAGCAGCAAATCCACAAACCGGCCCTTGGCATGATACTGATGAATGGTCATCACCGTGCTGGCCGGGGCCGTGGCCGTGGCGATGGCCCCCAGCAGCAGCGCCAGATCCCATTCCACGCCCAAGGCGAAATACAACGCGCAGAATACGAAAATTCCCGCCAGCAGCGCCTCCAGGCAGGTAATCAGCAGCACGGCGCGCCCTGTCTGGCGCAGCGTTTCCTTTTTAAAGAAGCGCCCCACGCCAAAGGCGATAAAGGCCAGCGCCAAATCGCTGACGAACCCCATTTTGTCTACCACCGCCGCAGGAATAATCCCCATCAGGTGGGGCCCGATCAAAATACCCGTCAGAATATAGCCGCTCACCTGGGGCAGGCGCAGCTTTTTTGTTACGCGGGTGGATAAAAACCCCGCCAGCAAAATAATACCCAGGGAAAGAAGCGTCGCCGCCTCCCCGCTCAAATTCCCAATGCCCAGCCGCATGCTTCTCCGCCTCGCTTTCCTCACTAATAAAAACCAAGCGTAAAGGAAAGAAAGCTCTCTTCCCTTTAAAAGCTCTTGTTTTTTATGTAAGAATATGATATACTGTTTATCGTATAAAAGCAAATGATGTTTTGTGCTATGTCAATAAATTTATTTTATGGATGTGATTTTGTATGCTGGACACCCGGATGGAAACGCTTCTGATGGTTTGCGAAAAGAACAGCTTCACCCGGGCGGCGGAGGCCCTGGCCATGACGCAGCCCGCAGTCAGCCACCATATCCGCACCCTGGAATCGGAGTTGGGAATAAAGCTGTTCTATCGGGGAAAAAACGCGCTGAAATTAACCCCCGAGGGCGAAATTGTGGTGCAATACGCCCGCCGCATTAAGGCGCTGCATGAAAAAATGCTCCGCGCCCTGGCGGGAGCGGAAAAGCAAATGAGCAACATTCGCGTAGGCATCACCCACACGGCGGAAAGCAGCCTGATCGCAGAGGTGTTGGCCAAATACAGCACCTCCGCCCCCGGATTGCGCCTGACGGTGATTACAGATATCATTAAAAATCTTTATGATATGATAGATAATTATGAAATCGATTTAGCCATTGTGGAGGGCCGCGCCCCGGAGGGGGATATAAACGCCCTGCTGCTGGACACGGATTATCTGGTCTGCGTGGTATCGAACCAGAACCCCCTGGCCAAGAAAAGCATGGTGACGCTGAACGACCTGCGCAAGGAAAAAATGATCGTTCGCCTTCCCGGCTCGGGCACGCAGAACCTTTTTATCTCGCATCTGGAAAGCATCGGCATGAGCATCGACGAATTCAACGTGGTGTTGGAAGTGGATAACATCGCCACCATCAAGGATTTGATCCGCAAGGATATGGGCATCTCCATTCTGGCCCGCAGCGCCTGCATGGACGAACTGCGCAAGGGCAAGCTCACCGCCCTTCCCATTGAAAACCTGAGCATGGTGCGCCAGACCAACATTCTCTATCACAAGGATTTCTCCCATCCCGAGGTTTTGCAGGCCCTCACCCGACTATACCGGGAGACGGCGAAAATTTACGCCTGAGCGAGGCGCTCGCCTCAGGGGAAAACAACGCATTCTCATTTTACAGGAGGCTTATTGATGAAAACGCAAGCGGTGCATTCCCGCTTCGCCGCAGCGCGGCGAATTCTGCTTTTCTGGACGTTTTTTATCGGCCTGGGCGCAGTGGGCGGCGCCTGCGCCATGCTGCTGGATCCCAGCGGCAAGATTATGGGCATGGACGCCATGCTCCCCTATTTCCAGGCGCTGCCCTTTGCGGAAACGCTGTTTCAGGATCTAACGTTTTCCGGCTGGGCGCTGCTGATCGTCAACGGCGTGAGCAATCTGGCGGCGGCGGGGCTGCTGCTGGCCCGGAAGAAGGCGGGGGTTATTCTGGGCGGCATGCTCGGCGTGACGCTGATGCTGTGGATTTGCATTCAGTTTTACATGTTCCCGCTGAATTTTATGTCCACCATTTATTTTGTGTTCGGCCTGTGTCAGGCGCTCACGGGGTACGCGGCCTGGGTGTTTCAGCGGCAGGAGGCCTTTTCCGTCCGCCGGGAGGATTATCCCCACATCGGGGAAAACCCCGCGCGGCTGGTGGTTTTCTTTTCCCGAATGGGCTATGGAAAAAAGCTGGCCTGCGAAGAGGCGAACCGGACGGGGGCCGCAATTTACGAAATTAAGGCGGCCGAGCGGACGGAGGGCACGCTGGGGTTTTGGTGGTGCGGGCGGTACGGCATGCACCGCTGGGCCATGCCCATTGAGCCCCTCTCGATCGATCTTTCCGCTTTCGAGCATGTAACCATCTGCGCCCCCATCTGGGTGTTCGCCCTGGCCGCCCCCGTGCGCCGCTTCTGCCAGGAGGCGGCGGGCCGCGTCCGGGAAGCGGATTATCTGCTGGTACACCACACCAAGGGCCTTTATGAAAACGCGGCCCGGGAAATGGACGCGCTTCTGGGCGTTACCCACACGGCCCTTCGCAGCGTGCAATGCAAAATAGGCCGCTTCCGGGAAATTGAGAAATAATTTATGCAGGAGGGTATTCTTGGACGGCCAAAGAATACCCTCCCGCATCCTCCTAAGAAAGCCGATCGGGAAGAATAAGGCAAAACAAATCGGCTTGTTTCTCCGCCGGCGATGAAAAAAAGGAGAAAAAGAAACCGGCGGCCTCCTTCGCTCATATATTCACCGATTTCTCCGATAGCCCGCCGCGTCCCGGTATTCCGGATGAGCGCGGAGGTATTCGTCGCAATCGCCGCAATTCGTATAATCGCATTTGCAGCCGTTAGCGCAGGTGGTTTTACGCACAAGGCGCGCGTGAATCAGTTCCATCGCCGTAAAATCCGGGTTGCACAGCGCGGGCATAACCTCCAGCAGGCCGTGCTTTTTTGCAAATTCCGCCGTGGGGCACGCGGTGAATTCATAATAAATCGGGCGATTCTTTTCATACAGCGCGAGGTTCATTTTGAAATCGCCCCATTTGTCGCACTGCTTTTTCGCATTGCAAAAGGCGCGATACATCAGCTTTTTGAAAAACGGCTTATTGCAGTTGACGAATTTCAGCTTTCGAAAGGCGGTCAGCATCAGCGCCCCTTCCCTTTCCTCAATTTCCGCAAGGCCTGTTTTCTCCCGGCAGACGGTGTAATACGCCATCAGCGCGATACAATCGTAATTACCGCCCCGCCCGTTATGAAAATTCTTTTTCCCGCCCAAATCGGTGCGCCAATCGGAAAGGAAATCGACATAGCGTTTCTGCACCTGCGTCCAGATTTCCTCCCGCTCCTCGGGGGGATAATGCAGCGCGATCTTCGCCTGAATCTGCTTTTTGCAGGGCTTGGTATACAGCACATGGCAGGTGCGATCGAATTTCAGTTCACTGTCCCTCATTTTTTCCTCCACCGCATTCTGTGCAAACTGCCGGAATCAGGCCTGCTTTCGCCGCCTGCTCCGTATCGTCCTCTTCATTGTAAGCATCGTAGGGCGCGCTGGGATCGTGAACGCGCTTTTTGAAGGGGGAGCAAAGCGCATCCTTATGGGCGAAGGCAAAGGCGAAGTCCGCCGTCCAGCCGGTGTGGCCCGTAATGAAAAGCGGGCGCAATCCCCGGGCCCGCAGCTTTTGCTCCAACGCGGCCAGCGATTTCACCGCCAGACGGTTATCCTCCGCCAGCGAGGAGATGAAGCTGTAGCCGCCGTCCGCACCCAGCCAGATGGTATCGCCGGTAAAAAGATATTTATCGTCGAGCAAATAAACCATATGCCCCCAGGTATGGCCTGGAACGAGGAAGCATTCGATCTTAACGCCCCCGATTTGGAAAACCTGCCCATCCTGCAGCAGCACCTTTTTATTATGAATCGTCACCTGCGGCAGCTTGTAGAGGCGATAGATCACCTTCCGCCGCACCGCGCCGGTGAGATAGCGGTTTTCCACCTCGCCCACATACAGCGTCGCGTTGCGGAAAAGGCCCGGACTGTCGGCCTCCACTGCGCCCACATGATCGGTATCCTGATGCGTGATAAGAATATGGCGGATACTTTCCGGGGCAACGCCCAGCCAGCGCATTTTTTCCGCCAACCGGTCGTAATTATACCCCGCGTCGATCATGATCGTCGTTTCGCCCTTGCGATAAAAGAAAATGTTCGCCACCCATTCGCGCACACAGGCCACATGCTCGTCAATCCAGCCCGTATTCATCGGCTTGAAAATTTCCTTGCCGCGATACAATTCTGCTCATTTCTTTTTTCTGAAATTCGGTTGCTTTCTTGGACATTGCTTTGCCCCTTTCCCGCGCCCTGGGCGCTTTGTGATGGAGAAACGATTCGTTAGAGAAGTCTAACTATATACCTTATGAAAAGCCGCCTTTCGGCAGCTTTTTTTGAAACGAATTATTCTTCCGCCGCAGCCGTTTCCACCGTGACGCTCTGATCCTGCATTTCCTTTTCGGCAATCAGATCCTCGATGGTTTCCTTGGTGCGCATCAGTTCCTCCACGGACATGGTTTCAAAGCCCGCGGCGGGGGATTTCACGTTCACGCCGTGGCGGCGCAGGAAATCGTCCACCTTATCTTCGTTGTGCTTATACGCGCAGAAACCGACGAGGCTCGCGCCCACGCCAATCAGAACGCCCTTGACCAACGGATTGTTCCCAAACATCGTTCTTCTCCTCCTTATTCTGTCTGCAGTTTACGCCTTCCGCGCCATCAGTTCCATTCCCTGCTGGAACATGCTGTCCGCAAAGGCCAGGCCGCTCTCGCCGCCCGCCATGGGCGTGAGGGTCAGCCAGCCGCTTGCGCGCTTAATCAAATAGGGCGTTTCGCGCGGCGCGCGCGGAACCAAATGGCGACCGAAGGTGATAATCCACGCCAGCAGGCTGGCGCGACCCGCGCCGGGCTTGCCGACGGAATTGATAAGATAAACGACGGACATTACCTCGGGATCGAAGCTGCCGCGCACGCGCAGCTCTTGATAGGCGTGCTCCACCACGGCGGCCAGCGTCGCCCCCGTGGACAGCCAGCGGGTAATCGCCGTCAGCGGCGAGGCGGCCATGGAAAGCGCCCCGTCCACCCCGATGCACAAAAGCGCCAGATAGCTGCTGGGCGCCATGAAGAAGCCCGGCTTCTCAGAACGCTTCACGTGTAAAAGGCTCGCGTCCGTCTGCGCCGCATATGCGGCTCCCAGCCGCACGATCAGGCGCTCCTCGTCGATGATTTCAGGGTCGTATTCACACAGCAGCGTGCGAATGCGCGGGTTGTACCGGCAGGCCCTTACGCCGGGAATCTGCCTGAAAGGCGCTTCGAAGCGAACGGGCCTTTCCATTTGCAGCCGGATGCGCCCGCGAATGGCGGACAACACTTCCAGATGAATCGCTCCCTGTTCCTGGCGCATCATGCCCTCCCCTCCCCCGGTTTCATGAACATCAGCCGCAGGGAATTAGCCACCACCAGAATGGTGGAGGAATTATGCAGAAGCGCGCTCATCATCACGGAAATACCGCTGGCCGCGCCCAGAATCAGGCCCACGGAATTGACGGCGATCACCAGCGCGAAATTCTGATGCACGATGCGCATTGTCGCGCGTGCCAGGCGGCGCAGCGCGGGAATCATCATCGGGTCGTCGCGGTTGATAATCACATCGCTGGTTTCCATGGCGATATCCGTGGATTTGCTGCCCATGGAAATGCCCACGTCCGCATAGGCCAGGGCCGGGGCGTCGTTGATCCCGTCGCCCACCATGACCACGCCGTTGCCCTGAACCTGCAATTTCAAAACCGCCTCGGCCTTCTGCTCGGGCAGCAGCTGGGCGCGATAGCCGTCCGCGCCCACCTGCTCGGCCACTGTCCGCGCCTGCGATTCCATATCCCCCGTCAGCAGCTCGATATCGCCCACGCCGTCATAGCGCAGCGCGTTGATCGCGCGGCGGACGTTTTCGCGCGGGCTGTCCATGGCGTACAGCACGGCCACGATTTCATCATCCACGCCCACATAATTGGGAATCGCCCCCGTATCGCCGGGCAACGGGGCGGCTGCCTTTACGCCGTTTTCCTTCATATATTCCAGGTTGCCCACCCGCACGGACTTGCCCTGCGCCTGGGTTTTGCTGCCCCGGGAAACCTCCGTCACCACGTCGCCGTGGGCCAGCGGCTCCGCACCGATCTGCCGCCCGTAGCGCATAATAGCGCTTGCCAGGGGGTGCGTGCTGGTTTCCTCCGCCGCCATAGCATAAGAAAGAATTTCCTTCTCCGTCATGCCCTCTTTCAGCGCGGCCATGGAGACGATCCGGGGCTTGCCCTCCGTGATGGTGCCGGTTTTATCCAGCAGCACGGTGTTCGCGCCGCTCATCTGCTCGATAAACGCGCCGCCCTTGATAAGCACGCCTTGACGGACAGCCGTATTGATGGCGGCGGAAAACGCCGTCGCCGTGGAGAGCTTGATGCCGCAGGAATAATCGATCACCAGCATCTTCAGCGCCTTCTGCGGGTTCTTGGTCACCAGCCATACGGACAGGCACAGCAGGAAATTCAGCGGCACCAGATAATTAGAGAATTTATCCGCGTAGCGCTGGATGGGGGCCTTTTTCAATTCACTGGCCTCCACCATGCCCACAATGCGGGAAATAACCGTTTGATCCCCCACCTTGGCGGCACGCACATGAATATTGCCGTTCTTGACGACCGTGCCTGCGAACACCTCGTCGCCCGCGCGCTTTTCCACGGGAACGAATTCGCCCGTAATGGAGCTTTGGTCCACCACCGCCGCGCCCGAGATCACCTGGCCGTCCACCGAGATCTTTTCGCCCGTATGCACCGCCACGGTATCGCCCGCGCTGATCTGGTTGATGGGGCGGCGCTCCAGCCGCCCGTCCGGCGCAACCTTCCAGGCCTCGCCCTCGTCGGCGGAGAGCATTTTCTTAATCGACGAGCGCGTGCGCTCGATGGTATAGGAGGTCATCAGTTCCGCCAGATCGGAAAGCGCCAGAATCATCAGCGCCGAGTGCGCATTGCCCAGCATCAGGCTGGCGACGATAGAAGTCACCGTCAGAAAATCGGCGTTGGGGCGCATATCGCGCCGCAGTCCCTCCCACGCGCTTTTCACCATGGGCGCGGACAGGCCGAGGCTGGCCAGCGCTTCCAGCGAGGTGAAATTCGCCAGCGCGCCGCCCATCAGCGGGATGGTAAAAAGCGTGTTCCCCAGGGCCAGCGCCCCCGCGTTCACCGCCAGGCGCTTCATAAGCCGTGCGGTGGTCATCGGCGCTTCGGCGGGCGCTTCGCCGTTTTCCGCATGCCGCGCCCGCAGCGCCGCCATTGCGTGCCGCGCCAGCACCAGATCGGCCTGATCGGCCGCCTCCAGCGCATCCAGCACGGCGCGATCGTATTCCAGCAGCACGCCCCCCGTGCACGGCGTAACTCGCGCGCGCCGCACGCCGGGAATGCGCGCCAACTCCGAAGCGATTTCGGCGCTTTCTTCCTGCAAGTATTTCAGCCCCTTCGCCTCCAGGCGCAGCCGCCCGGGCAGGCTGTGCATCACGCGGCCCTTCATCAGGTCGTCCTGGTTTTCTTTATGAATCATAGTTTCCTTTCTTTTTGCTGAGAAAGCCGCAACAGCAGACGCTCGCGCGCCAGTTCCGCCAGTTCTCCTTCCCCTTTATCCTGCCAGGCGTCTTCCTTAAAAATGCGGATTCCTTCGTCAACCACGGTATCCACCCAGCGCAGAATATCGCGGGTGCCGACGGCCTCCGCATCGTAGCGGACGAGCGCCGTGCCGATGCGCGGATTGATTTCCGCATCCGTTACGCCGGGCAGCAGCCGCAGCACATCGCGGATATAATGCAGATACGGTGCCGCCACCTTGGGCAGCAGGCGATACTTTTCGAAGCTCAGCCGCAGCCTGCCCGGCAGATCGCACACCACGCGCGGCCGAAGGCACAGCCGCAAAAAGCCTTCCTCGATTTTATTCATCGTCCTGCGTCCCAAACAGCCGGGCCGCCCACCACAGCAGCGTCGCCGCGCCAGGCAAGGCCCAGCCTTTCTGCGCCCTGCTGCGAATCGCCGCCACGGTCAGCGCGCCTGCGGCCAGCGTTTTCGCGTCCAGCAGGCCCCCCGTCGCGTCCAAAACTCCCGTATTCACGGCAGCCAGCAGCGTATGCAGTGCTCCGCGCACCTTCCCGGCGGCTTCCTGGTTCATTTTTCCTTCCAGCCCCATCAGCTTCATCGCCGCGCCTATCACAACCGGCGCCTGCACCTGGGACTCGTCATAGCAAATCAGCACGGAGCCCGTGCGCGGCGTGATTTCCACCTGGCGGATTACGCCCGTGCCCTCCAGCTGGGTCTTCATTTGTTCCGCCTGTTCGCGCGCTTCGGAAACGGCCGGCATATACAGCCGCATGCGCCCCGGCAGGCTGGATCGAACCTCCGCCACGCCGCGAAAAGAGGGAAGCTTCATCAGGTTGCTCTTCCGTTCCTTGGGCAGCGCCGCAGCCGCGCCCGCAGCCAATAGCGCCCACCAAACGCCTCTCACATTCATTCCTCCCTGCGCCGCAATTGCGTTTGATTCCGCCGACAATGCGTCGGCAAAAAAAGGTAAAATATCTCTTACCGATGTATATTTTATCACATTGCCCTGCTTTGTCAAGAAACGCGCTTTTATTTTCTTTCGTCTTTTGTGCTTTTATTTTCTTTCGTCTTTTGGGCGTATTCTCCGCGCGGCGCTTATCGCCTGGCCCGCTCGCCGCTCGGCAGTGAACGCAAAAAATCCGTCCGGATAAAACCCGGACGGATCAGACTGTCAAAAAAGTAGCAGACAAACTTGCGGGATGCAATGAAGGGCGGTCAGCTCTTCATTTGAAATCCGCAGGCGGCGGCATGTACGTCGCCGAGGAGCGGCAGAATGCCGCCTCCTCTATCATTTTCTGGCCGTAAAATGAGGTATCTTTGATACCCATTTTACAAGAAAATGATGCTCTAAATGCAAGACTGCTTTAGCAGACTTGCATTTACAGGGTGTCGAAAATCCTTTTTCGACACCCTGATCCGTCCGGATAAAACCCGGACGGATCAGGGTGGAGTAGCCCCATCAAAATCCGAACTCAGTGCCGACGCGATCTCGTCAAGTGAGATTGTCTGCGTCCCATGTTGATAGTTGTAGGTCAAGACCAGTTTATCATCGAACACATACACAGCGTTTACAAATGTATCAATCAGGCGTTTCTG
>CAKULG010000035.1 GCA_934667105.1 uncultured Clostridia bacterium
TGGTAGTATTTCCGGCCGTTGGCCACGCAATAGGACGGGACGAATTTTACGTCCACCTGGAGCTTCTGCCCAGGATACGCCGCGCGTTCATACGGCTTGTTCTGCCGGGTACGCTTCTTCTTTTCGGGCGGTCTCAGCTTCGAGGCCGTTCGCTTGAAGCAGCCATAGCTCCTGACGTAGCCGCGCTTCTGCGCCTTTTCATAGCCCAGCAGCAGGTCGCGCGGATACTTCTTTGCGTATCGCTGCACCAGCTGGATTTCCCAGTCGCTTTGCTTCAAGGGCGAGTGCAGCGGCGCACGGCTTCGATTCTTCAGCGACTCAATCGTGCCGTCATATCGCCCCTTCCACTTGTGAACCGTCTTGCGGCTCAGCCTGTACCGCTCTGCCGCCTTCGTTACCCCGTGCTTCGCCGCATATTTCAATACCCGTTGACGATAGTACGCTTCCTGTGTTATTCTGTTCATGGAGAACTCCTCTGTGGTGGCTGGTTTGGTGGATCTGCTATCTTACCACATGAGTTCTCTTTTTGCTTGCTTCCGTGTTACCTATGTATTATAGCTCAACATTTCCGGAAAATTATTCATTTTTCGCGTTTCGCCCGCCATTCCCCTCGAAGGCGCCGAAAACGCCCGCTTTTTCCCCTGCGCGTTGACAAGCGGGGCTCTCGGGGGTATGATAGCGGGGAAGCAATTTTTCCGCAAGGGAGAGGATACCATGAGCGAATTTTCCCGCTCGGCGCTGCTGCTGGGCGATGCGGCGCTGGCGCGGCTGGCCCGGGCGCATGTGGCGGTGTTCGGCGTGGGCGGCGTGGGCGCGGCCTGCTGCGAGGCGCTGGCCCGGGGCGGCGTGGGGCGCTTCACGCTGTTTGATAACGATGCGGTGAGCCTGAGCAATATCAATCGCCAGCTGGTGGCGCTGCATTCCACCCTGGGAAAGGGAAAGGCCCAGGTGATGAAGGAGCGCATTCTGGATATATTCCCCGGGGCGGAAGTGACCGTGCGTCCCGTGTTTTACACCCCCGAAAACGCGGCGGATTTTCCCTTAAACGATTATGATTACATCGCCGATTGTATCGACACCGTTTCTTCCAAGCTGTGCCTGATCGAAAGCGCCCATCGGGCGGGCGTGCCCATTATCAGCGCCCTGGGCGCGGGCAACAAAATGGACCCCACCCGCTTTCAGGCGGCGGACATTTCCAAAACTTCCGTCTGTCCCCTGGCCCGGGTGCTGCGGACGCAGCTGCGCAAGCGCGGCATCCTGCATCACCCCGTGGTGTTCTCCACCGAGCCGCCCCTCCCCACCCGCCAGGTGATTACCGAGAAGGGCCGCCATCTCCCCGGCAGCCTCTCCTTTGTTCCCCCCGTGGCGGGCATGATCCTGGCCGGCGAGATCATTAAGGCGCTTGCAATAGAAAAATAATCATGCGGGGGAACAAACGCTTCCCGGTTCCGTTTTTGCGCATTTCTTAGAAGGAGACGTTGAGAGCGCCTCCTAATTTTTATTGTCAGCGGAGAAGCAGCCCTTTCTCCTCTTCCCCTCCCCTTCCCAATCAGTTTTCTTGGAGAGGGGCGCGGGGGAACCGTTCTTTGATTTTCAAAGAACGGTTCCCCCGCATTATTTATTATTTTTCTTTCTCGCCGCGTCAGCCCTTGACCGAGCCCAGCATGACGCCCTTGACGAAATATTTTTGCACGAAGGGATAGAAGATCATCATCGGCACGGAGGCGACGACGATCATGGAATAGCGCAGCAGATCGGCGCGTTCCTGGGCGGCGGCCTCCGCCTCGATATTATTGGAGAGGGTGTTAGCGGAATTGACGATCAGCAAATCGCGCAGGATATTTTGCAGCGGCTGGAGGGAGCGATCCTGCAAATAGATCATGGAATCGAAATAGCTGTTCCAGCGGGCCACGGCGTAATACAGCGCCACCACGGCCAGCACGGCCCCCGAAAGGGGCAGCACGATTTGCAGCAGATAGCGCCACTCGCCGCAGCCGTCGATCTGGGCGGATTCGCGCAGCTCCTTGGGAATCTGGCCCTTAAAATAGGTGCGCATCACGATCATATTATAAACGCTCAGCGTGCTGGGCAGCAGGATGGCCCACATGGTGTTCAGCAGGCCCAGCTGCTTAATCCAGATATAGGTGGGAATCAGGCCGCCGCTGAAATACATGGTGAACACGCACAGGCCCATAGAAAAGCGGCCGAATTTAAAATCCGCCCGGGAGAGGGGGTAGGCGCACAGGATGGTATTCACCATCGCCATCGCCGTGCCCAGAACGGTGTACACCAGGGAATTGTAATATCCGCTCCACACATAGCTGTATTCGAAAACCGCCTTATACCCCTCCCAGGAGAAATGCTCCGGAATGAGGGACAGGCCCTTGAGGATGGAGCCGCCGCTGAAGGAGGAGGCCAGCACATACAGCAGCGGATAGAGAATAATCACCAGAAACAGCGTGAGCAGAACGGTATCCACCGCAACGAACGCCCGGTCGCCCTGGGTATAGCGCAGAAAGCTCTTTCTTTTTTTCATCGCGCGCCCCTCCCTTAGAAAATGGAGTTGTCGCTGACGCGGCCCACCACGCCGTTCACCGCGCACAGGACGATCAGATTAATCACCGAGGTAAACAGGCCGATAGCCGCCGCATAGGAAAACTGCGGCGAGGTGGAATTCAGGCTGATATTATAGGAATAGGTGCTGATCACCTCGGAGACGGTCATATTCAGGGGGTTTTGCAAAAGCAGCGCCTTTTCAAAGCCCACGGAAAGCAGGCTGCCGCAGCGCATAATCAGCAGGATGCAGAACGTGGGCAGGACGGAGGGAATATCGATGTGGCGAATGCGCCGCAGGATGCTGGCCCCGTCCACGATGGCCGCCTCGTGCAGCTCGGGCGATACGCCGGAAAGCGCGGCGATATAGATGATGGAGCTGTACCCCAGATCCTGCCACACGCCGGACCAGACGTAAATGCTGTAATAGTATTCCTTCTTGCCCATATAATTCACCGCCGGAACGCCGAACAGCCCCAGCAGCGAATTAATCATACCCACCCGGGCGTTGAGAAACTGGATCACCATGCTGCACAGCACCACCGTGGAAATGAAATGCGGCATATAGCTGATATTCTGCACCAGCTTGCCATAGCGGCGGAAGGGCAGATGATTCAGCAGCAGCGCCAGCAGCAGCGAAAGCGGGAAGGTGAGCAGCGAATAGAAATTCACCACCAGCGTGTTGCGCACAATGGGCCAGAAATCATAATAATCGAAAAACTTTTTAAAGTATTTAAAGCCCACCCAGGGGCTGCTTTCAATGCTCCGGGTGATGCGATAATTCCGAAACGCAATCTGCACCCCGTACATGGGCACATATTTAAAGATAATCAGCGTGGTCAGGGGCAAAAGCAGCATGATATACAGCGCGCCGTATTTTTTCAAATGCCGGGCGACGCGCTCCCCACGGCCTGCCTGCGGGCGAGTATTGGCGATCATCGGGGCGTCCTCCTCTCGAAATGGGAGGGAACCCGCCTCCCTGCGAAGGCCAGGTTCCCTCCGAACGCTTCCCCGGGAGGAGAAGGACTCTCCCCGGCCGGAAGGCTTTTTTCAGCGCGCGGTTCTAAAAACGCAGTTCTTGCGAATGGGGAAGCGCGCGCCGGCGTGCTTGCGCGATGTGTTCCTTATTTGCCGAAGTAATACTGCCGGGACACTTCCAGGAACCGATCGTATTCCATGTTCTTGAGGGCGTTGCAGTATTGCTGCCAATCCGCGTCGCTGTCCACATCCCGGATGCCCAGAACGAATTCGTTGATGGCGGTGGTGATGTAACTCTGGATCAGCGTTTTCATTTCCGCGAAATCGGCGGCCAGATCAGGATCGTCGCACCAGATGATGTCGGGCAGGTTCACTTCCTTGGCGTACTGCTGATAGAGCAGGCCGCCCTTCACCCGCAGAGAAGCCTCCACATCGTTGACAGGCAGCTTCAGATAGGTATCGGCGGTGGTCCAGCGGTTGCCAACGAAATCGGGGTTCCAGATGGCGGCCTGCTGCGCGGCGTCCAGCTTGGAAACGGCCGCCTGATCGCCGCCGCCCAGGGCGGGCGCGGTTTCCCATTCCCAATCCTTGCCCTCTTCGCCGTAGTAGTTCAGGTATTGAATCATTTCATCGCTGTAGAAGTAATCCAGCCAGCGCATGGCCAGCTCGGGCTGCTTGCAGGAGGTGGTAATGAAGCAGCGCATGCCCAGCTTATTCACGGAATCCGCGGCCACGACGGTGGCGCCGTCCGCCCGCTGGAGGGGATCCAGCAGCTCGTAATCCTCAAAGGTGACGGCGTTTTCCACATTGGGCTGCATGGTGAGCAGGCGGAAGGGATAGGGCGCGCCGGCGGTGGCCACGATCACCTTGTCCCGGGTGGTGGAGGTCATGGAGCGGAAGGTGACCAGATCCTGCACGAAGGTTTCCTCGGCGATGAGCCCTTCCTCATACAGCCGGTTGGCGTATTTCAGGCCTTCCCGCATTTCATCGGTCATCACGTTGGAGAGGATGTTCTTATCTTCATCCGCGAAGAAATACTGGGTTTTCCCCATCACCGGCAGATAGGTGAAGGCGTTGAGCAGGTAATACACCGGGTTGCCGCCGTCATAGCCGTAATTATACTGGCCGGTCATCATGATTTCGTCGTTGGGATCGCCGTTGCCGTTCATATCGTTATCCCGGAAGAACAGCAGCATTTTTTCCAAGGCCTCGGGGGTGTTGGGCTTTTCCGCCCCGGTTTCCTGCATATAGCGCTCCAGCCAGGCCTTATACACCCACAGCTTGCTGGGGGCCGCGCCGTAGAGGAAATAGGAAAGGTGGGGCAGGGAATAGATGTTGCCGTCGGGGGCGGTGATGGCCTCCCGCACGCCCTCTACCTCGCTCATGCGCTGCTTCAGATAATAGCCGTATTCCTCGATCAGATCGTTCAGGGGGATGATCACCTTGTCCTCGGCGTACTGGAGCAGATTCGCGCCGGTATCGGCGTAGGAGTAGATGTCGGGGTATTCGCCGCTGGCGATGGAGGTGTTGAACAGCGTGGCGGCCTCGGCGTTGGCCATTTCAATCCAATTGATGTGCACGCCGGTTTTTTCCTCCACATATTTGGTGGTGGCGTTATTGACGTAATCGTCCATCCCGCCGGGAATGGATACCCACACGCTCAGCTCGGCGGGGGCGTCCGTCAGGGGCAGCGCGCCGTCCTTTGTCACGTCGGCCAGGGCGGGCAGCGCCGTCAGGCACAGGCAAAGCGCGGCGACCAGGGAAATGATTTTGCGAAGCATACGGTTTTCCTCCTTTTTTGATGGGGTTTCCTGCTGGCAGTATAGCCGCTTTCCCTCCCCCTTGTAAAGGAACAAAAGCTGCCAGGCGCCGCCCTTTTCTGTCATTTCAGGGTACAAATTTGCCGCAGAGCACACACTTTTTCCCATTCCCTTGCGCTGTCTTGGGGAATCTGCTATACTTTCTTCGTTTATTACCACCCCCGCGCGGAATATAAGGAGGGCCCCTTGAAAGAAAAAAGAAAACAGGGCTTCCATCGCCTGCAGCAGATGCTGATTCTTTTTTACGTCGTGATGGTGGCCCTGCCCGTGCTCACCTGCCTGACGGCCTATTACCAATCGCTGCAATTCGTCATCGACCGGGAAATGAACAGCCAGGCCTCCCTGGCCCAGGTGGGGCTGGAGCAGGTGGAGCTTTCTCTTCAGGGGGCGGATCAATACGCCGCCACGCTGATGAGCCTGCAGTCCTTCAACAGCTGGCTGGCAGTGGACGCTTCCCCCAAAAATATCCTGACCAGCCGCATGAAAGCGCTGCTGGGCAGCTTGCCCGCCTTTCGGGATAGCAGCGGCCTGATTTCCCGCAGCTATATTTACAGCGCCTCCAGCGATTCCATTTTGGATAAAAACAGCGGCTATCTGAACCTACCGCTGCATTACGATAAGCAATTTGCCCTGGAAGGCTATGATTTCGATGCGTGGCGCGCGCTGCTGCGGGATCACCGGGCGGCGTGCTTTCTCCCCTCCGCCCCGGACGCCCGGGGCCGCGCCGTGCTTTATTCCCGCCGCGTTTCCTACGGCGTGCGCCAGGGACGCGTCGTGTTTTATCTGGATACCGCGCGGCTGCTGGAATTATTTCACCGGGTGAACGCCTACGCCCCCAAGGGCTTTCTGGCGCTGTACGACCGCGACGGCGCGCTGCTTTACACCGACGCAGAAACAGAGGCCACGGCGCTGTTTCAGCAATACGGCGCGTTTTCGGGCTATACCGCCGCTTCCGTGGAGGGGGAAAATATGCTGCTCTGCGCCGCCTCCCTGCCCGCCTACGGCTGGACGCTGTATATCGCCACTCCCCGGGCGCATTTCATCGAAAGCGCCATGCAGATTTCCCTGGGCATTCTCTGGCGGCTGCTGCCGCTGCTGCTGATAAGCACGCTGCTGGCCCTGCTGCTGCTGCGCAACAGCCATCGCCCCCTAAGCCAGGCGCTGAATCATTTGCCCAATCAGCAAAGCCAAACCCTCAATCCCTTCAAATTCGTGCAGCAGCAGGTGGATCTGCTTGCGGAAACCAACCGCCGCCAGGAGCAGGCGCTGCGGGAAAGCCGGGGCGAATTGCGAGAGGCCATGCTCTCCTCGCTGATTTATCAGAAGCAGTCCCCCGATTTCCCCCTGGGGGAAAAGCTGGCGGAGCTGGGCCTTTCCTTTGAAAGCGATCATTACCGGGCGCTGGTGCTGACGCTCTTCTCCCCGGCGGGGGAAAAGCTGCCCATTACCGACCGCATGCACATGGTGGTGCTGGATCTGGCGAAGGGGCTGGGCGAAAACGTCCGGTATCTGAAAATGGACAGCCCGGAGCACATGCTGTATCTGGCCCTGCTGGAGGATACGCCCGGCCGCATGGACGCGCTGCAGCGCGCGCTGAACGCCTTCTGCCGCGATATCGCCCAAACGCTGAATTGCGACGTGCGCATGTACGTCGGCCAGGAATGCGACCGGCTTGCCGACGTGCCCCATTCCTTTAAAAGCGCGCGCCATCTGCTGGCCCTGCGCCCCGTTTCCGAGGGTTATCTCGTCTGCGCCCGGGATCGCGGCGTGACCCCCGCCTATGATTATCCCAGCGCGGACGCCAAGCAGCTGCGCCAGCTGGCAGACGTGGGCAATCTGGAGGCGCTGCGCGCCCTGCTGGCCAGCCTGTATCAACGCAACAGCGGCCCCTGCGCCCGCACCCCCTTTGAAAAGCAGCTGCTCTGCGCCCATCTTATCGATACGCTGATCGCCGCGGGCTATCAGGGGCCCCTGGATGAGGAAATCGTTCGTTCCCTGGCGGATATTCCGCTGGAGCGCTTCTTCGCCCTGCTGGATAAATACTATCAATCCCTGTGCGAGCAAAGAAAGAGCAGCGAGAAAACCGAGCAGCGGCAGCTGGTTCAGCAGCTGCTGGAATATGTGCGGACGCATTATGCCGATTACGAGCTGAGCGTGGGCGCCCTGGCGCTGAAATTCGGCCTGAGCGACCGGCGGCTTTCCGCCCTGATCCGCGAAGAAACGGGCCTGTCCTTTCCCGATTATTTGGAAAAAACCCGCGTGGACCGCGCGCTGGAGCTGCTGCAGGGAAGCCGCAAAACCATCGAGGAAATCGCCCTGGCGGTGGGCTATGCCAGCGATAAATCCTTCCGCCGGGCCTTTAAACGGCGCACGGGGCAATCCCCCTCCGCCTTCCGAAGCGAAAAAGTATAAGGAGGAAATGCAATATGGAAAGCAATTTGACTGCGGAAAACAACAGGCAATCCATCACCCTGCCCATTGAAAGCGAGGTTCGCTGCGACGTGCTGGTGGCGGGGGGCGGCGTATCGGGCTGCTGCGCGGCGCTGGCCGCGGCCCGGCAGGGAAAAAAGGTGATGCTGCTGGATGAGGGCGGCGTGCTGGGCGGCCAGGGCTCCCAGGGGCTGGTGGCCCCCATCGCCTCGGTGGTGGATCGCAACGGCGTATCCTTTGGCGGCATTATGCAGGAAATTCTCGATCGCATGCAGGCGGAATGCGCCGGAATGGGCGCGCCCCGGGCCGCGCTTTCCTATCCCGCGCTGCTGGGGCTGGTGCTGCTGGAAATGCTGCATCAGGCGGGGGTGGAGGCGCATTTCTTCACCCGACTGCTGGCCGTGGAGCGGGAGGGCCGCCTGCTCTCCGCCGTGATCGCCGCCACCAAATCGGGCCTGCGCCGCTATCGTGCGGGCATGTTTATCGACGCCACCGGCGACGGCGATCTCTTCGCCCGGGCCGGGGAGGAGTATGTGTTCGGCAGCGAGCCCGGCGTTTTCGACGCGCTGGCCAAGGCGGGCCTGGGCCGCGTGCATTTTGAGCACACCCAGTATCAATTTCCCGCCCCCGGCGCGGTGCAGCCCGTTTCCATTATGTTCACCGTGGGCGGCGTGGAAGGGGACGAATGCCTGAGCTATTGCAACAAGCGCTTCACCTACGAGGATCTGGGCGTTACCGAGGAGGAATTTTCCCGCTATCCCTTTGCGGGCCAGGTGGGCTTTGAGAAAAATGGGGATTACCTGCCCCTGCCCCAGGGCCGCTTCCTCTTCTTTAAGGGCGCGCGGCCGGGGGAATACACCATCAATATGTCCCGGGTTACGGGCATTAACGGCGCGGACGCGGATTCCCTGAACCGGGGCGAATTGTACACCCAGCTTCAGGTGTTGCCCATTTTGCGGCTGCTGCGCCGTTTCATTCCCGGCTTCGCCCATGCCTATCTCATCAGCGCGGGGGCGCGGCTGGGCGTGCGGGAGAGCCGCCGTCTGCGCAGCCGCCGCATTTTCCGGGGCGAGGAGGCGCTATATTGCACGCCCCTGCCCGATGTTATCGCCCACGGCGCATATATCATCGATATTCACGATCCCAACGGCAAAGCCATGGCCATTGGCGGCTCCGTCCGGGGAAGCGCCTATGATATCCCCTACGGCGCGCTGCTGCCCAAGGGCGCGGACAATCTGCTGGTCTGCGGCCGGTGCATCGGCTCCGATCATGTGGCCCACGCCACCACCCGGATTATGGGCACCTGCATGCTCACCGGCCAAGCCGCCGGAACCGCCGCCGCCCTTTGCCTGGACGCGGGCCTGGCCAACGGCGATCTGCCCGTGGAGCGCTTACAGCAGCAGCTGATCCGTGACGGCGTGAAGCTCCACCTCCCCGGCGAGAAGGACGCAAAAAAACTCCTGCACGAAACCGTGGAGGCGTGAGGGCGAGAATAAATATAATATGCGGGGGAACCGCTCTTTGTTGGCCAAAGAGCGGTTCCCCCCTTCCGCAACCTCAATCGGCGCGACGGTTCGCTGCCGCTTCCGTCGCTTGTTTCGGTTGACTCGCGGGGCTCCCTGCGGCCTAAAGGCCGCTCCTGCCACTGGCAGGCCGGTCGTTTCGCTCCCCCCCTCCAAGAAAGCCGATTGGGTAGGAGGAGGCATAAAGAAATCGTCTTGCTTCTCCGCAAACAACAGGAAACGAAACCAGGCGAATAATCGCCGTTTGATGTTCCATGGTTCGCGAAGAAGCAAGCCGACTTTTTATTATCTGGTTTTATTCCTTCGGCTTTCTTAAGGTGGTGCGGCGGGGATAGATGAGCGCCGTTCCCTCAGGAATGACCGAGGACGGGCAGACCTTCGTTTGCCGGCCGAAGCCCGCGCTTCCGCTTTAGCGAAGCAGCGGGGGCGAATTTCCGCCAAAGAAGGTTTCCCCGCACAATCCCTCTCCCCCGTCACGCCTCGAATTCCAGGCGGATGGAGGCGTTGGAGGTGTGAACAGAGAGGGGCTTGGCCCCGGCCTGGAATTTCGGCAAACTGCTGGAGCCGTTGCTGGTGCGGCTGTCGATCGCCCAATCGGCCTGACGGCCGGGGAGCACGCCGCAAATGACGGCGTTAGAGGTAGCCAGGCTAATCTCCTGAGCCGCCAGCGAACCGACCTCGATTTTTCCATTGGAGGTGGTCAAGGAAAGCCTGTGCCCGGCGGCGACGGCCTGGGCGGTCAGGCGGGCGTTGCTGGTGGAGATCACAGCGTCCTCCCCCGCCCGCACCCGCTCGGCCTGGGCATGGGCGTTGCTGGTGACAGCGCGAAGGCCCTGCTCCGTCTGCACATCGGAAAGCAGCAGCTTGCTGTTGCTGGTGGAGAGGGTCAGCTTCCGGGCCTGGATGTTTTCCAGGCGCAGCTTGCCGTTGCTGGTGGAAAGCTCGACTTCTCCCAGGGCGCAAAGCCCCTCCGCCTGAATGGCGGCGTTGCTATCCCGCACAAAAAGATCAAAGGCGCAATCCGCAGGCACGGCAAGCTCGATGCGGGGCGCGGGCTCCTGGCCCAGCAGCACGCGCCAGCTGCGCCAGCCGAAGAAATTCATCACGCCGCCCCGCTGATAATCCAGCGTGAGCTCGCCGTTTTCAAACCGGGCGGTATATTGCTCCTGTCGGCTGGTGTAATAGGTCAGCGTGGCCTGATCCCCCGGGCAAGCGCGAAGCGTCACATCCACGTTCTCCGCCCGCAGCCGGGCCTTGCGCAGGGCGGCGGCGGGGCAGGAAAGCGTTTTCCTCTGAACCCCCTCGGGCTGCTCCTCCTCCTGGGCGGAGGCGGGATTTTCCGCCCGGAATTTCGCGGCGGCCTGCGCGGGCGTTTCCAGGCTCGCCACCGCCTGCTCCTCGCTTGTCCCCGTCTCCATGCGATCCTCGATGGTTTCATCATAGAAGGAGAGCACCTCGTCCCGCTCCTTCTCCCCCATAAAATGCAGCGCCTCCGCCAGGGCGGTCAAATATTCCTTACGAGTCATCCTCAGTTTCCCCCTTTGACGTATGCTTCTCTCCGCGCTTCCAGCGGGCGCGGAACCGCCGCGTACAGCCGTTCAATTTCCAGGGATTGCCGGGCGAAATTCGCCGCTCCCGGGCAGCCGCAGGGCATATCCAGCATTGCGCCCGCCGGCACGCGGTTAATTCGCCCCGCCAAAAGGCCAAGCAATAAATCGTCACGCATGCCGGTTCACCCCCTCAATAAATTCATACACCCGGTTCACCGCCTGCCACTCCTGCAAAAAATCCTGCATCTTCTGCCGCCCCGCAGGGGTGATGGCGTAATATTTCCGCAGCCGCCCCTGATGCTCCCGGGAATAGACAGTCAGGCATCCCGCCGCCTCCAGCCGCCGAAGCACCGGATACAGCGTGGATTCTGAAATTTCCATCAGCGCCGATATATCCTTAATCAGCAGATAACCGTAGGAATCCCCCTGGGTCAGCAGCGCCAGAACGCTTGCCTCCAGCAGACCGCGCTTCAATTGCGCATCCACGGTATCACCTCCTTACAAGTATTATTATATGACGTATAATATGATTTGTCAAGCAATACTTTCAAAATAATTATATTTTTTATTGTCAGGAAATTTCCGTCCCGCCCGCCGCCTTGACAAACGCCCGGCGGAGGGGCATAATGGCAGGGAAGCGCGCCGAAATGCGGAAATCAGCACTGAAAGGCGCTTCTTTCGGCGCAGAATTTCTTCCTATTATTTGAGAAGCGCGTCATAGGAACGCTATAGGCAAGGGAGGCCGCGATATGCGCATGATCGGCGTAACGCCGTCCCAGGATGATAAGACGGGACGCATCACCATCAATCAGGATTATCTGGACGCGATCACCCGGGCGGGGGCGCTGCCCGTGCTGCTGCCGCTGACGGCGGAGGAGCGCCTTTGCCGGGCGATGCTGGCGCGGGTGGACGGGCTGGTGCTTTCGGGCGGGGCGGATGTGGAGCCCGCCCGCTACGGGGAGGAGCGGCTGCCCTGCTGCGGCGCGGCCGCGCCCCTGCGGGATGCGATGGAATACGCCCTGTGCCGCCTGGCGGTGGCGGCGGATAAGCCGGTGCTTGGCATATGCCGGGGGCTGCAAGTGCTCAATTGCGCGCTGGGGGGCAGCCTGTATCAGGATATCGGCCTGCAATACGCCCAGGCGATAACGCACCCCCGCTACGACGCGCCCCGGGGTCAGGTGCACGCCGTGGAGGTTTTGCCGGGAACGCGGCTGGAAGAAATCAGCGGCGGGCGAAAGCTGCGGGTAAACAGCCGCCATCACCAGGGAATCAAGGCGCTGGGCCGGGGGCTCTGCGTATCCGCCCGGGCGGAGGACGGCCTGACGGAGGGGGTGGAGATGCCGGGCAAGCGGTTCATCGTGGCGGTGCAGTGGCATCCCGAATCCCTGAGCGATTACGCGCCGGAGGCCCAGGCGCTGTTTAACGCGCTGGTGCGGGCCTGTCAGGAGGACGCATGACGGAAATTGCGTTGGTGGCCGATCTGCACGGCAATCTGCCCGCCGTGGAGGCGCTGGATCAGGATCTGCGCCGCCGGGGCATAGAAAATATCTGGTGTCTGGGGGATGTGGTGGGCAAGGGCCCCAATTCCCCGGAGACAATGGATTGGGCGCTGGCGCGGTGCCAGGTGCTGCTGCGCGGCAATTGGGATGAGGGCATTGGCGCGCGGCAATTCCCCCGGGACGAATTTTATTATCGCCAGCTGGGGGACGCGCGGATGCGCAAGCTGCTGGAATTTCCCCTGGAGCATCATTTCCTTTGCTCGGGCCGGAAGATTCGCCTGCTGCACGGGCGGCCGTTGCTGCCCAAGGCGTATTATGTGCAGGCGGAGGACGCGCTTTTTCTGCCCTTTTTCCAGCCGGATTTTCAGGCCCTGGGCTATGCGGACGTACACCGTCAGGGCCTGCGGATCATCGACGGCGCGGGCCTGCTTTTCAATACCGGCAGCGTGGGCAACGGCCTGGGCGTGCCGCAGGTGCAATACGCCATTCTCCGGGGCGAATTAAACGCCGCCGGCCCAGGGCCGCTGGATATTTCGCTGGTCACGCTGCCCTATGACCGCGCCCGCGCCCTGGCGGATACCGATCGGGCGGAGCGCGAGGGCCTGGTGAACGCCGAGGCCTTCCGCCAGGAAATCCGCACCGGCCGCTATGCCCGCTAAGCGGACGCGAGGAATTGAAGTATTTCGAAGGAGTGCAAATCCCGATTCCCGCCCTTTTGATGGGAACCGGGATTTTGCTTTTCACTTTTTACCTATACCGTTTATGACCGTTCCTTTGACAAAGAAATTTCAATTTTTTTCATTTTCCCCCTTTACAAGCCGCACAACCTGTGCTATAATCATTTTCGTTGTCGGGGCATTAGCGCAGCTGGTAGCGCACAACACTGGCAGTGTTGGGGTCAGGAGTTCGAGTCTCCTATGCTCCACCATCAAGAAAAGCTTTGAAATCCTTGGATTTCAGGGCTTTTTCTTATACCGGAAAAGGGCATGCGGTTCCCCTTCCTGACGCAATCTTTGACGCAACCAGCAGCGAATCAAATAATTTCCGCCATCGTTGTCATGCCCTGGCGCTTAATATTCGTATCGCTGTGCACATATTTTTGCATCGTAAACGCCACGTTGGCATGGCCCAGGATTTCGGATAAAGTTTTCAAGTCCGCCCCGGATTGCACCCATTGGGTGGCGAAGGTGTGCCGCAGGGCATGCACCCCGCGAGATTTCAGCCCCGCCGCTTTCAGGCTTTCCCGCAGGCAGCGGGCCAGGTTCGCCCGATCTGCCGGGCCGCCGGTCATCGTGGCGAATATGAATTGTCTTCCGCCGCCCGCCTCCGGCCCCCGCCAGGCGCTGCCTGCCCGCAGCCGTTCTGCCCGCTGCGTTTGCCGCTGCTGGGTTAGAATTTCTTCCAGCTTGGCGTTCATGGGAATCACGCGCTTACCATTGCGGGTTTTGGGCGGATTAAACAGAACGGTTTGTTTTCCGTCCTGCTGGAGGGTGTAGGCCGTTTGGTTCACATGAACGCCCTCGCCGTCAATATCGCACCAGCGCAGGCCGCATAACTCGCCCACCCGCAGGCCCGTGCCCAGAATGAAGCGCAAAGCGCGCCCCTGGGTGCTGCCTGGCAGGCAGGGCAGCAGCCGGGCGATTTCCTCTCGCGTGAGAAATTCAATTTCTTTTTGCTCCTGTTTGGGCCTAACCACCGTGGCCGCAGGATTGTGGAAACACAGCCTGCGCTCCACGGCTTTTTTCATAGCCGCTTGAAATACGGCAATCTGCCGCTTCACCGTGGCGGGGGCAAAGCCCGCCTGAGCCTGCTTGTTCACGAAGGTCTGAAGACGATCCGCCAAACGTGGGTCTTGCAGCCGATATGCTCCCAGGCCGGGCAGCAGATGCAGGCGCACGGTATCGGCATAAGTGGCCAGCGTGGAGACGCGCACTGCCAGCGGCGCCCAATCCCGCAACCAGATATTCAGCCACTCCCCCACCGTCATTTGCGACGGTTCCACCCATTCGCCCCGGTCCATCGTGTTCATCACGGCCCGAAGCTTCTTTGTCAGCTCCTTTTGCGTCTTTGCATAGACGTTCCGGCGTTTCCCGTCGGCGGCGGTGTATTGCCCCCGCCATACCCCGTCCGCCCGCTGATAAATGGAGCCTTCACCGTTCGCGCGTTTGCTCATTTGTGTTTTCCTTCTTTCTGATGCGATAATCTCGAGCCCGTTCGCTATTTCGTGCACACATTGCACAGTATTTTTTATTTCCATTTCTTCTGATGAATTTATTATGACATTTTAAACATTCCGCAATCGAAAGACCGTCAGTTTCGTTTTTACCAATTTCAATATGCATGATAAGTTGGAGGAGTAGGCCCGTATAGAGTGAATTACACGTTATTTCTTCCGAAATCATTCTTGAACTCCTTTGAGAATTAAGACAGTATGTTAATTCAATCGAATTATCTAAATGTGTTACTAAATTACAGTCAATGGTGGAATATACAAGTTCTCTCAGACAGTTTGAGGGATTCATATTGGTCGAATATTTTCTCATATATTTCCGCATTGCAGGTTCAATATCTTGGTCATCCCAAGCAAGAAAACGATAACAACAGAATAACGCATATAAGTTTAGCAATTCGTCAATTTGATCGTTCAATTTACATGGTTGAATAGATAATAATAGGTCATTCCTTTTAACTGCCAAAGCTTCTAATTGCTTATTTTGTATTGCATTATATATTTCTGAAAGCGTATCAATAAGTATCTCATTATTTTCAAGTTTTCCAGAAAGCAAGGAAGAATATTCCTTGAAAAGGGATTCCGTCGTTTTTCCTGTTTTCGAAGTTTCGGTTTTAAATTCATCGAAGTTTTTATAAATTATCTCAGGCACGATCATCTTCTCTTTGCCATATTGTTTTATATTGATAGTGGTTGGTGAGAGACACGAAAAGCGTATCACCCTCGTTTTTACTTGAAAAAAATCTCCTATCTCCATCGTTTGAGCCCCCTTTCGATGTCATCGGAAACGTCATGAAAATATATTGATTTTAATGACGCTGCCAGTGTATCATATGAATGAAATAAAGTCAAGCATTTTCAACGAAGGCAAGGAGGGCAACGAATGAAAGGAACAATGTCAATCAAGGATGCTTCGAAAGAATTGGGCGTATCTATCGGAACTTTCAGGAAACTGCTTTATGGCGGGGACATGCCCTACATCAGAGTTTCCCCGCGCCGCATCGTGATTCCCGTCAGCGCTTTCGAGGAATGGATGCGGGAAAAAGCGCAGGGGGCGAAGCATGAGGCGTAACCCAGCCCGAACCGACATTCCCTTCGGCGTGAAAAGCGCCCTGTCGCGCCGTGACTTGGCCCGGCTCTGGGGCTGCTCCGATCGCGAGGCGCGGCGGCAAATCGCAGAATTTCGGGCTGCGCCAGTGGAAGACGGGAGCGTGATTCTCTCCTCCTCTTCCGCGCCGTCGGGCTATTGGCGGAGCAACGACCCCGCCGAAATTCGGCGGTTTATTCGTGAAGCGGAAGCCCGTGCGCGAAGCACTTTCGCGTCCCTCAAAGCCGCCCGGCATGCCTTGCGGCGGCTGGAAGCGGCGGGACAGGAAAATTTCTTCAAGGAGGGACAGAATGCCGATCGTTCGCGTTGAAAAAAGCCGGAACTTTACGCCGGTTTCTAATGTGCCCTTCCGGGATAAGCGGCTTTCGCTTCGCGCTCGCGGCCTGCTGGCGACGGCTCTCACTCTGCCCGATGACTGGGACTACAGCTTGGCGGGGCTGCTTTCGCTGTTCCCGGATGGCAAGCAGTCGCTTCGCGCGGCACTGGCTGAGTTGGAGGCGGCGGGGTATCTGACGCGCACTCGTGAAAACGCGGCGGGCGGAAAATTCGCATTTGTTTATACCTTCCGGGAAGCGCCGCACCCCGTTGAACCGTGTGCGGCTCAACCGTGTATGAAAAAACCGCATACGGTGGAACCGTCGACGGCTGCACCGTGTACGGTAAACAAGCCGCTACCAAATAATGATATGCACGAAATATCGAGAGGAGAAATCCCCCCTCTTTCCCCCAAGGGGGAAGGGGGCGAGGTGGAGCAGACAGCGCTTCCCGTGGCAACGCTGGGGGGGGGATGCAAGCCTCACCCGCTCCCCAGAAGGCGGCCGCATCCGCCCGGAAGAAAAAGCAGGTTCTCACGGGGGCGTTTGATCGCTTCTGGGGGGCGTACCCGCGCCACCAGGGCAAGGAGGCGGCCCGGAAGGCCTGGGCAAAGATTCGGCCGGATGATGCGCTACTGGCAGAAATGCTGGCCGCCCTGGAGCGGCAGCGCGCCAGCGACCAGTGGCGGCGGGACGGAGGGCAGTTTATTCCGTACCCGGCCACCTGGCTTAATGGCCGCCGCTGGGAGGACGAGGAAGCGGCCCCAACCGAGGGAAAAGCACAGTCCTACCCCGCGATTCCACAGCGCATCTTGCTTTGAAACGGAGGTTTTTATGCAGGGCATTCAGAACGGCGCGTTTTCAAACCCTCAGGCGGAGCGGGGGCTTCTGGGCTGCTGGCTGACCGACTGGGCCAGCGCCCGGGAAATCGCCGATTTCGCCCCAGAGGATTTCACCGGACAACAAGATCGGCTACTTTTTCAGGTGCTTTTTGCCCTCCATCAGGCGGGCGAAAATTATGATCCGCTGCTGCTGGAGGGCAAAGCGCGGACGCTGGGCATGACGGCGGAAGAAGCGCGACTCGTTTCGATTGCGGCAGCGGAAGCGCAAAGCGCCTTTCCCCTTTTGGTTAACCAAAACACTTACGGGTTGCAAGTGCAGGAGGCGGCCAAGCGTCGGACCCTTGCCCGGAATGCGCAGCAATTGCAGCAGGCATTGGCAGAGCAAACCGTTGATCCGGAAGACGCGCTGGCGCGGTTTGAATCGAACGTTGCTCAGAAAAAACGCGGCGCGGACGCGGGTGTTTCTCTTCGTGGGGCGCTGCTGGAGGCTCTGGAAATTTTTGAGCGTCGAAGCCGCGGGGAAACGGCGGGCATTCTGTGCCGGTTCGCTCCGCCGCTGGATCGTTGCATGGGCGGGCTGCGCCCCGGCGAACTGACGGTGATCGGCGGGCGGCCTGGAACCGGCAAAAGCGCCTTCTTGATGGGGTGGGCGTTGGAGGCGGCAAAGCAAAGGAAGCGAACGGTTGTGTTCAGCCTGGAAATGAGCACCAGCCTCGTTGCCGAGCGCATGATTTCTCGGGAGGGCTGTATCGACGGCGGAAAGCTGCGCGGCGGTCAACTGACTGCTGAGGACTATCAGGCCGTCTGCGCCGAGGCGACGCAACTCTCCCGCCTGCCGCTGCGGCTGGATGACCGGACACGCACCATTGAGGGCGTTGTGCGTGCGTTGGATGATCTGGCCGCCGGGGACGGCGTGGACGCGGTGTTCGTCGATTACCTCCAACTGCTGGAGGTGAAGCGCCCCGGCAACTCTCGCTATGAGAATCTGGCACGGGTATCACGCCAGCTCAAGGAGGCCGCCTTGCGGCTGCGCGTGCCCATCGTCGCCGCCGTGCAAGTCGGGCGCGACTGTGAAAGCCGCGTCCCCCTGCTTTCGGATATTCGCGATTCCGGCACGATTGAGCAGGACGCGGACAACGCACTGTTTCTGTACGCGCCGCGCAGTCGGGATGAGCCTTGTGTGCTGAACCGCGCTAATTTTGACGCATGCCTCGGAAAAAACCAGGGCGTGCGCTACATCGTTTGCTCCTTGGCCAAGCAGCGCAACGGGGACACTGGGGTGTTTGACCTGATCTTTGACGGGCGCCACATGGATTTTTGCCAGCCGCCCGAATGCCGCTGACGGGGGTGAACGCATGGCGATCATTGATAACAATATCCCGGCGCTGACTGCTCGGATGCAGAAAAACGTGGGCGAGGCTCTAACCGCGATGGGGATTAAGGCCGTAGGCCTGACCGTTGAAAAGATGGTTTCAGGGTATGGCGCGCCGATCTGGGACACGGGAACGCTCATGCGGAGTATCACCTTTGAAAGGGTTGGCGGGGAAGATGCAATTCTGGTCGGTTCGCCCGTCGAATATGCGGTCTATGTTCACGACGGTACTAGCAAAATGGCCGGGCGGCCTTTCTTGCGAGATGCAATTTTGGAGGGGGCCGACGCGCTGAAAGCGGTCGCTCTGAACGAGTTGAGAAAGGGGGTGTAACTGTGGGAAAACTTCTTGAAATGCTGCTCGCCGCCCGTGATGGGCTGGAAAAGGGCACGGGAAGCCCTGCCGTTGTCGCGATGCGCGGCGAGGTTGAAAAGATGAAGGAGGAGGCGGAGAAGAAATGAAGCTCCTGGAAATGAACGCGGGGGAATTGGCGGATCATCTGCTTTTACTTGCAAGCCCGCTCGCTGAGATTTGCGAGGATGC
>CAKULG010000036.1 GCA_934667105.1 uncultured Clostridia bacterium
GTGGCTGGTTTGTTGGCACTGCTATCTTACCACATGAGTTCTCTTTTTGCTTGCTTCCGTGTTACCTATGTATTATAACTCAACAAATTTTTCCTGAAAAAAACGCGCTGCCGGGCGGGGAGAGGGCCTCTCCCGCCGCGGCGTGCGCGTTTCTTCTTTCGAAAATAAGGAATGCTCTGGCGCGGCCTTACTGCACCGGACGAATCAGGATCAGGGGGGTCAACTCGTCCCCCTGGCCGGAGGGGTTATCCCGCATGGCGTCCTGGATTTCATCGTCGGTGAGGGGGAAATCGTCGCATTTGCCCAGCTGGTTCTGCTCGATGTCGTTGGCGTCCATCAGCACCACGGGAATGCCCGTTTCTTTTTCCAGCGCGTTGCACAACTCCACCGGGTTGGGGGGGTTAATCAGCGCCAGTTCCTTATACCGATCGAAGCTTGAACGGAAATAGAAGCCGTCGATGCCGCCCACGCCCTGGCCGCACACCTTGTAAAACACGCCGTGAATGCCAAAGGGCTTGGTGACGGCGGAGCAGAAAACCGCCAGCAGCACCCGGGGCAGGCCCACCATATCGATGACCAATTGCAGCTTATAGGGTTCGTGCATGCCAACGCCGGTGTGATTGATGCCGGCGAAGCGCCAAAGGAAATTCGCCCAGAAGCCGGGCTTCACCTGGGCGCGGGTGCGCACGTTTTTGGTGCACATGGCCATCACCTTCGCGCCGAAGGAGAGCATATCGCCGGGCTGATACAGGGGCCGGACGTATTTTTCCACCAGCGCGGCCTGGCTTTCGCCCACTTCCACAAAATGCGTCTGAATGGCGTAGCGGGCGTACTTGCGCCCGTTTCGCCCTTCCAGCACGCCGCGGTCAAAGTATACCACGCCGTTTTCCTCGCGGCGCTGCTCCTCTAAATTCCGGGACGGGATAATGCCCATACCAATACCTCCAAACATAGGAAAAGGATGCCCTATTTTACACCTGGGTATGCATATTTGTCAAATTTTGCGCATAGCCTTTCGGGGAGGGATGAGAATGCGCAGGGAGCATTGGCTGATTCTGGCGCTGGCGGGGATTTTCTTTGGGCTGCTGTGCTGCGTTTCGCTGTTTTCCCGGCCGCAAAGCCGGGCCTACGCCCTGGCCCGGCGGGCATTTTGGGCGCTGCTGGCCCTGGGCTGCGGCGGGCTGCTGGGCGGGCCGGGAATCAGCGCGGCGGGGCTGGCGGCCGCGGCGGGCCTGGGCGCGCCGGGCTACGCCCTGGTGCTGGCCCTTTGGGCGATGTAGGCCGTTTGCGCGTTTGGATGCATTTGCCCAATTGCTTTTCGGGAAAGAGTATGCTACAATAAGGATCAGGAAAATCGCTCCGCGATTTTCCGGGCCGCTGGGCGGCGGTTCGTAAACCGCGCGGCGATCATTACGCACAGCGGCAATGATAATAGGGAGAAAAACTGCTTTGGCGGTTTTCAATAACTGTGGAACGGCTTGCCCCGCCCGGCGCGCGGAAGCGAGGGGGCACGGCAGGCCCGAGAAGTATGTAGGAGGGAATTTACTTGGACGACCCAATAGGCCGATGGCTTCTGGAACTGCTGCTCCTGCTTCTTGCCGCCCTTGCCGGCGCGGCGCAGGAGGCCTTTAAAAACGCGAATGAAAGCAAGCTGCGCGAAATGGCCGATGAAAATCCGCGCGCGGAAAAGCTGCTGAAGCTGATGGAACGCCCAAAATCCACGCTGACGGCCCTGCGCGGATTCAGGACGTTTCTTCTCATGCTTGCCGCGGCTCTGGCGGCGGCTATGTTTCCCGCGCTGGGCCGGGAATTGAGCGCGCTGCTGTGCTGCCTGGCCGCCGCCCCGGCGGCCATGATCTTCTGCAAGCTGGTGCCTGAAAAGCTGGCCCGGCGGCAGGCGGAGCGCACCGCCCTTTCGCTGTATTCGCTGCTGCTGCTGGTTACGCGCGTTCTGGCGCCCCTGACCTGGCTGGAGCAGGGAATCGCCCGGGGCATTCTGCGGCTGCTGGGGGTGGATCCCCGGGCCAAGGATGAAGAAGTGACCCAGGAAGAAATCCGCGCCATGGTGGATATTGGCGAGGAATCCGGCGTGATTGAAAGCGACGAGCACGAGATGATTAAAAATGTGTTCGATTTCGGCGATCTCACCGCCGCCGACTGCATGACCCACCGCACCGACGTGACCGCCCTGTGGGTGGAGGACGACGCGGATACCATTCTTTCCACCATCAAGGAAAGCGGCCTTTCCCGCTTCCCCGTTTATAATGAGGATATCGACGACGTAATCGGCGTGCTGGCCACGCGGGATTATTTGCTCAACGCCAAGGAGCCCCAGCCCCGCCCCCTGCGGGAGCTGCTGCGGGAGCCGTATTTCGTGCCCGAAACCGTGCCCTCCGACGTGCTGCTGCGGAATATGCAGCGGGCCAAGGTGCATCTGGCCATCGTGGTGGATGAATACGGCGGCATGAGCGGCATTATCACCATGGAGGATCTGCTGGAAGAAATCGTGGGCAACATCTACGATGAATTCGATCCCACCGCCGAAACCAATATCGAAAAGCTGGGGGAAAATACCTGGCGGGTCAGCGGTACCACCGATTTGGAAACGCTGGGAGAGGAACTGCATGTCACCCTGCCCCAAAGCGAGGATTACGACACCCTCAGCGGCCTGGTTTTCAGCCGCTTCGCCCTGATTCCCGAGGACGGCTCCACCCCGGAAATCACTATCTATTGCACCGAGGATGGGGAAAAGCCCGCCGAGGATGCGGACGAGCCTGTAGATCAGCTGCGCATCCAGGTGGAGAAAATTGAGGATCGCCGGGTGGAATGGGCCAAGGTGACGCTGCTGCCCGCCCGCACGGAAGCGGACCGCGACGAGCCGAAGAAGGATTGAGAATATCGCGCAGGAAAATAAGAAGGCCGTCTGCCGTTCCGCGAATCAGATTGCATGCGGAGAAGCAAGCGGCTTTCTTATTTCCATCCCATACGGCTTTCTTGGAAGGACGCGGGGAAATCGTTTTTTGAGCTTTCAAAGAACGAATCCCCGCGTTCTATTTCTTTTATTTCGTGTACAGATACACCAGGCAGCCGCCGGTTTGCTCCAGATCGGGCAGGGTGACGAAGGACTGGCCGTCCCCGCGCTGGATGGACAGGGGGCGCGTTCCCAGACGATCCACATATTCCGCCCGGCAAATTTCGCCCGTGCGCGTTTCATCAAAATACAGCCTGCCCGCCCGGGCGGGGGCGGCGTTGGCCTGGATATTCACCAGACAGGCGACGAAATAGGGCGCGCCCTCGCCCTGGCTTTTCAGGAAGCCAAAGCCCAGGGAATCCTCCTGAGCGGCGGCCCGGAAAACGGGGCCAATCCCCGCAATGCGCAGCAGCTCGGGCAGGCGGAAGCGGGCGCGGATTTTTTCATCCGATCCGCCCAGGGTGCCTGCCGGGCGATAGCACCAATTGCTCACGACGCTTACGCCGTTCACCGTTTCGCCGCAGGCGGGGTGGAAGGCATTGCTTTCCAGCACCACGGCGTGCTCCCGGGCGAAGGCGGCCACCTGGGCCTGCTCCTTTTCATCCAGCGCCTCCAGGCAGGGAACGAACAGCAGCCGAACGCCCAGGGGGTGCGGGCCAGATCCTCCGCCTGGATAAAATCGGCGGTGATCCCCGCCTTTTTCAGTTCGGCGTAGCGGGCGTTGAAATTCTGATACCAGTGGTTTCTTCCGTAGCCCTGAGCGGTTTCGTAATACGCCGCGTCGTGGAGGGAATACAGAATGCCCACCCCATCCCGCAGCTTTTCGCACGCGGCCAGCTTTTCCCCCTCCCGCAGCAGCATATGGTTAAAGCGCACGGCCTCGTCGAATTTTTGGGTTTTGCTGCGGTCGTTCCAGAGCATGCCTCCCAATTGCACCTCGGGCCCTCCCAGATCGGCCCGCCACAGATAATAATTGATCCCCTTATAGCCGCTGCCCAGGGCCAGGGTGGGCCGGCCGTTTTGGTAAAGAACACCGTTTTTAATTTTATACATTGCAATCCTCCTTTTTGCCTATGCATCAAAACGCGCCTTTGAAATGACTAAAAGTATAAGGCGCGCAGCCCCTGCGCGCAATAGGAAAAACCGCCATTTTTTATATGAACCGATCATTTTTCGGCGGCGAAGGCGAGACCTCGGGGCGCGGGCAAAAAATAAAGGGGCCGGGAAGGATTGACGGCCCGCCGTTTCCCCGCTATAATGAAGCGGAAATGACAAAACGGCTATACAAGGAACGAAAGTGAAGGAGTGCCCGCCGATGCATCTTCAGGAAACCATCCGGCACAACGCGCTGACCCGGCTTTACGAGGAGGCGGGGCTTTCCGCAGCCATTCGCCGCAGCCTGAATTTTATTTTGCTGGGCAATATCTGCGGCAGCGCCCACGGCATCATCTGCGGCGGCGGCACCACCGCTATGGTGGGCCTGGCCAGCCAGCTGGGGGCGGGGGATCTGGTCTTCGGCATCCTGGCGGCCATTCCCCAGGCCGCCGCGCTGCTGCAAATTCCCTATTCCATGCTGGTGAACCGCACCCATAAGCGCAAGAAATATATGCTCACGCTGGGCATGTTCTCCCGCGTTTTATGGATTCTTGTGGGCCTGATTCCGCTGCTGGCGCCCGCCAGCCCGGCGCAGCTGCGGCTGTGGTCGCTGATTTTTCTGCTGGGGGTAAGCAACTGCTGCGGCGCGGTGATTAACGTGTGCTGGCTCCCCTGGCTGACCGACCTGGCCCCCTTGCAGATTCGCGGCCGGTGGCTCTCCGTTCGGGAAACGCTGCTGGCGGCCAGCAATATGGTCATCGGCCTGGTGGTGGCCTATTTGCTGGATCATCTGCCGCCCGAAACCCGGTATATCATCATTTTTATCATCGGCGGCGTAATCGGCATGATCGATATGGCGTGCTTTGGCTTTTGCGAGGAGCGCTATTCCGCGCCCCCAAAGCGCCTGCATTTCAAGGAAATTATTCGGGACGTGGCCAAGAACGTTCCCTTCCGGCGGCTGCTGCTGATGTGGACGGTGTGGTGCTTCACGGGCAATATGTGCGGCGTGTATTTCACGCCCTATTCCATGAATGTGATGGGTCTTTCCTTTATGCAGATCATGGTGTTCGCCACCATCACCTGCTCCGTCGCCACCATCCTGGCGATGCCCCGCTGGGGCAAGCTGATGCACCGCTTCGGCTGCCGCAGCGTGATGATGGCGGCCACGGTGTCCTTTTCGCTGATGCCGCTGTTTTATCTGTTCTCCTCGCCGGGCAATATCTGGCCCACCTTCCTATACAGCTTTTTCGGCGGCCTGACCAACTGCGGCGCCACCCTGGCGGCCAACAGTATGCAGCTTTCCTATTCCCCCGATGAGAGCAGGCCCTCCTATATCGCCCTGTTCGCTTGCATGCCCGCGCTGCTGGGCACCACGCTGGGCTCGCTGGCTGGGGGCGCGCTGCTGGAGCATTGGAACAGCATGGGCTGGTTTACCGGCTATTTCGATCGCTATAAAATGCTCACGCTGGCGTGCTGCGTGCTGCGGCTGGCGGGCAGTCTGCTGCTGGTGGCCCCCCTGCAAAACGACCGGGAGGGCACCACGGCGGATCTGGTTCGCTCCCTGCTGCCGCAGAAGAAAAAATAACAATGCAGGAGGAACCGTTCTTTGGAAGCCAAAGAACGGTTCCTCCAGGCCCCTCGTTAATAAGGATTAGGAAAATGCCTTGGCATTTTCCGGGGCGGCGGGACGCTGACAATCATAAAAAAGAAGAAAACAGCTTGCTTCTCCGCGAACGACGGAAAAGCAAGCTGTCTTTTTCTATTTAAAGAAGATGCAAGCCAATCTTCCATTTTGGTTGGCGGAGAAACAAACGGATTCTCTTTTCCCGCCTTTGCCCACTGGCTTTCTCGGAGAGGGCGCGATTCCGCCGCCTACCGCGCTCTTATCGTTCCCATTCCAGCAGCGCCAGGGCGGGCTGCTGGGAGAGATCGGCCTTCGTAACCCGAAGCAGGGGCATAGGGGCCGTATTTTCCGCGCCCATGCGGCGAAGGAATTCCTCCGGCCCGGCGATGGGCCAATCCGGGTTCACGGCGGTTTTATAATGCATGGGGATAACGATGCGGGGCCGCAGCGCCGCCGCTGTTTGGGCGGCGATTTCCGCGTCGATGGTGTAATAGCCGCCCACGGGCAGCATCAGAATATCGATTTTTCCCAGGGCCTTGCACTGCGCCTCGTCCAGCGGCGCGCCCAGATCCCCCAGGTGCGCCAGCGTCAGGCCCTCCAGCTCAATTTTCATCAGCAGGTTTTTGCCCCGCTTGGCCCCCTGCGCGTCGTCATGGAAGGCGGGAATGGCCGTTATCTGCGCGTCCTCCCCCAGGGGCCATACGCCCGGCGCGTCGATGATGGCGGGCGCGCCCAGGGCCTTGGAGACGTCGTTGTGATCGCTGTGCTGATGAGAAATCGTCACCGCATCCGCCCGGCAGCGGCGCATGGGATAGCCCACGTGCGCGTCGAAGGGATCGGTGAGCAGCGCAAAGCCCGAGGCGCTTTCCAGATAAAATTCGGAATGACCGTGATAGGTAATCAGCATGGCGCTTCTCCTTCCTTGGGATAGAGAGCCTGAAACAGCAATTGCCCCACGCCGGAGGGCAGGGGCAGGCCCCGGCGCTGAATTTCGGCCAGCGCCGGGCACAGCAGCCCGGGCAGGCGGGAGAGGGGCGTTTGCGCGTCCAGCAGCTTCAGCGTCAGGCGCAGGGGCGCAAGGGGCTGAAGCGCGGGGGGCGTTTGCGCCCGCCAAAGGCGCAGGGCCAGGGCGTGGAGCCGCAGCGTTTCCTCCCCCGGCGTTCCTGGAGCGGGGGCGGGCAGCGATTCCAGCAGCGCCCGGTAGCGCTCCGCTCCCGCGTCCAGATGCGCCAGGCCGTTTTCCAGCGTCAGGTGAAAGCCCGCCGCCTGGATGCGGGCGACGGCCTGCTCCGGCGGGCCGAAGCGGGGAAAATCGCTGATAAAAAGCGCGTCCTCCCGCTGATCCCGGCGCAGAAAGCCGGGCGCGGCCAGAGGACGCAGCTGCGCCCGCCAGGCGGCCAGGGGGCTCATGCCCTGCCCGCCGGGCAAAAGCGGATATTCAGTTCGTGCATGGCGGCGAACTGGCCCTGTAAATCCAATTGATATTGCAGGTTCACTTCGCCGTTATCCTCGTCGTCCACCCGGTATTTCACCTGGGTGGCGTAAACGCCCATATCCAGCGCGCCGTAGGGCGTGTCATAGCTGCCCTCGAAGCGGCAGCCCTTTTCAAAAACCATGCTGGTGGCAAACGCGCCGTGGCGCTCCATGGTGACAACGCCCTTGCCCAGGGTAAGCGTCACGTCATGGGCCTGGCTGTCGGGCTGGGTTTCGGTGTAATCGATGCGCCAGGCCTCCCGGCCCCCCGTCAGCACGCCGGTGGTCAGCAGGCGAACGGCCTCCTCCGGCTCGTCCTGCCCCTGCGTTTTGCCCGTTACCGATAACAGCACCTGCCTGCCGGGCATGCGCGTCGCCTCCCTTTTCTTGATTGCGATGAGTATACCACATTCTTCCTTTCCGTGCAAGGGGAGAAGCCGCTCCGGGGCCGCGGCCCGCCCGAGGTTTTCTTTTTCCCGTTTCTGTGCTATAATTTCAGGGGAAACTTTACGAAAAAGGAGAATCGCTATGCCGTTTATTCATGCCCGCGTGAACCGCCCCATCGACCAGGAAACGGAAAAGGAGCTTTCCCAGGCCCTGGGCCGGGCCATTTCCCTGATTCCCGGAAAAAGCGAAGGCTGGCTGATGCTGCAATTTGAGGATAACTGCCGCCTGTATTTTAAGGGGGACAGCCGGAAACCCCTGGCCTTTGTGAATGTGAAGCTGTTCGGCTCCGCCGACGAAGCGGCCTATGCGCGCCTCACGGCGGAAATCACCCGCATTCTGGACGAAACGCTGCATATCGCCCCCGACGGCGTGTATGTGCAATATGAAGAAACCCGGCATTGGGGCTGGAACGGCGCCAATTTTTAAGGAGGACGCGATGAAAACCGCGCTGGTAACGGGCGGCTCCCGGGGGATTGGGGCAGAAACGGTGCGCCAGTTTCGGGCCCGGGGGTGGCAAACCTTTTTTACCTATCTGCACAGCGAGGAGGCGGCCCGCGCCCTGGAAAAGGAAACGGGGGCCCGCGCCTTTCGCTGCGACGCCCGGCGGGAGGCGGAAGTGGACGCGCTGGCGCAGTGGGCGCTGAAGCCCTTCGGGCATATCGACGCGCTTGTGTGCAACGCGGGCACGGCCTATACCGGCCTGCTTCAGGATATGCCCGTCGCGGCGTGGGACGATCTGTTCGCCCTGCATGTGCGGGGCGCGTTTCTGGCCACCCGCGCGTTCCTGCCCGGCATGCTTTCCCGGAGGGCGGGGAGCATTGTGTACGTCTCCTCCATGTGGGGGCAGACGGGCGCTTCCTGCGAGGCGGCGTATTCCGCCTGCAAGGCGGCGCTGATCGGCCTGGGCAAGGCCATGGCCAAGGAGGCCGGGCCCGCCGGGGTGCGGGTGAATTGCGTCGCCCCCGGGGTTATAAGGACGGATATGCTGGCGGAATACGACGGCGCGGCCCTGGAAACGCTAAAGGAGGAAACCCCCCTTTGCCGCCTGGGCACGCCCCTGGATGTGGCCCGGGCCGTCTGTTTCCTGTGCGGGGAGGAGGCCGGCTTTATCACCGGCCAGACGCTGGGGGTGAACGGCGGCTTCGTCATTTGAGCCGCATCTGGGATGAAAAGCGGCGTATTCTCCCGGATTTGACGCGCTTTTTACGCAAATTTTTCATGATTTCGACAAAATCCCGGAAAGTACGGCACGCCCCTTCTCAAAGCCCGCAAAATCATGTATAATAATTTTGCTATTTGTGTTCATAACGATACGAAGGGATGGGGTACGGCATGAACAACTTTTTAACCGAGTGGAGCAAGGACCTCAACAGCCTTCCGATCGGCCCGCTGGGCGTGATCGCCATGGCGGGATGCGAGGAAATGGGCGAAAAGGTGAACGCATGGCTGATGAAATGGAATTCGCTGCAGGAAACGCAGGACGAGGAATTCTACACCATGCCCGGCGTGAACCGCAGCACCTTCCTGATTAAAACCTACTGCCCCCGGTTCGGCACCGGCGAAAGCAAGGGCACCATCAAGGAAAGCGTGCGCGGCTACGACATCTACATCATCGTGGATGTGTGCGCCTACAACAAAACCTACAAAATGTACGGCCAGGAAGTGCCCATGTCGCCGGACGATCATTTCCAGGATCTCAAGCGCATCATCGCGGCCATCGGCGGCAAGGCCAAGCGCATCAACGTGATTATGCCCATGCTCTATGAAAGCCGCCAGCATCGCCGCACCTCCCGGGAAAGCCTGGATTGCGCCCTGGCTCTTCAGGAATTGGAGGCCATGGGCGTGGATAACATCATCACCTTCGACGCCCACGATCCCCGCGTGCAAAACGCCATCCCCCTGGGCGGCTTTGAAAACGTGATGCCCACCTATCAGATGATTAAGGCCCTGTGCCGCCAGGTGAAGGATTTGGCCATCGATAAGGAAAATATGATGGTGGTGGCCCCGGACGAGGGCGCCATGCAGCGCAACATCTATTATTCCTCCGTGCTGGGGCTGGATCTGGGCATGTTCTATAAGCGCCGGGATTACACCACCGTGGTGAACGGCCGCAACCCTATCGTGGCCCATGAATATCTGGGCGCTTCCGTGGAGGGCAAGGACGTTATCGTGGTGGACGATATGATCGCCTCCGGCGATTCCATGCTGGATCTTTGCAAGGAGCTGAAGCTGCGCAAGGCCAACCGCATTTTCGCCGTGGCCACCTTCGCCTTCTTCACCAGCGGCCTGGACGCCTTCAACAAGGCCTACGAAGAGGGCTATCTCACCCGCGTTATCGCCAGCAACCTCACCTATCGCCGGCCCGAGCTGCTGCGTTCCCCCTGGTTCATCGAGGCCGACCTGAGCAAGTATATTTCCTACATCATCGCGACGCTGAATCACGACCGGACGCTGCACGAACTGCTGAACCCCTACGACCGGATCAAGAATCTGTTGACGCGGTATAAGGCCGAGCAGGCGGCGGCCGGGATCCGCCTGGTGTAAGCAAAGTGGAAGAAAAGGACGAAAGAAAAGAAAACGCGCTGCCCGCCGGGCCTGCCCCGAAAAAGGATTTCATCCGCTCCGCCAAGGATTTTATGAACGGCGTGCTCTCCCCCCTCAAGGGAAAGGAGCTTTCCCAACTGGTGGAGGATTTTACCGCCCAGATGACCCTGGTGGCGGAGGGGCTCAGCGAGGATCAGCAGCGCCTTTCCGACGAGGCGGACAGGCTGGCCGCCCAGCAAACCGAATTGGAGCAGACGCTGCTGGACCGGCTGCATGACGCGGAAGCGGCCCAGGCGGAGCTGCGGAAGGATCTGGCCCGCCTGAACGCCCGGGTGGAAAAGGCGGAAAAGGCCGCCGAAAAAAAGGCCCGCAAGGCGGAGGGGCTTTCCGCTCTGCTGCGCCAGGCCACCTGGCTGGCCGCCATTGTGGCGGGGGCCTGGGTGCTGGTGACGCTGATTAATTTCTTTCGCAAATGAAGCGTAACGAGGGGGCGATGGGCCCGCGCTGCGGCGGCCCATCCGCCCCTTTTTTGCAAAAAAGGAGGGCGCGATATGCCGGAATTTCAGGCGCTGGTGCGGCGCTATCAGAAGCGCCGCCGGGACGCAGTGATGGACAGCGTGGCCGCGGGGCTTTCCTATGCGGATAACGTGGCGGTGGATCTGGGGCTGCTGGAGGATACGGGCCTCATCGACGCGCTGACCGCCGCCGCGCCCTTTGCCCTGATTGCCGTGACGGAGCAGATGCAGGTGATCCTGGGCAAAAAAACGGGCCGGGCGGGGCTGAGCGACGCGGTGCGCCGGATGCTGAAAACGGGCGCGGCCATGGGCGTGGGCGCGCTGGCCGCGCTGGCGGGCGGCCCCGTGGCCGCTGTTCCCGCCGCCGCGGGAACCCGGGCGCTGCTGCAGCATTATCAAAGCAGCGCACTGCTGGGCCTGCGGGTGCAGGAGCGCACCCGCCGCATGGAGGCGCTGCTCCAGGCCCGGGAAAAGCGCCGGGCCGCGCCGGGGCAGCCCCGGCTTGCCCCCGGGGTGGAATATCTGGCCGACACGCCGGAAAAGCAGGAGGAAGAAGCATGCTGGAATTAAAGCATATGGATTGGCCCCAGCGTCCCGCCCCCGCGGCGCGGCCCGGGGAATTCGTTTTTTCCGTGGCGGGCATGGATCACGGCCACATTTACGGCATGGCCGCTTCGCTGGCGGCGGCGGGGGCCACGCTGAAATATGTCTATGATCCCGACCCCGTCAAGGTGGAAAGCCTGCTGAAGCGCTTTCCCCAGGCCCGGGCCGCCCGCTGCCTGGAGGAAATTCTGGCGGACGCGGATACGCGCCTGGTGGCCGCCGCTGCCATCCCTTGCCAGCGCTGCGCCTTGGGACTGCGGGTGATGGACGCGGGCAAGGATTATTTCACGGATAAAGCGCCCTTCACCTCCTTGGAGCAATTGGCGGCTGCCCGGCAAAAGGCGCTGGAGACAGGGCGGAAATACATGGTGTATTATTCCGAGCGTCTGAGTGTGGAAAGCGCGGTGCTGGCGGGTATGCTTATCGATCAGGGGCGCATCGGCCGGGTGATCCAGGTGACGGGCTTCGGCCCCCACCGCCTGGGTGCCCCCCGGCCCGATTGGTTCTATCGCCGGGCCCAGTACGGCGGCATTCTTTGCGATATCGGCAGCCATCAGATCGAGCAATATCTGGCCTACAGCGGCGAAGAGGACGCGACGGTGACGCTGAGCCGCGTGGGCAATTATGCCCATCCTGAAACCCCCGAATTGGAGGATTTCGGCGATTGCGCCCTCACCGGAAAAAACGGAACAACCAATTATTTCCGGGTGGATTGGTTCACCCCCGACGGCCTGCGCACCTGGGGCGACGGCCGCACCCTGATTCTGGGCACGGAGGGATATATCGAGCTGCGGAAATTTATCAACGTGGCGGCGGATCAGCCGGGGGGCGATCATCTGTTTCTGGTCAACCACGACGGGGAGCAGTATGCCGACGCTTCGGGCAAAACGGGCCTGCCCTTCTTTTCCCGTCTCATCCAGGATTGCATGAACCGCACCGAAACCGCCATGACCCAGGCCCATGCTTTCAAGGCGGCGGAACTGTGCCTGATCGCCCAAAACCAGGCCCAGCGCGTCGCCCCCTAATAAAAAGGAGAAAAACGCCATGAAAAACGGAACCTGCTGGCTGGACGATCAGGGAAACCTCATCCAGGCCCACGGCGGCATGATTGCCCGCTTTGGGGATACCTGGTATTGGTACGGCGAAAATAAGGATGCGGATAATACCGTGGTCAACGGCCAGGTGCAGCGCCGCATCGACGTGGTGGGCATGAGCTGCTATTCCAGCCGCGATCTGCTCCATTGGCGCCATGAGGGCGTTGTGCTGCCCGCCGTGGCCCAGGAGGGCCACCCCCTGCATCCCAAGGGCGTGATGGAGCGGCCCAAGGTGATTTACAGCGAAAAGACGGGCAAGTATGTGATGTGGTTTCATCTGGACCGGGCGGATTACACCTGGGCGGCGGCAGGCTGCGCCGTGGCGGATAGGCCCCAGGGGCCCTTTTCCTTCCTTCATGCCGTCGTGCCCAATCGCCGGGATTGCCGGGATATGACGATCTATCACGATCCCACCGACGGGCAGAATTATCTGGTGCACAGCGGGGATTGGAACAGAACCCTGTATTTTTCCCAGTTCACCGAGGATTGCACCCAGTTTACCGGCGTTTGTTATTCGCAGCTGCCCTTGCAGAGCCGGGAGGCCCCCGCCCTTTGCTATCACGACGGGCTGCATTACTGCGTCACCTCCGGCTGCACGGGGTGGGATCCCAACAGCGCCCTTTACGCCGTTGCGCCGCGCCTGTGCGGCAATATGGCGCTCATCGATAATCCCTGCGAGGGCCCCAATTACCGCCGCACCTTCGAGGGCCAGAGCACCTATATTTTTGAGGCGGCAGGCCGTTTCTATCTTATGCTGGATCATTGGAAGCGCTACGATCTGCGCCATTCCGGCTATTCCATTCTGCCCATCGATTTTTCTCAGGGCCGCATGACCATCCCCTGGCAGGAGGAATTCAACGGGATTGAATAAGGGCGACGGGATGCTGGGAGAATCGTTCTTTGACTGCAAGGAGCGGTTCTCCCGTAATTCGTTTTCTTCGATTTTTCACGACCCCTGGCGCAAAAGGCTTTTCTTTTCTTCTTTTGCGTGCTACAATAAACCCAAGCTTAAGCATATTCAAGGAGGACGCCCATGGCACAGGAATTAAAAAAACGGGAAGAAATGGATTCCCGGTATCAATGGCGCTTGGATCACATTTTCGCTACCGAAGCGGATTTTGAAGCCGCCTTCGCCCAGGCCCAGGGGCTGGTGGAGGCCTACAAGGGCTGGCAGGGCAAGGTGAAGGAGGATCCCCGCCAGGCGATGCGGGATGAATCCGTTATTTCCCAGCTGCTGAGCAAATTATACGCCTACGCCCTGATGCATAAGGACGAGGACACCGGCGATTCCGCCCGGCAGGCCCGGGCCGCCCGGGTGGAGGCCCTGGGCGTGGCCGCGGGCAGCGCCTCCGCCTTCCTGACTCCCGAGCTGCTGGCCCTGCCGGAGGAAACGCTGCTGGCCATGGCGGAGGATGCGTCCTTTTCCGAATACAGCGAGGCGCTGCGTTCCGTTCTGCGCCTCAAGCCCCACACCCTGCCCGCCGAGCAGGAGGCGCTGCTGGCTGCGGCGGGGGAAGTGCTGAGCGGCCCCTCCGAAATTTTCGGCATGTTCAATAATGTGGACGCGCCCCTGCCCGAAGTCACCATGGAGGACGGCAGCCGCGCCCGGCTGACCCACGGCAATTACGGCCCCCTGATCCGCAGCCAGAACCGCGCCGTCCGCAAGGAGGCCTTTGAGGGGATGATGGGCGCGTATCAGAAATTCGCCGCCACCCTGGGGGCCACCTACGCCGCCTCCGTGAAGGGCTGCGTATTCACCGCCCGGGCGCATCATTACGCCTCCGCACGCCAGGCCTCCCTTTACCCCCTGGAAATTCCCGAATCGGTGTATGACAACCTGCTGGAGGAGGTGGAGCGCGCGCTGCCCGCCCTGAACGAATACCTGAAGCTGCGCAAGGAAAAGCTGGGCGTGGAGGAGCTGCACCTGTACGATCTGTATGTGCCGGTGGTGGGCGATTACGATATGAAAATGACCTACCCCCAGGCCTTTGAGTTGGTTTGCGAGGGCCTGGCCCCCCTGGGCGAGGAATATGTGCAAACGTTGCGGGAGGGCTATCAGGGCGGCTGGATCGACGTATACGAAAACAAGAATAAGCGCTCGGGCGCGTATTCCTGGGGCTGCTACGGGGTGCATCCCTTTGTGCTGCTGAACCACACCGACGATCTGGGCGGCGCGATGACCCTGGCCCACGAGCTGGGCCATTCCATGCATTCCCATTACAGCAACGCGGCTCAGCCTTATCCCAAGGCGGATTATTCCCTGTTCGTGGCCGAGGTGGCCTCCACCTGCAACGAGGTGCTGCTGATGCGGCATCTGATGCAGAAGCACAAGGACGATTCCAAGGCTGCGGCCTTCCTTTGCAATCAGCTGCTGGAGGAATTCCGCACCACCGTGTTCCGCCAGGCCATGTTCGCCGCCTTTGAAAAGGAAAGCCACGCCCTCTACGAGCGGGGCGAGGCCCTGACGGTGGAAAAGCTGAACGAAGTGTATCTGAACCTGAACAAGCAATATTACGGCGCGGGCTGCGTGGTAGATCCCATCATCGCCTATGAATGGATGCGCATTCCCCATTTCTATCGGGATTTCTATGTGTATCAGTACGCCACAGGCTTCTCCGCCGCCGTGGCCATTGCCAGCCGCATTCTGCGGGAGGGCGAAAGCGCCGTGCGCGATTACAAGAAATTCCTTTCCGCCGGCTGCTCCGTACCGCCCATCGAGGCGCTGCGCTTCGCGGGCGTGGATATGGAAAAGCCCGACGCCGTGCGGGACGCCCTGCAGGTGTTCGCCGGAACGGTGGAAGATCTGAAAAAGTTGCTGCAATAAAAACATAAACGCCGCCGGGCGGGGGCGCGCCATCGCCCGGGGCTGAAGAAGGGATGATTTTTCATGCGTATTCATCAGACGGCCTTTGAGGCCCCCGGCAAAATGCTCAAGGGTAATATGCATACCCACACCACCCGCTCCGACGGCCGGGGCACCCCCTACGCCACCATCCGCCAGTACGCTTCCATGGGTTTTGATTTTCTTTCTCTCACCGATCATCGCATTTATAATTATCAGGATTTCGCCCCCGAGGCGGGCCTGCTGATTCTGCCCGGCATGGAGCTGGACGGCAACATGCCGGATGCGAAATGGCCCCGGGTGCATTGCGCCCATATCGTTTCCGTGGGCCCCCAGGCGGACAACGGCTTCGCCCAGGATCAGCGCTTTGAATCCTGGAAGCTGAATCGCTGGGAAGACGCGCAGGAGATCATCGATACCGTGAATCAGGCCCGCAACCTGCCCATTTTCTGCCATCCCCAGTGGAGCGGCAACACCGCCGCCGAAATCGCGGCGCTGAAGGATTTTTCCCTGATGGAGATTTGGAATTCGGGCTGCGCCATTGAAAACGAGCTGGACTCCCGCGCCGCCTATTGGGACGAACTGCTGGAGCAGGGCCGGGTGATTTACGGCGTGGCCTCCGACGATACCCACCATCCCCAGCAGGCGGGTCGCGGCTTCGTGCGGGTGCGGGCGGAAAAGAACGCCGATTCCATTCTGGACGCGCTGAAGCGCGGCGCGTTCTACGCCTCCTGCGGCCCCGAAATTTATGATTTCTATGTGGAGGACGATACCGCCGTGGTGATCTGCTCCCCGGCCAGCGCCATCCGCTTCCGCCATTTCCGCTGCCCCTATCCCCAGGTAAAGGGCCAGGATATGACCGGCGCGCAGGTGAAAATTACCCCGGATACCAATTATATCCGCGTGGAAGTGACCGACGCTCAGGGCCGCACCGCCTGGAGCAACCCCATTTTCCTGAAATAAGCCGCTGAAAGGAGCATGCGCTATGTGCGATTGCCTGTTTTGCAAAATCATCGCCGGGGAGATTCCCTCCGCCAAAGTGTATGAAGATGAATACTGCTATGCCTTCCGGGATATCGCGCCCCAGGCTCCCACGCATATCCTGATTGTTTCCAAGGCCCACACGGCCAACCTTTCCCAGGCCGCCGCGCTGCCCGACGAGGCCCTGGCGGGGATGCTGCGGGCCATCGGCAAAATCGCCGCCCAGGAAAAGCTGGAAAACGGCTACCGGGTGGTGACCAATTGCGGGCCGGACGCCTGCCAGAGCGTGCAGCATCTGCATTTCCACCTGCTGGGCGGCCGCAAAATGGCGGATTCCATGACCTAAACGGGCGCAATCCTTCCACCTTCACAAAGAAACTGTAAAAACATTATGAAGGGTAAAAAAGCTGTTGACGCATTCGGCGGAAAGCGGTATAATAAGAGCACGGTCGCCATCCGCCGTAGATCGGCGTCGCGCCGTGAAAACGGTGTTGTTTTGCAGGCGAGATGTGCGAAGGGAGGGAAAACAAGTGTCTGAGGTTCATGTCAACAAAAACGAGTCTCTGGAAAGCGCCCTCAAGCGGTTTAAGCGTCAGTGCGCGCGCGCCGGGGTCCTGGCCGAGGTTCGTAAGCGCGAACACTACGAAAAGCCCAGCGTTAAGCGCAAGAAGAAGGCGGAAGCCGCTCGCAAGCGGAAGTATTGATTCCGTCTCCCAGAGCCGCCCGGAGCAATCCGGGCGGTTTTTTTATCGGGTGGGTTCGCGCGGGAGAAGGCTTTTGACGCGCACGCTCCCTTTTGCCTGCGGGGAGGTAAGCCGGTTTTCTGCTTCCTGTCCTTATCCAATCGGCTTTCTCAGAGGGGGGGAGCGAAACGACCGGCCTGCCAGTGGCAGGAGCGGCCTTTAGGCCGCAGGGCGAAGGCCCAAAGAGCGGTTCCCCCGCTCAATCCGTCAAAATATCGGAGGTGTGAAAATGAGAAAAAAAGCCGTTATGCTGCTGGGGATTCTTTTGCTCGCGCTGCTGCCGGAGAGGGGCTTCGGGGAAACACAGCGCTATTCCATTCGCGATCTGCCCGCCGTCACTTCGCCGCGTTGGCAGCAAGCCTACGCGGCCCACGGACGGATCATTTCGGTGGACGTGGAGGTCGAGATTCCCCAGGCGGAGGCCGCGCCTGTTCTCCTGGTTCGGGCGGCCCCGCCGGTGGAGCCGTCGCTTGCCCAGACGCTGGAGGATTTTTGCGCTCAGGGCATGCGGACGGATAAGGTGAACGCTTATTTCTTCACATCCACCAATTTTTCCACCGCCTTTGACCACGCGACGCCGCCCATGTGGGGGAAAACCCGGGAATCCGACGCATTTTACGATCAGGAAACCATGGGCTGGCAATCGCATTTTCTGATGGATTACGCCCTGGACGCGGCGTATGCGGAGGATAACCCCCTGCCCCTTGGCGAGGCCGTGGCGATTGCGAAGGAGCAGGTGGCGGCGCTGTTCCCCAACGACGCCCTCCGCCTGACAAACGTAGCCACCTTCGACCGCACCTATAATAAAAAAAACCAGCAATTCATCAGCGAAAAGGGGTATTATCACCTGGAGTTCCATCAGATTTTCCGGGGCATACCGTTTATGGGCAGCGTCCATAAAGCCTTTTCGCGCAAGGCGGTGGGAAATGAAAATTACACCCTGGAGCACAGGGGCTGCGCCTCGGCGGACATTTTTGACGCGGATGCGTTTCTGTTCGTCTGCTGGTTTTATCAGGAGGAAAGCGTGCTGCATCCAGATATTCCGCTCATCCCCTTTGACGCGGCGAAAAGCAAGGTGGAGGCGCTTATCCGGGATGGCTACGTCCGGGCGGTGGACACGGTGACGCTGGGCTATGTGCAGTTTGATACGGAAAATGAGCAGGTTCAGGCGCTGGTCCCCGCGTGGGTGATCTGGGGCGAATATCAGCAGGAGGGCCCGGCGGCGGAACGCAGCGCGCCCTTTTATACCGACGGCTGGTCCGAAGGCGAGCCGTACTACCGCCCCTTGATTATCAACGCCCAGACCGGAGAACTGCTGAACCCGGAGAATGAAGAATACGGCCGGTGTATGGTTCCGGATATTATTGTTTGATTGTCGCTGTGCGGTTTGCGAGCTTCCGCCCAGCGACCCGGAAAACCGCAAGGGCGGTTTTCCTAATCAAATATTGTTTGATTGTCGCTGTGCGGTTTACGAGCTTCCGCCCAGCGACCCGGAAACCCGCAAGGGCGGTTTTCCTAATCAAATATCGTTTGATTGTCGCTGTGCGGTTTGCGAGCTTCCGCCCAGCGACCCGGAAACCCGCAAGGGCGGTTTTCCTAATCAAATATCGTTTGATTGTCGCTGTGCGG
>CAKULG010000037.1 GCA_934667105.1 uncultured Clostridia bacterium
GGCACGGAGTTTACAAACGCGCTGCTGGTGACCAAGTCAAAGCACAAGACGCTGTTTGAGTCCGCCCTACTTGAAATGGGCATTGCGTATCACCGCATTCAGATCGCAACGCCGCGCCACAACGGCAAGGTGGAGCGCCAGCACCGGACGGACGAGCTGCGGTTTTACCGGCACATGCGGATGTACAGCCTGGAGGACGGCAGGAGGCAGCTGGCGGTATACCAGCGGCAGTCCAACGACCACATCATGACGTGCCTGGACATGCAGTCGCCCAACCAGCTGCTGGCAAAATACGCCGGCGTCATGTGGTAAAGCCTGCGGGCACAGGCGCGCAGCAAGACAAAGTATCCAAGGCTGTTCGGCAAGCCTTGCCGAACAGCCCCCTCCCATTGTACTTCTTTCTTACCACAGTCAAGGTCAGGTCGTATTTGCTTCGCAAATCTCCACCTTTCCCTTGACTGTGCTCTCTGTGCTTTGTGTAACCTATGTTTGACGCGGATACACAACGCGCGGGAAAACCGGGCGGCGCGCCCTTGACAAAAAGCGCCAAAGCGCCTATGATAATGCGGTTCCGAAGGGAGGAATTTATTATGAAGCAAAGCAAGCTGAGAACGCTGGTTTTCTCTGCCGCCGTGGCGGCGCTGGTGGCGGTGGCCACATTATTTCTGCATGTGCCCATTCCCATGGAGGCGGGCTATTGCAATCTGGGCGACGGGGTGATTCTGGCCTCCGGGGCGCTGCTGGGGCCCTGGGCGGCGGCCGCCGCCGCGCTGGGCAGCGCGCTGGCCGATCTGCTGCTGGGCTATATGGCTTACGCCCCCGTCACCGCGGTGATTAAGGGGGCCATGGGCCTGATGGCGGGCACGCTGTGCCTCCGGGCGAAAAAAGCGTGGCTGCGTATCGGCTGGATGGCCATGGCGGAAATTCTGATGGTGGGCGGCTATTTCTTCTTTGAGTGCGCGCTCTACGGCGCGGGCGCGGCGGCGGGCAGCCTGCCGGGCAATCTGTTCCAGGGCGCGGCGGGCCTGCTGGTGGGCGCGGCGCTCTGGCCGCTGATCCAGCGGACCACGCGGCTGCTTAAATAACCGTATCCTCTTTAGAAATAGGAAAGAATGCCGCCGCGCAGGCGGAGCGGCCCCTCTTCGCGGGCCGAAAAAAGGAGCAAGCAATGAACACCCTTTGTTTACCCGCCGCCCCGGAGAGCATCGCCCAGGCGGCGGCGCTGCTGCGGGCGGGGCAGGTGGTGGGCTTTCCCACCGAAACGGTTTACGGCCTGGGGGCGGACGCGCTGAACGAGGCCGCCGTGCGGGCCATTTTCGCCGCCAAGGAGCGCCCTGCGGATAACCCGCTGATCGTGCATGTGGCGGAGCCGGAGCAGCTGGCGGGCCTATGCCAGGTCACGCCCCTGGCGCGGGAGTTGATGCGCGCCTTCTGGCCCGGGCCGCTGACGCTGCTTTTGCAAAAGACCGCCCGGGTGCCTGATGTGACCACGGCGGGCTTGTCCTCCGTGGCGGTGCGCTGCCCCAATCATCCCGTGGCCCACGCTCTGCTGCGGGAATGCGGGGCGCCTGTGGCCGCGCCCAGCGCCAATCGCTCGGGCCGGCCCAGCCCCACCGCCGCCGCCCATGTGCTGGAGGATATGCAGGGCCGCATTCCCCTGATTTTGGACGGCGGGCCCTGCCAGGTGGGCGTGGAATCCACCGTGCTGGATGTGACGGGGGAGACCCCCTGCGTGCTGCGTCCCGGCGCGGTGACGGCGGAAATGGTGCGCGCCGTGGCGGGCGCGTGCGATGTGGCCCCCAGCGTGATGCGCCCCCTCAAGGAGGGCGAGGCCGCGCCCTCTCCCGGCATGCGCCACCGGCATTACGCGCCCAAGGCCCCCATGACGCTCTTTGTGGGCCCGGCGGACCGGGTGGCTGCGGAAATGATTCGCCGCTATGACGAAACGGAAAACGCCTGCATTCTGGCCCATGACGATCTGCTGCCTGCCCTGGGCGCGCGCCGGGTGTATTCCCTGGGCGCTTCCCCCGAGGAAACCGCGCATCTGCTCTTTTCCCGGCTGCGGGAAATGGACGAGCTGGGCTTCGTCCGCATTTTCGCCCAGGGCTGGGAGGAATCCGGCGTGGCCCTGGCGGTGATGAACCGCATGGCCCGTGCCGCCGCCTTCGACATCGTGCGGTTATAAATAGATATATAATAATGCGGGGGACCCGCTCTTTGTTGGCCAAAGAGCGGGTCCCCCGCGCCCCCTTCCGAGAAAGCCGATTGGGTAAAGGCAGAAAACAAGAAATTCGCTTGCTTCTCCGCAAACAAAGGGCGGCGCTCACCAGAGCGGTTGTCCGCAATTCGGCATTGTCGTACAGGGACGCAGAAAATTGCGCCCCTGTACTCTGTGCCTCATTGGGCCTTCATCTCCCTTCATCCGCCACCGGCGGAGGGAGATTGCGAAAGGGGGAACCATTCTTTGGCCCCCAAAGAATGATTCCCCCAGATTATCTCTTATCCTTTTAGCCTTCGATCAGGATGGTGTGCGGGCCTTCCACCTTTTTCGCGTCCGCCTTGGGCACTTCGATGGAGAGCACGCCGGATTCATACTTGCATTTCACATCCTCGGCCTTCACATCGCCCACATAGAAGGTACGCTGGCAGGAGCCCACATAGCGTTCCTGACGGATAACGCGGCGGGTCTTTTTATCCTCCTCGTCTTTATCCACGCCCTTGGCGGCGGAGATGGTGAGGTAGCCGTCCTTAAGCTGGATGCTGATTTCCTCCTTCTTAAAGCCGGGCAGATCCACGGCCAGCTCGTAGGCGTTTTCGGTTTCATGCACGTCGGTCTTCATCAGGCGGGCGGCGTTCTTGCCGTAGAGGGTCTTATCCACGTTCCACATATTGCGGCCGAAAGCATCGTTAAACAGATCGTCGAACAGATTCTCGCTGAACATCATAGGCAACATACTCATAACACAGACTTCCTTTCATTTCATGCGCCGGGGTATTGCCGGGCGCTTTTCACATGCGTTTTTGTTTTTTACGTACCGCGGCTTCCCGGGGCCCTCGCCCCGCTCTCCTTGGTACGGCTCTTATTATACACAAATTGTTAGCACTGTCAAGAGGTGAGTGCCAATATTCATAATTTGTTCATATTTTCCCAAATACATGAATACTATTCATGCATGCGGCCTTTTTGTTCGCCGCGTTATCCCGTATATCACATTCGAAATCCTGCATCATTCGCCCTGCTTTCGCCGGGGGCCGGGAACGCGGCCCTCTTCCCGCCCCCGCAATTGCAAAATAATTATTGCACCAGCGGCGTTGCCATTTCCCGCCCAATTTGCTATAATGAACAGACAGAAAGGAGCGCTGTGCAATCGTGAATCAGAATCAGATGAATCCGGACGTGGCCCGGAAGCTTTTGCAGGTGGGGGAGGCCTTTCGTATCCAGGGGCCGTTCTTTTCCTATGAAGAGATCAAGATGGGCAACGTGAACCATACCTATAAAGTGAATTACATCCGCGACGACGGGACGGGCATGGCCAAGATTAAATCCTACCTGGTGCAGCGGGTGAACACCTATGCCTTTCAGCATCCCGTGGAGCTGATGCAGAATATCGACCGGGTGACGGAGCATATCCGCACGAAGCATCCGGATAATCAGAGCCTGCATTTCCATCATATCGCCTCGGGGGAGAATTACCTCATGGACGAGGACGGCTTCTGGCGGCTGAGCAATTATGTGCCCTCCATCACCTTCGACACCTGCAACGATCTGAGCGTGGTGCGCAGCGCGGGCCAGGCCTTCGGCGATTTCCAGATGATGCTTTCCGATTTCGACGCATCCCAGCTTTTTTACACCATTCCCGATTTCCACGACACGCGGAAGCGCTATGAAAAGCTGAAGGCGGACGCGGCGGCGGATCCCTGCGGCCGGGTTCGGGAGGCGCGGGCCGAGCTGGATTGGCTGCTCTCGGTGGAGGACGAGGCCTGCCGCCTCACCGATCTTTACCGGGCGGGCAAGCTGCCCCTGCGGGTGACGCACAACGATACGAAAATTAACAACGTGCTTTTCGATGAGAAAACCCGCAAGGCGCTGGTGGTCATCGATCTGGACACGGTGATGCCCGGCCTGGTGGGCCATGATTTCGGCGATGCCATTCGCTTCGCCGCCAACCAGGTGGAGGAGGATTGCCCCCAGGCGGAGCGGGCGGGGGTGAACCTGAATATCTATTGGGCCTTCGCGGAGGGCTTCATCCAGAGAACCGCCGCCGCCCTCACCCAGGCGGAGGCCGACACCCTGGGCCTGAGCTGCTTCGCCCTGGCCTGCGAGCTGGCCACCCGCTTCCTGGATGATTATCTGCTGGGCGATAAATATTTTAAGATCAAGGATTCCCTCCATAACCTGACCCGCACCCGCTGCCAGATCGCCCTGGCCCAGGATATGCAGCGCAAGATGGCCGCCATGAACGCCATCGCCCGGGATTGCTGGGAACGCTATAAAACAGCCGAATAAAGCGCGCCGCGCGAAAGGAAGGGAATCGTCATGGATAAGGAAAAAAGACGGAATATACTGTTGGACTGCCTGATCATTTTGTTGGCGCTGGCGGTGATCGGCCTGTTTGTGGGCAACAAAATCAAACAGAACCAGGAGGCGGCGGAGCTGGCGCGGCTGCAGGCGGAGGAAACCGCCCGTTTGCAGGCCGAGGCCCAGGCCCGGCGCGAGCTGGAGGAAAAGGACGGCTTTTATGAAAAGCTGGCCGACGGGCTGGATGTGAATGTGCTGCTGCTGGGAGATTCCATCGCCACGCCGGACGGCCTGGAGGATGAAACGCTGTTCTGGGGCAATCAGCTGGCCCTGGAAATGAACATGCAATACGAGGGCTACACGTCCCTGACCGCACTGGCCCAGGCGGGGAGCACCGCCGCCCAGGCCCTGGAGCGGCTCAACGCCCTGGAAAGCGCCGGGGATTACGATCTGGCCCTGCTCTGCCTGGGGCAGAACGACGATGCGGCGGCCCTGGCCGCTTCTTATGAAGCACTGCTGCAAGGGCTGCGGCAGAAATACGCCAAATGCTCGGTGATCTGCATTCTCCCCGCCGCCCTGGGCCAGGAAAAGGCCCAGGTCATCGCCGGGCTGGCCCAGCGATATCATGCCCAGGTGGTGGATATGGCCGCCGCCAGCACCCCCGAGGCCCTGGCCCCGGACGGCGTGCATCCCAGCGCCGCAGGCCACGCGCTGTATCAGCAGGCCGTGCTGGACGAAATCGCCCGCAATGTGGCCCAGCGCACCCCGTATATTGCAGAATAAAAAAGCGGGAAATCGCCCCGCCTCTCCGCGAACAAAAAGAGAAAATCAACAAAGTGAATACGCCGCTTCTTTGCAGAAAGCATTGCCCGGGGGCTTACGGCCCGCCGGGCTTTTTTGAAAAGCTTTTTCAGGGCCGCTCCGTTTCCCGGTGGGGGGCGCTTTCCGTTTCCGCGCCGGGCGTTTCCTCCTCCAGAAGCATGCGCTCCAGCGCCTGGGCGGCCATGCTCAGCGGTTTATTTTTCCGCTTCACCAGGCAGACGGCCCGGGACGGAAGCGGCTCCGTCAGCGTCACGGCGCAAACCCCGGCCCCCGGCCGGATAAAGGCCCGGGGCGCAAGGCCCACGCCCAGCCCCGCCTCCGCCAGCGGAAGAATCTGCTCCGCCGTGGCCGCCTCGATCGCCGGGCGGAAGGGCAGGCCCCGGGCGGAAAAGAACGCGGCGTAAAAGCCGTAGGACGCCGTGCCCGGGCCCAGGGCAATGAGGGGGCAGGCCACCAGCTCGGCAAGGGGCACGGGCCGCTCCAGCAGCGCCGCAAATTTGGGCGCGCAAAGAGGAACGTCCCAAATCTGCTTCAAATTTTTCTGCGTCAGGGAGGAGGAAAGCGTCGTAGGGGTGGTGACAACGGCGAAATCCGCCGTGGTTTCATGCAGCGCCGCCAGGGCCTGGGGCGTGGAAAAATTGCTCACCCGCAGGCGCACCCCGGGGTGCTGCGCCTGAAAGCGCTGCAGCACCGGCAGCAGCAGGCAGCGCAGCGCGCCCTCGCTTGCGGCCAGGGCCACACTGCCGTGCTCCAAATTCCGGCTTTGGGTTACGAACGCTTCTCCCGCCTCAATTTCCGCAAAGGCGACGCGGACGTGGCGGTAAAGCTCCTCCCCCTCCTGCGTCAGCAGCACGCCCCGGTTCGTTCTGAAAAACAGGGGACAGCCCAACTCCGCCTCCATATTTTTCAGGGCGCGGGTCAGGTTCGGCTGGCTGTTATGCAGCTGCTCTGCCGCTTTGGTCAGGCTGCCGCAGGAAGCCACATGGTAAAAAATCCGGTAATACTCGTAATTGACATACACGTTTCTTTCCCCTTTGCCATTTCATATTGATATATCAGAAATATAAAAAATAGATTTTACATATTTCTACAATCTGTTAATATAATAAACGGTTCAAATTGTCAAGCGAAATTTGAGGGGAAGCGAAAACGGCATGGAAAACATCATCTGCGTCAGCCGTCAATACGGGAGCGGCGGCCGGGAAATCGGCGAGGCGGCGGCCAGGCGGCTGGGCGTGCCCTGCTATGACAAATGCCTGGTGCAGCGGGCGGCCCGGGAAACGGGGCTGTCCCCGCGCGCCGTGGCGGAGCGCGACGAAACGGGCGACGCCCTGGAGCTTTCCCTTTCCGGCAATCCCTTTGCGGATACGGCGGCGCTGGGGGAGGCCTTTTATTCCGAGGAGCTTCAGGTTTACGAGGCGGAGCGCCGGGCGATTCTGGCCCTGGCCCAGAAGGGCGGCTGCGTATTCATCGGCCGCTGCGCGGCGGCGATTCTTCGCCAGGCGGGGTATCGGCCGCTTTCCGTGTTTCTCTATGCCGATGAGGAAAGCCGCGCCCGGCGCATTGCCGCCCGCTGCGGAATAGACGAAAAACAGGCCCTTCGCAAGGCCCGGGAGGTGGACCGCCTGCGCAGGCGGCACTTTGATTTCTTCGCGGATACGCGCTGGGGCCAGCCGGAGAGCTATGATCTGATGCTTTCCGCCGCCGAATACGGCGTGGAGGGGGCGGCGGAGATCATTATCGCCGCAGCGGCCAGAAAAGGGGGCGCTTCCCATGAATAAGGATCTCACCGCCGGAAAGCCGGGCAAGGTGCTTTTGCAATTCTGCCTGCCGCTGTTTGGCAGCATCATTTTCCAGCAGCTTTATAACATCGCCGACAGCTTTGTGGCGGGGAAATTCATCGGCGATAACGCCCTGGCCGCCGTGGGGAACAGCTATGAAATCACGCTGATTTTCATCGCCTTCGCCTTTGGCTGCAACATTGGCTGCTCGGTGATCGCGGCCACGTTCTTTGGCGCGAAGGATTATTCCGCCATGAAAACCGCCATTTATACGGCGCTGATCGCCAGCGGCGCGGTTTGCCTGGCGCTGATGGCGGGGGGCCTGGCGGGGTGTGACGCGCTGCTGCGGCTGATTAAAACCCCGGCGGAGGTGTTCGCCGATTCGCGGCTGTATCTGGATATTTACATTTACAGCCTGCCCTTCGTGTTCCTTTATAACGTAGCCACGGGCATTTTCTCCGCTCTGGGGGATTCCAAAACGCCCTTTATTTTCCTGGCCTGCTCCTCCACGGCTAATATCGGCATGGATATTCTGTTTGTGGCGGCCTTTGATATGGGGGTGGCGGGCGTGGCCTGGGCCACGTTCCTGTGCCAGGGCGTAAGCTGCGTGCTGGCGCTGCTGGTAGTATTTCGCCGGTTCGGAAAAATTTCCACGCCGGATAAGCCCGCCCTTTTTTCCTGGCGGCAGCTGCGGCGCTTTTCCGTCATCGCCGTGCCCAGCATTTTGCAGCAGAGCTTCATCTCTGTGGGCAATATCGTGATTCAGGGCGTGATTAACGGCTTTGGCCCCGCCGTGATGGCGGGCTATTCCGCCGCCATCAAGCTGAACAACATGATGATTACCTCGCTCACCACCCTGGGCAACGGCATTTCCAATTTCACCGCCCAGAATCTGGGCGCGGAAAAATTCGACCGGGTGAAGGCCGGGTTCCGGGCGGGGCTGAAGCTCGTCTGGGCGCTGTGCGTGCCGCTGGCGCTGCTCTATTTCTTCGCCGCGCAGCCGCTTCTGCATATCTTCCTGGAGGATACCGGTGGCCTCGCCCTGAATACCGGCAGGGCGTTCCTGCACATCGTCGCGCCTTTCTATCCCATCGTGGCGGCAAAGCTGGTTTCCGACGGCGTGCTCCGCGGCGCGGGCATGATGAAGAAATTCATGGCCGCCACCTTTACTGATCTGGTCCTCCGCGTAGTTCTGGCCCTGCTGCTCCCCCAGGCCGCCCTGGGCGTTACCGGCGTTTGGCTGGCCTGGCCGATCGGCTGGGTTATCGCCACCGCCCTCTCTCTCGTATTCTACGCCAAAATCCAGTGGGGACGAGGGCAGGAATGATTATAGCGAATGCGGGGGAGGCGCGGGTTGCGGGCGGCAATTAAAGAATTGCACGCCCTCAGCCTCCCCTTAAAGGGACGGCGCTGGCCAGAATTCCTTCCCCTTCAAGAAAGCCGATTGGGTAAAATCGAGAGACAGGAAACCGGCTTGCTTCTTCGCAAGGGTTAAAAAAAGGCCCCAACGCTCCCTACAGCTAGGAAAACGTTTAGGCCTTTTTTCTTTTCACCGTTCGCGGAGAAACAAGGCGATTTTTTATTTCCTGCCCCTACCCGACCGGCTTTCTTGAAAGAGGTGCGGGGGAACCGTTCCTTGGCCCCCAAAGAACGGTTCCTCCGCATATGCTTAAGCGCTATTAGATCTCGGGGATTTCGATTTCCACTTCGTGGCCCAGCTTGGCGGACTTGTTGATGCCGTCGATGATGGCCTGGTTGTAGAGAATCTGGGAAGAGGGCACGGGGGCGGGCTTGCCTTCCTTCACAGCGTCCAGGAAGGAGCGCACCTTCATTTCGAAGAGGCTCTTATCGCTCTTGATGATGGGGAGCTTGGTCTGGGTCTGCAGGCCGCCCATATCGGTGTAGATGGTCATTTCGCCGCCCACGGAGCCGTTCCAGCAATCGGTGGAGGGAATGCGCAGGGAAGCCTTCTTACCCATGATGATGGTATCGCCGGGAGTATCCAGATGCATAGCCCAGGCGATGCGGAAATCCAGGATAATGCCGCCCTCCAGGCGCACGAACGCGGCCGCGAAATCATCCACGGAGAAGCGATCGGCGTTTTCCTGGGCGGTATGATACTGGTCGGGCTTCATGTATTTCACATTCTTGCCGAAGAAATCGCTGGTGTAGCCGGTAACGGTGAGGGGCTTGGGATAGCCGATGGCGTTGAGCACCATGTCCAGGCTGTAGCAGCCGATATCGCCCAGGGCGCCGATGCCGGCGGTGGATTTTTCGATAAAGGTGCTGTTGGGGATGCCGCGCCGGCGGCCGCCGCCGGTCTGGATATAATAGATTTCGCCCAGCTCGCCGGATTCCACGATCTTCTTAATTTCCTGCATGTTGGGATCCATCCGGGGCTGGAAACCGATGGTGAGCAGCTTGCCGGATTCCTTTTCGGCCTTCATCACTTCCACGGCCTCATCCAGGGTGACGGTGAAGGGCTTTTCCAGCAGCACGTTCACGCCCGCCTTCAGCGCGGCGATGGCGCACTCGGCGTGGGTGGCGTTGTAGGTGCAGATGCTCACCGCGTCCAGCTTTTCATTATCCAGCATGGACTGATGATCGGGGTAGAAGTGGATGTTGGTGTAATCCACGCCGTTGCGCTCGCAGAAGGCCTGGCACTTGCCGGGGATCAGATCGGCCATGGCCACCACTTCCACATCCGGGAATTTCACATACTGCTGAATGTGCGCTTCCGCGATCCAGCCGGTGCCGATGATGCCGACGCGCAGCTTTTTGCTGGCGTCCACTTTTTTCTCTTCCGTGCTCTGGGTAAACTGGCCCAGGACGGCGTCGCCATTATTTGCCATAACAGGTTGCCTCCTTCATTTTTGCGCGGCGCGGGGCCGCGGCCAAATCTCAACATCGTCATTATAGCATGATTGTCCCTCGATGTCGAGAGCGGGAAGGGGGCCAAAAGTGACAAAAAGTGCTTTTTAAGTGACGTGTTTTTTCCTCCCCCTTGTTCCTTTCCCCCGGGCGCGGTATAATGATTTCTGTCAATCCCCCAAGAAAGGATGGAAAAAAATATGGCGATTCATGTGACGGTTTGGAATGAAGATAGCTACGAGGACGCGCTGAAGGAGCGGCCCCAGGTGCTGGAGGTATATCCCAAGGGCCTGCTGGAGGCGGTGGCGGATATTTTCCGCGCCGAGGAGGATTTCGTGGTGCGCACCGCGTGCCTGCCCCAGGAGGAGGCCGGCCTGCCCGAGGAACTGCTGGCGGATACCGACGTGCTGGTGTGGTGGGGCCATTGCAAGCATGGCCGGGTGCCCGACGAGGTGGTTTCCCGCGTGCAGCAGCATGTGCTGCGGGGCATGGGTCTGCTGGTGCTGCATTCCGGCCACGAATCCAAGATTTTCCAGCGTCTTATGGGCACCCAGTGCTCCTTGCGCTGGCACGAAATGAAGGATAAGGAGCGCCTGTTCGTTATCGAGCCCAGCCATCCCATCATGCGCGGCGTGCCCGCTTGGGTGGAACTGGAGGCCGAGGAAATGTACGGCGAGCGCTTCGATATTCCCGCGCCCGACGCGCTGCTGGCCATCGGCTGGTATGAAACGGGCGAAGTGTTCCGCTCCGCCTGCTGCTTCAATCGCGGCTACGGCAAGATCTTCTATTTCCAGCCCGGCCACGAAACCCTGCGTTCCTTCCACAACCCCTATGTGCAGCTGATTCTGCGCAACGCCGCCCACTGGGCCGCCCGCGATCGCGCTCTGGACCGCGAGCTGCACAGCGATTTTGCTCCCGCCTTGGAGCCAAAGCGCGAGGAAGAAGAATAAAAATATATAGGATATAAACCGATTGGGTAAAATGAAGCGGCAAGAAAGCTGCTTGCTTCTCCGCAAACAAAAACGACTTGTTTCTTCGCCCTTTTCCTTTTGCTGGAGGAGAAACAAGCGTTTTTTTATTTGAAGAAGCGATCCTGGCTTTATCTACCGTTTGCGCTTATCCGTCCGCGGAGAAGCAAGCGGCTTTCCTGCAGCCCTATTTTTTCCAATCGGCTTTCTTGGAGGGGTCCCCCCGCATTATTTTTTAAATTTCATTCCCCGTTTGCCGGATGCGGTCCAGGAGGGCAAGAAATTCCTCGCGGGTGGCCTGGGGAGCGTAAATGGCGTAGGCCGCGTCGCCGCCGGAAAAGTACAGGCACCAAGCGCCGTCCCGGCCCGCCAGCATGGCGGGGTGGTTCAACAGGGTGAGCCCGCCCGCCAAATCCACGCGCAGCTCGCCCCGCAGCAGCAGCGGCGCGGCGGCGGCGGGGCGCACGGCGGAAATGGTGAGGCCCGCGTATTCCAGCGTGGCCAGGCGCGCCAGCGCGCCGTCGAACTGGGTGTTCTGGGCCGTGCCCGTGGCTGCGGCCCCGGGCAGGAAGGGCAGCGCCGCGCCGAACAGGCGGGCCAGCGCCTGGGGATCGCCCGTGGAGCCCGCCTGCAGGGGCCCCACCGTTTCCTGCTCCTCGATCACCTGCCAGCCGTCGCCCTGGCCGCTTTCCGGCGTGCGCAGCAGCACGGCGGCCGCATACGCGCAGGCCATCAGCGCCAGCGTCAGCAGCGCGGCGCCCACGCCCTTAAAAAATCGCCTGCATTTATTTCCTGCCATGCTTTCTTCCTTTCTCCTTCCGGCGCTTTTCCCATTCCTGCCCCGCCACGGCCCCGATCAGCGACAGCAGCAGGCACAGCAGCCCCATTCCCGGGCTGTGATAAACGGGCAGCAGCAGCAGCGCGCCCCCCACCGGAAAAAACGCGGCCATGGGGTGCACGCCGCCCCGCCCGGCCCACCAGCTCAGGCCCGCCGCGGCCAGAGGCGCGCCGACGTACAGCACCGCGAAATAGCAAACCAGCCCGCCCTCTCCGGGCAAAAGCTGAGCGGCCCAGCCTAGCCCCTGCAAAAGCAGGGCCAGCAGCAGCGCCAGCAAAAACCGCCGCAGGGGATGCGCGTTTCCCGCGCCCTGGGGCGGGGGCGTTTTCCTTTTCATGGGGCGTTTCTTCCTTTCTTTCCCTGCGCCCGGCCGCGCCTGCCTAATAAAAAAACGCGGCCCGGCCCGGTTTTCATCCCCCGGGGCCGTCCCTGCTATATTCTGCGGCGGGACGGCCTTTCCCTTTTTTGCGGCGGATTTTCATTCTTGACACAAACTTGACGAAAGCCCGGTTTTGCATTTAACACGCCGGGGGTATCATGAGAACCGTTGACGGGAAAACGTCAACCAAACCGACGAGAAAACGGGAATTTGAAAGGAGCAGTTTATTATGAAGAAATTTGTTTGCCTGCTGCTGACGCTGGCGCTTTGCTGCGGCCTGACCGCCGCCTGGGCCGAGGGCCAGATATCCACCGACGGCTCCTCCTCCATGGAAAAGGTCATCGGCGCGCTGGGCGAATATTACATGGAAGCAAACCCCGGCGTATCCTTCACCTACAACCCCACGGGCTCGGGCGCGGGCATTATGGCCGCCGCAGAGGGCCGCTGCGATATCGGGCTGTCCAGCCGGGCGCTGAAGGAGGAAGAGAAGGCCTCCGGCCTGGTGGAAACCGTGCTGGCCTATGACGGCATCGCCCTGATCGTGCATCCCGAAAACCCCGTTGCCGATCTGACGGTGGAGCAGATTGCGAAGATCTACACCGGCGAAATCACCAATTGGAGCGAGCTGGGCGGCGCCGACGCGCAGATCGTCGTCATCGGCCGCGAAGCGGGCAGCGGCACCCGGGACGGCTTTGAAACCATCACCAACACCAAGGATTCCTGCATCTATCGCCAGGAACTCACCTCCACCGGCGATGTGATCACCTCCGTCTCCCGGAATCCCGCCGCCATCGGCTATGCCTCCCTGGCTGCGGTGAAGAATACCGTGAAGGCCATCAGCGTGAACGGCGTGGTTCCCAGCGAGGAAACCGTGAAGGATGGCACCTACCTGGTGCAGCGCCCCTTCGTGCTGGTAACGAAGGCGGATGCGCCCCTCTCCGAAACCGCGCAGAGCTTCTTCGACTTCGCCACCTCCCCCGCCGCTACGGAAATCATCTCCGCCGCCGGTGCGGTCGCCGCGGCGCAGGAAGAGTGAGAACGTAAGATAGAATATGCGGGGGAACCCATCTTTGAAAGCCAAAGAGGGATTCCCCCGCACCCCTTCCCAGAAAGCCGATTGGGTAGAGGCGGGCGATAAATAATCGACTTGCTTCTCCGCAAATAAAAAGGCTTGTCTTTCCACCCCGTTCCTTTTGCGGGTGGAAAAGCAAGCTGCTTTCTTTATTTTATCCCTTACGCATACCGCCTTTTCGGAAGGGGGCGAGGGGAAGCGCGCTGGTAAACGCCGCCCATTTGGGCGGTTAAGGCTGAGCAAGCCTTCGCTTGCCGCCCGAAATCTGCGGCTCGCTTCAGTGAGGACGCAGGGCGAATCGCCATCAAAGCGCGGTTCTCCCCGCAATAGCTTTTCGTTTTTTCATAGCCCCTGCATTATTTAATAAATCGACTCCTGCCGATAGGCGGTGGGGGTTTTGCCATATTGCCGAAGGAACAGGCGGTTGAAATAGGTGACGGTGGGGAAGCCGCAATCCAGGGCGATTTCCAGCACGGTTTTTTCCGGCTCGCCGCGCAGGCGTTCCGCCGCCCGGGCCAGCCGCAAGCCGCTGAGATACGCATGGAAGGAGCAGCCCATCTGTTGCCGGAACAGCCGCCCAGCGTACTGAGGGTTCAGGTGATACAGGCGGGCCGCGTCCTCCAGGCGCACGGTCTGCCGCCAGGAATCCTCGGCGTACTGGCGCAGGGCCTCCACCGCCCAGTGCGTTTCTCCGGCGGGGGGGTGGCCGTTTTGCCGGTACAGCTGGGCAATGTATCCCGCCACCAGCCGGGCGATGGCCAGATACTGCGCCGGATCCTCCACGCGCTCCATGCGCTCCGCCTCCGCCTGAAGGCGCTCCAGCGGCGCGCCGGTGAAGCGGCAGGCGCTTTCCAGCAGCCGCGCTTCCCGCGCCCGATCCGCCGATAGATTGCCCAGATAGACGATGCAGGCCACCCGCCCGTTGATTTCCACAGGGTGAACCGCCTTAAACACGCCGTAGCAGCAGGGGCCGCAGAAGGGCGCGCGTTCCCGCTGGGCTCGGTCGTTGGCCAGGGTTTTGCAGCGCAGACAGGCGCGATAGCCTCGGGGCGTGGTCTTGGCGGCGGCGCAGAAGGGCGCGTCGTGTACTCGGAAGCGATAGGGCAGCGCCAGGGCGGGGCCCCGCAGCACCCCTGATATATCGTGTACGCAGATGCGCATGCCGCTTCCACGGCATAGCCCCTCCAACAGCGCCCGCAGGGGCAAAAGCTCCTCGGTCATGAACCGACCCTACTTTCAAAAGATTTTTCAGCACGAATTATAGCGAACATCTCATCCGCCGCCTGCGGGCGGCGCCTTCTCCAAAGGGGAAGGCAAGGAAAGCGCCCTCCCGCAGGCTGAGGGGGAGCAATTCTTATAATTGCCGCCCGAAACCCGCGGCCCGCTTTAGCGAGGACGCGGGGCGATTGGAGCGCCGCCCCCCTTGGGGCGGCTGAGGGGGAGCAATTTTTAAATTGCCGCCCGAAACCCGCGGCCCGCTTTAGCGAGGACGCGGGGCGATTGGAGCGCCGCCCCCCCCCTTGGGGCGGCTGAGGGGGAGCAATTCTTATAATTGCCGCCCGAAACCCGCGGCCCGCTTTAGCGAGGACGCGGAGCGACAGCTT
>CAKULG010000038.1 GCA_934667105.1 uncultured Clostridia bacterium
AGCACAGAGAGCACAGTCAAGGGAAAGGTGGAGATTTGCGAAGCAAATACGACCTGACCTTGACTGTGGTAAGAAAGCAATACAATGGGAGGGGGCTGTTCGGCAAGGCATGCCGAACAGCCTTGGATACTTTATCTTGCTGCGCGCCTGTGCCCGCAGGCTTTACCACATAACGCCTGCGTACTTTGCCAGCACCTGGTTGGGCGACTGCATGTCCAGGCACGTCATGATGTGGTCGTTGGACTGCCGCTGGTATACCGCCAGCTGCCTCCTGCCGTCCTCCAGGCTGTACATCCGCATGTGCCGGTAAAACCGCAGCTCGTCCGTCCGGTGCTGGCGCTCCACCTTGCCGTTGTGGCGCGGCGTTGCGATCTGAATGCGGTGATACGCAATGCCCATTTCCAGCAGGGCGGTCTCAAACAGCGTCTTGTGCTTTGATTTGGTCGCCAGCAGCGCGTTTGTGAACTCCGTGCCGTTGTCCGTCTGGATCATCCGGATCGGAAAGGGCGCTTTGCGAACCAGGTTCAACAGAAACTGCCAGGCGCTGTGCGTGCTGTGCTCCTCGTACATTTCCCGGTATGTCCAGCGCGTGCATTCGTCCTTGGCCGTGAATTGGTAGTATTTCCGGCCGTTGGCCACGCAATAGGACGGGACGAATTTTACGTCCACCTGGATCTTCTGACCAGGATATGCCGCGCGTTCATACGGCTTGTTCTGCCGGGTACGCTTCTTCTTTTCGGGCGGTCTCAGCTTCGAGGCCGTTCGCTTGAAGCAGCCATAGCTCCTGACGTAGCCGCGCTTCTGCGCCTTTTCATAGCCCAGCAGCAGGTCGCGCGGATACTTTTTTACGTATCGCTGTACCAGTTGGATTTTCCAGTCGCTTTGCTTCAGGGGCGAGTGCAGCGGCGCACGGCTTCGATTCTTCAGCGACTCAATCGTGCCGTCATACCGCCGCTTCCACTTGTGGACCGTCTTGCGGCTCATCCTGTACCGCTCTGCCGCCTTCGTTACCCCGTGCTTCGCCGCATATTTCAATACCCGTTGACGATAGTACGCTTCCTGTGTTATTCTGTCCATGGAGAACTCCTCTGTGGTGGCTGGTTTGGTGGAACTACTATCTTACCACATGAGTTCTCTTTTTGCTTGCTTCCGTGTTACCTATGTATTATAACTCAACAGGCCCTGACGGGGCGAGGCGGAAAAGACCCGGCCATTTCTTTCAATAATTTTTAAAGGCGATCGATTTGATCTATGCGCTCCGGCGTGGTAGGATAAAGCCGTTCCATGGATTGCATCTTTCCAGCTGCCCGCCTTTGAAAAGGGCGACCGCTTTCAAATGAACCTCGTCAATTGCGCCCTGCTGGGGGCGTTCGTTCGCTCCATGCCGGAGCGGCCCAAGGCGGAGCGCCTGACGCGCTATTACGCCGCCGCCATGATGACCGCGCCCATGCGCCGGTTCTGCCGGAAGAGCGGAATGCGCCATCTCGATTACACCATGAGCGAGGCGGACGGCGCGAGGGCCTTTGTGCGGCAATACACGCTGCCCTCCGGCGGCCCCTATTGCGATTGCGGCTATAAAAAGAAAAAGCAGGTGAAAGTAAGCGGAGGAAGCGCTCTTTGAGCGGTCCCCCGCCATTTTTTGTATTTTGCTTTTTTGCGTTCCCTATTTGCGGAATTGCCCGGGGGTGCGGCCCGTGATCTGCCGGAAAACCACGGCGAAATAGCTGGTGTTGTCAAAGCCGCATTGCGCGGCGATTTGGGCGATGGAAAGCCGCGTATCCGTTAAAAGCACCTTTGCGCGCTCGATGCGCACCTCGTTTTTATACTGCACGAAATTTTTGCCGAATCGTTCCCGGAACATTTCGGAAAGATACGTCCGATTGATGAAAAACGCATCGGCCACATCGTCCAGGGAGAGCCGCTTCTGATAATTTTCCCGAATATAATCCCGAATGCGGTCCAGCGTTTCATTCGCATCGTCGCGGACGGGCTGCGCGCGGTTTTCCAGCTTATTGCGCGCCTTTTGCAGCGCGGCCAGGCCCTCGGTCCGATCGATGGGCTTGAGCAGATAATTGCTTACATCGGCTTGAATTGCCTGACGGGCGTATTCAAAATCGGAATAGCCGCTGATGATAATAAATTCCCCGGCGAAATTCCGCTTCCGGCAGGCCGCGATGAGCTCCAGCCCGCTCATGCCGCCCAGGCAAATATCCGAAATCACCAGGGCGGGCTGAAGCCGCTCCATGTCCGCCAGCGCGTCCTGGGCGCCGCCGTATTCCCCCGCCACATAGAACCCCGTTTCGGAAAAGGGCAGCGTGTTTTTTATATCCACCAGCGCCCAGGGATCGTCGTCCACCAGAATGCAGGGATACAGCCCTGCATTGGAAGCCTCCGCCGCGTGCTCCGGGTTCATGCGCAACCGCCTTCTTTCTATGCCTGTGCCCCGCGGCCCAAATCGGCCGCGGGGCGGAAGGAACGGGCCGCAGGGCCCGCCGGAACTATCGCTTACTGCTCGTTCAGATCGTTCACCACCGGCTGCCACAGCCCGGCGTTCGCCTGAATGAACTTCTGCCACTCGGCCTCGATCTGCTCCAAAGAAATATTCTCGTCGCACACCAGGCGCATCACTTCGCCGTTAATATCCACAGAGTAGTTCCGCATGGCCTCGCTATCCAGATAAGCCACCTTGTTATCCCGCTTCAGATAGCCGTTCTCTTCCGCAGAGGCATAGCGGAAATCGTACACGGCGTTGATGTTTTCCAGCACCTGCTTGCTGTAGCTGGGATTCACCAGGTCAAATTCATCCAGGCAAATGGCGGTATCGCGCCAGAACCAGCCGGAGGGATACTTCTGGCGGACGTGGGCATACTCGGCGGGCAGCAGGGAAACGTAATCCCCGTTCTCATCCTGCGTCCAATCCACGCCGGGAATACCCATGTTAATGACCACCTCAGCCTCCTGGGTATACAGATAATCCAGCAGGCTCAGCGTGCGCTCAAAGGCTTTTTCATCCATATCAGGCCGGAACACATTGATGCACCAGAAATTTTTCGCTTCGCCGCCGTGCCACACGCCCTGATCGTCGGTGAGCATGATGGGCTTGATTTTTTCCACCGGGTTTTCCATGCCGGCGGCGGCCGCCGCATCCAGAATGATCTGGTAGTTGGTGGTGGTACCCGTCTGATAAATGGCCGCGGAGAGTCCGGCGGGCAGCTTGTTCTGGGCGGAGAAGGTATCCAGGGCATAGAAGTCGGGATCGATCAGCCCGGCGGCATACGCCTTTTTCAATGCCTTGATGCCCTCCACAACGCCGTCCGCCGCAGGGCCCCAGATATATTCGTCCCCTTGCTTGACGAAGCCATTGTACGCATCGTTGAACTGATTCAGATATGCGCCCACCGTTCCGGCGCTGCTCAGGCCCAGGGTCTGGCCGTTGCCGGCCATATCCTTTTCTACGCAGGCCTTCAGATACCGCTCAAACTCGCTCAGGGTAACGGAGGCGCCCCATTCGAAGCCCAGCTCCCGGGCCCAATCGACGCGGTAAAACGCCGCCTGCATATTCAGATAATAGCTCTTGGGCGCGAAATTGAACAGGATGGGCATGGGCACGCCATAGGTCGCGCCGTCCACGGAAAGGTAATCCCCCACGCCGCTGGCGTCCAGCGCCCGGGCGATGTTGGGATAGGCTTCCCGGAAATTTTCGGGCAGCGCCTTAATCAGCCCCTGATCCACATAGGAAAGATAGGTGCCGTAATCCAGCTCAATCATCATCCAGTCATACATCGTGCCGCCCATAATCATGACGCTGTTGGTGTTTTTCAAGGCGCTCCAGGGAATGCCCACCATATCGATATCCATGTTGAATTTGTCGCAGAAGAAATGATACATTTCGTCAATTTCGGTGGAGCCGCGATCCACATAGGTGGCGGAAATCGTCACATGGTCGCCGGTATCCGCCAGCGCGGGCAGCGCGCTCACAGTCAGCAGCAGCGCCAACAGCAGGGCCAGGGTTTTCTTCATGGTTTCGTCCTCCTCGTTTTTTTGAATAATACTCGCTTGCCCGTCCGCCGCCCCTCGGCGCTATTTTCACCTCCCCCGCGCTTCCGGCGGCGAACCGGGCCTTTTCCCTCAGCTTGCCTTCTCGCTTACATTTTCACCGCACCCACCAGGATGCCCTGGGCGAAATGCTTTTGCAGGAAGGGATACACCGCCATGATCGGCAGCATGGTAATCACCACGGCGGCCATCTTCATGCCCTGGCTGAACACCTCTGTGTAATCGGCGGCGCTGGAATCCATTTCCAGCGTTTCCACCGTGTCCACGATGGTGCGCAGCATGATTTGCAGCGTTTTCACGGAGGCCTTCGTCAGCACGATCATGGACCAATACCACTCGTTCCAATAGCCCACGGCGGTGAACAGCGAAAAAGTGACCACGATGGGCTTAATCAGCGGCAGCACGATGCGAGTGAAAATCTGCCAATCGTTTGCGCCGCTCACCCGGGCCGCCTCCTCCAGCGATTCGGGAAGCTGCTCCACGCCGTTTTTGATGATGATGATATTGAAGGGCGAAACGCCGCAAAAGAAAATGATGGAAAACGGGTTGTTGATCAGCTTCAGATCGCGGATCAGCAGATAATTTGGAATCAGGCCTCCGCCAAAGTACATGGTAATCAGCAGGAAAATAAACGCCAGCCTCTTGCCTGGATAATCCTTCATAGCCAGGGCGTAGGCATAGGTCAGGGAAATAAACATGCTCAGCGCCGTTCCCACCAGCACGATAAACAGCGTGTTGCGATAGCCCACCCCAATATTCATTCGCTCGATCACATAGCTGTAATTTTCCAAAGTGAAGCTCTGTGGAAACAGCTGCACAGGCTGGCGGATATAGGAGGTGCTGGAGGTGAAAGAAACCACCACGGAAATATAGAATGGAAACAAAATCAGCAGCACCATGGCCGTAAGCACTGCGGCGCTGAACACATCCATGCCCTCCACGCGCCGCCGCTTGATTTTTTCCCGCATATTCACGCCCCCTTCCTTCCGCCGAACAGGCCCTGGCCGAAAAGCGCCTTGGCGGAGAAATTGGCCGCCGTCAGCAGCGCGCAGTTCACCAGCGATTTAAACAGCCCCACCGCCGTGGAAAAGCTGTAATTGGGCGTGGCGGCGAAGGTAATATCGTATACATAAGTATCGATAATATCAACAGTGTTGAGCACCACGGGATTGCGCAGGGTGAAAATCTGCTCAAAGCCCGCGTTCATGGACTGGCCCACCTTGAGAATCAGCATGGTGATAATCGTGGCTCGCAGACCCGGCAGCGTCACATGCCAAATGCGCCGCAGCCGCCCCGCGCCGTCGATGGCCGCCGCCTCGTACAATTCGCTGTTAATGCCGCCCAGCGAGGCGATAAACACGATAGAGGCCCAGCCCGCCTCCTTCCAGCAGGCGGAAAAGAAAATAAAGGAGCGGAAGGTGGCGGGCGTGGTCAGGAAATTCACGCCGTTCAGGCCCAGGCATCGCAGAAGATAATTCACCACGCCGTAAGCGCCGAAGAAATCCTGCAGGATGGTGGCCACGATCACCCAGGAAAGGAAATGGGGAAAGGTAACGGCCGTCTGATACAGCTTTTTCACCCGGCGGCCCCGCATTTCATTGAATAGAATGGCGATGATAATGGGCAGCGGAAATTCGAAGATCAATCGGCCCAGGCTGATTTCCAGCGTGTTAAAAATCGCGTCTATCGCCCGGGGCGTAATAAACAGGCGCTTAAAATGCGTCAGCCCTGCAAAGGGGCTGCCCCAGACGCCCAGCCGCGCGTTGAAATTTTTAAAGGCCAGCGCCAGCCCGCCGATGGGGATATACCGAAAAATTGCCAGATACACCACGCCCGGGAGCAGAAACAGATACGCCATGCGCCCCCGCCGCAGCCGCGCGCCCAGCGTTTGCTTTTTCCCCGGATGGATCAAAACGTTTTCCTTCATCACAGGCGTTTTCCCCCTCGCTTTCGCATTCATTATAGGCCGTCCCGCTTCCCTGCAGCAATCATTTTCTTTGGCAAGAATATCAATATTTTCGGATTTATGGCGTTACCGGCATGTATTTTTCCATTTCACAGGCCTTCCGCCTGCAAAATGAAGCCCGCCCGGTCCAGCAGGGGCCGCAGCCGTGCATAAGGAAGGGCGCGCACATCCTCCCCGCTCCCCGCTGCCAGCGCCGCCGCCAGGCCCGCCGCCTCGCCCAGCGTCATGCAGGTGTTCATCATGCGGAAGGTGCCGATAATGCGAGGCTCGGCGGAAATGCAGCGGCCCGCCGCCAGGGCGTTTTCCAGGACGGGGGATATCAGCGCGCCCAAGGGCACGGCGCTGAGCCCCCGCTGATCGCTGCTCCAGGCCGCCATAAAGCCCTGCGCGCCGTTTCCATGGGCGCCATAGCGGCGGCTGGTCAGGGCCACGGGCTCCGGCGTGGCGAGCCCCCGGGCCACCATCTCCTCCGTGAAGGTCTCCCGGCCCACAATGCCCTGGGCCATGCGCACGCCGATATGCGACGCGGTTTCCAGCAGAAAGCATTGAGAAAAGCCCGGCATCTCCCGGCGAAGAAAATCCACGATTTTGTATACGTTTTCCCGCATTTCCAAATCCATGCGGCTCATATCCCGGGAATTCAGCCCGTCCCCCTCGGCATAGCACACGGCGATTTGCACCACGCCGGGGTTCAACTGAATGGAATAGCCGAAATGATCCCACACCCCCTGGGGCAGCCGCCCGGCGGCATAGGCCCGGCGATACGCCGCGCAGGCCGTTTCATGATCGAAGGGGGTCACGCCTCCCACCATGAAAAACATGGATTTGTGCAGCCCGTCCTCCGGCGCGTATTTGCGCACCGGCGCGCCCGCCGCCTGGAACATGCGCCCGTCCCCCGTAGCGTCGATAAAATAATTCGCCGTCAGCAGGCCGGGGCCCTCCAGAAAATTCACCAGCAGCGCCCGCACCCGCGGGCCTTGCGTTACCGCGTCCACCATCTGGGCGTAGAAAATCGCGTCCACCTGCGCTTCCTTCAGCATCCGGCGATACGTCAGCTTCATCATCTCGGGCTGCAATTGCACCTTCGCGGTAAGGGGCCGTCCGCCGATGGGCAAAAATTCGGGCATGGCGCAGCCGTCGTGCAAAAGCAGGGAAGCCGCGCCCTCCGCGTCCATGCGGCGAATGAATTCTTCCGAAATGCCCGCCGTGCTTTGCCGCCCATCCACCCCAAAGCCGAAAAACAGCGGCACGCACGCCTGGGTTCCCACGCCCCCGGGAAAGCCGCAGCTTTCCACCAGCGCCACCCGCAGCCCCTGCCGGGCCGCCGCCAGGGCCGCGCCGATTCCCGCCGGGCCCGCGCCCACCACCGCCAGATCGTATTTCCCCATTTCCTTATATCCGCAGGCCCGGGCCGTTTCCATTGTCAGCATATTACGTTTCCTCCTTTTTCCGGGGCGCTTTCAGAAGAATCAGCCCCTGCCTTCCGCCGGGAATAAAAATGCTTTCCCCATCCGTCCAGGCCAAATCGGGAGAGGCCGTGGTTTTCGCCCGGGCAATCACCTTAAGCGTGGGAAAGGCGGAAGCGTCGCACAGGGTAATCAGTCCCTCCGCCCGCTCGGTAATCACCATCCAATCGCCGCATCGCCGCGGCTTTCCGGCGCAGGCCTCCGCCCCCGTAAAGGCGCGAAATTCCGTCTCCGGCACGATGAAATAATTTCCTTTTCCCGTAACGGCCAGCAGCCGGTTGTTCCATATTTCCAGCCCCGATGACGAGCTGAAGCTATAGCGCGCCTGAGGGCGGGGCAGCGCCTCCAGGCGCGTTCCCTCCGGGGCGCAGGAAACGCGGAAAACGCCGTCCCGGTTGCAGCCCAGAAAGCAATCGCTTCCCAGCCCCCGGGCGGGGAAATGCCGGCCGTAAAACAGGCCCACAAAATCCAGATGCGCATTGATGAAGCGGGGCCGCCCGGGCGGATCCAGCGCATAGGCGATCACCCCCAGCCCGGCGCACTGGGCCAGCAGGAACCGGCCGTTTCCGGAAAGCTGCAAATCGTTGATCGCCCGGCCCCGATAGCCCAGGGCGGCGCGGCGAACAAAGCGCCCCCCTTCCCTTTCATACGCCGCCAGCCCCGCAAGGCCCTCCGCCACGTAGAGAAAGGGGGCCTGCCAAAGAACGGCGCGGGCGGCGCCCGGGGCATCCACAGGCAGCCGCTGAAGCGGCCGCAGCGTCCCCTTTTCCAGCGCCAGTGTGCCCGCCTCCCCGCAGGCGGCGAACAGCGTATCCGCATCCCCCGTTACGGCCAGCACATTGTATTGCGCCAGCGCCCTTTTCCAGGGCAGGGCCTCGCCCGGCGCGAAGGCCAGCCGCATCGCCTGCCGGGGCGCGGCGGCGGCGGGAAAGCTCAGCCGCGCCCGGGGGGAGGGCGAAAGCGCCCGGGAAAGGCGGCAGAGGTACGCATCCGTTTCGCCGCCCGCCAGGGCCAGCAAATCTCCCTGAAAGTCAAAGCCGCCGATGGGATCGGGCCGTCCGTCCGGCGCGGGGGGCAATTGCAGGCGGCCCGTTATCCTGGGGGCGCGCAAATCTGAAATATCCACGAAGAAGAGGCCGTTTCGGGAATCGCTCACCAGCGCCGTTTCCCCGCTGAGCCGCACGGACCACATATCGAAGGTCAGCCCGTAATACGGCGGAAACTTCACCCCGCCCAGGCGCATGGGGCGCGCCGGATCACGCACGTCAAAAATTTCCAGCCCGTTTCCCAGCGCTTCATAGCTTTCCGGGGACGGATTCTCCACGCCCCGAGGCGGACGCGCATGGTGGCCCGTGGCGGCGAAGCACACCCCGTCCCGAACGATCACGCCGTCTCCCCGGCCGTCCAGGGGAACGCGGGTCAGCAGCCGGGGAGCTTCCGGGGCGGAAATATCCGCGATCACCAGTTCCTTGCTGCCCCACACCCCCGCGTAAACCGTTTTTCCATCCAGCCAGACCGATTGCGCCTCTCCCGTGCGGATCAGGCTGATGAACCGGGGCTTACGGGGATCGCGCACATCCACCAGCTCCACGCCGTATTGCCGCAGGCTCACCGCCAGCAGCCCCTCCGCCACGGAAACGCCGGTGGCGAATTCCGTGGTTTCATAGCGCGAAAGCAAGCGGGGCCGCTCCGGCGCGCTTAAATCGATAATGTACAGGCCGTCCTCCCGGCTGGTTACATAGGCGATATTGCCCGCAATCGTCAATTGCCGGGCGCTTCCCAGGTTTTCCAGTTGTCCCGCCAGGGCCGCGCCCTCCGTCCCCGGCCGCAAAACCAGCAGCCGCCCGTTGTGGCGAGGGTTCAGCGTCGGATACGATCCGCTTTGCAGAATGATCGCATACTCCCCGTAAAACGCCGCGTTTATCGCGCCGCCCACGCCCAGCGCCGTCAGTTTCCCCGCCTTAATCTGTTCCATCCGCGCTTCCTCCTTCGTTTTCCTCTCCCAGGGGATACAGAACGCGCATGCGCACCGTTAAGCCGCCCAGGGGGTTTTCCTCCAGCGTCAGGCCGCTGCCCGGGCCGTAGATCAGCCGCAGCCGCGTGCCCACGTTGTAAATGCCGATTTGCCCATCCTTTTCCCCCCGCTCAATGGCGGGGCCGCTCAGCCGCCGGTTAATCTGCCGCAGCCGCTCTGCCGGAACGCCGCAGCCGTTATCCTCGATGATAATTTCCATTTCATTTTCTTGCAGCCGCGCCCCGATGCGCACAAAGAACTCCCGGTCGCTGCCCCGGACGAAGCCGTGCTGCACCGCGTTTTCCACCAGCGGCTCCAGCACCATGCGGGGCAGCGGCAGGGGCAGCAGCTCCTCCGCCGCCTGAATCTGCACCGCGTATTCCCTGCCGTAGCGAAGGCGGATGATCCGCTCATATACGGCGACGCATTCCAATTCCTCCCCCAGGGTGCTTTCAGGGGATTGCAGGCAGTAACGGTAAAGCCTTGCCAGCAGCTGCGTCATTTCCCGAATGGAGCCGCAGCCCTGGGCGGTGGCCATGCCGCAAATGCATTCCAGCATGTTATACAGGAAATGCGGATTGATCTGCGCCTGAAGAAACATATTTTTTTCCTTCAGCCGCAGAATATCCATTTCCATCAGGCGCAGCTTCGCCCGGTTCACCTCCTCGGCGAGCGCCGCCGCGCGCCCCACCATGGCGTTGATATTGTGAACCAGCGCGTTCAGTTCCGTGCGGCCGGGGGCGGGATTATCGATATGGGCGGCGGAGGAATTGATGCGGGCCGACTGCGCGCTGATGCTGGCGATGGGGGCGATAATGGTGCGGTAAACGGCCAAAATCAGGCCGCACTCGATGAGCAGAAAAATCAAAAAGGCGATGGCGTTCCAGCGCAGCATTTCCGCCGCCAGGGAATCCTCCTCCGTGATAAAGGGCGATTCAATCAGCACGCGCCATCCGGCGGCCTCCGCGTCAAAGCGCAGAAAGCCCGGGGGCGTCTCCTGCCCAAGCGCCGCGTCCGCGCCCCCTTGGAGGGAAAAATCCGCCGAGCGATAGACCACCCGCTCGCCGTCGCACAGGGCGAAGGGCCGCTCAAACAGGCTCATCCGCCGCAGCAGCGAATTAGCCGTGCAAAAGGCCGCCGCCAGCGCCGTTTGCCGCCCCGCCTGTACGGGCACAATCAGCGCCAGAAGAAATTGTTCTCCGTCCCGCGCCTCCTCCACGGTGAACCAGGCCGAGCCCGTTCGCCCCTCCCGGGCGTAACGGCGCAAAAACTCATAGCGCAAAAGGAAATTCCGCATATCGCTTTTATTATTGGAGATGGCCGTAAACCGCCCGTCCGGCCCGGCCAGCGCAATATCGCTGACGCTGGGCACATAGGCGGTAACGTCCGCCAGCAGAGCTTTGATATATTTTGCGTTGGCCGCCTTATAGCCCGTTCCCCCGCCGAGGTAATCCGCCACCTCCTGCTTATTGATCAGAGAGTAAAGCGCCGTTTTGATATTCTGCATTTCATCCTCCAACAGCTTTTGCTGCTCGGAGACATACAGCCCCACAGTCTGGGCCGTGTTGCTGCGCATAACGCCGTGATAAACGGAGGCGGAAAGCGCCGTGAGCAGCAGCGTCAGCCCCAGAGAAGCGCATAAAAACAGCAGCAGCATTCGCTTCAGCGAGCCGTTCAAAAATCCCTGGGCGCCCTTCATGGCCGTCTCCCCCTCTTCATCCAGCGCTTTTTTAAATCTCTACAGGCGTTATATCGGCTTTATTCTTTTTTATTATACCGGCCGGTTTCAAAGGCGGCAATCAATTTATTCGGTTTTTGGGCAAAAAATCAATGCCATAAAACGCATAAAATAATGCGGGAGAATGTATAGCTCGCGCCTTGCGCTTCCCTTCAAAATTTCGTATAATGGATAGGTCTGCGCGGCGAAAAGCCCGCCGCGCGCGCGTTGATCTTTCGGACGGGCGCGCCCCGCCCTTAAAAAAGCGGAGGAAATGCAAGCATGGATTTTGTCACGCTCCTGGCGCAGGAATTTCATCTGCGGCCCCAGCAGATTCAGGCGGTGATCGATCTGCTGGACGCGGGAAACACCATTCCCTTTATCGCCCGTTACCGCAAGGAGGCCCACGGCTCCCTGGACGATCAAACGCTGCGGGAAATCGCCGAGCGGCTGGAATATCTGCGGGGCCTGGAAAAGCGCCGGGCCGAGATTGAAAAATCGCTTTCGGAGCAGGGGATGCTGACGGAGGAGCTGACCGCCCGGCTGACCGCCGCCGTCACGCTGGCCGAATTGGAGGATTTATACCGTCCCTTCCGCCCCAAGCGCCGCACCCGGGCCACCGTGGCCAAAGAGCGGGGCTTGGAGCCCCTGGCCCTGTGGCTGCTGCTGCAATTGCCCAAGGGCGATCCCGCCGCGGAGGCCGCCAAGTATGTCGCCCCGGAGAAGGAAATTCCGGACGCGGAAAGCGCCTTGGCCGGGGCGCGGGATATTATCGCCGAATCCGTCAGCGACGACGCGGCGCTGCGCAAAACGCTGCGCGCGCTGCTGCTGCGGGAGGGCGTGCTGGAAAGCCGCGCCGCCAAGGAAGAGGACAGCGTGTACCGCACTTATTACGAATACAGCGAGCCCGTGGTCCGCATCGCCGCCCACCGCGTCCTGGCGCTGAACCGGGGCGAGCGGGAGGAATTCCTGAAGGTATCCCTGAAAGCGCCGGAGGAAAGCGCCCGGCGGGAAATCAAAAACGCCTTTGTGCGCCAGGGCCCGGCGGCGGCGCAGGTGGCGCTGGCCTGTGAGGATGCGTGGGACCGGCTGCTTTTCCCCGCCCTGGAGCGGGAAATTCGCGGCGAACTGACCGACCGGGCCAACGCGCAGGCCATCCGCGTATTTTCCCAGAATCTGCACCAGCTGCTGATGCAGCCGCCCATCAAGGGCAAGGTCACGTTGGGGGTGGATCCCGGCTTCCGCACGGGGTGCAAGCTGGCGGTGGTGGATGAAAACGGCAAGGTGCTGGAAACGGGGGTGGGCCATTTCACGCTGCCCGGCCAGGCCCAGCAAAAGGAGCAATCCGCCCGGCTGATCGAGCGCATGGCGCGCCAGCATCATGTGACCGCCATCGCCATTGGCAACGGCACCGCCTCCCGGGAAAGCGAGCAATTTATCGCCTCGCTTTTGCCCCGGCTGCCCGGCGCGGCCTATGTGATTGTCAGCGAAGCGGGGGCCTCCGTTTATTCCGCCAGCAAGCTGGCCGCCCAGGAATTCCCGGAATACGACGTATCCCTCCGCAGCGCGGTTTCCATCGCCCGGCGGATGCAGGATCCCCTGGCCGAGCTGGTGAAGATCGATCCCAAGGCCATCGGCGTGGGGCAATATCAGCACGATTTGAAGCAGAACGAGCTCGCCGCCGCCCTGGACGGGGTGGTGGAGCAATGCGTGAACGCCGTGGGCGTGGAGGTGTCCACCGCCTCGGCGGAGCTGCTTTCCCATGTGGCGGGCATCGGCCCCGCCCTGGCGAAAAATATCGTGGCCTACCGCGAGGAAAGCGGCATTCCCTCCCGGGCGGCGCTGAAAAAGGTGCCCAAGCTGGGGCCTCGGGCCTTCGAGCAGTGCGCGGGCTTTTTGCGGGTTGCGGACAGCAAAAACCCCCTGGACGCCACGGCGGTGCATCCTGAAAGCTATGAGGCGGCCAAGGGCCTGCTGGGGCTGCTGGGCTATGAACTAAAGGATGTGAAAAACGGCGGCGTGCCCGGCGTGGGCGCGCGGGCGACGGAATACGGCGAGGAAAAGCTGGCCGCCGCCCTGGGCGTGGGCCTGCCCACGCTGAAGGACATGCTGTCCGAGCTGCAAAAGCCCGGGCGCGACCCCCGCGAGGCGCTGCCCGCCCCTGTGCTGCGCACCGACGTGCTGGATATTAAGGATTTGCAGCCCGGCATGGAGCTCACCGGCACCGTGCGCAATGTGATCGATTTCGGCGCGTTCGTGGATATCGGCGTGCATCAGGACGGCCTGGTGCATATCTCCCGCCTGGCCGATCGCTTTGTGCGCCATCCCTCAGAGGTGGTGAAGGTGGGCGATGTGGTAAAGGTTTGGGTGGTGGATGTGGATGAAAAGAAAAAGCGCATCGCCCTGACCATGGTCAAAGGCCGCGCTTAATAAAGAAATAAATATGCGGGGGAACCACTCTTTGCGACCAAAGAGCGGTTCCCCCGCTCCCCCTCCGAGAAGGTCGATTGGGTAAAGGCGGGCAATAAGGAATCGGTTTGTTTCTCCGCCGGTGAAAAGGGAAACTAAATTGCCGCCTGAAACCCGCACTTCCGTTTTAACGGAGTAGTGCGGGGCGATTGGAGCGCCG
>CAKULG010000039.1 GCA_934667105.1 uncultured Clostridia bacterium
CGAGCTTCCGCCCAGCGACCCGGAAACCCGCAAGGGCGGTTTTCCTAATCAAATATCGTTTGATTGTCGCTGTGCGGTTTACGAGCTTCCGCACCGTTTTTCCTCCTCGGGATTGACAGCCCCTGGAAAAAGTGATAACATATTGCTCCTCACGACAAATATGCGTTTCTTTCTTTTCCGACCGACCGAGCCGAAGGGGGCATTATGCATTATATTACCGTGGAGGGGCTGAACAAATCCTTTGTCGTGCGCAAAAAACGGGAAAAAGGGCGCTTACTGCGGGAGAAAACCGTCGTGCGCGCCTTGCAGGACGTATCCTTTTCTATCGATCAGGGGGAACTGATTGGCGCGATTGGCCCTAATGGGGCGGGAAAATCCACAACGGTGAAAATTCTATCCGGCATTCTCACGCCGGACGATGGGCAGGTGCAGGTGGGCGGGCTGACCCCCTGGCAGGAGCGCAAGCGGCATGTGCGCCGTATCGGCGTGGTGTTCGGCCAGCGCACCCAACTATGGTGGGATGTGCCCATCTTGGATAGCTTTCAGTTGCTTCGGGATATTTACCGCATCCCCCCGGAGGAATACAAAAGCCGCCTGGAGGAACTGGCGGCAGCGCTGAATCTGGAGAGCCTGCTGCGCACGCCTCTGCGGCAGATGAGCCTGGGGCAGCGAATGCGGGCGGAGTTGTGCGGCTCGCTGCTGCACAGGCCCCAGCTTTTGTTTCTGGACGAGCCCACCATCGGCCTGGATGCGGTGAGCAAGCTGGCGCTGCGGGAATTTCTGCGCCAGGAAAACCGGCGCTACGGCACCACCGTTTTGCTCACCACCCACGATATGGAGGACATCGCCGCCCTGTGCCCCCGGGTGATGGTGCTGGGCCACGGGCGCAAGCTGTATGACGGCGCGTTTGGGGAACTGCTGCAAAAATACGATACGCTGCGGGTGGTTCAGGTTCGCTATGGGGAGGGGGACGCGCTGCCGCCGCTGCCGGATTGCTGCCGGGTGGAGCGGGAGGCGGACGCATACAAAATCCTCTATCAGCCAGGAGAATTGCCCACGGCGCGGCTGCTGGCCCTGCTGCAAAGCGCGGGGGAGATTCGGGAATTGACCGCTCAGCCCCAGAACGTGGATCACCTCATCGCCGCCATGTATAAGGAGCTGGATCTATGAAAAGCTATTTCAGCACCTTCCGCATGCGCTGGAAAATGGAGACGCAGTATCGCGGGGCGGCCCTGGGGGGCCTTTTGTGCCAGCTGTTTTTCGGGCTGATTCTGGTGGCGCTGTATCGGGCGCTTTATGCGGGCAAGCCCCAAAGCACGCCCCTTTCCGCCGTGACCACCTATGTGTGGCTGCAACAGGCGTTTTTCCGCATGATCGCCACCTCCGACGGGGGCATGCTGGAAAGCATCATGAATGGGGGCGTGGCCTATGAGCTGTGCCGCCCGCTGAGCCTGTACGGCTATTATTACAGCCGCGCCCTGGCCCAGAAAATCGTGGGCTGCGGCATGCGGGCCGCGCCCATGCTGATTTGCGCCGCGCTGCTGCCCCAGGGCTGGGGGCTTTCCCTGCCCGCTTCCCCGGCCGGGCTGGCGCTTTCGTTGCTGGCGCTGGGCCTGGGGCTTTTCTGCGTGTGCGCCTTGGATAATATCAATATGGGCTTCACCATGAGAACGCTGGATAATAAGGGCGTTTCGGCCATGCTGTCGCTGCTGGCAATTTCGCTTTCTGGCAATCTTCTGCCCCTGACGCTGTTTCCTGATTCCTGGCAGCGGGCGGTGACGCTGCTGCCTTACGCCCAGATGCTGGACGCGCCCATCCGCCTGTATACCGGGGAGTGGGCCCTGAGCCAGGCGCCCCGGGTGCTGCTGGTGCAGGCGGGGTGGACGGCGGCGCTGATCGCCCTGGGGCTGCTGCTGTGGAAAAGAAATCTGGCCCGCGTGGTCATTCAAGGGGGGTAAAGCATGGACGGATTCAAGCTGTATTGGCATTCCATGTGCATGCTGATGAAAAGCCGGCTGCAATACCCCCTTTCCTTCTTCCTGCAAACGCTGGCGCAGATTGTGATGCAGGGGGGCGAGCTGCTGGCGGTGCTGCTGATTATTGATCGCTTCGACACGCTGAACCAATGGAGCGGCGGCGATTTGCTGTTTTTCTTTGGGCTGATGAGCGTGATTTTTTACCTGACGGAGTGCTTTGCCCGGGGCGTGACCTGCTTTCCGCCCCTGGTGCAGCAGGGGAAGCTGGATACCTTTCTGCTGCGGCCCCGGGGCGTGCTGGCCCAGGCGCTGTGCTATCAGATGGATCCCCGGCGGGTGGGCACGGTGGCAGTGGGCGCGGCGGCCATGCTTATGGGCGCCGCCCAGGCCCAGGTGGCCTGGACGGGGCTGAAACTGCTGGCGCTGCTGGAGGCCGTGGCCGCGGGGGGCGTGATGATTATGGGTCTGTTCCTCATTGACGCCATGCTGAGCATTCATTCCGCGAAATCCATCGAGGTGGTGAATGTGCTCACCTACGGCGGCCGCAGCGCCTGCCAGTATCCCCTGGATATTTACCCCAAGCCCCTGAAAACGCTGTTTCTCTTCGTCGCGCCCTTTGGGCTGACGGTGCACGCCCCCGCCGCCTACATTCTGGGAAAAAATCTGTTCGGCTGGCCGGATTGGACGGCCTTTGTAACGCCGCTTTCCGGGCCGCTGTTTTTCGGGGCGATGTATCTTCTGTTTCAGCGCGCTATGCGTTATTATCGTTCCACGGGGAGTTGACCGATTTATGCCCACCCTGACCACCCAGGCCATCGTGCTGCGCCATGCCGATTACCGGGAGCATGACCGCATGCTCACGCTGCTTTCCCCGGCGTATGGCCGCATCGAGGCCCTGTGCCGGGGCTGCAAGCGGCCCCAGAGCCCGCTGCTTTCCGCCAGCGAATGGTTCGCCCTGGGAGAGTATGTGCTTTTTTCCGGCAAGGGCCGCGCCACAGTGACCTCCTGCCAGCTGACGGAGAGCTTTTACCCCCTGCGCACGGATTATGATCGCCTGAAATACGCCACCTATCTGCTCTCCATTGCCGAGGCTGCCGCCCAGCCGGGGGAGCGGGCGGTGGAACTGTTCACGCTGCTGGCCCGCTCCCTTTCCCGGCTTTGCTACAGCGCCCATCAGCCCCAGGCGGTCACGGCGGCCTTCCTGCTGCATTTCGCCGCTGTCAGCGGCTATCGCCCCCGGCTTTCCCATTGCGTGAAATGCGGGCGGCGGCTTTCGGATGCGGAAATACACCTGTTGGATATCGAGGGCGGCGGCCTGATCTGCCCCGCATGCGCGGGCGCGCTTTCCGATGCGCTGCCCGTCACCCCCGATCAGGCGGAATGGATGCGGGAAATTCTGGCCGTGGGCATTGAAAAGGCGCTGCTGCCCCAGGCGGACGCGCCCGGCCCGCTGCTGGCGCGGTATGTGGAGGCGCGGCTGGAAAAGCGCCTGAGCCACGAAGGGCTGTTTTGAGCAAGGAAAAAAAATAATGCGGGCGGAGCCTCCTTTGGCGAACAAGGAAGGCTTCGCCCTTTCGCAAGCGCGATTGGCGCGGCGGTTCGCTGCCGCTTGTTTTGGTAAACCCGTTCATTTTTCTTTTCTGTTGGCGGAGAAGCGCTTTGATTTCTTATTGCCCGATCTTACCCATACAGCTTTCTTGGAGGGAGTGCGGGGGAACCATTCTTTGGCTTCCAAAGAATGGTTCCCCCGCATTATTACTCCCTTATTTTTCAAAAATCTGGCCGGGGAGCTTTAGCTTCTGCTTGGGGGGGAAGCCCTGATCGAAGGCCGCCACGGCCGCGTCATCCAGAGAATAGCACTGGGGCGCGGCGTATTCGCCGGTCACGCCGTCCAGAAAGCCGGGAATCAGCTCCCGGCACAGGAAGAAGGAGGCGTCCGCCCCTTCGGGCAGGCCGTGATAGCGAATGCCGAAGCCGGAGGCGTAGTTAAAGCCGCATTTGCCGTAAAACAGGATGTTCCCCTCAAAGCAGATCGCGCCCGCCCCGGTGGCCGCCGCCTTTTCCAGACAGTAATCCAGCAGCAGCTTGCCATAGCCCTGACGCTTGTATTCCGGGGCGATGCAGATGGGCCCCATGGTGAGAATGGGGATGCTGCGCCCGTCGTCCGCCCGGATTTCCGCGCGCACGAAAACATTCTGGCCGATCACCTTGCCCTCTTTTTCCAGCACGAAGTTAAGCTCCGGCACGAAGGCGGGATCGTCCCGCAGACAATGCAGCAGGTAATGCTCGGTGCAGCCGGGCCGGTACACATTCCAGAAGGATTCGCGCACCAGGTTTTCCACCGCGCGGCGCTCCTCTGGGCGCTCCGGGCGAACGAGGCAGCCCTTCGCTTTTAACATCGCATGAATATCCATGATTATTTCCTCTTTTCAATCGTTGATTGTTAGGGCGTAATGGAGTGGGGAGGCAAGCTTTTTCTCAATTCCTCCCGGGCGTGGCCCAGAAACGAATCCATCTGGGCCAGCACGGCCTGGGGCTCCGCCGCCCCATCGTAGACCGAGAGCAGCAGGAACAGCGGCGCGTAGAAGGCCGCCGCCCGCTCCCGGGGGCATGGCAGGCCGATGCTCTCAAACAAATCGGCCACATAGGAAAGCGGCCCCGCCGCCAAATATTGCTGATACAGGCGCATCATTTCCGCGCTGCGGTATTGCTCCAGGGTCAGCAGCCGGCGGAAGGCGGCAGCGAAATCATCCTCCGCCCAATAGCGAAACTGCGCCCCGGCATAGGCGATGATCTGCTCCAGAGAGGCCGCGGCATACGCCTCGGGCGTCTGCGCCCGAACGCCCTCGGGCAGAGAAAAGGCCTGGGCGCGCTGGGCGTCGCGCTCCGCCATGCGGGCCACGATGTGATCGAAAATATCGCGCTTGCTGGCATAATGCCGGTATAACGCGCCCTTCGTCATGCCCAGCGCCCCCGCGATGGCGCTGACGGATACCGCCTCATAGCCCTCCTGGGCAAATAAATGCAGGGCGGATTGCAAAATGCTTTCCTTAGTTTCGGCCATACTGCGCTCCTTTCAAAAAAGTAAACGATCGTTCACGCACTATTATAGTGAACGATCGTTTACATGTCAAGCTGTTTTCAATTTTTTCAATGGGAAGCAAGCCGGTTTCCTTTTGAGCTTATCCTATCGGCTTTCTTGGAAGGAAGCGCGGCGGAACCGCCCGGTTCCGCCGCTTAATCTCCTCCGGTTCAATCACAGGGCGTATTCCTTTGTGTAGCGGATCAACTCGTCCACGGTGGTGAAGGCCAGGCCGGTAACGGTGTCGGCGCAGCCGTAATAGATGGCGATGCGGCCGGTGGCGGCGTCGGCCAGGGTGGCGCAGGGGAAAACCACGTTGGGCACATCGCCCACCCGCTCATAATCCCGATCGGGGGCGAGGATGTAATCCTTCGTGCGGGCGATTACCTTCCAGGGCTGCTCCAGATCCAGCAGGGCGCTGCCCATGCGATAAACGAAGCCGTTGCAGGTGGTAATCACGCCGTGATAAATCAGCAGCCAGCCCTCGTCCGTTTTCAGCGGCACGGGGCCCGCGCCGATCTTGGTGGATTGCCAGGCGGATTCATTGCCCTTCACAGTGCCCATCATATACCGATGCCGCCCCCAGAATTCCAGATCGGGGGATTGGCTGATATACATATCGCCGAAGGGGGTGTGGCCGTTGTCGCTGGGGCGGCTCACCATGGTATACAGCCCGCCGATCTTTTCGGGAAACAGCACGCCGTTGCGGTTGAAGGGGAGGAAAGCGTTTTCCAGCTGGTGGAAATGCTGGAAATCCTCCGTCCAGGCCACGCCGATGGTGGGCCCGTGATAGCCGTTGCACCAGGTGATGTAATAGCGATCGCCCATCTGGGTGATGCGCGCGTCATAGCGGAATTCGTTGGGGGCGATTTCGGGGTCCGCCCCCTCGAAGGGGATGTGCTCGTCGTTAATCCTCCAGTGAATGCCGTCGGGGCTGAACCCGGCGAACAAATCCATGCTGATGGACAGGCTGTCGCAGCGGAAAACCCCCGCGAAGCCGTCCCGGAAGGGCACGACGGCGCTGTTGAAAACGCTGTTGGCGCGCTTGTTGCCGTTGCGCTGGATGATGGGGTTGCCCGAATAGCGCCACACGGGCCCCTGCGAGGGGGCGGGGCGGTCTTCCCAGGGGATATTCGGCAGGGCGGGGCCCAGAAGCTTTGCCATATGTGAACACTCGCTTTCTCACAAAACTGTGCGTTATGCTGAGGCGGGCGGGAGGGACGGCCTTCCGCGCCGCCATAGAAAGCGCCCGCGCCCCGCGGGGCTGGCGGAGTTGCCTCCGCCAGCCCCGCCCGGAAACGCGGGCGGAAATGGTTGGTTTCCTGAAAACGAGCTAGCGCGGGAAATTACTTGCCCAGGAAGGCGTCGATCTGCGCCTGCGCTTCGGCGATGATGTCGTTCAGGCCTTCAGCTTCCATTTCTTCATACATGGCCTTCACCGCAGTCTCGGGATCCACAGAGCCGGTCAGCAGTTCGGGATGATAGTTATCCCAGATGGTCTTGCAGTTGAGAATCTGATCCTGAACCTTGGTGGCGTCGAAGGAGAAGCCCATCAGCACGGAGGGTTCGGCGGCGGCGTTCAGCGCCTTCACTTCGTCCATTTCGTTGAAATCCACGTCATCGGTGATGGAATAGTTGAAGTAGCTGGCCTGCACATAGGAGGGCCAAGGCCAATCCCGGCCTTCAATGCGGTGTACGCGGCCATCGGCGGTGTATTCGAAGTTGTCACCCTCAAGGCCGTACTTGAACGCATCGCGAACCTTGGTGTCGGTGTTGATAAGGTTCAGCCACTGCAGCGCCTTTTCAGGATTCTTGGAGTTGATGGAGATGAAGTTCACAGAGCCCAGAACGGAGTCGTTGGACAGAATGGTGGGACCAAACTGATAAGCGACTAATTCCTTGCCCATGTTGGGGCCCCAAGCGGTCTTGGCAGCGCCGGACCAGCCCTGCGCCAGGAAGCAAGCCTTGTAGGTGGGGCCTTCAGCCAGCTGGGGAGCGTCGGCGTTGATGATGCCGTTCTCATACCAGCCGCGGATTTCCTTGAGCTGCGCCATAATGTCTTCTTCTTCGAAGATCTTCACAACCTTGGCGTCCTTATCGTTGTAGCGAACGCCAACGCCGCGCAGGCCCGCGCCAAAGCTGTCAAAGATGAAGGGGATCTGGGAAACGCCGTCCTTGGTTACGGGGAAGGAAGGCTCGCCCTTGGCGTCCTTGATCTTCTGGAGGAGGGGGGTGGCGTCCTGGATGGTGTGGCAATTCTTAGCGGCTTCTTCCAGGCCCAGCTCCTTGAGCACCTCCACGTCCCAGACGAAATACTGGGTGATGGAGGAATCCTTATAGGTGGGCACGCCGTAGATGCGGCCGTTCACGCGGCAGGCGTCCCAGTAATCGGCGGGGATCAGCTCCAGCAGGCCGGGGGCGTTGTCCGCCAGCATGTCGGTGATATCCAGATAGGCATTCTTCGCAACGTCGCCATTCATGTTGCCGCTGTCGCCGAAGATCACGTCATAGGGTTCGTTGGAGTCGATGATAATGCCGCGGCGGGAGCCCCAATCGCCCCAACCGATGCATTCCACGTCCAGCTTCGCGCCAATCTTTTCTTCCACATAGGGATTCAGTTTGGCGATCCAGGCGTCATAGTTGTCCGGCTGGCCGCCGCCCAGGGTAATGATCTTGAGCGTGGGCACGTCTTCCGCGGAGGCGAAGCTGGCCATGCACAGCACCATGCACAGCGCCAGAACCAGGGCAAAGAACTTTTTCATACCAGAGACACTCCTTTTGATATATTTTCGTTAACCCTTCACCGCGCCGATCGTCAGGCCAGAAATGAAGTATTTCTGGAAGAACGGATACGCGCACGCGATGGGGATTACGATCACGATAGCGATGGCCATGCGGACGGATTCGCTGGGCATCTGCGCCCTATACTGCTGCAGCGACACGCCTGCGGAAGGGTTGTTACTCATGTATTCCAAAGAACGCATGATGTTGTTCAGCAGCGCTTGCAGGGAAACGAGTTCATTTTTGCTGATGTAAAGAGAGGAAAGAAACCAATCGTTCCAATAGCCGAAGCAGAGAAAAAGGGCGATAGTGGCCAGCAAGGGCTTGGAGATGGGGATAACGATGCTGGCAAAGATGCGCAACTGCGACGCGCCGTCGATCATAGCCGACTCGACGATGCCTTCGGGAATTGTGCTCTTGAAGAAGGTTTTGCAGATCACGATATTATAGGAGCTTACCGCCAGCGGCAAAATCAGCACCCAGAGCGAGTTGCGCAGGCCCAGGATGTTGGCGTTCACCACATAGCTGGCCACCAGGCCGCCGCCGAAGAGCATGGGAATGAAGATCACCCATGTGTAGAATTTTTTGAGCCTGAATTCGGGACGGGAGAGGGAATAGCCCATTGCGGTGGTGAGAAACAGGCCCAGCAGTGTGCCGAGGCATGTGACGGCGATAGAAATCTTCAACGCACCCCAAATCGTGCTGCGTTCGTTCCAGAGGAACATGTAAGCCTTATTGGAAAGCTCGATCGGCAGGAAGGAATAGCCCACCTGGCGGATGGATTCCTCCGAGGAAATGGAGATCATGAACACGAAGATGACCGGCAAAATGGCGCAGGCCGCCAGGATGATAAACAGCAGATTGAACAGGACGTTCGTTCCGAGCCTGATGCGGTTCATCCGCAGGGAGGATTGCTTTTCTTTCATTATTTATCTCCTCCTCAGAACACCGCGCTGTCCGAATCCACCTTGGAAACGATGAAATTGGCCAGCAGGATGGTGATGCAGCAGGCGACGGACTGGAACATGGAGGCGGCGGCCGTCTTGCCAATAGGGGTATTGCCCTGCAGCGCGGAATAGACGTAGGTATCGAACGTGGATGCAACGTCCCTCAGCGAACGGGGCACGCCCTGGGTGACTTGGTAGAACAGGCCGAAATCCGAGGAGAAGATGCCGCCCACCGCGAGGATGAACATCATCACAATAACGGTTTTGAGCATTGGGAGGGTGATGAATTTGGCCTGCTGCCATTTGGTGGCGCCATCCAGCATGGCCGCCTCGTAGAGGGAGCCGTCGATGCCCGTGATGCTGGCCAGGTAAACCACCATGCTATAGCCTGTTCCCTTCCAGATCTTGAGAATCACGAAGAATAACGGCCAGTACTTCGGTTCGGCATACCATTGATGGCGTTCGCCGCCAAGGGCGATGACCAGCCTGTTGAGCAAGCCGTAATTGACGTTCAGAAAAGCAAAGACAAAATAGCTGACTACGACCCATGAAAGGAAATGCGGGAAAAACATCATCGTCTGGTAAACCTTGGACTTGCGCTTAGAATAAAGCTCGTTGATCATCAGCGCCAACGTAACCGGGATAACGATGCCCAAGATGATGAACACGATATTGTAGAGCAGCGTGTTGCGCAGCAGCATGGTAAAGGAACGGTTGTTGATGAAATACTTGAAGTTTTCAAGCCCAACCCAATCGCTGCGCAGCAGGTTTCCCAGAAAGCTTTGCCCCCTGAAAAGACGATAATTTTTAAAGGCGATGATAATGCCGAACATGGGCAGATAGCTGAACAGCGCATACCAAATGAACGTGGGGAACCCAAGCAGCGTCAGCTCGGTATCTTCCCGGGACCACTTCTTCTTCTTTTTTGCCGGCAGGGCGGGCCGCACCGCCGCCGGTCTGTTACTCTGCTTCATAAGCGACTCCCTCTGCAATAAAAATTAACACTATTATCTTAGCTCGTAAACATATTAGCATGATATGATAAGAATGTCAACACAAAAATACAAATTTTCAGATAAAATTATGCACAAAAAAAGAACAACGAATAATTTGACAACATTGTTAATTTGATAATTGACAAAAAGCCCTTAACATGATATCTTATCTGTGGCATGCCGGACGGTTCGCCGCCCCCCCGCTAGATTCCAAAAACAAAAGGAGCGCCCCCTCAATGCAAAAGGTAACGATGCAGAATATCGCCGACGCGCTGGGTATATCGCGCATTACCGTTTGGAAGGCCCTGACCAACCGGCCGGGCATATCCGAAAAGCTGCGGCAGCAGGTGATGGCCAAGGCGGAGGAAATGGGCTACGCCCCCGTGGCCCACGCGGCGGTGAAGCCTAAAACGCAGCACACCTTCTCCATCGTGGTTTCCCGGCCTGAATCCTCGGCCTTCTGGATGCAGATCATCCACCATGTGGCCAAGGAACTGGCGCTGCATGATATTAACCTGATGTACACCTACATGCCCACGGCCTTCCGCACGGGCTACGAATTGCCCTCCTCGCTGGAAACGGAGGCGGTGGACGGCTTCATCGTGCTAAATATATATGATGAAAGCCTGCTGCATATGCTGGCGGACAGCCCGCAGCCCAAGGTGTTTCTCGATACCATCCCCTCCCTGCCTGCGGCGGGGCTCAAGGGCGATCTGATGATTATCGAGGGTCGCTCCAGCGTGCGGGAAATTACGCTGCGCCTGCTGGACGGCGGATGGCGGCGGCTGGGCTTCGTGGGGGATGTGAACTACGCCCAGACCAACCTGGACCGCTATCGCGGCTTTCTGGACGCACACGCCGTGCGGGGCGTGGCGGTGGATCCCGCCCTGTGCATGACGGGGGCTCTGGGTCTGCGCAGCCATTATGAAGAAATCGCCCGTTTCCTTTCCGGCCTGCCCCAGCTGCCGGACGCTTTTGTTTGCCCCAGCGATTTTATCGCCCATTATATTCAGCAGTATCTCGCCGGGCGAAGCGTGCCCGCCGGGCGCATGCCCCTGCTGACGGGCTTTGACAATAACGCCGAATATACCAACGTGGCGGGCCAGATCACCACGGTGGATGTGGATACCTCCGCCCTGGGCAAGCGCCTGGCCCGGCAGCTGATGTATCGGGCGGATTATCCCCAAGCGCCCTTTGAAACCACCTATTTCACCGCCCACATTCTTTATCGCGGCGCGCTGGCCGCCAAATAAGGACTGCGGAAAATGCGGAAATAAGAATTGTCCGCCCTCGGCGCGCGCTCGCCGGTAGCTGTCCCCCAAGCCGCATATCCCCCGAATGTGGAAAAATATAAAAAAACGAGCGGCTCTCCTTCCGGAGGGCCGTTCGTTTTTTACGGGAACTTCCGCTTAGGCTTCCTTAGCGATCTGCACCAGCTGCGCGAAGGCGGCGGCGTCGTTGACGGCCAGGTCGGCCAGCATCTTACGGTTGACTTCCACATTCTTCTTCTTCAGGCCATTGATGAACGTGGAATAGCTCATGCCGTTCAGGCGAGCGGCGGCGTTGATACGGGTGATCCACAGGCGGCGGAAATCCCGCTTGCGCATTTTGCGGCCTTCATAGGCATAGCGCAGGGAACGGCGCACCTGTTCGCTGGCGGTACGGTATTGCTTGGATTTTGCGCCCCAATAGCCTTTCGCCAGTTTGAGCACCTTGCGGCGTTTCTTATGGGCGTTGACAGCCCTCTTAATGCGTGCCATGATTTTGTTCCTCCTTCAAACGGGCAAATGGCTTCTTATTTGTAGGGAATCAGCGTGCGGATGGTAGCGGCTTCGGCGTTATTCTGCAGGGTGCCGCCAGCGCGCAGATGACGGATCCGCTTGGTGGTCTTTTTGTTAAGAATGTGGTTCACATTCATCTTCTTGTGCTTCACCTTGCCGGTCTTGGTCAGGGAAAAGCGCTTCGCGGCGCCGCGATGGGTCTTTTGCTTGGGCATGGAAATGTCCTCCTTCCGGAAAGTAATGGGATTATGCCTGCGGGGCGGGGGCGGGCTGCTTGGCAGCCTTATCCGCCTTGCCGGCTTTTTCCGCCTTGGGCGCGAGAATCATAATCATGTTGCGCCCTTCAATCATGGGGCGACGCTCGACCTGGCACACATCCTTCGTGCGCTCAATGAAGTCCTGCATCACCTTCAGGCCGATATCGGAATGCGCGATCTGGCGGCCGCGGAAGCGAATGGAAACCTTCACCTTGTCGCCGTCCTGCAGGAAGCGAACGGCGTTCTTGGCCTTGATCGCCACATCGTTTTCCTCAATGGTGGCGGAAAGCTGCACCTCCTTGAGGGATACGACCTTCTGATTTTTGCGCATTTCGCGCTCGCGCTTGGATTGCTCGAAGCGATGCTTATCGTAATCCATCAGCTTGCAGACGGGGGGCTGGGCGTTTGGTACGATTTTTACCAGATCCAGCTCGGCCTCCTCCGCCAGTTCCAGCGCCTTGCGGGTGGGCAGGATGCCCAGCTGCGCGCCGTCCGCGCCGATGACGCGCACCTCGCGGTCGCGAATCTCTTCATTGATGAGCAGTTCAGCGGCTATGTCGATACACCTCCAAATCCATTTCGACAAAAAAATTGGCGGATGAAACCACCCGCCAATCGCATTGCAATCAAAAATGAATGCCATGACCCGGGCAAAACGAAATTCGCCGCGGAGAGAAGCGGGCAGCTTCTGCTTGAAACAGAATTATTATAAGCGCAAAGGGCCTGTTTGTCAAGCGCTTTTTCTTCCGAATTTCAGCTTTCTCCCGGCTTTTCCCTTGACGAAATCGCCGCGGATGTGATACAATGCCGCTGTGCGCGAGTGTGTTGGAACAGGCAGACAACCGAGACTTAAAATCTTGTGCCCTCTGGGCGTGCGGGTTCGACCCCCGCCACTCGCACCATGCAGAGTGTCCTTATAGGATCTGAGTATCCTGTAATGGACACTCTGCTTTTTTATGTAGAGAATGGTGAAACGCCGGAGATGTCGCTGCTCACCCGTTCCCGCAGGCACAGCAGCTTGACCTTATGCTCGGTCAGCAGGGCGATGTACTGCTTTGTCATGCCCCAGTCCCGCCCTATACGGTCAAGGCTGCTTATCAGCACCACATCCACCTTTCCGGCAAGAACGGCCTCCATCACTTCTTGCAGAGCCGGACGGTCAAGGGTCATTCCAGAGCCATGCTCGGCGGCAGCACCAACGATGGTGTACCCGGCTTGTTCCGCATAGCGGCGAAGCTCCTCGGCCTGCCGTTCCAAAGAAAAGCTATCATCGTGAGCGACGCGGCAATAGAAATAGGCTTTCATCGTGTCGTACCTCCTTATACTGCAACCTGTTCCGGGGCGTAGCTGAGTGCTACGCCTTTTCTTGTTTCCATGATAATGTCGGCCTCCGGGATC
>CAKULG010000040.1 GCA_934667105.1 uncultured Clostridia bacterium
GAGCCCTGCACGCCGCCTCAATCAACTTTGATTCTTACACCGGCTTTTGTAGTTTACACAGAATTGGGGATAGATCCTCTGGAGTTTCTGTCCGGATATGCCGCGCGTTCATACGGCTTGTTTTGGGCGGGTACGCTTCTTTTTTCGGAGGGGCTTCAGTTTCGAGGCTGTTCACTTGAAGCAACCTGTAGCCGCTCTTCTGCGCCTTTTCATAGCCACGCGGCAAGTCCAGCGGATACTTTTTTGCGTATTGCGGCACCAACTGGATTTCCCAATTGCTTTGCTTCAAGGACGAGTGCGGCGGCGCACTGCTTCGGTTTTTCAGTGACTCGACCGTGCCGTCATATCGCCGCTTATTCTGTCTTTAGATAACTCCTCTGGAGTGGTTGGTTTGCACTGCTTTCTTACCACACGACCTCTCTCTAGGCTTTCCTTCGATACTTGCAGAAGAGGTAGCAACCTTGAACGCTGGTATTCGATGGGCAAAGCAATCTATGTGTTTGAGGTACAGTCCAAAGGTTGAATTGACAGCCTTATTCTGAATCTCAAGAAAGCACAGAGTAATGCAGCCGTACAAGCCGTTGTCGCTGTTGCCGATGAAGAACAACTCGCAAAAATCATCAGCGAAAGCGCAGGCGTTATTGATGAAAAATCTCTCCGCGCATGGGATTCAGAAGACGTCTTAGCTGTCTATGATTCCCTCGTAAGAGTTCACGAGTCAATTAACAGGCTTGCTTTAGTTCCAGAGAGTTCTTAAATCGAATTGACTCGAGGCGCTAAAACGAAGATTGCAATGGCACTTTATAAAATGCTCGCCCCTTCAAACTTATTTGTCGGTTTGAAGTTCATCTTGCATTTATTTTCATTGTGTTTTGACTTGCGTCTGTTCTCCTACTTCCAGCGCAATTTTGTCCGTGTTTCCGTTGGAATTGCGCTCATTTTGCCGGTTATGTCCAAGTTGCCATGGCGCAGGAGACCGGCGGGAGCACCGGATCAATATCCTCATCAGCAGGCTGTATTTTCTGGTTCGCCTCATCGCCGACCTCCTTTGCCTTTAGGAATGCTCTCCGAACAGCCAGCCCATAATGCTTTCTTCATGGGCAAACGCCTGTCCGCCGGAATGCTGATCGCGGAAGCCACGCTCGGTGAAGAACTCCGCGGGCTTTACGTCCAGTACGATCAGTTTGTCAATCTCTTTTTGCGTCAACCCTTGCGCGGCGTACAACTCGTGCCGCGCGTTATAGGTCTGGATGAAGGATTCGGAGCCATAATAGCTGTCCTGCGCGCCGATGGCGAAGTAGACGGGCGTGCGCGCCTGCGCCAGCACGTTCAGATCGCCGTCCCACTGCGAACTGGTGGCGAGGTATGCCGTGAACAGCTCCGGCTTTGTGCCCATCACCAGCGAGCCGGTTTCGCCGCCGCCGGACATGCCGTGCAGGTAGACGCGGGACGCATCTATATTGTAGTTTTCGAGAAAGTACTCCGTCAGGGCAATGGCTTCGTTGGCGGAGGTCTGCCCCCAATCGTTCAGCTACGGCGAAAGCACGATCATTTTGTCGTTATAGTGAATGGCTTCAACGCCGAAATCCTCCACCATGTTTGCGCCGACGCCCTGAAAATACAGTCCTTCCCAGCCCGGCAGGGTCACGAAGAGCGCATAGGGCTCGCTGCCATCATAGCTTTCGGGGATGTAGCTGCTGAAATGGATGTCTCCGATTTCGTTGTGCAGCACGTTGTCGTTGATAAACCCGCGCTGGGTCTGTGTGCCCGGCGTGAGGGTATCCTCCGCTGCTGCTGCGCCGCACAGGCAGCACAGCAGCAGAATGCTGGAGGCGGGCGAATACACCATGAAGCGCTTCGCGGCGCTGTACGGCATGCGCTACGCGGGCATGGCGACTAATAAAGCGGAAGCCGAAAAGCTGAACAAGACGCTGTAAGGAGGTATCATGATGGAATATGTAACCCTGAACAACGTCCTCCCGCACGTGGCGCATGAACCTTTCCAGCGTTACCATAAAGGCGTAATCAATGGCGACGTCCCTGTCGTTCAGCGCCTGCATGCGCGCCTTTTCAGCGTCGTTCCAGGGCACCTCTCCGGGCGAAACGGCGACAATGTGCCTTGGCGCGGGTAACGGCTCCGGCTGCGCGTTATTGTGCGCCGCAATGCCCAGTGCCAGCGCGCCGCCGGAGGAAAAGCCGCAGGTGCTGACGTTTCCGCCGCCGTACACCGCGATTATCCTGCGATAGCATGCATAGGCCATCTCATAGGTTTCGGTGATGCAATGCTCCGTACAGAGGGGATAAAAAGGGAACCACACATCGCAGCCGCTATCCCGCATCAGCTTGCGCATCACAGGCAGATCGCCCCTCTCCGGGCCAATGACCATGCCGCCGCCGAAAAAAAGAGGATCGCACGCTTGGAAGGCATGGGATTTTCTCTTACGATCAGGCACGGAAAGCCGTTTACCGTAAGCATTTCATAATGTGCTTTACGGTCGGTGGGCGTAAACACACCGCGATGACGGCTCTGCTTTTCAATCACCTTTCGAATTTCCTCCTCCGGCAGGGTGAACGCCTTTTTCGCGCCGGAGAGGCGATAGGCCGCGCGCAGCAGGGATGCGAAAACGCTCATGGTAAACCCCCCTTTTTATTTTCGGCATGTAACGCAGAGCCAGCCCTTAGGATTTTTGTGAATCTGTACATCATGAAAACCGGCCTGCTCCAAGGCTTCACGCAGTTCATGGTCCATATAGACGGTCATTCCAGCAATGATTTTCGTCCATTTTTCCGCTTTTCCATTGCCGCCGCATTCATTGCAAATCAGGAATCGTCCGCCCGGCTTCAGCACCCTGAAAACCTCGCGAAAGCAATGCGGCAGACCGGGCCAGAAATAGATGGTTTCAAACGCCGTGACCCAATCGAACGTCGCCCCGGCAAAGGGCAGTTTCGCTACGCTGGCCTGAAGCACCTGGCAGCGCCCCGCCGCAATGGCTTTGCGATTGATTTTCCGAGATTTTTCTACGCTGACTGCGGCATAATCAATTCCCTTCACAACGCCAAGCGGACATCTTTGCAGAAGATTTCGGAGGTTTGCTCCGCCGCCGCAGCCGCAATCCAGCACGGTTGCGTTGGGCGCGGCGTGAAAAAAACGCAGGCCCCATCTGGCAAGGGCACGATGCCCCAAATTCATCATGAAAACCATGACCTTTCCGCCCAGGCCTGTCGGCTTGCGGGTGTTTTCAAAAAACGACATGCTTCTTCCCTCCGTTTAGGCTCGTGGGCGCGCCGCCTGCCGCCTGTGGAACACGCCATGCGCGGCGAACCCACGCGGTTTTAAAGCTCGAAGTTAGTTTCCTTTAACCGCGTATATTATAGCGTTTATCCGCCGCTTTGTCTATCGGTTTTTCCAACTTAAACAAAAACCCGGCGCGTCGCTACCGGTTCGTGAGCACGAGGGGGTGGGCGGATCAGCGCAAACGGCTGCGGAAAAACCACGCCGGGCAAGCTGGTGGCGGGGCTATACGCGCTCTCCAGCGGCGAAAAACAGCGCGTTTCCATTGCGCGCTATACTCAATGGCGCGCTCGTCATGATCCTGGACGGTGGCGGTCAGCGCGCTGGACGTGGAAAACGAGCAGGGGGGCTGTCCACGCTGTTCTCTCTTAAAGCAAGCAGCCTATTTTATGCGCTATTCCCCGCAAGGGACGTTCTCCACGTTTCCTCCGCGCTTACCAGCGGAAAAACGCGGAAATTTCTTGCGGAGCTTTCTTTGGGCCTAGAGCTTTCCTGGAAAGGGCGCGGGGGAACCCTTCTGGATGAGCCGCCCGTACTCCGCGCCTTCGCTTTCGCGAAGCAGCGCAGGGCGAATGCTCCTCTAGATGGTTCCCCCGCATTATCCTTATGCTTTTTTCTTTTTACAGCCGGGCCACGCCGCTTTCCCGGGCAGCCTGGGCCACCGCAGCGGCCACGGTCTTGCCCACGCGCTTATCAAAGGCCTTGGGCATGATATACTCGGGAGAAAGCTCCTCGTCGCTCACCAGGGAGGCGATGGCCTGAGAAGCGGCCATCTTCATGGCGTCGTTAATATCCCGGGCCCGCACATCCAGCGCGCCGCGGAAGATGCCGGGGAAGGCCAGCACGTTGTTGATCTGGTTGGGATAATCGCTGCGGCCCGTGCCCACCACGGCGGCGCCCGCTTCCTTCGCAAGATCGGGGAAGATTTCGGGAACAGGGTTGGCCATGGGGAACACGCACGCGCCGGGAGCCATGGAGGCCACCATTTCCTTGGAAACGATGCCGGGGGCGGAAACGCCGATGAACACATCCGCGCCCTTCATGGCGTCGGCCAGGGCGCCCCGCAGATGCTCGCGGTTGGTCACCTTGCTGATTTCCTCATGAGCGGCGTTCAGGCCCTCCATGCCCTCGCAGATGATGCCGAAGCGATCCACCATGGTCAGATGCTTCACGCCCAGCTTCATGATATGCTTGCCGATAGAAATGCCGGCCGCGCCCGCGCCGTTGATAACCACCTTCACCTCGTCCAGCTTCTTGCCCACAACGCGCAGGGCGTTGAGCATCGCTGCGGCCACCACGATGGCGGTGCCGTGCTGGTCGTCATGGAACACGGGAATATCGCACAGTTCCTTCAGCCGGCGCTCCACTTCGAAGCAGCGGGGGGCGCTGATATCCTCCAGGTTGATGCCGCCGAAGCTGCCGGAAATGAGATAGATGGTGCGAACCAGCTCGTCCACATCCTTGCTGCGCACGCAGATGGGGAACGCATCCACATCGGCAAATTCCTTGAACAGGCAGCACTTGCCCTCCATCACAGGCATACCGGCCTCGGGGCCGATATCGCCCAGGCCCAGTACGGCGGTGCCGTCGGTGATAACGGCCACCATGTTGCTGCGGCGGGTCAGCTCCCAAGATTTTTCGTAGTTATCCTTAATCACCAGGCAGGGCTCGGCCACGCCGGGGGTATAAGCCAGGGACAGTTCCTGGGCGTTGGTCACGGGGGTGCGGGAAACGACCTCGATCTTGCCGTGCCACTCGTAATGCTTTTTCAGGGCTTCCGCTTTAATATCCATGATGATTCACCTCTGCGTCGTATTTTTAAGGGGCCGCCCGGGCGCGGGGCCCGGCGGCGCGATTTATGGATTACTTATAGCTGCTCTCCAGGCCGGTGGTTTCCACCTTGCCCAGGTATTTTTCCGCGTCCATGCCCAGATACTTGGCCATGTCGATCATTTCGGCTACGGTGTTGATGTTCACGTCGATGCCGTTCTTCATGCGGTCGGCATAGGCCTCCACTTCTTTTTCGCCGTGGGTATAGATGCGGGCGGCGCCGTCCGCCTTGGGGGCGTTGCGCAGCTCACGCAGATAATCGGAGAAATGCGCCTTAATTTCCTCGGCGTTGCCGAACACGTTGGGATCCACCGCCATAAAGCCGTGGCAGGTGCCGCTCTTGCCGCCCACGTTCACATGGCTGGAGGGCGTGCCCTGAGAGAACACGGAGCAGAAGATTTCGCACAGCATGCCGTAGCCGTAGCCCTTATGGCTGCCCAGCTGCTCGGTGTTGCCGCCCAGGGGCATGATGCCGCCGCCGTTCTTGGCCACGATGTTCTTCAGCACGTCCTTAGCGTCCGTGGAGGGATGGCCGTCCTTATCCAGCGCCCAGCCCTCGGGCAGGGGCTTGCCCATCTTGTTGTACACCTCCAGCTTGCCGCGGGTGACGACGGTGGTGGAAGCGTCGAAGAAGAAGGGATAGGGCTCCGCCGGAAGCGCCACGGCGATGGGGTTGGAGCCGATCATCGCCATGCGGGCGAAGGTGGGCACCATGATGGCCTCGCTGTTGGTCATGGCCATACCCATCAGGCCCTGATCGCACGCCATCTTGGCGTAATAGCCCGCGATGCCGAAGTGATTGGAATTGCGAACGGAAACGATGGCCATACCCGTTTTCTTGGCCTTTTCGATGGCCAGGCTCATGGCCTTGTGGCTCACCAGCTGGCCCATGGAATCATGGGCGTCGATGACGGCGGAAACGGGGGTTTCATGCACGATTTCGGGCACTGCGTCCACCTTAATCAGGCCCTTTTCAATGCCCTTGTGATAGCGAACCAGGCGCTGCATGCCGTGGCTTTCGATGCCGTAGAGGTCGGAGAGCAGCAGCACGTCCGTGATGATGCGGGCCTCGCTCTGATTGAAGCCGAATTTCATGAAAGCGTCCATGCAGAAGGTATTGAGCTGATCGTAGGTATACCGAATTGATTTACTGGCCATAGAAGCGTCCTCCTACAACAAAAAATTTCCGCAGATGGTATCATTATAACGCAGATATGTAAAACAATCAATTTCCCGCGCATTTTTTCGTTTCTGATTTATTCTCTGTTTTTTTGGGAAATTTTATCATGAAAAAAAAGTTTCCGTCTGTTTCCGCCCGGAAAATGGATAAATTGGTGGCCGGATTTTTCTTTTCTCAGACGTTTCTTTTATTTCTTCCCCGCTTATTCCCTGCGGGGCGCGGCGCTTTTTTTGAATTGCCCGGGGGTCATGCCCGTTTCTTCCTTAAACACCTTGATGAAATACGCCGCGTTGGCGTAGCAGAGGATTTCGCTGGTTTCATCCACATTCTTGTTTTCCTCCAGCAGCAGACGCTTCGCGTATTCCATTTTCTGGCGGGTGACGTATTCCTTATAGGTCATGCCGGAATATTTATAAATCAGCTTGCCCACCAGGCGGCTGTTTTTGTGGAAATGATCGGAAACGCCGCTGATGGAAAGCTGGGGATTGGTCAGCTGCGATTGGATATATTGCAAAATCTCCTGAATTTCATGGGCCTCGGCGCTTTCGATATTCTGAAGGCGGCGGGTGCACAGGGCGTTCATCAGAGTGTGGCAATCCTGTAAATAGAGGGCCTCCTCCGGCTCCTGCAGCAGCCGCTCCAGCAGCTCCTCCGAAAGGGTCATGCCGTTTTGCCGGGCCTGATCCAGCAGCACATGCAGCACGTCCAGCCGGTGCACATGCTGCATCAGGGAAGCGCCCTTTTTCGGCGCGGCGCGCTCGATGCGCTGCACGATGCGCAGGGCCTCCTCCAGCCGGCCCGCCCGCAGCTCCCGGGCCAAGGCCTGCAAATCGCTCTGCGCGTCCGCATCCTGGGTTGCAGCCGCGCCCGCTTCGCCCGCCTCGGATTGGATGGAGGCCAGGGCGACGGGAAGCTGACCGCGCTCCTGGCAGATCTGGCTTCTGCGCACCGTCGCGTCCAGGCCCCTGCTTTCCAGGCATTCCTGCAATATATCCACGGCCTCTTGAATTTTATCCGTGTTTTCGGCGTTCAGCAGCAGCCAGTATTCCCCCCGCCGCCGGTGCCACGCGCCATAAAGGGATAATTCCTCATCCTGCATGCTTTCCATCAGCTGCTCCAGCCAAAGAGAATTCTTGCCGTATTCTTCGGGCCAGCGCAGCTTCAGCACCGCGAACAGCGCATGATGCAATTCCATCTGCGCCAGCTCGATCTGCCGCTCCATTTCCTCCGTCCATACGCCGTTGAAAAGCAGGTTCAGCAGTTGCTGGCGCATCTGGCGCTTCTGGCTTTTAATTTCCTCCAGCCGCTCGTTGAGGTTCACCCGGGAAAGCTGGTTTTCCTTTTCCAGATGAGCAATGGTGTTTTCAATGGAGAGCAGCTTATCCTTTTCCATTTCGCCGCCCATGCGGTCGGCCACCCGTTGAATGGGGCGATACATGGAATAGGCGGCCAGCGCCCCGAAGAGCAGCATCACCAGCGTCAGCCCGCCGCCCAGGAGCAGCAGCGTGGTCATATACCCGCTGGCGCCGTTATATTTCGTCCACGCGCTTGGGGAAACCTGGGCGGAAAAATCCCCCCGGGCGCTGAGCACGGGCTCTCCCTCCGCATCCAGGCCGCCCAGCAGGCGCTGGCCGCCGTAAAAAAGCGCGTATTCCTCCAGGGAAAGGCCGCTGATGCGCTCCAGCCGTTCCCGCAGGCGGGCGGGCTGCACGATGAAGAGAACGGAAAAATCTCCCTTCTCCCCCGCAATGCCGGAGAGATGCGACGTGACGACGAAAAGCACCCCCTCGGTGTAGGAGAAATTGGCGGAAAGCTGAATGGGGCTGAGGATAAACATGCCCTTCTGGTTCAGCCCCGCCGGGGACAGCTTTTCCGCCTCCACGCCTAGCAGCCAGGACAGGGCGGGCAGATCGATCTTGCTGGAGGTGGTGTACGCCTCCCCCGTGCCGTCGTAGAGCAGAAAATAATCGGAAACAAGGGTGGCGTAGCTGGCGTACTTTTTGAAATCCGCGATACGCTCCAATTCATAAAATTTATTGGATTCCACATAGATAGGCCGGTAATAAATCTCGTAGGCGATATTATTGGCCACGGAAAACATGGCGTCGCACTGCGCCTCCAGCTCGTCCAGCGCCAGGGAAACGCGCTCCGCCGTTTTCTTTTTTTCCAATTCGTTCAGTTCCGCCATCGAGCGCCAGCCCAGCGTTTCTCCAATCAGGGCGCAGGCTGCCAGCACGACGCTCAGATACGTCAGCAGATGTGGCCTCTCCCGGCATCTGGACCGACCATGTGTTCCAGATGTGCAATATCGCGCTGGAGGTGTGGAATTGCTTCCTCTACACCCAGGATAAGCGGCTGCTTTCCGAAATCTGGTATCCCGTGCTGAAGGGCTGCGCCGATTTCTTCTATTATCAACAGCTGTATACCCTTCAGGATGGGCGCACTATCATCGGAAAATGCTGCGATCTGGAGCGCATCGGCGGCTCGGAGCAAAACGCCATGCTCACCACCTGCGGGGCCATCGGCACGCTGGAATGGGCGGCGCAGGCGGCCCGCGTCCTGGAAACGGACGGCGATCAGGCGGCGGCCTGGGAAGAAAAGGCCGCGCTGCTGCGGCAATCCCTGCCCCAGGACGGGGAAAAATATCTGCCCTTTGAAAACGCCCAAATGAAAAGCATCGGCGCGCTGGGCGGGCTGTATCCCTATCCCGTGCTCAGCGGAAAGGAGCCCCTATGCCAGGCCGCCCTGGATGATTTCCTGGCTGATCCCTCCGCGGGTAATATGTATCGTGTGGGCCGCGGCCTGTGCACCTGGTACGCCGATTGGGCGGCCATCGCCCTGTTCCGCAGCGGCCGCCCCCTGGAGGGCATTCAGGCCATGGGCAACGCCATTGATATGACCGGCGCATTCCGGGCGATTTTCGAAATTAACGAGCCGGGCGCTTTCGTCAGCTTCCCCTGGTGCTCCGCCCCCAACGCCTCCTTTGCCCAGGCTGCGCTGGAAATGCTGCTGTGGACGGAAAACGATACGCTGCACCTCAACAGCGAATTTCCCGCTGATTGGGGCGCGCTGCGCTATCAGCTTCACGCTCCGGACGATTTGACCGTCCGCTATGAAAAAACGGCGGCGGGCGACGTTTGCGCCGTCGTTTCCGCAGGCCCCGCCCACAGCGGCCAGATGAAAGCCATTCACTGGCTGGGCGTCGTGCGGCCCCTTTCTTTGCGCCCCGGAGAATCTCTGCGGTTGGAAGGCAAGGCGCCGCTCCCGCCTGCCTGACCGCCGCGCTTCCTGACCGTGTAGCCCATAAAACGCGCCCCGTCCACAGCAGCGTGCCGCTGCCCGGCGGGGCGCGTTTTTGTTTTCCATCAAGGATTCCAGAGAAAATGGTCCGCCCGGATGCGGAACACCCGCGACAGCCACGCGGCGCTGAACGGTGTGGAGATACCCGAAAATGAGAAATTCCGCACCATTTGGGGCAATGAATTGCGCTACCCCGGCGACCCGGAAGCGCCTGCCGCAGAGGTGATTAACTGCTTCTGTGTGCTGGTTCCGGATGTGAAATTGCCGCCGGAAAACGACGGCCTTCGATTGAAAAATGAGGGAAAAAGTGGTATAATAGAGGGCGAAGGAAGCCCCGAAAATGCCGCTGAAAAGGCCGCCGCAATTGAGAAGGAATTCCGGTATACGGACGCATGGGGCGACTCCTTCTCCCCCATCGACCGGGCTTCCTTCGCCGCCATGCCAACCGACGCGCAGGAGCAGGCCGCAGCTGGCATCCGCAAGGCGCAGGAGCTTTTCAAACTGGATACGCTGCCGAAGAAAATTGCTTTCGGCGATACGCGGGGTGCATATGGCATGTACAGCGAGAAGAGCCGAACGCTTACGCTCTCCCGCGCCCGATGCAAAGACCCGGCAGAGGCCTATAGCACGATGGTGCATGAACTGACGCACTATTACGACCATAAGCGCGGCCATATCGCCGAGAACGTGTATAAGCAAGCGCTTAAGGAAATGGGGTTGCGGGCGAATAACAAACAATCTTATACACTTATGCGTGAAACGATTGGCTTGTTCAATGATACGGACATTGGTGATGCACACGAGATTTTTGCATTTGGAATTGAAAAAGCCGTTTCTGGAAGAGGGAACGCGCTTGCAAAGAAAATGCTTGAAATCGTTCTAAAAGGGGTGAAGTAAAATGCATTTTAGGATGGTTGCGTCTCAGGAAGTTGAAGAAGAAGGAAAACATCTCTATGCTGCATGGCTGAGGCTTCCTCGCAAAACACGCGGAAGTTTCGAAAAATATCGCGATGCACATTGTTCCGAGGCCGCGAAAGCGTATATGCGTGAGTGCGCAGAAGTCAAGGCACGGCTGCAGCCTGGGGAGTATGTGTGAAAGAAGAAAGCATAGACACGCGTAAATTGATGAACGATTGAAACGCTTGATAAAGGGGAGAAATAATGGACGTATTCAAGCTGATTTACAGGATATTGAAGCAGATTCGCGCGTTGGAGCTTTCGGAAGAACCTGATCTGGCATTGCTTTCGCCCGACGCACTGAAAGCAACGGAAATCGAGTGCGACAACCTCATGCTGAAAATGCAGGAGGAAGGGCTGATAACCGGCCTTGCTGTCATTGAAGGGATTGACGGCCATCAAAGACCGTTCATTATGTGGCAGCGCTCCATGCCGCGCGTTACGATGAAAGGCTTGGAGTACATGGAAGAAAACAGCATGATGAAGAAAGCAAAAAACCTTCTGAAAGGCTTCGTTGAGATCGTAAAATAACAGGCTGCATATGCGCAAACCGTCCGGCCATTGGGCAGGGCGGTTTTTTTATGCCTGAAAGGAGGGGCGCGCATGGCGAGCAACCGTGTGCGGATTAACGGCACAGGAAACCGGCACGACAGAGGGATGACGCAACTTTACAACATCGCAAGTGCGAAATATGTAACAATGAGGAAAGAATTATGAATCGGAAAGTAACATTAAAAGAACTGCTCATCGCACGTATCGTACTGGCAATTTGTATCGCGGTGTATTACTGGTGCTGGGCCAGAAACGGATGGGAAAATTATTTCAGTTCCATTCAAACAACCGTTGCGATCCTTGCATTTTTCTTTTTCTGCTTCTTGGGTGTGCGGGAAAGAAAATACAAAAAGGAAGTCGTGGACGAAATGGCCGTTGCAAATCTGAAACGTTGCGACTCAATCTGCTATAAAATCACGATGGTATTGATCGTCTGCATCGGGTTTCTGTCCGCCATTTTCCGCCTTGCCATATCCTCGGAAGTGATTGGTTACCTGCTGATGGGCGTACTGGTGCTGACGTCCGTTATACGAACGCTCCTGTTCTGTTATATGGACGCGAGGGGGGCTTAATCATGCTCGTTACCAAAATCAGGGAATATCGCGAGAAGGCGGGGTATAAGCAAAGCGAACTGGCCGAGCTTGTCGGCGCGCGACGAGAAACGATCGTTCATCTGGAAAATGGAAGATATAATCCATCCCTTAAATTGGCTATGGATATTGCGAAAGTGTTCCATGTGACTGTTGAAGAACTGTTTAAATTTGATGATGATAAAAAAGAGAACAGTGAAAGGAATAGATAACGGAAATTTGGGATCTATACAATGAAAAACGTGAACTTACGGGTAAAACACATATACGTGGGCAAAAAGTCCCGCAAGGGTTTTACCACCTCGTTGTTCACGTTTGGATCAAAAACAGTAAAGCATACGTGCCCCCCGCAGGCAAAATTTTGCCCGAATATTTGCAAACAAAAAATCACGCCCGAATATCTGATTGGCGAAAAGCGTAGGGAAAACGCATCCGCTTAGTCCCGCAGATAA
>CAKULG010000041.1 GCA_934667105.1 uncultured Clostridia bacterium
TTAGCGAGGCTGAGGGCGCAGCAACCCTTAGGTTGCCGCCCGAAACCCGCGACCCGCCGCAGCGAGGGCGCGGGGCGTAAAAAAAATGAAGGGCTGGCCGCCCTTCATTGCATCCCGCAAGTTTGTCTGCTACTTTTTTGACAGTCTGAACCATTCTTTGTTGGCCAAAGAATGATTTCCCCCCAGGCCCCTTCCAAGAAAGCCGCTTGAGCAGAAACAAGCAATAAATAATCGGCTTGATTCTCCGCTGGCAGGAAAGGGAAGCTGCTTATGTAAGCGTTCCTCCCTTTGCAGGAAGAGAAATAAGCTATTTTTTTACTTTTTTTATGGTTAGCGAAGAAGCAAGCTGATTTTTTATCGCCCCATTTTTTTCCAATCGGCTTTCTTGAGGGAGCGCAAGGGAGACTTCTTTGTCCTCCAAAGAAGTCTCCCTCGTATATTTCTTCCTCTCCTTTTTACCGGCTTTCTCGGAGGGGGTACGGGGGAACCGCTCTTTGGCCTCCAAAGAAGTCCCCCTCGCATATTTCTTCCTTCCCTTTTTAACGGCTTTCTTGGGAGGGTGCGGGAGGGGGTTCTTTGGCCTCCAAAGACCCCCCTCCCGCATTAATTTTATATATTATTTATGATACCGCTCTCCGGCGTTGATTTTGCAGCCGCGGTAGAGCTGCTCCAGGAGGATAATGCGGGCCAGGGCGTGGGGGAAGGTCATTTTGGAGAAGGAGAGCTTATCATCCGCCCGCTTAAGCACGGCGGGAGACAGCCCCAGAGAGCCGCCGATCACGAACACCTGGCGGCCGCCCCGCATATCCCCTGCCCGAAGGCGCTGGGCGAAGGCCTCGCTGTCGTATTGCGGGGCGTCGATGCACAGGGCGGTCACATAATCCCCGGGGCGCAGGCGGGCAAGAATTTCCTCCCCCTCCCGCAGAATCACCTGCTGGCGCTGGGCGTCGGAGGCGTTTTGCGGCTCGGGCAGATCGGGCACCTCGATTATTTCCAGCCTGCCGAAGCGGGAAAGGCGCTTGCGGTATTCCTCCGCCGCGCCCTGATAGAATTTTTCGCGCAGCCGGCCTACGCACACAATGGCGGCGTTCATAAGCCAAAGCGCGGAATCGCCGCCGTCAGATCGGGCAGCACCGCGTCGCAATAGGGGGCCATGTGGCGGGCGTAGGGGATTAGATCGGGCACCATGCACACCTGCATGCCCGCCGCCCGGCCCGCGCGAATGCCGTTATAGGAATCCTCCAGCACCAGGCACTCCGCCGGGGCGACGCCCAGGGCCTGGGCCGCCCGAAGAAAAATATCCGGCGCGGGCTTGGAGGGCACGCCCCCCTCGCCCGTGGAAAGCGCGGCAAAGAAGGGGCGAATGCCCGTGCTTTTGAGATACAACTCCACCGTCACCCGGGGGCTGGAGGAGGCCACGGCGCAGGGGGTTCCCCTTTGCCGCAAATGGGCCAGCAGCTCCCGCGCGCCCTTTTTCAGCGGCAGCTGGCCCCGCTCCGCCAGGCCGTGCATATACGCGCGGAAATCCGCGTACAGCCGGGCGGTATCAATGGTGGGGAACGCCTGGCGGTAAATTTCGCCGCCTACGGCGGAGGTGGCCCCGATGGTGCGCAGAATCATTTCAGGGGGCAGCTCCAGCCCCTGCATGCGCCCGCAGGCGCGAATGCCCTCCAGGCCCGCGCGCTCGCTGTCGATGAGCAGGCCGTCCATATCAAAAATCGCCGCGCTTACCATTCGTCCGCCCCTTCCTCATCCACCACCACAAAGCTGTCCAACAGGAAATCCCACAGCGCTTCACGGTTGGCCAGATAGTCGATTTGCTGGGTGGCCATGCCCGCAATCGCGCAGGGGGAATAGGTGCCGTCCACGGGCATGCGGATGCCCTCCAGCCGGGTGCCCTTCAAGCGCATGGCCAGATCCAGCGCGTCCAGCATATCGTTGGCGGACATATTGGTAAATACCGTGTTGCTCACCACCACGTCCAGCAGGCGGGAGGCCTCGTCATAGGTGATATTTTTCAGGCTGTCGGCAATATTGGTCAGCACGATGCGGGCGCGCCGGGTGCGGCCCACATCCTGGGTTTCGCCCTCAATATTGGCCACCTTGCGGATGCGCATGTAGATCACCGCCGCGTGGCCGGAGAAATGATATACGCCGCCGCCGGAAAGGGCGGGGGAGGTGGAGGCGGGGGAGAGGGAATAATTTTTCAGGTAGGAGGCCTCCCGGCTGGTGATTTCAATATCCACGCCGCCGATGGCGTCGATAATATTCTGCACCTGCTGGAAATTCACCACGATGTATTTTTCAATTTGCAGGTTAAAATGATCGTTGATGGTATCAATGAGGGTTTGAAACGCCTGCTGGGGGGTGTAAAGCCGCTGGCCGCCCTTTTTCGCATTGCCGATTTTTTGGGCGATATAATTGATGCGGCCGAAGGTGCGGGTTTGCTGAATTTCACCGGGGGTGTAATCCGCGGCGTTCTGCCCATGATCGTCGGGCACATGGGGGCGGTAAACCAGCATATCCCGAATGAAGCTGGTGAGCATCACCCGCTGGGCGATTTCGTCCACCGTCACCAGCACCAGCCCGTCGGTAAAGCTCAGGTTATTCAGAGCGGTTTTCCAGGAATCCATGCAGATCAGCATGTAATGATGCATGCCCTTGGGGGTGGGGTCGATCTCGTTTTTCTCCAATACGGGGATGGGGTTGGGCGTATCGTCCCCCAGGGCGCAGGGCGCAAGGGAAAGCAGCAGCGCCGCCGCCAGAAAAAACGCCAGAAGCCGTTTCATGCGTAAGTACCTCCCATAAAAAAAGCTCATTCGCCGGGGGCGCGCGGGGCGGCCGCGCCGTCCTCCTCCAGCCGGAATTTTTCCAGCCGCACCCCCGTTTCCCGGAAAATTTCCAGGGAAAAATCATCGGGATACCCCTGCTCGTACACTACCCGGCGGATGCCTGCGTTCACAATCATTTTTGCGCACATGGAGCAGGGCTGGTGGGTGCAGTACAGGGTGGCCCCGTCGATATTCACGCCCAGGCGCGCGGCCTGCAAAATGGCGTTTTGCTCGGCGTGGGCGGCGTAGCAGATTTCCGCCCGGGTGCCGCTTTCGATGCCCAGGCGGCGGCGCAGGCATTCCCCCCGCTCCTTGCAGGTTTTCATGCCGGCGGGCGCGCCGTTATATCCCGTGGTCATGATTCGCTTGTCCTTCACGATCACCGCGCCGATGGCGCGCCCCGGGGCGAAGCAACTGGACCAGGTGGAAATCAGCCGGGCCATTTCCATGAATCGAACGTCCCACTTATCCATTTTCTTCCCGTTCCTTTCGATAAAGCGGCAGGAAGGCGGCCAGCAGCCGCTCCTCCGCCTGGCAGGCCTCCCGGGCCTTGAGCAGGTATTCCCGGCCGTCCCCCCGGCGCGTATCCGAAATGGCGCGGCAGGCGGCGTAGGGCGCGCCCATTTCATAGCAGGCCTGGGCGATGGCCCCGCCCTCCATATCGCAGGCGGCGGCGTTAAAGGAGGCGGCGAGAAAATCTTTTTTTTCCAGGGCGGCGATGAATTGATCCCCCGTGGCGACAGCGGCCCGCTGGGCGCGCAGCCCCGCCGCCTCCGCCGCCTTTTCAAGCAGCGCCGTCAGTGCCGCGTCGCAGGGCAGATGCACCAGGTTGGGCCCCGAAATCAGGCCCAGGGGATCGCCCACGGGGGTAGTATCCATATCGTGCTGCACGGCGCTCTCCGCGATCACCAGATCGCCCACAGCCAGGGAATCCCGCAGCGCCCCTGCCACGCCGATATTCAAAATTTCCGTCGCGCCCAGGGAAAGCAGCATGGCCTGGGCGCACAGGGCGGCGTGTACCTTGCCCACCCCGCACCGGGCCAGGCACACGGGCAACCCCTCCAGCGCGCCCAGATAAAATTTTGTATAGCCGATCTGCCGGGCGCTTACGCCCGTCATGCGCGCCAGCAGCCCCTCGATTTCCATATCCATGGCCCCAATAATGCCCAGCATGCGCGTCGCTCCTTCCTTTGTGCGGTTTTGCTCAATTTTCTGTTTTCACAGGGTCGATGCGGTCGAAATAGCGCAGCAGGTTTTCCCCCGCCACGCCCCGCAGGCATTCCTCCGAAAGGCCCCGGGCCCGAAGCGCGTCCAGCAGACGGGGAAAATCCTGGGGGCCCGAAAGGCCCGCGGGCTTGCATTCAATGCCGTCGAAATCCGAGCCGAAGCCGATCATGCCCTCGCCCCCCATTTCCAGCATGTGCATCACATGATCGCACACATCCGAAAGGGCGGCCTTGCCGTCGTCCCGCAGGAAATGGGGATAGAAATTCACCCCCACATAGCCCCCTGCCTGGAAAAGGGCGCGCAGCTGATCGTCCGTCAGGTTGCGGCGATGGCCGCACAGCGCGGCGCAGCAGGAATGGGAGGCCACGGGCCGCGCCCCCATTTCCAGCAGGTCAAAAAAGCCGCGCTCGTTCAGGTGGGAGGTATCCGGCGCAATGCCCAGCCGCTGCATTTCCTTTACCGCCTCCCGGCCCAGGGGCTTGAGAGGCGCGTTTTTATCCACGCTGGCGGGCACGGCTACGCAGTTTTCATAATTCCAGGTCAGCGCCGCCATGCGCACTCCCGCCTGCCGCCAGACGGAAAGCTGCTCCAGCCCGTCGATCAGCAGATCGCACCCCTCCACCGAAAGCATGCATTTCGTCTCGCCCGCCCGGGCCTCCCGGGGATCCATGGCCTGGCGCCAGCCCGCCTGAAGCAGCCGGGCCCAGCACGCCTGCATCCGTTCGAAATTCACCCGGATATCCGCAATTTTCGCGCTGCCGCCGATAAAAAGCGCCAGCGTTTGCAGGCTCACGCCCCCCTGGCGCAGGCCCTCCGCCGTTACGTCCCGCGCCGCCGCCGGGCAGTTGGCCAGGGCGTGCAGGGTGTCCGCATGGGTGTCGCAAAGAATCATCAACAGCGCCTCCTTGTTTTCGGCTGCAATTCAGCGGCCCGGAAAACCGCATTGCGATTTTCCTAATTATAGCACATTCGCCCCCATTGAACAACGCCGCGGGGGCGAGACTGGGCGGTTTTTCTTTCCAAATGGGAAATTGGCGCATTTGGCCTTGAAAACGCCTCCTTTTGTGCAGTTTATTCGATTTGTATTAGAATTCATCCTAGAGTTTGTTAAAAAATAATGCTGGTAATTCTGGGCTGCTTGTGTTATAATACTTCAAGATTGGTTCTTTATTTTTTCGGCACGGCGGCAGCTTCCGCCGATGAGGATAAAAAGCTCCATCAAAATTTGTAAAATATTGTTTGTTTATATTATCCTGAAAGGAGGATATTATGCCTCAAGCACCAAAATTGCGGATTATTCCGCTGGGCGGCGTGGACGAAATCGGCAAAAATATGACCGCCTTTGAATACGAGGACGACATCCTGATCGTGGATTGCGGCTCCATTTTCCCCAAGGAGGATATGCTGGGAATCGACCTGGTTATCCCCGACGTTTCCTATCTGGTGGCCAATAAGGACCGCGTGCGCGGCTATGTGTTCACCCATGGCCACGAGGATCACATCGGCGCCACCCCCTACATCCTGCAGCAGGTGCCCGCCCCCATCTACGGCACGCGGCTCACCCTGGCCCTCATCGATATTAAGCTGCGGGAGCATCGCGTGCCCGGCATTCAGTTCAACGCCGTGGCGCCCCGGCAGGAGGTTAAGATCGGCGCGTTCACGGTGAAATTCATCAAGGTGAACCACTCCATCTCCGGCGCGTGCGCTCTGGCCATTTCCTGCCCGGCGGGCGTGGTGGTGCATTCGGGGGATTTCAAAATCGATTACACCCCCGTGGACGGGGAAGTGACCGATCTGAGCACGCTGGCCGCCGTGGGCGACGCGGGGGTGCTGGCGCTGCTGTGCGAAAGCACCAATATCGAGCGCCCCGGCTACACCATGAGCGAGCGCAAAATCGGCGAAACCTTCGTCAATCAATTCCGCAACGCCACGGGCCGCGTGATCGTGGCCATGTTCGCCAGCAATATCAACCGCCTGCAGCAGGTGATCGACAGCGGCATTCGCTTCGGCCGTAAGGTGTGCTTTATCGGCCGCAGCATGGTGAGCGTCAGCCGCGTGGCCATGCAGCTGGGAGAATTGACCATCCCCGAGGATTGTCTGCTGGAAGTGGACGATTTGGATAATTACCGGGACGACGAGCTGCTGATCCTCACCACCGGCAGCCAGGGCGAGCCCATGAGCGGCCTGACCCGCATGGCCTTCTCCGAGCATCGCAAGCTGCAAATCAAGCCCTCCGACAAGGTGATTATTTCCGCCACGCCCATCCCCGGCAATGAAAAATTCGTTTCCCGGGTGATTAACCAGCTGTATCGCTGCGGCGCGGAAGTGATTTACGAGGCTATGGCCGAGGTGCACGTTTCCGGCCATGCCTGCCAGGAAGAAATCAAGCTGATGCACACCCTGGTGCGCCCCAAATATTTCATTCCTGTCCACGGCGAATACCGCATGCTTTGGCAGCATGCCGAATTGGCCGAAACCCTGGGCATGGAGCGGCATAATATCGTGCTGCCCAGCGCGGGCCAGGTTATCGAAATGAGCCGCGATTCCCTCTCCATCGCGGGCACCGTGCCCGTGGGCGAGGTGCTGGTGGACGGCCTGGGCATCGGCGATGTGGGCAACGTGGTGCTGCGTGATCGCAAGCATCTCTCCCAGGACGGCCTGATTATCGTCGCCATGGCCTTCGACCGCACCAACGGCGTGCTGGTTTCCGGCCCCGACGTTATCTCCCGCGGCTTTGTGTATGTGCGCGAAAATGAGGATATCATCGAATCCACCCGGGAGGTGGTGCGCTCCATTATCGCCTCCTACGGCCGCATCGAAGGCAGCGATTGGCCCAGCATCAAAAACCGCATTAAGGATGAACTGCATCGCTTCATTTACGAAAAGATGAAGCGCAACCCCATGATCCTTCCCATCATCGTGGATCTGGGCTAAGGAGAACGGAAATAAATAATGCGAGAGGGCGTTCTTGGGGAGGGTCGCCCCGCGTCCACGCGGAAGCGGGCCGCGGGTTTCGGGCGGCAAACGAAGGTTTGCTCGCCCTCAGCCGCCCCTAAAGGGGCGGCGCTCATCAGAACACCCTCTCGCACGCTTTCAAAAAAGTCGATACGAAAAAAGGAGGCGAGTTTCGCCTTCTTTTTGTTTGCGGAGAAGCCGTCAGCTTTTCCGCTTCCTGATTTTACCCAGACAGCTTTCTTGGAGAGGGACGGGAGAGGCCTTCCTTGGCTTGCAAAGAAGACCTCCCACGCTAATTATACTTTTATTTAATAATGAATTCAACCTGGAAGGAAAGCACAGGGGCTTCCTCCGCGCCAAAGGCGGCAAAATCGACGGTGTATTTCCCGGCAGCCAGCACAGGGGTTTTCATCGCCGCGGCACCGTCCGCGGGCAGGTCCGTCCATTCCTGCTGGAAAACCTGCTTGCCCGCCGCGTTGGTGATAGTCAGCTGCGCCTTTTCAAGGGCCAGAGGCGCATCGGCCTGGGCGCGAAGCGCTTCCAGTTCCTTTTGCAGCGCGTCGATGGCCTGGGCCTTTTCATCGTTTAGCTGCGCCTCCCAATCCTGCTTGGCGGCGTCCAGCTTGCCCTCCCATTCGACCTTCAGCGCTTCATATTTCTGGGCGGCGGCGTCCGCCGCGCTCTGCAGCGCGTCTTCGGCGCTCTTTTTCAGCGCGTCCAGGGATTCCTGCAGCGTGGTTTTTTCCTGGGTGTTAGCCGCTGCCGTTTCCGTGAGGCTGGCGACCTCGGCTTCCAATTCCGCCTTTTCCGCCGCCAAGGCCGTTCTGTCGGCCTCCGCCTGCTTGGCGCTTTCCTGGGCCGCAGTCAGCTGCGCCTCCAGCGCTTCCTTCTGCTGGGTCAGCTCCGCCGACGCTTCCTCCGCCTGCTTGGCGCTTTCCTGAGCCGCGGCCAACTGCGCCTCCAGCGCTTCCTTCTGCTGGGTCAGCTCCGCCGACGCTTCCTCCGCCTGCTTGGCGCTTTCCTGAGCCGCGGCCAGCTGCGCCTCCAGCGCTTCCTTCTGCTGGGTCAGCTCCGCCGCAGTCGCCCCCGCCGTTTGAAGCTCGGCGGTAAGCGCGTCAGCTTTCTGCTCCAATTCCGTTTTTTCGGCGGTCAGGGCCGTTTCGCCTTCCGCGGCGGCGTCCAGCTTGGCCTGCAATTCCTGCTGCGCCGCTTCGGCCTGCTGCTTATAATCGGCGTATTCGGCGGTCTGCGCGTCCAGCTGGCCCTGCAGGGCGTCCCGGGCGGAGACTGCGTCTCCTCTTTGCCCCACCAGCACGGCGATTACCACGGCTGCCGCCAGCAGAACGATGCTCATGAGAATGGCTACGGTTTTCTTCACAAAAGATGCACTTCCTTTCCTTTTTCAAATGGCGATTACTTTAATGCATTCGACGCGAAGCGGAAAAATCCTCCGTTCCCGGAAAAAAAGACCCCGGTTTTTCAATGCACGCATATTGACCGCCCATAGGCGGCACCCTAAGAGCGCACAGCAAAGCAGGGCGGCGCACCCGCCCGGAGAGGAGGAGCCATGGATTCGCAGGAAAAAAGAAAATGGCAGCGGCGAGGCGTGTTCGCCCTGCTGAGCCGCCGGGATAACAGCGACGTGCTGGGCAGCTATACCGGCACCCCCAAGGACCCGGAGGATGAAGAACCGGTGCAGGACGTGGACGATCTGTGAGGCGGGAATACTGCGGGGGAGAGTCGCTCTTGCGGCCCCCCTTCGAAAAAGTCCACCCGTGGAAGAGCGAAAAAAACAGGGACTGGGAAAAACGAAAATAAAGTATTTGCGGGAGAACCGCTTTTTGTAAGCCAAAGAACGGTTCCCCCGCAATATTTATTCACACCTTCGCATGCACCCAGCGGCCGCGATGGAAGCGAACGTAGAGCAGCAGGCTGCGCACCCCCAGATCGGCCACCATGGCCCACCAGAAGCCCGCCACGCCGAAGCCCAGCGCCGTGCCAAACAGCCAGGCGAAGGGGATGCGAACGCCCCACATGGTGGCCAGGCCGTACAAGAAAGGCACCTTGGTATCGCCCGCGCCCCGCAGCGCCCCCGAAGCCACGATGGATACGGCGTTAAAGGGCTGCTCAAAGGCGCAGATGCGAATCAGCATGGCCCCGATGCGGCGCACCTCCGCATCCGGCGTAAGCAGGGAAATCAGCCAGGGCGCCAGCAGATACATGCCCGCGCCGATAGCCGTCAGCAGCGCCAGGCACAGCGTCACGGCGCGGCCGCCCTGCCGCCGGGCTTCCTGGGGCTTTTTCGCGCCCAGGCCCTGGCCCACCAGGGCGGTGGCGGCGGCGGAAAAGCCGTAGGCGGGCATATACCCCAGGCTTTCCACCTGAATGGACTGGTTATGGGCGGCGAAGGCGGCCACCCCCTGGCCGGATACCATTCGGGCGAAAAACATCTGGCCCAGGTTAATGGCCGCCCGCTCCAGGGCGGCGGGATAGGCGATGCGCAGCACGCGCTTGGCCAGGCCGGAATCCCAGCGCATTTTCCATTGCACGGGCAGGGCGGAATTTTTCCGCCGGGCGGAAAGCAGGATATACGCGCCCGCGCTGGCGGTGGCCAGGGCGCTGGCCAGGGCGGCCCCCGCAACGCCCATACCCGCCCCCCACAGGGGGAAGGAAAGGCCCAGCAGGCTGCCCTGGCGCGGCGAATAAATCAGCAGGAAATTCAGCGCCACATTCAGCCCGTTGGAAAGCAGCCCGGCGATCATGGGCGTGCGGGTATCCCCCGCGCCGCGCATCAGCGCGCCCATGGCCATGCCGGTGAAATGCGGCACAAAGCCCAGCGACAGAAAGCGCATATAGGCGATGGCATCCGGGTAAACGGCGGGGTCCGCGTTCATAATCACGGGCACCAGCGGCGCGGCCAGCAGCATCAGCGCCGTTAAAAACGCGCTGAGCAGCAGCGCCATTTTGAACACCTGGCCGCTCACCCGGGCGGCCTCTTTTTGATCGCCAGCGCCGATCATGCGCGCCACCAGCGCCGTGCCGCCCACGCCCAGGGCCTGCACCACGCCGCTTACCAGCCAGGAGGGGGAGGAATTCACGCCCACCGCCGCCGTGGCCGCCGGGCCCAGCACGCCGATCATGGCCGCGTCCGCCAGAGAAATGAGGATGACCGATAAATTTTCCAGCACGCAGGGCCAGGCCAGCCGCAGCACCAGCCGATCCGTTTCCCGCCGCTGGGCAGAAGATGCGTTCATAGGGGGTTCCTCTCCATCCTTCTGTATTTACCAATGAAAAAGGCGCGCCCTGTTCGCCCTGCAAGGTCGCGCCCTTTTTATGCCGTCGGGGCTTACGCCTGCGGCAGCGTCAGGTGCGCAAGAATTTCCTCCGCCTCCGCGACCATGGCGTCCTCGCCGGGCAGCGCATCCTTGGCCGCCTTGCCGGAGAACAGGTTCACCAGCACGCTGGAATGCTGCACCGTATCGGCGTAAACAACCAGCGCGGCGGTATAGGTTCCGGCAGGCTCGGTATTTTCCTGGATGGTGTAAAGATACCGGACGGGAATACCCGCCAGCGCGCCCGTTTTCGCTTCGCCCGTTTCGGTATAGGTGCCGGAGGTGAGCAGCGTTTCAATCATTTCCTCCCCGGTTTTCTCCTTCACGCCGGAAACGTACACGCGCTGCACCGTGGCGGCTTCGTCCTCGGCGGCGTAATAGAAGCTCTGCTCCTTTTTATCGCTGGAGAAGTTGTTGTCCGCCGATTGATCGGCATAGCCCTCCAGGGGCGTGAATTCGCCGAATTTATAATAGCGCGGGGAGCGCGAGGTGCCCAGATTGCGCACCAGCCAATCCTGCTCCACGCCCACCAGATTGCCCATAAACATGCGCAGGGAGCCCGCGGGCGCATAGAAATAATCCACCGCCAGCCACACGCCCACGATCAGCGCCAGCAGCGCCGCGCCCCCGGCGATCAGCTGCTTTTTATGCTTCTGATAAAAGGCCCGGCGCTTTTGCAGCTTTTGCTCTTCTTCCTTCTTTTTGCGGATGGATACATGCGTTCTTTGATGATACCTTTTCGCCATGGCGCTCATTCCCCCGGTACAATAAATTTTATTGTATCCATTATATCACACTCTCTCCGTTTCCGCTACTCCCCCCGGCGCAATTCACAATTTATTCATGTATCCGCGTCAAACATAGGTTACACATTTCGAATAACCCCTTTGGCATTTGGGCTTGCTTTCGCTCGCCTCTGGCAGTATAATAGTACCGTAGAAACGGATTGTAAAGTAAGCACAATAATGTGCCGTAGTTACCCAAATGGATACTATTGGCTGGTTATCTGAAGGAAACGATTGCGTCCCTGCGGGCGTTTTCAGCCCTCAGGCGGGCAAATGTTAATTTTCAGAAGAAGGTTTTTCCAATGAGCGAAACGAAAGCTTCGCTGTCGGCGTGCCCGGTAGAAACCACCCTTACACTGATCGGCGATAAATGGAAGGTGCTGCTTCTGCGCGACCTGATGCCAGGAACGAAGCGCTTTGGCGAATTGAAAAAATCGGTGGGCAGCGTCTCTCAGAAGGTGCTGACTGCGCAACTGCGCGCCATGGAGGAAAAAGGTCTGGCTCAGCGCAAAGTCTACGCCGAGGTACCGCCGCACGTGGAATACTCTCTGACCGAGCTGGGCAGAAGCCTGAAGCCCATCCTTGATTCCATGTGGGTCTGGGGCGAAGATTACAAGCGGAAATACGAAGCGTGATCAGAAATTAAATA
>CAKULG010000042.1 GCA_934667105.1 uncultured Clostridia bacterium
GGCTGAGGGGGAGCAATTCTTATAATTGCCGCCCGAAACCCGCGGCCCGCTTTAGCGAGGACGCGGAGCGACAGCTTCAAAGAAGGGTTCCCCCAGATAACCGCCCTTCTCCCTATTTATGATTCCTGTTGGGGCCGCGAAGGAAATCGCCGGGCGCGGCGGGGAAGGGCAGGGGGAGCAGCGCCTGTTGCCCGGCCACGGAGAGGGTTTGCACCGCCTCGCCGGTATCGGCGCGGTAAAGCGCCTGCACCTGGAAGGGGAAAACGCCCCGGGGAGAGAGCAGCTCCAGCGTATCGCCCACGAAAAAGCGATTCTTAATCTGAATCTGCGCCTGGCCCTGGGCCCAGGCCTCCACCCGGGCCACATACTCCCGATCCTGGGAGAAGCCTGCGGCCCCGGAGGCGGGCTGAGGCGCGCCGAAATAAAAGCCCGTGTTGCTGGCTCGGTGACTGCAATGCATCAGCTCGGCCCGCAAATCGGGCAGCAGCGCGGCATAACGCGCCTCCCCCTCCGCCAGCGCGTCCAGCGCCCGGCGATAGGCTCCCACCACCGTGGCCACATAATATTCCGTTTTCATGCGACCCTCGATTTTCAGGCTTTCAATGCCCGCCGCCAGCAGCGCGGGCAGATGCTCCAGCATGCAAAGATCATAGGCGGAAAGAAGGTAGGTTCCCTTTTCATCCTCCTGAACGGGGATATACTCCCCCGGGCGCTTTTTCTCCACCAGCGCGTATTCCCAGCGGCAGGGCTGGGCGCAGGCCCCACGGTTGCCGCCCCGGCCGGTGAGATGATCGGACAGCATGCACCGGCCCGAATAGCTCATGCACATGGCCCCGTGAACAAAGGCCTCCAATTGCAGCCCCGTCGGGCGGCGCAGGGCGCGAATGCGGGCCAGGGATAATTCCCGGGCCAGCACCACCCGCTCCGCCCCCAGGGCGGCATAAAAGGCCAGCGCCTCGCTGTTGAGGGCGTTGGCCTGGGTGCTGATATGCAGCTTCAGGCCGGGAACCTCCCGGCGCAGGCGCAGCATTGCCCCCAGATCGCTGACGATGGCCGCGTCCACCCCCATTTCCCAGGCCCGGCGGGCGGCGGCGGTCAGCGCGTCCATTTCATCGTCGTAGGGCAAAATATTCAGCGTGAGATAGAATTTCTTTCCCGCCCCGTGGAGCAGGGAAAGGGCCTGGGCCAGCTCCGCCCAGGAGAAATTGCCCGCGAAGGCGCGCAGCCCGAAATCGGGCAGCGCGCCGTACACCGCGTCCGCCCCGAAGCGCAGGGCGGCCTGTAATTGGGCCATGCCCCCGGCCGGGGCCAGCAGCTCCGGAATGCTCATGACGGGGCCTCCTTTGTGCGCGTTATTGCAGCCCCTTCTCCCGGTCGTAGGCCTGCCACAGGGGCGCGTAGATGCTGACGGCCTGGTTATGCTCCTCCAGAGTGCGGCTGAAATGCAATTCGCCGGTGCTGGGATCCTTGGAGCAGAAATAGAGATATTGCTCGGCAACGAACTGCTCGTCCGGGTACAGGGCCGCCTGAATGGCCGCCGCCGAGGGGGAGCAGATGGGCCCCAGGGGGAGCCCCGTGTGCTGATAGGTGTTGTAGAGGGAATTTACCTGCAAATCCTCATTGGAGAGGGCCATTTTCTGCACGCCGGAAACGTATTTCACCGTCACGTCGCTGCCCAGGGCCATATTCAGCTTCAGCCGGTTATGGAACACGGCGGAAACCCGGGCGAAATCCGCCGTCTTGGCCTCCTTTTCGATCATGGAGGCCAGGGTGATTACCTGATCCATGGTCATGCTCAGGGCCTCGGCCCGGGCGTGGTATTCCTCTTTAAAGACCGCCTCGGTTTGGGAAAGGAGCTTTTTGATTATTTCCTCCGGGGTGGCGGCGGTGAAGATTTCATAGGTGTCGGGGGCCAGATAGCCCTCCAGCGCGTAAAGCCGCTGGGATACGTTGGCGGTTTGCAGCACGTCCGCAATGTAATAATAGGCGGAGAAATTCTCCCCCGTGCGGCAGAGGGATAGGAATTCCTCGGGGTCGGCGATGATCTTTTGCTCCGTCAGGTAATCGGCGATATTCGCCGCCGTCCAGCCGGGAATGATGGTGATATTCCGGGTGATGGGGTTGCCGTCGCCGGTGGTGAGCAGCTCCATAATCTGGCGCAGGCTCATGGCCTTATTCACCTGATATTCCCCCGCCTGAATTTTCTGGCCATAGCCCAGGAAATCAGCGTAATATTTAAACACCGTGCGGCTGCGGATGAGCCCCTGGCTTTCCAGATTGTTGGCCACGCGGGTGAGGCTGCTGCCCGAAGCCACCTGGAAAGAAACGGGGGCGGTATCCTGCGCGTCCACCGGGGCGAAGAAGCGGCGGTCGATCCAATTCCACCCCGCCATCACCACCCCCGCCACCACCACCAGCACGCACAGCGCCAGCATGACCGGCCGCAGCAGATGCCACAGCCAGCTGTACCAGAACAGGCCGTATTCCCGTTCCCGGCGCAGGCTTTCCTCGGTGTAATCCTGCTGGGGTTCTCTTTTTTTCAAGGGCGACCTCCTTTTCCCCGTCACACCGGCAGGGTCAACTCCATACCGGCGGCCCGGGTCAGCTTTTCAAAAATTTCCGCCATCATTTTTTGCAGCCGCATTTCGGCCAGCAGAAAGGGCGCGGTGCGCTGATCGGCAAAGAGCAGGGCGCTGAGCTGGCCGAAGCGCTGGGCATCTTCCCCCTCCATGCCCTGGCCAGAAAGCGCACGCAGCTGCACCGCGGCCTGCAGCCGCTTGTATTCCGTCACCAGCCCCTGAATGCCTGCGTCCGCGGCGATTTCTTCCTTCAGCCGGGCGTATTCCCGGTATTCCGGGCTTTCGGCAATGGCCTGGCAAAGCGCCTGGGCCGCGTCCATGACCTGCATAGTGTTTCCTCCCTTTCATAAAACGATGCAAATAAGGAATTTCCTGCAAGGGCGGCTCAGCGCTTTTTCCGCAGCGCCCACTGGCTCAGCCCCACCAGCAGAAACACCGCCGCCAGCATCACCGTGCACAGGGCGTTGATCTGGGCGGATACGCCGTAGCGGGCGGAGGAATAGATTTTCAGCGGCAGCGTGGAGCCCCCCGCCCCGCTGACGAAAAAGCTGATTACGAAATCATCCAGCGACATGGCCAGCGCCAGCAGCGCCCCTGAAAAAACGGCGGGGCGCAGCAGGGGCAGCGTTACCGTAAGCAGCGCCCGCAGGGGCGTGGCCCCCAGATCCCGGGCGGCGTTTTCCATTTCATCGCCCATGGTGGCCAGCCGGCTTTTTACCAGCAGATACACATAGGGCATGCAGAAGGTGGTGTGGGCCAGGGTGAGCGTGAGCATGCCGGAGGGCAGCCCCAGGGCGGAAAACAGCAGCAGAAAGGCCACGCCCAGAATGATCTCCGGCAGCATGGTGGGCAGCACGGCGATATTTTCAATCAGCCCCTGGCCCGCCCGCAGCGCGCGGCCGCGCCAGCCCTTTTTCATCCGGGCCCGGGCCTGCCCCAGCGCCCCCAGCACGCCCAGCACCGTGGCCAGCGTGACGCTGCACGCCGCCAGCACCAGGCTGTTTTTCAGCGCCTCGCCAAAGCCCCGCTCATCGGAAAACAGCGCCCGATACCATTGCAGGGAAAACCCGGTGAACACCGTGGGCGTGCGGGCGGTGCTGGCGTTAAAGGAAAACAACGCCACCACCAAAATGGGCAGATATAGCAGCAGCACAATCAGCGCCAGATAAATTTTCGGGCCCAGGCCCAGCTTTTTCATACATCGCTCCTTGCCCCGGGCGCGGCCCGGGAGAATTCTTTGCTAAATGCGGAGGCGCTTAAAATACCATTCCCTCGTTTTTGCCCCCCGCCCGGCGATACACTGCGATCACCAGCGCCGTGAGCCCCAGCAGCACCGCGCTCAGCGCGGCGGCGAAGGGCAAATCGCGGCTTTTGAGCAGCTCGTCGTGCACCAGGTTGCCCCAGAGCACCGTGTTGGCCCCGCCCAGAATATCCGAAATGAAGATCAGCCCCACCGAGGGCAAAAACGTCAGCACGCAGGCGGCCAGCAGGGAGGGCAGCGTCATGGGCAGGGTGGTGGTGATAAACGCCCGCAGGGGCGTGGCCCCCAGATCCCGGGCGGCCTCCACGGCGCTCCAATCCATGCGCTCGATCCCCGTGTACACGGGTAGAATCACAAAGGGAATCATGGCGTACACCATGCCAACCAGCACCGCCCCCTGGCTGTAGAGCAGCTTCAGGGGCTTTTGAATCAGCCCCAGGGCCAGCAGCGCCTGATTGATGGGGCCGTTGGCATAAAGCAGAATTTTCCAGCCGTAGATGCGAATGAGCGCGTTGGTCCAGAAAGGGGCGATCACCAGCACCATCAGGATCGTCCGCGCCCGAGGGCTGAGCCGGGCCATAAAATAGGCGAAGGGATAGCCCAGCAGCAGCGAAATCAGCGTGGTCAGCCCCGCCAGGCGCAGGGACAGCCCCATCACCCGCAGATATTTTTCATCCAGCAGCCGGGCGTAATTATCCAGCGTGATTTCATCCGTCACCGCGAGGGCCTCCCCCCGGCCCAGCAGCGACAGCCCCACGATATACAGCAGCGCAAGGCCGATGAACGCAATCGTCCACAATTGCATGGGCAGCGCCAGCAGCGCCCGGCGATCAGGCCTGCGGTCAGATTTCATGGCTGATTTCCTCCCAGGGCACAAGTGCGGCGGTTTGCGGATCCCACCAGACGAACACGCGGCTGCCCACGGGGCAATCCTGGGCCGCTTCCACCTGGCGCTGGGCCAGCAGCCTGCGGCCCCCCGCCAGCTCGATCACCGCCCGCTGCACCCCGCCGGCATACTGATGCTCCCGCAGCATGCCGCCGATATGGATGGGCCCCTGGGGCTGGGCCGCGTAATGCAGCCGCTCCACCCGCACGCACAGGCACATTTCATCCCCCACGGCCACGGGCCGCCGGGCGACGCAGGGCAGCGACAGCCCGTCCGCCTCCAGCAGCGCCTTGCCCTCCCCACAGCCCGTAATCACGCCGCGGATCAAATTGGTCTGGCCGATAAAGGCGGCGGCGAAAACGGATTGCGGCGCGTCGTACAATTCCTGGGGCGTGCCGATTTGCTCAAAGCGCCCGTCCCGCATCAGGGCGATGCGGTCGCTCATATTCAGGGCCTCCTCCTGATCGTGGGTGATATAGATGAAGGCCACGCCCAGTTCCCGCTGCATGCGCTTGAGCTCCTGCTGCATATGCCGCCGCAGGTGCAGATCCAGGGCGCTGAGGGGCTCGTCCAGCAGCAGGGCCTGGGGGCGCATCACCAGCGCCCGGGCCAGGGCCACCCGCTGGCGCTGGCCGCCGGATAATTGCTCGGGCATGCGCTTTTCCACGCCCTCCAATTGCACCAGGCGCAGCATTTCCGCCGTCCGGGCGGCGATTTCCGCCTTTTTCACCCCCTGCATCCGCAGGCCGTAGCCGATGTTTCGCTCCACCGTCATGTGGGGAAACAGGGCCAGGTTTTGAAACACGGTGTTCAGCGCCCGCTTTTCCGGGGGAAGGGCGGTAATATCCTGCCCGCCCAGCAGCACGCGCCCCGCGTCCGGGGCCTCCAGCCCCGCGACGATGCGCAGCGTGGTGGTTTTGCCGCAGCCCGAGGGCCCCAGCAGCGTTAAAAATTCGCCGGGCAGCACATCCAGATCAATGCCCCGCAGCACTTCGGTATCCGAAAAAGATTTTCGAATGCCCCGCAGCGTCAGCAGCGGGGTTTTCTCTTGCATCATAGCGATGCTCCTTTTATTCCCAGTTTCTTTTCTTCTAATGTAGGAAGGGGCCGCGGCCCCTTCCAGCGCCAGACCGCTTCAGCGGGCCCGCGTTTGTGTAATTATCCTTCGTCGGAAAGATTATCAAACAGCGTGTATTCGCCCAGCCAGGCCAGCTTAATCGTGCCCAGGGGGCCGTTTCTCTGCTTGGCCACGATCACCTCGGCGGTGTTATCGGGCTGGGGGTCGTCCCGGTGGTAATAGGCCTCCCGGTGCAGGAACATCACCACGTCCGCGTCCTGCTCGATAGAGCCGGAATCGCGCAGGTCGGAAAGCATGGGGCGGAAGCTGCCTGCCCCGCGCTTTTCATTGGCGCGGGAAAGCTGGGCGCAGGCCACCAGCGGCACCTTCAATTCCTGGGCGATGGCCTTGAGGCTGCGGGAAATCTCGCTCACCTCCACCTGGCGGCTTTCCGCCTTTTTATCCGAGCCCATCAATTGCAGATAGTCCAGTACGATCAGATCCAGGCCCTTATCCATCATCAGCCGCCGGCAGCGGGAGCGCAATTGCCCCGGGGAAAGGCCGGAGGTGTCGTCGATATATACCTCGCTGGCGGCCAGGGGGGCCAGGGTGCGGGCCAGCTTCATCCAGTCCTCATCCTTCAGCAGGCCCTTGCGCACCGACTGCATGTTCACCCGCGCGTCGCAGCAGAGCATACGCATGGCGATCTGCTCCCGGGGCATTTCCAGGCTGAACACGGCGATCTTCGCGCCCTTGCGGGCGGCGTGGGTGGCGATATTGATGGCGAAGGAGGTTTTGCCCATGGAGGGGCGCGCGCCCACCAGAATCAGCTCGCCCCCGTGCAGGCCGGTGAGCAGATTATCCAGCCCGTAAAAGCCCGTGGGCACGCCGGATACGCCGCCCTTGAGCCGGGCGAAGTCCTCCATCTGCTCATAAGTCTTGGTGAGCACCTCTTTGATATGCTTCAGCTCCTCGCCTCCAGCGCGCTGCATCACGATATCAAAGATCAGCTTTTCTGAAAGGGCAAGCACCTCGGGCAGTTCCTTTTCCTGAGCGTAGCTGGCCTGGGAAATTTCCCCCGCCGCGCCGATGAGGCGGCGCAGGGTGGATTTTTCCGAAACGATGCGAATGTAATAGCGGATATTGGCGGTGGTGGGCACGAACTGGGTCAGCTCGATTAAATATTCCACGCCGCCCACGCCGGGCAGCGTGCCCCGGCGGGAAAGCTCCGCGTCCATGGTCACCAGGTCCACCGCCATGCCGGCGGCGGCCAGGCTCTGGGCCGCGTCGAAAATCTCCTTATGGGCGGGGGTGTAAAAATCCTCAGGCCGCAGCAACTCCGCCGCCGCCGTCACCGCCGCGCCGTCCTGAAGCATAGCGCCCAGCACGGAGCGCTCAGCTTCCGTGCTGTGGGGGGGAACCGCCCCCCGGCTGAGGGCGGATGTGGCTGGTGCTTCCATGGCTTATGCCTCGGCGGCGACCACGCGAACGGTCATTTTCGCGCTCACCTCGGGATACAGCTTCACCACCACCGCGGCCTCGCCCAGGGCGCGGATGGGCTCGCTCAGATCGATCTTGCGCTTATCCACGGGCGCCTGATACTGCTCCGCCAGCGCCTCGGCGATTTCCTGGGCGGTAATGGAGCCGTACAGCCGCCCCTGCGCGCCGCACTTGGCCTTCACCGTGATCACCTTGCCCCGCAGCGCCCCCGCCTTCTTTTCCGCCTCGGCCCGGCGCTCCATCTCCCGCTGGCGCTCCGCCGCCTTCTTGCGCTCGATTTCCTTGGCCGCGCCGGGGGTGGATTCCACCGCCAGCTTCTTGGGAAACAGGAAATTCCGGGCGTAGCCGTCGCTTACGTTCACAATTTCTTCCTTCTTGCCCGTTCCTTTAACATCCGCCAGCAAAATAACCTTCATTTTATTCTTCCTCCTTTGGTTTCCGCGGCTGCCGCAGCCCCCGGATATTGACGATTTGATCGAAAATGCCGATATATAGCAGCAGGCCCAGCGCTTGCAGCAGCAGCGGCGCCAACACCCGCCAGAAACGCCGGGCGCCCCGGGATTTCTGCATGAAATTCAGCAGGGCCGCCCCCTGCAGGATAAACACGGCGGAAGCCGCCGCATAAAGGATGGTGCCCGCCAGAACCGCCGCCGGGGCGGAGCCCAGCCGCTCCAGCGCCCAGCCCGCCGCCAGCGCCGCGCCCACCTGCCAGCCAATGCCCCGCGGCAAATGCCACAGGCTGAAGGGCGGCATGCCCAGATCGGGAAAATCCGGCTTGCCCTGGGCGGTTTCCGGCGCGCCCTCCGCCCGGAAGGCCCGGCGCTCCGCCGCCAGAAAGCCGAAGCGCAGCGGCAGCAGCAGGCACAGAACGCCCCCCAGGATGCTCTGGCTCACCATCAGGCCGGGCACCAGCGTGGATAGCGCCGAGGAAACCAGCCCCCGCACCGAAAGCAGCATATCCGCCCGGGCGGGCGCGGAAAGCGCATAGCCCCCCAGCGCCGGGCGCACCATGTTTTCCGAAAGCGCGGCGGGCAAATCAATCAGCCCCGTTTGGTACATTTGCAGCAGCAGCGCGTCCCCCAGCTCCCAGCTCTTCAGGGCGTCGGCCGCCGCCTCGCCCGCCGCGGCGTACAATTCGCCCCCCGCCCGGCGCTGCAAAAGCAGATAGATCACGCACAGCGCCGCCAGATGGGCCAGAATCTCCGCCGCGCAGGCCTTGAAAAAGGGAACCCGCAGCCGGATCACCGCCGCAAAAGTCAGCAGAACCAGCCCTGCATACACCGCCGAAAGCAGCGCCCCCTGCGCGCCGTAAAGCCGGTAAAAGGCGATCACCCCCGCCGCCGCGCCCAGCGCCATGGGCGCAGCGCCGCATACCAGCCCTGCCACGCACAGCGCCATGGGCCACACGAATAGCCCCAGCAGCGCCGCATATAGCCCCGTCAGCGGTGAAAACGAAAGCAGCGGCAGCGGCAGCGCAACCACGAGCGCCCCGATCACCCCTGCCTTCACCGATCGAATCATTGGAAAATCCTTCATCCGTCGCTCCTTGCAAAAATGCATCTAATTCACCGCATATTATTGTACGTTTTCTTCTTTCTTTTGTCAACGCGAAAGAAAAAAAGAAAAAGCGCAAAAATTAAGCGGGGGGAAAGTGTTCTCTGCCGCCTTCGCCCCGCATTGCCTGAAACATATTGACGTATCCCTTGGGGGCGTGCTATAGTGAAGGAACATTGCGGAAGCGAGGGGGCGTTGTTTTTTATGTGGGAAATTCCGGAAGCGTTAACACGGGACGAGGCGGTGGCTCAGGCGATCGGCCGGGAGTGCGCCCGGCAGGAAACGCACATCGAGCTGATCGCCTCGGAAAATTTCGTCAGCCCGGCGGTGCTGGCGGCTATGGGCAGCCCCTTAACGAATAAATACGCCGAGGGCTATCCCGGCCGGCGGTATTACGGCGGCTGCGATTATGTGGACGAGGTGGAGTGCATCGCCATGGAGCGCGCCTGCCGCCTGTACGGGGCGGAGCACGCTAACGTGCAGCCCCACAGCGGCTCCCAGGCCAACATGGCGGTGTATTTCGCGCTGCTGGAATACGGCGATTCCGTGCTGGGCATGAGCCTGCAAAACGGCGGCCATCTCACCCACGGCAGTCCGGTGAATATTTCGGGCAAGTATTTTCATTTTTCCGCCTACGGCATCGATCCCGAAACCGAGCGGCTGGATTACGAGCAGGTGTTCCGGGCGGCGGAGGCGTGCAAGCCCCGGCTGATCGTGGCGGGGGCCTCGGCCTATCCACGGAGCATTGATTTTGCCAAATTCCGGGAAATCGCCGACGCGGTGGGCGCGTATCTGATGGTGGATATGGCGCACATTGCGGGGCTGGTGGCGGCGGGGCTGCATCCCTCTCCCGTGCCCTATGCGGACGTTGTTACCACCACCACCCATAAAACGCTGCGCGGCCCCCGGGGCGGCATGATCCTGTGCCGGGAAAGCCTGGCCAAGGCCATTGACAAGGCGATTTTTCCCGGCATCCAGGGCGGGCCGCTGGAGCATGTGATCGCCGCCAAGGCCGTCTGCTTCGGCGAGGCCCTGCGCCCCGAATTCCGGGAATATCAGGCCCAGATCGTGAAAAACGCCAAGGCCCTGGAAAACGCCCTGCGGGAGGGCGGCGTGCGCATGGTTTCGGGCGGCACGGATAATCATTTGCTGCTGCTGGATCTGTGCGATACCCCCGTGACGGGCAAAACGCTGGAAACGCTGCTGGGCCAGGCCAACATCACCGTGAATAAAAACATGGTGCCCCGGGATCAGCGCAAGCCCAACGAAACCAGCGGCGTCCGCATCGGCACCCCCGCCGTTACCACCCGGGGCTTTAAGGAGCCGGAAATGCGGCGCATCGCGGGCTGGATCATCCGCATTCTGCGGGAAGGCGAGGCCGCCGTGCCCGCCGTGCGCCAGGAGGTGGAGGCCCTCACCGCGCAATACCCGCTGTATTAACGACGATAAAAGAGAGATAAAACAGAAAGAAGGCATTTTCAAATGAAGGATATTATTCTGCGCGGCGGCGCGCTGCTGGCGCATGTGAACGCCCTGGGGGCGGAATTAAAGGGCGTGGAACGGGACGGCCTGGAATATCTTTGGCAGGGGGAGGAAAGCACCTATTCCCGCACCAGCCCCACCCTCTTTCCCGTCATCGGCCGTTTTCTCAGCGATACCTACTATGTGGGCGACAAGGCGTATCAGATGCCCCTGAACGGCTTCGCCCTCAACAGCAATTTCACCGTTCTGGAGCAGACGGAAAGCAGCGTGGCTTTCGGCCTTTCCGCCAATGACAAAACGCGGAAAATGTACCCCTTCGAATTCTCGCTGCAAGTGGGCTATTCCCTGGCGGGAAATTGCCTCACCGTGCGCCACGCCGTGGAAAACCGCGGGGACGCGCCCATGCCCTTCTGCGTGGGCATCCACACCGCCTATCGCTGGCCCCGCCTGGCAGGGGAAACGCCGGAGGATTACTTCCTGAAATTTGAAAGGCGGGAAACCCTCCGCTCCTTCAATCCCTTTGGCTGGGAGGACGCTTTCCTGGAGGACAGCGATGAAAAGCCCATGACTCACGCCCTTTTCACCCAGTTCACCCGCAGCCTGCGCCATCCCCAATCCCAATGGCTGGAGCTGGCCAGCCGCAAAAACGCCCACGCCGTGCGCATTCATCGGGGGGATTATCCCTATCTCGCCATCTGGACGATGCCCGACCCCGAGGCCGCCTTCGTCTGCCTGGAGCCCTGCACCAGCGTGCATCCCGGCAATCACCCCAGCCTGCATCTGGAGGACCGGGACGGCGCGCGCCTTCTCGCCCCCGGCGCTCGCGACGAACGAACGATTTGCCTGGAGTTCAGATAAGAAATAATTATTAAGCTGGGGGAAACCCAGGGTGTCGAAAAAGGATTTTCGACACCCTGTAAATGCAAGTCTGCTAAAGCAGTCTTGCATTTAGGACATCATTT
>CAKULG010000043.1 GCA_934667105.1 uncultured Clostridia bacterium
ACGATATTGCTTCTCTGCGGGTGTTCATGGCGACCCTGCGCAAAAAGCTGGAACGCGGAAAAGACGGGCAGCAATACTTACAAACGCACATCGGAATCGGCTATCGGATGCTGCGGGTAGAATGAACAGCGTTCAGCCTTTTCCATAAAACAGAATAATATTACAATGCGGTGCGGCCTCTGGAAAGGCAGCACCGCATTTTCTATTTATCATCTTCCAGCATACGATACCCAACGCCAAGCTCATTGATGATATAGCGCTTTTCGCCGGGCGTTACGCCCATTTTCTTTCGGATGTTCTTCATGTTGACTTGCAGCTTCTTGACGCTGCCATAATCCGAATATCCCCAAACCGCGCGGATGATCGCAGCATAGGTCAGCACCTTTCCGGCATGGATAGAGAGATAGGCTATGATGTTGTATTCGGTTTGTGTCTGGTCGATTTCGTCTTTGCCGACAAAGACCTGCCTTTTATCATAGTCGATCAACAAATCCTGAAGCTGGTATTTGCCGCTGGGTGTACTCTCATTTTCTGCCCCCTGCCGATGGCTGCGGAGAACGGCACGAATACGGGCCAGCAATTCTTCTGTACCGAATGGCTTTGTAATATAATCATTTGCGCCCAAATCCAATACCGTTCCTTGCTTCAATGTTTTCCTAAGTCACCGCCGCACAGAGCGCCGCTTCTTCTTTGCCACAGGCCTTGCGCATTCGGCCCCGGCGTGATACAATGGGGGCTCCTTGGATTTTTTTGCGGAAGCGGTGAAGGAATTATTATGAAGGAAAGCACACGAAAGATTTTTCATTGGGAGAAGGACTTTACGCGGACAATGCTGCGGGTGGCGCTGCCCATCGCCATGCAGAACCTGGTTTCCGCCTCGGCCCACATTGTGGACGGGCTGATGGTGGCCGGGCTGGGGGATGCGCATTACGCCGCCGTCACCCAGGCGGGCCGGTATTCCTTCCTTTTTCAATTGTTTCTATTCGGGGCCGCTTCGGGCAGCAGCATTTTCTTTTCCCAATTCTGGGGGAAAAAGGATACGGCGGGCATCCGCAAGGTGATGAGCCTGTGCCTGCGCATCACCATCGGCCTGGCGCTGCTGTTCCTGCTGGGGGCGATGCTGCTGCCGGGGCCCATTATGTCCCTCTTTCTGGGAGAAGGAGAAAGCCGCCGCCTGGCCGTTGAATATCTTTCCTATGTGGGCCTGAGCTATTTGATTCAGAGCGTGGACATTGTGTATTCCAACACCCTGCGCGCCACCGGCCGCCCCACCGTAGCCATGAGCGCGGGCATTCTCTCCATTCTGACAAACACCTTCTTTAATTACGGCCTGATTTACGGCCATTTCGGCTTCCCCGCCCTGGGCGTGCGCGGCGCGGCCATTGCCACGGTGATCGCGGCGGCGGTATCGCTGCTGGTTAATATGGGCTACACCTATTGGAAGCGCCAGCCCGGGGCCATCCGGCCGCGGGAAATGCGGCGGCCCGATAAGGCCTTCACCCTGGATTATATCAAGCGGGTGCTGCCCGTGGTGCTCAACGAGGGGCTGTGGTCGCTGGGCATGACGACGTATTCCACCTTTTACGGCCGCCTGGGCGATGCGGCGGTGAACGCCATCGGGGTGTACAATAACATCGATCAATTGATGACGGTGTTCATTTTCGGCGTAGTCAACGCCGCGGCCATTCTCATCGGCAATCGCATTGGCGCGGGCGATCGGGAGGGCGCGGTGCTCACCTCCCGCCGCATGCTGCTGACCACCGAATGCCTGAGCCTGCTCACCGGGGCGCTGCTGATTCTGCTGCGGGGGCCGATTCTGAGCTTTTATGGCAAGCTATCCCCCGAAACACTGGAAAACGCCTCCACCATTCTGCTGTTGGCGGGCGGCGTGATGCCCATTCGCCATTTTAACACCATCAACATCGTGGGCGTGCTTCGCGCCGGGGGCGACACGGTGTTTTCCATGCTGCTGGACGCGGGCTCGGTCTGGATTATCGGGGTGCCCTGCGTGGCCATCGCCACAGTGGTGCTGGGCCTGCCCATCACGGGGGTGTTCCTGGCCGCCGTGGTGGAGGAATTTTTCAAGCTGCTGGTGGGTCTGCCCCGCTTCCTCAGCGGGAAATGGATCAACAATCTCACCGCCATCGGCAAGCGCGAGGCGGCGGCGTGATTGTTCGCCAGAATGGCTGCCCGTAATTCGATATTGCCGTACAGGGGGCGCAGAAAACTGCGCCCCCTCAGACTGTCAAAAAAGTAGCAGACAAACTTGCGGGATGCAATGAAGGGCGGTCAGCCCTTCATTTGAAATCCGCAGGCGGCGGCATGTACGTCGCCGAGGAGCGGCAGAATGCCGCCTCCTCTATCATTTTCTGGCCGTAAAATGAGGTATCTTTGATACCCATTTTACAAGAAAATGATGCTCTAAATGCAAGACTGCTTTAGCAGACTTGCATTTACAGGGTGTCGAAAATCCTTTTTCGACACCCTGAGGGGGCGCAGAAAACTGCGCCCCCTGTATGCTAAGCTTCGTAGGGCCCTTTTCACAAAAAGCGCCCCGTAACGCTGTCTTTGTTCATTTTAATTTCCTGCGGCGTGCCGCTGGCCACGATCCGGCCGCCCGCGTCCCCGCCGCCGGGGCCCATATCGATCACATAGTCGGCGTTTCGAATCACGTCCAGGTCGTGCTCGATGACGAGAACGGTTGCGCCGTGGTCCAGCAGCGCCTGAAATACTCCCAACAGCACCTGCACATCCAGCGGATGCAGGCCGATGGAAGGCTCGTCGAACACGAAAACGGAATCCGTTTGCGTTTTGCCGATTTCGCTGGCCAGCTTCAGGCGCTGGGCCTCGCCGCCGGACAGGCTGGGCGTTTCCTCGCCCAGGGTCAGATAGCCCAGGCCCAGTTGCTTGAGAATGCCCAGCCTGGGGCTGACGGCCTTCATCTCCCGGCAGAAATCCATGGCGGAATTTACGTCCATGTCCATCAGCTCCGGCAGGGAAACGGCTGCGCCGCCTTTGTTCGCCATTTTCACCTCGTAGGCCGCCCTGGCGTAGCGAGAACCCCGGCAATCCGGGCAGGGAATATTCACATCGGGTAAGAACTGCACGTCCAGGCTGACCTCCCCCGTTCCATCGCAGCCGGGGCAGCGCAGGGAGCCGGTATTATAGGAAAAATCGCTTGCTTTATAGCCGCGCGCCTTTGCGTCGGCCGATTTGGCGAAGAGCTTTCGCAGTTCGTCGTGCACCCCCGCGTAGGTAGCCACGGTGGAGCGCACGTTGATCCCGATGGGGGTCGCATCGATGAGCTTGACATGCGCAATTCCCTCCGCGTCGATGGCGCGGATATGCGAGGGCAGCGGGCCGCCGCTGATTTTCGCCTCCAGCGCCGGAATCAGGCTTTCCAGCACCATGGTGGTCTTGCCGGAACCGGATACGCCGGTGACAACCGTGAGCCGTCCCCTGGGAACGTCCGCTTCCAGGGGACGGACGGTGTGGATTTGCGCGGTGGATAGATGAATTTTGCCGTTTGCAAACAGCGTTTCCTTGGCGGCGCAGTCCTTCCGCTTCGTTTCGGCCCGGCCGGAGAGGAACGGCCCGATCTGCGAATGCGGGTCTGCTTCAAGGGTGGGAATCTCCCCCTGGGCGATGACGCGGCCGCCCTTGGCCCCCGCCTCCGGGCCCATTTCCACAATCCAATCCGCTTCCTTCAAAATCTGCGTATCGTGATCCACCAAAATGACGGAGTTGCCGTCCGCCACCAGGTCGTGCATCACGCCGTTAAGCCCCGCGATGTTGGCGGGGTGCAGGCCGATGGACGGCTCGTCCAGCACATAAAGAACGCCCGTGGTGCGGTTGCGCACGGCGCGGGCCAGCTGCATCCGCTGGCGCTCGCCGGTGGAAAGCGTGGCGGCCGAACGATCCAGGGTCAGATAGCCCAGTCCCAAATCCATCAGCCGCTTTGCCGTGCTCTGGAACGCCTCGCAAATACGCTCGGCCATGGGGCGCATCTCTTCCTGCAGGCTGCCGGGAACGCCCTGCACCCACGAAACCAGTTCGGATAGCGTCATGGCGCAGGCCTCGTCCAGCGAAACGCCCCGTAGCTTCGGCGCGCGGGCGGCGGCGGAAAGGCGCGTACCGCGGCATTCGGGGCACACGTCCTCCTTCAGGAATTTCTCCACCCGCTTCATGCCTTTTTCATCCTTGACCTTGGCAAGCGCGTTTTCCACGGTGTAAACGGCGTTAAAATAAGTGAAATCCAGTTCTCCCGCCTGGTTGGAATTCTTGTTGTGATAAAAAATATGCTTCTTTTCGGCAGGGCCGTGGTAGACGATTTCTTTCTCCTCCGCAGTCAGTTCCCGGAAGGGCACGTTCGTCCGTACGCCCATTTCCCGGCAAATATCCGTCATCAGCGACCACATCAGGCTGTTCCACGGGGCGACCGCGCCCTGATCGATGGTCAGCGAATCATCCGGCACCAGGGTATCCAAATCCACGGTGCGAACGACGCCCGTGCCGCCGCATTTCTGGCAGGCCCCCTGGGAATTGAAGGCCAGTTCCTCGGCGGAGGGCGCATAAAACTGCGCGCCGCACGCCGGACAGATCAGCGCTTTCCCGGCGGCGACCAGCAGGGAAGGCTTCAGATAATGCCCGTTGGGGCAGCGGTGGCTGCCCAAGCGGGAATACATGAGCCGCAGGCTGTTGAGCAGCTCCGTGCCCGTGCCGAAGGTGCTGCGGATGCCCGGCACGCCGGGGCGCTGATGCAGCGCCAGGGCGGCGGGAACATACATCGCCTCGTCCACGCTGGCCTTGGCGGCCTGCGTCATGCGGCGGCGGGTGTAGGTGGAAAGCGCCTCCAAATACCTGCGGGAGCCCTCGGCATACAGCACGCCCAGCGCCAGCGAAGATTTCCCGGAGCCGGATACGCCCGCAATCCCCACGATCTTTCCCAGCGGAATATCCAGGTCGATATTTTTCAGGTTGTGAACCCTCGCCCCGCGAATCAGCATTTTATCGATCAAATTTCGTTCCCTCCTCGCATCGCCCCATTATAGCACCTCGCCGCGATGCAAAGCAAGCGCAAACGGCTTGCTCCGGCAGCGGCGGTGTGTTATCATGGATAGACGGATCGCCGCATCGTAATCCGCGCGCAAAAAAAGCGGAGGCGTATTGATGATGACGCATATCAGCCTTGGCTTCTGTGAAGCCGATATCACCCCCGCCGCGCCCAACGGCGCCCTTGCGCCCGCATACGCGAGCCTTGTGGACGCGTGCATTCTGGATGCGGCGCGCCGGGCGCTGGCCGCCATGCGCCCCGTTCGCATTGCCTGGGGCTGCGCCGAGACGAATATCGGCGTGAACCGCCGCAATGGCGGCGTGCTGAATCGCCGCGCGGCGTGCTCTCCCAGGCCTGGGGTTGCCCCGTGATGCTCCCGCAGGGCGCGGCCGGAAACGTCGCGCCGCGGTTTTTCTGCTCCAAAATCAATCCGCCCGACGCAGACGATACCAGCGGCCGCTTTGTGCGAACGGACGACGCGCTGAACGAAATGGGGCGCGCCGTGCTGCGGGACACGCAGGCGCTGTTTGATTCGCTGCGCCCGCACGAAGCCGCTTCGCTCCGGGTGTACACGGCGCGCGGCACGCTGTATTCAGGCGTTCCCACCCCTTCCCGCGCCCGCACAATCGCGGCGGAGGCCGCGCGGGAGGCGGGAATCGACGGCGGCTGGCTGAAGGAGGTGTGCCCGGCTGAACGAAGCCGGAATCACCCGCCAGAGCGAGCGGGTGGAGCTTCAGTATTTTCATCTGGACGAGGGCGCGCTGATCGGCGTTCCCAACGAAATCATGTGCGAATTGGCGCTGAATGTGCGCGCGCAGTGCGGCGATCTGTTTTTCCCGGGCGGCTACACCAACGGCTGCACCGGCTATCTGCACACTGCGGAGGAATACGATCGCGGCGGCTATGAGGTTTTCTGGTCGATGCTGAATTACTATATGTACTTCGGGCGCGTTATGCCCCTGGAGCGCGACAGCGCCGCCCGGCTTGTGCAAATGGCGGTGCAGGGGCTGCGCGGCTAATCCTTGTTTCCCGGCGTCCGATTTTCATCTTGCCAGACGCCGAAGCGGGCTGGCGATGAGCGAATCCGGAGGCGCTTCCATTTTCCGAATGGGTTGACGAAGCGGTTTGCGGTCAAAATTATTCGGAAATATCCTCCGCCAAAGCGTGTTTCACCTTCTTCAGGATTCGGCGATACTGCGCTCGAACGGCGTTATCGCGCATATGCAGTTCTTTGGCGATTTCGGGGAATTCCTTTTCCTCGTGGATTCGCATGCGCAGAATCTCCTTTTCAGGGGAGTTCAGCGCTTCAATCGTAGCGCGCAGCCGGGCGTTGCTCCGCTCGCGTATAGCGAGATATTGAGCGCCGTTCTTGTAAGGCAGTTTCCTAAAGCGGAGCCTTGCCTGCCTCCACCATGCGCGCATTGAAAAATGCTTCGGGTATGCGTAGGCTTCGTTTCGCACAAACTGCACCATCTGATAAAACATCCGGTTGTCATCGCGCAGCCGGTTGCACTTGAGGCCCTTCAGCAAAGCGTTGTATACCGCGTCATAGGCGGCCTCTTTGTTGCGCAAAATGGCGTAGGCTTCCTGAAACAAAGCATTCATTTCTTCAGTGCCCAGCCTTTCCGACAGCCATTTTCGCCGTGCCTCAGCATCTTCTGATGGGATAACGAAGAAGCGCATATTATTCCACCTTTAATTTGATTATACCGTGATTGTCGCCGTGCGGTTTATGAACCTCCGCCCGTCGACCCGGAAAATCACAAAGGTGATTTTCCTAATCATTATACCACAAATTGCCCTCTATGTGTTGACTTTATTGGCTTTTCAGCTCTTTTATATGACAAAATCCGAGGCCTTAACCTCGGTCTTTGTCTACAGTCTGGGGCGCTGGGTGAATCCCAGCGCCCGTTTGCGTTTACTCGATCAATCCGCTTTCCTTCAGCAGGAGCTCGATATCCGTTCCGCGCACCTTCTTCAGCGCGATCTTCATCGCTTC